>NZ_JBPEHJ010000004.1:0-469540 GCF_051201075.1 Niabella hirudinis
ATACGTAGATTTTGTGTGTGGTAACCTAAATCTACTTAAAAGGAGGCCCAAAAGCCTCCTTCTTTTATTTACACTTACTTTTTTCCCCGGACACCAGTAGTTTGAGATTTGAAGTTCAACCATTAACGCGCTCTTCGTATCTTAGTGAGTTTGTCAGAAATCAGAAATGGCATTGGGTATTCAGATTCCGGGGATTTAGATTTTAGCGCTCAGCAGAACCTTTAACCCGGAAGCATCGGACAAATGACATAGGAGTTGCAGTAGTCCATGCTGAGCTTGTTTCGGCATCTAAAGATGATTGTTCGTCAATAGATGTTGAAACAAGAATAGATCCCGGGTCAGGCCCGGGATGACATCTTCGGAACGGCATCATGCTGTAAAGCGACTTTTGAAAGCCTCATTTAAGAGAACAGCCATTTTGATAAAATAGATACCCGTCTATTATCAACGGCAAAACAGCAGATACCAAAAAACATCATTTTCTTCCTATCTTGTACCGCTTCCAAAAAACGTTTGCAGTATGAACCATTTTAAAAGAGGATTTCTTATTACCTGTTTTGTTTTTGCGGGTGCGGTTGTTATGGCACAACAGCGGCCGCAGATGTATTACAGCGATTCAGGGGTGATCGCAAAGCCGGTTGCCAAAGACCCCAAGGTGATCTATTTTAAAGGAAGATACCTGATGTACTATTCGGTACCCGGCTCTGATAACAAAAATTGGAGCATCGGCATCGCAGAGAGCCAGGACCTTACTAACTGGAAAAAGGCTGGCACTATTAAGCCCGGCGCCGACTATGAAAAGAACGGGCTTTGTGCTCCCGGCGCTCTTGTAAAAGACGGCAGGGTAAACCTGTTTTACCAAACCTATGGCAATGGAAAAAATGATGCCATCTGCCATGCCATATCCACGGACGGTATTCACTTTACGCGGAACAGCACCAATCCCATCTTCCGGCCCACAGGCAGCTGGACCTGTGGCAGGGCAATTGACGCAGAGGTGGTGGCTTTTAAGAACCGGTACTTTCTGTACTTTGCCACACGCGACCCGGACTACCGGGTACAGATGCAGGGTGTTGCAGCCACAGCCAGCCTGAATACCAGTTTTAACCGCGAAGAATGGACCCAGCTTACCGATAGCGCAATATTGAAGCCCGAACTTCCCTGGGAAAAAAACTGTATTGAAGCCGCCGCTTGCATACAAAAAGGCAAATACCTCTATATGTTTTATGCCGGAGCCTATAATAACGAGCCGCAACAGGTTGGCCTCGCGCGGAGTACTGATGGTATCCGCTGGCAGCGTTTATCGGCCCGGCCTTTTTTGCCCAACGGCCAACCCGGCAGCTGGAACGAAAGCGAGTCGGGACATCCGGATATATTTAAAGCAAAAAACCAGCGGTATTACCTGTTCTTCCAGGGGAATAATGACAAAGGTCGATCCTGGTACCTTTCAAAAAAAGAAGTATTGTTAAATAATGGCTGGATGCTAAAGGAATAATTTGAAGACTTGGGAATGTGAATCCTCACGGTTCCTATTGGGCGGGCACATTTTCAAAATAGGCAAAGCGACCTATCGGATCATCGCTGCCTTCAGGGTATCAACAGATAAGTTTCCCGTAGCGATCGGTCATATCAAGCATAAAAACGGAACGAACCTGGAACTTTAAACATTAAACAATTCTTCCACAGGTTTATTCCTCCCACGTTCCTGTCCGGTGAACTTTCGGAACCGCCACCCGTTGCGCCTTATAAATACCGGAATGCCCGCTAAAATAATACGCGGTAAAGCAAGCTACCGCAAAATAGAGAATATTTTCGCTGCCAAACAGCTCTACCCCCATTACCATACAGGCAATAGGGGTATTAGTAGCCGCCGCAAACACGGCTATAAAACCGAGCCCCGCAAAAAGATCGGCCGGGGCGCCGCTCAATGCCGCAATCGTGTTTCCCAGGGCCGCGCCAATAAAGAACAAGGGGGTTACTTCCCCACCCTTAAAACCCGCGCTTAATGTAATAGCCGTAAACAGCAATTTCCACAGCCAGCTCCAGGTATCTACCCCGCCGGGCGCAAAAGCGCTCACAATACTATTATGTTCATCCGGGTTTACCACCCCCAGGCCCAGGTAATCAAAACTGCCCAGTGCATAACTGAAGCCAACGATCACCAAAGCCCCCGCCACCGGTATCAGCCATTTAACCCGTATCAGCCTTGTCCAACCCTGTTTGAATAAATGGGTACAACGGGCAAAAGCCATACCTGCCAGACCAAACGCAATGCCTGCAGCAATCACCTTTAATAAAAGAAACAGATCAAATGTAAAACCGGGAATCCAGGTGGTAACCGCCTCTGAAATTCGTGTATCAATAGCATACTTCGTATGATGGATACCGTAACTGATACAAACAACATGCGCCAGCAGGCTTGAAATCAGGCAGGGAATCAGCGCATGATATTTCATGCGACCGATAAACAGCACTTCCATCGCAAAAAGCGCTCCTGCCACGGGGGTGCCAAATACAGCGCCAAAACCCGCCGCCATCCCGCACATCAGCAGGATACTGCGGTCCTCTTTAGTGATCCGGTACCATCTGGCAAAAAGATCAGCGATGCTGCCCCCCATCTGCACGGCGGTACCCTCCCTGCCGGCAGAACCACCAAACAGGTGTGTAATAATCGTTCCCGCAAGTACCAGAGGAGTCATACGAACCGGCACCCCGCCACCGGGTTCATGTACCTCATCCATCACCAGGTTATTACCGGCTTCTGAATCCTTGCCAAAATAATGATAAAGGGCCCATATAAAAACACCGGCCAGTGGCAATAAAAAAAGCAGCCACAAATGCTGCCACCGCGTGTGGGTAGCCCAGTCCAGCAGCCATAAAAACAATGCCACAAGTGAGCCTATAGCAAAAGAAAGCGGAACCAGGCGAATGGTCCAGTGCGCCAGCTGATAAAAGATTTTTCCCTGTTCTGTTTTAAACCGGTACATCCTACAAATAGATTTAATGGTGTAATAGAATATTACTATTTGTAGGCGCCATCAGATCCCGCCAAAGGCGTGAGCGGTTGGGTCAGGAAGACACCATTTCCTGTTTTGTATTCCACAAATATACAGTTTGCCTTTAGAATATACGAAACAATGAGGGGGATAACATTTTTTATAATCTTCTTTTTAACGCCCGTCCGGCTGGTCATCCGGGCGGGCAAAGGACACAACGAATCCGCAATGATCGATGGAAGGTTTTTGCGTCCCCTGCGGAGCCCTGGCGGCCTTTGCGGTTAAGATATAACCACGAAAAAGCGGTAGAAAAAAAAGACCGGGACGCATTTTCTGATAGCAGCTACGATCCTGTTGCCCTTTTATAGGCCAATGCCGTTTCCGTAACCGGCGTCATAGCAGCTGATAACACATTATAGCTCCCCTGGACCAGCAGCTCATCAGCCACCCTTTTAATTAAGGCCAGGGTGGCCTTCATCAGGCCGGAGCCCAGGCTTAAGCGGGCAACGCCCAGGTCCTGCAATTCCTGCACCGATGGCGGCATTCCGCCCCCTATAGTGGGATTTGCAAGAATATTAACAGGCGCATGAATTTCCTTCACCAATGTTGCAATGGTTTCTTTTTCCCATACGGGCTGAACAAATATGCAGTCGGCGCCCGCCTCACGGTACCGGTTGCCACGCCTTATTGATTCCGATAGCTTTTCTTCCGGTGATCCGGTCGAGGTATAAAACGCATCCGTCCTTGCATTAATAACCAGATGAAAGCCCAATGAATCGGACAATGAACGGATTGCAGCAATTCTTTCACAAAACTCCATTTCATCGATCAGCACCGGGTTCAGATCGATGCTGTCCTCAATATTAATTCCAACGATCCCCGTTGCAATAATCTTTTTAACCGACTCCAGTATCTCCTCCAAATGAGTCCCATACCCCGCTTCTATATCTGCTGTTACCGGTGCCTGCACGGCTGCTGTAATTCCGGCTATTACATGAATCATCTCCGGCAATGATATTGCCTGACAATCGGGATAACCCAGGGCGGCCGCGATGCCCATGCTTGTGGTTGCAATCGCTTTATAACCGCAGGCCTCAATTAACCGGGAACTACCCGTATCCCACGAATTTAGCAGAACCAGGATCTCATCGTCATAATGCCACTTCAGAAAACGTTCCGCTTTCTCCTTTTGAATTGCTGAAACCATAACATCGTATTTAGTCCGAACACTTTTATTGCACAAAGAAATGCGGCTGGCAACAACTATTTTTCGCCATATTGGCAATTTTGGCATCATCCTTGCACTAAACCAAATCCCTTTAAACGTATCTTTTTGCAGTATTAAGAACCCTGCATATTCCCGGATTTGTTTAAATGGATATTTTATCAAACAGATACAAGTTAGTCAATTTTCTCATAAGCAGTTAGTTTTGGTTGCGTCCCCTGTTTCCACAGGGGACTATTTTTTATAAAAAGACGTGTAGCGACATGCCATACACCAAATATTTAACCTGAAGTGGCGCGTGGAGATCCCGCATTGATGCATGCGCATCAAGTTAAGAACAGATCATGTTGCCATGAAATGTAGTACGGGCAAGCCTTTCACGCCAAAAAGATCGCATCTTTTAATACCAAACAGGCGCAGCGCGCCGTTGACCCTTATAACGATGAACCTCCAAAACCTCCCGTAGCCGCAGCGCGGCGGTAATTTCCTGTACACCGCTTGTACAAACCGCAATGATTACCGGTGCGCTGCACCTTTATTACCCGTATTATCGTTTACTAACAGCATCAGCGCTGCGCTGCAGCTCCCAGGGCAAAAATTAACCTGACGCGCATGCGCATTGACGGGACCACGGCTGGTCGCCCTGATTCGTGTCCCCACGAATCGGAAAAATGTTATGCACCCAAATATTTTGATTCTGAATTTCATTTTACTTAATTTTAAAGAAGGAATCATACGCTTGTTTCCATGGCAAAACTGCTGCTTCATTTTGCATAAAACAATCGTTCAACCACCTTTAATTTTGGTTTAAGAAACTGGGGTAAAATACCGTGAAAAAACGGGTGTGCCGGCATACGGCGCTGTTTATTTTGCGGAATAATTTCGTTATAAAATGATACGATTATGAGAAAAACAAACTGTCATCTCCGCCTGGTATTGCTCTTGTATATAACAGCGGCGGCCCTGGTGCCCATTCATGGCCAAACCCGGCAGCTAATAAAAACTAATGATGCGGAAAAATGCCTGGAATGTATATGCCGGCAATTTTCCATTGCCATTGGCGCTGATCAGGCCCGTAACCGCAGGAACACCTATGAGGGAGTCAAAAAAAAGATCCTCGACAATATTGCCAACAGGTCAAAAAAAGGCCCCGAAGCGGATTTACTTTTCATTAAAGAAAAAACCGATTTTCAAAATTTCCTTAGCAATCACATTATAAAAATGAAAGACGCCTCCGGGATGCGCATTTATTTAGGTACCCGCTGGAAGGAAAATTTCTATCAGCCCCTGCCCGACCAGCAAAACAGGTGGAAACTGGTTTTCATTTTTACACCTACCAAAGACAAGAAGGACAAGAAAGGACCACATCCGGCAGCCGACTACTCAAAAAACACCTTTTATATATTTGACCCCAATGCTGAAGAGCCCTTTGAAACCATCAAGAGAAAACGGGCCGCTCGTTATGTCAGGAACTTTCAAAAACCGCACAGAACCAAAAAACGTTTGACGCTCAATGGCACTTTGGATCCGGCTTTGCGCAATAAATATGGCAAAGAAACAAAACATGTTTTTTTTAACCGGGATAAAGTGAAGCAAATGATCGATTACATCGACTGTATACCTGCATCTTCCCTTAAAATGCGATTATTCACCCACCTTGATCAGGAACCCGATACTGTCCGGTCCCGGCTGGGGATTGATTTTATTTTTGCTAACTCCGATGGTTCCGATTATACAACCCCTAAAAATGCCACCCAATTTATTGAAGCAATTAAAGCAGCCATCGAAGGCCTGCGAGGCAAAGCACTAGACCCGCTTAATACGTTGCTTACAAATCTCCAGAAGGAAAACAACCCCAAAAAGAAACAAGAATTCCTGGCACAAATGATAAAGATTTCTGTGGGCAACAAAGCACTTACCGATGACGCCATCGTTTCTTTTGACACAGGCAGCCCCACACCGCCGCCAAAGAAAGGCAATATGGAATCGCTGGACGCTATCAACTAACAGGAGCATGACCGAAATACTGGAATATCTATACCTGGCGAGTCTGTTCCTCGCCCTCGCTGCAGGCATCGTTGTGTTTAAAAGAATGGAATCCCCTCCGGTAAAGCGCATTTTTATATTAGTGCTTTACACCACCGTGCTGGAGACCAGCGTTATATTTTTCAGGAACCGGTTCTCCATCAATACCAATGTGCTGCCCCAGTACAATTTTTTTATGCTGATTGAATTCCTTTTCTATACATTGTTTTTTAAGGGAGTTATTAATAGCGAAATCATAAAAAAAAGCATCAACGTGTTTTTGCTGTTGTTTCCCCTGCTTTGGTACCTTTTTGTATTTGGATTCTTTAATATTTTGCAATGGAACAGTTATACCTTTTTATTGGGGGGCAGCTGCATGATTTTTTTTGGCCTCTCCTACTATTACCAGCTTTTCAAATGGCTGCCGCCTAATTATTCCATCGCCAAAAGCAGCGAGTTCTGGATTACAACCGGGATCATGATATTTTACACCACCGGGGTGCCCTATATGGGAATGTATAATTTTTTGAGCAGTAATTTTGAATGGCTGGCGCAAAGTCTTAAACCCGTGCTCCAGGTTACCAACATCATCATGTACACCCTGTTTGCTTACGCTTTTATATGCCAGGTGAAAACGACAAATACAACGAAGTGATCATCGTCATCATTGCGGGCATCATTATTTTCTGGGCCCTTGTTGGCTGCATTGTATATTTTATAATGCAATACCAGCGCCGCCGCTTTCAACATGCCAAAGAAAAAGAGGATATGCAATCGGCCTTTGAAAAAGATTTGCTCCACTCAAAAATCGAGATCCAGGAACAGGCTTTTGATAGCATCAGCCGTGAGCTGCACGATAATATTGGCCAGCAGCTCTCATTAGCCAAACTCAACCTTAATACCCTGAAGGACCCTGGCAACACGAAAGACCAGGAAAAGATTGAAACGACCAAAGAGCTCCTCAGCGCCAGCATCGACCAGATACGCAGCATTTCCAAAACCCTGCTGGGAGAAAAAGTAAGCAGTATCGGCATTACCGAAGCCATCCGGAACGAAGCGGAACGCATTAATAAAACAGGCATCTTCGAAGTTTTCTTCAAAAGCCAGCCACCCCTCTTCCGGCCCGATCCGAAAAAAGAGATCATCCTCTTTCGCATGGTGCAGGAAGCGCTGAACAATATCATCAAACATGCAGCCGCCACTATCGTAAATATCCGGATCGATTATGAATTGTGCGGACTTAAAGTTTTTATACAGGATAACGGAAAAGGATTTAATTTAGAGGGCACCGGGGCCAGTGGTATCGGAATGTTGAACATGAAAACCCGGGCCCATACCATTGGGGCGGAGCTAAACATTACCAGCGCCATTAACCAGGGTACAACAGTGGAAATAACATTAGAAGCAGCTAAATAACTAACTATGCTCCAGCCGGTATCGATTGCCATTGTGGACGACCATGCTATGTTGCGAAAGGGCCTCTCCAATATCCTTGGTGAAGAAGACGATTTTTCCGTTGTTTTGGAAGCCGACAATGGCCGGCAGTTTATTGAAGCTATCGCGCATAAAAACCTGCAACCCGAAGTAGTGCTGCTTGATGTGCACATGCCCGAAATGGACGGTTATGAAACGGCGCTGTGGATTGAGCAGCATCTTCCCCTGGCAAAAGTGCTTGTGCTCAGCATGAATGACGATGAGGAAATGGTGATCAAAATGCTGCGCTGCGGCGCCAAAGGATATATTTTGAAGGATGCCGACCCGCCGGAGCTGTTCCGGGCCATCCGGGATATTAGTGCCGATGGCTACCATTTATCAAAACTGGTCACCGGAAAACTGCTTTTTACCATGAACCGGTCAAAAGATGAACCCGGCAACCCAATAAAACTATCTGCAAGGGAGAAAGAGTTCCTGGGCCTTTGCTGCAGCGACCTTACTTATAAGGAAATTGCCGACCGTATGTTTGTAAGCGCACGCACCATTGATGGTTACCGGGACAGCCTTTTTGAAAAACTGGAACAAAAGTCGCGGGTGGGTCTGGTGTTATATGCCATCAGGCACAACTATTTCCGCGTCAGGTGAGATCTGAAATTCAGCGGGGTTTAAACGCATTTACGCTCCCTTGAGTGTCTTGCGGGCGTCATCCACCGTTTTGTGAACCGCATCCGATGTGTTTTTGACCCCCTCTGAAATCTCTTTTGCACTTCCAAAACAAAAAACCCGCGTGCCGCCTATTTTTTCAACGCTTCTTTGCCGGCCTCAACACCCGCTTTTGCGGCATTGCTAATCTTTTCGGCGCCTTCTTTTACCGCATTGATGCCTTCCCGGGCTTTTTCTTTGGCTTTACTTCCCAACTCTACCGAACGGTCCTTTACTTTGCCGGCGGCATCTTTCAGGTCTGCCTTCAATGAATCACCCAGGCTTCGCAGCGAGCTGTCTGCATTCTTGCCGGCCTCCGACAAGGTTTCGGAAACGGCCTTTGTGGTACTGTCCGTAAGTTTTGAAATAGAATCAGATGACAATGAGTCCTGGTTCGCCTCCGTATTGTTTCCGGAGCTCAGATCACAGGACGCCAGCAATAACACCATTCCTAAAGCGGTCAATTTCAATCCATTTTTCATAACGATCTTATTTTTTTATTATTCCGCCTCAACCGGAAAGTAACCCTTTGCAACGGTTATTTTTTTCTAAAGAACAGACGTACGGAGACTCCGCTAAAATCGAAATTTTTACGCAACTGATTTTCCAGGTAGTTCCGGTAAGGTGTTTTTACATCATCCGGGAAATTGCAGAAAAAGGCAAAGGAGGGTACTACAGTGGGCAACTGTGTTACAAATTTTATCTTGATCGCATGACCTCTTACTACCGGTGCATGATGGGCTTCCACCGCCTTCAGCATTACTTCATTTAGTTTGCTGGTAGGGATCCGGCGCTGCCGGTTCTGGTATACTTCCAGCGCCGTTTCAATAGCTTTATAGATCCTTGTTTTTTCGGTGGCCGATACAAACAGGATGGGTACATCGCTAAACGGAGCTAGCCGTTTTTTTAGCAGGTCTTCGTATTCTTTGGCCGTATTCGTCTTCTTATCCTGTACCAGGTCCCACTTGTTAACAAGCAACACGATGCCTTTGCCTTTTTTTGCGGCAAGACTAAAGATGTTCAGATCCTGGGCCGTAATTCCTTTTTCAGCATCAAGCAGCAGGATGCAAACGTCCGCTTCATCCATGGCCTTGATGGCGCGAATAACGGAATAAAACTCCAGGTCCTCATGTACCTTGGCTTTGCGGCGGATACCCGCCGTATCAATCAAAACAAACTCCTTCTGAAACAGATTATAATGCGTGTGAATGGTATCGCGGGTAGTACCGGCAACATTACTTACGATGGTACGCTCTTCTCCAATTAATGCATTAAGAAGTGATGATTTGCCCACATTGGGCTGGCCAATGATCGCAAATTTAGGAAGCTGGGCAATATGCTCATCCACCCCCACTTCGTCTGTCATCAGGTCCGTAACAGCATCCAGTAACTCCCCGGTTCCGCTTCCGCTGGCCGCTGCAATAAAAAACAGCTGTTCCAGTCCCATACTGTAAAATTCATTAGCCTCCAGCAGACGCTCATTATTATCCACCTTATTTACCACCAGGAAAACGGGCTTGGTACTTCGGCGCAATACTTTTGCCATGGCATCATCCAGATCGGTAATGCCCGTAGCCGCATCGGTCATAAACAGGATTACATTGGCTTCTTCCACAGCCACCAATACCTGTTTGGCAATCTCTTTTTCAAAAACATCTTCGCTCCCATGTACAAACCCACCGGTATCAATTACATTAAAGGTTTTACCGTTCCACTCACTGATCCCGTATTGACGGTCGCGGGTTACACCGCTGACATCATCAACGATCGCTTTCTTCTGTTCCAGCAAACGGTTAAAGAGTGTGCTCTTTCCCACATTGGGTCTGCCTACAATAGCTACGGTAAAACTCATTGGAAATGTAAAATATAAAATGTAAAATAATAAATGTAAAAAACCGAGACCTGAATCTTAAAAATGTGGAAATGTGGAAATGGAACATCAAGCATAAAACCGGCTTCAACTGAAACGTGAAACCTGAAACTTTAAACCTGAAACATCGAACCCTATACCGCCGCATCCGCCCTGTCAGCAATTTCGTCTTTAACGCCCTCAATAAATTCCTCAATGGTTTTTGTACCGGCGTCGCCCTTACCCTGTCTGCGGATGGCCACCTTGCCATCGTTCATTTCCTTTTCACCAATCACCAGCATATAAGGGATCTTCATCAGTTCGGTATCCCGGATCTTTTTACCGATCTTCTCATTACGCTCATCTATCTCCGCCCGGATACCGGCCCTGCGCAAGGCCCGGTAAACATCCCTGGTATACGCCTCAAACTTATCACTGATGGGCAGGACCTTTACCTGTACCGGCGCCAGCCATACCGGGAATTTTCCCGCGTAGTGTTCCAGCAGGAATCCAATGAACCGTTCATGGGTACCCAGCGGCGCCCGGTGAATGATCAAGGGCACATCATGACCGTTATCCGCAGTAGTATACTGCAGGTTGAAACGGCGGCCCTGTGCAAAATCCACCTGATTAGTGGCCAGCGTAAACTCGCGGCCAATAGCGCTCCAGATCTGTACATCGATCTTAGGGCCATAAAACGCGCCCTCTCCCTTTACCTCCACAAAGGGGATATTGGACTCCACCAGCACTTTCCGCACCAGCGCCTCGGTCTCCAGCCACAGTTCCGGTTCGTTAATGTATTTCTGTCCCAGTTTTTCGGGGTCGTGTAAAGACAACCGCATCACATACCGGTCGATCCCGAAGATCTTAAAATACTTCAGGTACATATCATTTACCGCACGAAATTCATCGGCAAACTGCTCTTTGCTGCAATAAATGTGCGCATCGTTCATGTGCAGACAACGCACCCGCATCAACCCAAACAATTCCCCGCTCTGCTCATACCGGTAGCAGGTACCATATTCCGCCAGGCGCAGTGGAAGATCCTTATAACTCTTAGGCTCCGCAGCAAATATTTTGTGGTGGTGCGGACAGTTCATGGCTTTGAGGTAATATTTCTGCCCGTCTACCTCCATCGGCGGATACATGCTGTCCTGATAATACGGCAGGTGGCCGCTGGTAAGGTACATACTCTCCTTTGCAATATGCGGTGTTACCACCCGCTTATAGTCGCCGGCATCTTCCGTTTCCTTGGCCAGCTTTTCCAGCTCTTCAATCACGATGGTTCCATTGGGCAACCACAGCGGCAGCCCCTGGCCTACATCATCATCCATGGTAAAGATACCCAACTCCCTGCCCAGCTTCCGGTGATCCCGCTTCCTGGCTTCCTCCAGCATCTGCAGGTATTCATCCAGTTCTTTCTGGTTGGGGAAACTGATGCCGTAAACACGGGTCAGCATTTTATTTTTTTCATCGCCCTTCCAGTAGGCGCCGGCTACGCTGGTTAGTTTAAGCGCTTTAATGATACCGGTTGCCGGTATATGCGGCCCACGGCACAGATCGGTAAAATTGCCCTGGGTATAAAAGGTAATATTGCCGTCTTCGAGGTTGCTCAGCAGATCCAGTTTGTACCCATCGCCTTTCTCTGTAAAGTATTGTATAGCTTCGCTTTTAGCCACTTCCTTACGGATATAGGGGTTGTTCAGCTTTGCCAGTTCGTTCATTTTCTTTTCAAGGGCGCCCAGGTCTTCTTCCGACAGTTTACGATCGCCCAGGTCCATATCATAATAAAATCCGCCCGAGTCCAGCGGAGGCCCCACCCAAAATTGCACACCGGGAAAAGAAGCTTCTACCGCCTCGGCCATCAAATGGGCCGTTGAGTGCCAGAATGCTTTTTTACCATCAGCATCGTTCCAGGTTAATAAGATCAGGTTGCTATCGGTATCAATGGGACGGGTGGCATCCCAAACAACCCCGTTTACATTTGCAGCAATTACTTTTCTGGCCAATCCCTCTGAAATAGATTTGGCCACATCCAGCGCCGTAACCCCGGCTTCATAGGAACGCCGGGCTCCGTCAGGAAATGTTATATCGATCATATTCATTAAAATTCAATAAAATAAGATTGCAAAATTAGCAAACTATTGGCAGTATGCAAAGATATATGAGTGCATACAACTATAAATTTGAACAATACGGGGTAAACGTGGAACTTATTGCACACCAGACACAATGCTACAATTGTTGTGGCAATTTTTATTTGTCACAAAAAAAATGGCACAACTTTGCGTTCTTTCGGAGCTTGTTTAAAATTTAAACAGGATCTTAAAATAAATATTTATTGTTTCAACGACAATTCGACCATAAAACCAACAAAATCAATCTTTTTGGCACGGTTTTGCCGGCTTATTCATAAATAACACTTTATATATGAAACATTTATTCATTGTTACAGGTTTGTTAATAGCGGGCGCCTGGCCCCTGGCCGCGCAAACCGGATGGAATATTGGCGACCGGGCGGCTTTTGGTCATAGCTGGACGGTTGGCAATAAGCCGGCCGATGCCAAACGCCAGTTTCACCCTACATTTGAACTGGGCCGTACAGCCACTTACAATTTTACAGATGTTGCCGGCATTGGCTTTGGTACTTTTTTTAGCAGCCAGGGCGCCAGTTTTAAAGATGAAGACAACGACAACCGGCTCATCGGGCGGGCCAACTACATTAAGGTTCCCGTTTTTGCCAGCTTTAATTTTGGAGATGCCAACCAGCGGGTACGGCCAAGACTTACCATCGGGCCTTCTGTACAGTTTCTTGTAGGCGGCAAATCTTTTTTTAAAACAGACGAGGACGCTTTTGCCGGGCGCTATACCACCAAGGCGATGAATACAAAGATCGATGCAGGCGGCAATGCTTCCCTGGGATTAAATATCCGCGTTTTTGAAGGGTTTTATCTCAACCACGAGATCAACTATTATCACGGGTTCGTTGAACAAAAGCCCAATATACCCGGTGAAACGCCTTCATTTACCAACCGGAACCTGACCATGAGCCTGGGTATGCAGATCAATGGTGAGGCCATGCGGAAATGGAAAGGAAAAATGATGAAGATGCATCATAAATGACGGACCGCAAAAACACGGTATCTTAGCTCCCAAATCGTTTATATGCTCAGATACCTGCTTCTTGTTCTCCTGTGCATTTGCAGCGCGGGAGCGGCTTCGCAAAACCTGGAAATACTAACCAGCGGAACCGCTACCAACCTCCGGGGAATCGGCGTTTTTAAAAATACGATATGGGCAAGTGGCAGCAACGGCTATGTTGGCCGTTCCACTGATGCAGGCAGATCCTGGGAGTGGAAACAGGTAGCCGGATTTGAAACAAAGGATTTCAGGGACATCGAAGTGCTGGATGAACATACAGCACTGATCATGGTTATTGCCAGCCCGGCTTATATTCTTAAAACATCCGATGATGGCCATACCTGGAAAACGGTGTTTGAGAACCGGGATACCGCTATGTTTCTGGATGCGATGGCCTTTGCAAATAAACAAACAGGATATGTAATCGGCGATCCGGTCCAAAACAAACTATTTATTGCGCAAACAACAGATGGAGGTAATTCCTGGACGCCGGTACCCGGACCCGCGGCCTTGCCGGGTGAAGCCTTTTTTGCCTCCAGCGGCAGTAATTTGGTTATAGCCCGACAAAAGCCGTTAATGGTAAGCGGCGGCGTCCATTCGAGAATCTTTAATGGCAGTAGCATCATCACCCGCCTTCCCCTGATGCAGGGGACACAAAGCACCGGGGCCAACAGCATTGCCGCTTTTGGTCAGCTGCTGATGATTGCCGGTGGCGACTTCCAGGCCCCGGACCGCAGAGACAGCATATTGCTGATCAGTAAGGATGGCGGCAAAAGCTTCCTGCAACCCCAAAACGGGCCCCGCGGCTATCGAAGTGCCATCGCCCCATTTAGTAAAAACGCCTGGATTACCTGTGGCCTGAACGGAGTGGACATGACCAATGATGGGGGGCTAAACTGGGAAGCAATTTCCGAACGGCCGTTCAATTCGATTTATATTAACCGACCCACAAAGACGGCTTACCTGGCCGGACCCGGGGGAACTATCGCCAGCTTTGTAACATCGGAGAACTAAGCCATCAACATTCTATTTCTCACCTGCAAACAAGTGAAACGTAAAAAGTAACCTACAATACGGAATCCAAATACCGACAACATCTTACTTCTCACCCACAAATAAGTGAAATGTGAAAAATAAGCTACAGTACGGGACCCAAATACCGGCAACATCTTGCTTCTCACCTGCAAACAAGTGAAACGTAAAAAGTAACCTACAATACGGAATCCAAATACCGACAACATCTTACTTCTCACCCACAAATAAGTGAAATGTGAAAAATAAGCTACAGTACGGGACCCAAATACCGGCAACATCTTGCTTCTCACCCGCAAACAAGTGAAACGTGAAAAGTAAGCTACAGTACGGGGTCCAAATACCAAACACCAGCAACACCTCACTTCTCACCCCGCTGCCGACCCTGGCGAATCGCATAAGTCATAAAAATATCTGACATAATCGTTAAGTTTGAAGCCGGAATCCAATAATAGTTTCCGATGTGTTGATACCCGGCAAAAACAGTTACTATGCAAGCAGACCCCAGCCCTGAATATATATCCGGGTTTAAAAAGGCCATTTCAGGTTACTATTCCATATCCGAAAGTGCCTTTATCTTGCTGGAACAGTTTATTCAATTCAGGAAATTTAAAAAAGATGACGTATTACTCCACAGTGGCCGGCAGGGCAATGATATTCACTTTATATGCAAAGGCGCGTTGCGGTCCTATTTTATCGACAACGCTGGAAATACATGGAACAAATACATTTACCTGGAAAATGATTTCGCCAGTACCCGGTTTTCACTTATTTTGAAAGTGCCTACCGAGTTTATGTTACAAGCCATTGAAGATACCGTAACCCTCTGTTTACCGTATCTGAAAACCAAGGCAGCTGTCAATGGAAATGACGAACTTAAAAATCTCTATATTGCTTACCTGGAGCAAAAATGGATTGTAGACAATGAGCAAAGAGAGATCTCCCTGCTTACAGAAACTGCAACCGAACGCTATTTAAAACTCCTTCAGGCACATCCGGGCATCGAAAAAAGGATCCCGCTGCAGTATATCGCCTCTCACCTGAGTATTACCCCCACACAACTAAGCCGCATACGCAAAGAGCTAGGAGTCATTTAAATATTTTCATCCTGCTCAACATATGTAGAGTGGCGCCCGGATACGGGTCGGTACTTTTGACGTACACTGTTTTTAAAGCGGTTCATTAAAATACATATAATATGGAAACAACATTGCGTGGTTTAACAACCCTGAGTTTTTATGCGTCTGATCTGGAAGCCGCAACCCAATGGTACGCCGGATTTCTAAAGATAGCGCCCTATTTTAAGGCGCCCGGTTATGTTGAATTTCGAATTGGAGACTATCAGCATGAGCTGGGCATTATCGACAGCAAATATGCTCCGGATGGAGCTACCGGCAACCCCGGAGGAGCCATCGTTTACTGGCATGTCGATAATCTGCAGGAGACACTCGACCAACTCCTGTCACTGGGAGCAACGCTCTATCAGCCTGTCACTGACAGAAGCGGGGGCAAGGGAGCCTTCGTAACCGCATCCGTTGTTGATCCTTTTGGGAACATTCTCGGCATTATGACAAATATTCATTACCTGGACGTTCTTGCCGGAAAAAAAACTCATTTACACTAATGGAAATCAAAGACGGAAAGAATGTCGTTTTAGCAAAGAGCAGGACGGAATGGAGAAATTGGCTATCGGCCAACCACGACAAAGAAAATTCGGTATGGCTGGTGCTGTACCATAAAGGAAGTTCAACGCCATCCGTTGAAATAGCTGAAGCCATGGAGGAAGCCTTATGTTTTGGTTGGATTGATAGCAAAGCAAAAAAAAGGGACAAGGAAAGTTTCTACCTGACTTTTTCGCAACGAAAACCCCAAAGCAACTGGAGCAACATCAACAAAGAACGGGTAAACAGGATGACAAACCTTGGCCTGATGACCGAAAGCGGGCAACGGCTGATAGACCTGGCAAAGAAAACAGGAACCTGGGATGCATTGACAGATGTTCAGAACCTGGTTATACCCGCAGATTTGCAGGAACTATTTAACCGGAACGGCACAGCGTTTGGGCATTTTGAAAAATTTTCACCATCATCAAAAAGAGTCATCCTGGAGTGGATACAAAATGCAAAGAAACCTGAAACCCGGCAACGCAGGATAGCTGAAACCGTAAGGCTTGCAGCTGAAAACCTGAAAGCAAATCACAGCCGGCAAAGTTTTGCACACGGCGCGTTTTACGCTAAATGTAAATAAGGCAGCATCCCTGGTACATCAGCACCACGCGCATCAGGTTAGCGCAATCAACCTTTGAATAAATAAATAAAATACAACAACAAAATGACAACAAGTAAAAATCAAATCAGCATTATCGGTCTTGGCCCAATGGGCATAAAAATTGCGCAGCTCTATCTGCAAAAGGGGTTTGAAGTCACCGTGTTCAACCGGACGGCAGCAAAAGCACAACAACTGGCACAAGAAGGCGCCAATTTCGCTGAAACGCTACAGGAGGCCATTGAAGCCAGCCCCCTGAGCATTGTCATCGTACACAACTATGCTATAGCAACGGCTCTTTTTGCCACGCTCGAAACGGAAACAGCGCTGAACGACAAAATCATTGTACAATTAACAACAGGTACGGCACAGGAGGCACGCCAAAGTGAAGCCTGGTTCAGGGATAAACAGGCATATTACCTGGATGGAGCTATACAGGTGGCGCCGGAACAAATGGCACAGCCCGATACCACCATATTATTCTCAGGCAATATGGAAAAATATACAGCAATTGAAGACACCTTAAAAATTTTGGGCGGGAACCTGAAATACCTGGGCAAAAATATTGCCGCTGCTGCCGCCCTTGATACCGCTACGCTTTCCTATATCTATGGCGCGGCCATCGGTTTCTTTCATGGCGCGCTCATCGCTGAATCTGAAAACTTTGACGTAAAGGAATATGGTAATATTATTGCTGAAATAGCACCGGGTATGGGCGAGTTCCTGAAACATGAGGGTGCGGTAATCAGTAGCGGTGATTTTAGAATATCGCAAAGCCCACTCGCCATTTCCATTAGCGCAATAGACAGAATCCTGTCCACTGCAAAGCTAAGCGGCATCAACAGTGAGTTTCCCCAATTTGCCGCAAACTGGCTGCAAAGAGCAAAAAAAGCGGGTTACGAGCAGGAGGAATTTGCCGCATTAATCAAAACATTGCGTAGTCCGGCATAGTGTTGGCGAACTTACCAGGATCGAAGATCAAACCATCAAGATTTCATTTCTTACCCACTGACAAGTGAAATGTGAAAGGTGGCAGCAAGCCGTGATCCGAATACTAAATACCAAAATCCAAATGACAGGATTCCGCAGTGCCTTTCGTTTCAAAAAGAAAAGGGGCCGGTTACCCGGCCCCCTCATCAAAACATAATCGAAAAAATTTTCAGAGCTATTTTTTAATATCTTCTACGACCTCCTTGGTCTTATCTCCCACTTTCTGCGCTCCTTTCTTAATGGCTTCGCCGGTTTTATGCGCAGCATCCTTTGTGGCATCCACGCCTTTTTCTACTCCCTCCCTGGTTGCTGTAGCGGCCTTCTGGGCGGCATCTTTGGTTGCTTCGGCGCCCTTAGACACCCCCTCTTTTGTTTTATCCCAGGCATTCTCAATGGCGGCACCCGTACGGTCAAAGAAGTTGCCGGATTTGTTCACATACTCCCCTTCCTGCAATACAACAACCTTCCCATCCTTGCTTTTTACAGTTCCATTGGGAGTGATTACAACCCCGTTGTCCAGCTTTATTTCTTTATCGGCAGTCACCCAGTTTCCGTTGGTATACACCAATACTTTTCCTTCCTTTAATATAACATCGCCCTCACTATACAAAACCGTTTCCACAGGAGCAACGGCATTGGTGTCTACCGTTACCATGGCAGTAGCTGTTGAGTCGGCAGCGTTCTCAGAAGAAGCGGTTTCGGAACTGTTACATGCAGCCAGCAAGGCTACGCCTACAACTAAACCTAATGTTTTTTTCATACTTTAATTATTTTTCCAGAATTGATAATAACAGATATAAACAAATACTCTGCCAACAATAGATACCGCACAAAAGCGGCCCGGATTTGCCCGGGCCGCTTTTGTGTTTTATAAAATACTTTTATTAGTAGCCATCGCGCTGCCGTTGTTTTTTATCAACAATGGCTCCTACGCCGGCGCCGGTTGCAGCGCCAATTACGCCACCAACAACCCCACCGCCCAGGCGGTTTTTACGGTTAGCCACGGCACCGATAATGGCACCTGAGGCAGCCCCTACAATGGCGCCTTTAGCGGTATGGCTCATTCCCTTTCTTTTTTGGGGAGCCGGGGCCTGGGCCACCGTTCCTGAGGAACCAGAAGAATAACCGCCATCACCGCCACCGCTTCTATAAGTAGTTCCCCTGCTGCTGCTGCTTCCGGAACTTCTTCTTGAGCTTGATGCAGATGACCGCGCAGCTGCTGCAGGCGCCGCCACAGCCCCGGCATTTTCCAGCTGCTGTTCCTGCTCCAGGCGATTACGTACTTCATTTTCCATTTTCCATTTCTGATACTCTGCCAAACCCAGGGTATCCTGCACCGGAATGGCGCCTGTACTGTCTTCTTTCTTCGTGTTGCGGCATGCCATTGCCAATATCATGATTGCAATAGCAGCAAAAGGTATAATTTTCTTCATCATAGTAGATACGTTTAAAGTCCGAATTAAAAATCTAACTGTTTACAATATAAAATTGTGCCAAACTATCATAACAAGAGAAAAAATAAACGTTTAAATAACTAACACTGTGTAGTTTACGCAATTTAGCTGATCTTGTTTGCTAATAAGAGGTTGATTTTGGGCCAATAGCAGCATCCTGCAGGGTTAATCATTTGTTAACCTCCGGAAAAATAAAAGCCCCGCCACGGAAAACCGGAGCGGGGCTCAACAAATATGGATCATTAAATTATTGTTCCTTTTATGCGTGCATGATTTAAGCAATCATTTTTTCTTTACGTTTTTTTACCTGGTTTACTAATGAATCAAATGCATTCTCGAAAGATTCTTCAAAAGACTTACTGGTGGTTTTTACAAAAAAACTGTGCCGGGGTACCTGTACCCTGATCTCTACAATCTTGTCTTTAATATTGTGCACGATATTATCTAATTTCAAATAGACATCCGTACCAATAATGCGATCCTGGAAGGTAGTTAACTTTTCCATTTTGTGGTTGATAGACTCAATCAACTTTTTATCTGCGTTGAAATTAACGGTTTGAATGTTCACATTCATGATCGTTGAATTTAAAAGTGAATAATCGATATTTCCCTATGTCAAAGACCTAAAACTCTTTAACCTAAAGTTAAATAAAAAAGATATCGATTCCTAAAATTAAATGCTAATTTTTAATAGAATTTAACGTCATTTTTCAGCGCGCTTTGGGGTGTGCTTTCCGGTATACTTCCTGAAGCTTTTCGATGGAATTATGGGTATACACCTGGGTAGCAGCCAGGCTGGCATGCCCCAGCAGATCCTTTACGGCCTTTATTTCTGCTCCGTTATTCATCAAATGAGTGGCAAAACTATGCCGCAGTACATGCGGGCTTTTTTTATCCAGTGTGGCAATGGCCGAAAGATATTTCCGTACCAGCCGGTAGGCATATTTGGGGTACAGCTTTTTCCCTTTCTCCGTCACCAGCAATTCATCCGGCAGGCTGGCAAACTGTTTCCTCTTTTGCTGATCATATTCCTGTATAGCGCCCAGCAGCACCGGGTCCAGCGGCAGTACCCGCTCCTTGTTTCCCTTCCCCAGGATTTTGACCTGCGCCCTTGAAGCATCAACCTGGCTGGTTTTTAACTGGATGAGCTCGCTTAAGCGCATACCCGTTCCATAAAAAATCTGGATCAGCATTTTTGCATTCAGGCTTTTCCAATCCTCGGCCGAATGCGTGAGCGCTTCGTTCAGCGCCTTCATGTCCTGCTCGTTTACGAAGGAAGGCAGCCGCTTGCTGGTTTTGGGAGCAACTATCCGGAACATGGGATTTTCACCTGCAGCGCCCATCTTTATATGATATTTAAAAAAGGATTTCAGGGTGGAAATCTTCCGGTTGATACTCCGGGGGGTAACCTTCTCCTCCTCTTCCATTAGGTCCGCCAGCCAGCTCCGGACACAGCCATAGTCGATCTCCGCCAGCTGCAATGGGCCATAGGTCTTGCTGATAAAAGCCGAAAATTTCCGCAGATCCGATGCATAGGCTGTTATGGTATGCCGGGAATATCTCTTTTCAAATTGCAGATAGCGGATAAAGGATTCAATATGGTTGGACAATATTTCAGGCATAAAAAAACCCCGGGAAAACTACCCAGGGTTACAATATTATATAAAATATCAACTATTTTATAATTCTATTTTACCGCTTGCGATCTGCTGCTTGTAAATTGCTTTTAAACGCTGGCCACGACTTTTTATCGAAGGCTTCGTAAAATGCTGACGCTCACGCAATTGCAACAAAGTTTTTGACTTTTCGAATTTCTTCTTGTACTTCTTTAAAGCCTTGTCAATGTTTTCGCAGTCTTTAGAATCAATAATTAACATAAAATTTTATACCTCCTTTCGGTCGTTTTTAATTCCGATCTTAACTATCGGGATGCAAAAGTAGGGAAAAAAATATCAACTATCAAATATTAAATTTCAAATTTCTTCCCGGAAATTTGGCAGATGTTTACAGGAATTATTGAAGCAACGGGGACGGTTGTTTCCCGGCGGGAAAATGGTACCAATATCACCTTTTGGATCAGCAGCACCGTTTCGAAGGAACTTAAGGTAGATCAAAGCATTAGCCATAACGGCGTTTGCCTTACAGTGGAAGCCGTTGAAGAAGACCGGCACCAGGTAACGGCCATAGCAGAAACCCTGGAGGTAAGCAACCTGGGCCACTGGCGGCCCGGCACCCTTGTAAACCTCGAACGCTGCATGATGATGAATGGCCGGTTGGATGGTCATATTGTGCAGGGGCACGTAGATACCACGGCGGTTTGCCGGAAGCTGACACCAAAGGAAGGCAGTACCGAATATACCATTGAATTTGACCGCAAATTTGCCCCCCTGGTAATCGAAAAAGGATCCATCAGTCTCAACGGTATCAGCCTGACGATATTTGACGTAACCGACACCCATTTTACCGTTGCCATCATCCCCTATACCCTGGCCCATACCAATATGGGACAATTGCAGGAAGGCGATGAGGTAAACCTTGAATTTGATGTGATCGGGAAGTATATCTCCCGCCTGGCAACCAGCAATTTCAATGGGTAAAAGATTTGCTCCATATATAACGCTTGCAGCCCTGGCAATGGTGGCCTTCTTTCCAGTTTGCAGTATGACGCTGGCATTAAAAAATGACGTACTGGTTTTCGACTACCCAATCAACTTTTTTATCAACACGAGTTTGAGGGCCGGACACTACCCAACCTGGATGAACACATGGGCAACGGGCTTTCCATTACAAACGGTTTTTAGCTGGGGCATTTATGCAACGCCGGTGGTATTATTTAATCTTATTATCCCCGACCCGCTTATATCGCTACAACTGCAATTTATTTTGTACATAATAACCGGGGGGTGGATGATGTATAAGTTGCTTTCAACTATTTTCATGAACGATAGCAGTCTTGCGTTAATTCTGGCGGCGGGCTACATGCTTTCCGGGTTTACAGCAGGCTCCTCCCAATGGCCTTTTTACCTAACCATTTTGCCATTGTTTCCGCTTTTATGCTACGCTTCACTGCAATTATTTCAAAAACCGTCTTTAAAATATGCCGGTTTATTTGCTTTTGCCTATTATCTTTTCTTTACTTCATTACATGTTTATCTCTCAATTGTTGGCAGCTATATAATTGCTGCGTTTTTCTGTCTGAAATTTGCTTATCAATACTTTTCCGGTAAAAAATTAACATCATCCACTTTTATATACGTTTTGCTTGCGGCAGTCTTCACCCTTCTGCTCATTTTTTTCCCACTCTATTATTCGCTGGAGGTACTCCCCTATCTGGACCGAAGTACACCGCTACAGCCGGGTTCATCTTTTTCCCAATCCAATTATCTTCCACCTTCCGCTTTAGGAAACCTTCTGCTTCCACTTTCAGCCATAAAAAGCAGTTATCCTAATACTGAGGGCACTGTTATCGCCTCCTACATGGGAGTGCTCCCGCTTTTATTACTGCCCATTGCTTTTTTTTCCAGATCGCAAAATTGGAAATCGGGTATTACGCTTTTGTTTGCCCTTTGTTTTCTGGTTCTTTCCTTCGGTGACCTCACCCCCCTAAGAGGAATATTAAATTATTTGCCAGGCTTAAGTTATTTCCGGCATCCGGGGCTATTACGTTATTTTTTCATTTTCGGTATCACCATATTCCTTGCAATAAACTTTAACAATATCCGGCTTAACGACATATTGGCGCTGTATCATCGGCATATTAAGCGATCATTAATCTTTTTATTACTAATTTGCACGGGCATTGCGGCAACTTATGCACCATCCTTATTTCATGCCTGGAGGGGGTCCGCGAACCTGTCAATCAGTTTCATCACTCACCAGCAACTTACCGGTCTAAGCGCGCTTATTCAGCTTGCAACAATCGTTGGCCTGTTGTTAACTTTAAAAAGAAAATCACTTTTCGCTGCGGTTCTACTCTTTAATATTGTATTAAACACGTTTTTTTGTCTACCCTTTTTTACCGTCAGCAGCTATACATTTTCCGATATCAAAGCAATTCAAAAGGCGTCCACCAGTTTTGGAATTCAATCCCAAGTTCCTTCCGATGTGCGAACGGATACAATTGATGGCAAGGGTAATCCCTGGAAAAACATCAACATTTTTCGCCAGGAAGTAAGCACGAAACAGGGATATACAAAGCCGATAGAAATAAAGCAGGTAGCCGCCTTTCTAAGCACCAGCAATGGCAAAACATTTGTGCAGAATAAGACGCTTGTATTTGTTCAACCAGATTCGCAAAACTACACAGCCCGGCTAAAAATAGTGCGTCAACTGCCAGATAAAGTAATCATAGAAACAGATTTACCGGAAAATAAAACCGTCACGCTGCTACAAGCGAACTTTCCCGGTTGGTCCGCAACATATAACCAAAAGCCGCTTCCGCTCATAAAAGCCGGCAATCCGTTTTTGAACTGTGTAGTTCCCGGCGGAAAGGGGATCCTTGAATTCCGTTATTCCAGGCCCCTTGTTATGGGATCATCAATCATTCTCCACATCACTATAATCATTGTAAGCTTCCTGATGTTATTCAACAACCGTCATCGCATAAAATACATCTTACCATAGCCCTTATTGAAGTATTTATCCGTATTATCGTCTTTTGCCTTATATTTTTCCAGCGACTTCCCGTTCAGGTTTGTAATAACACGATACAGGTATACCCCGTTGGCCACCTTTTGTCCATACTGATCGGTTCCATCCCAGCGAAACTCTGTAATATTTCTGCCAATCCGCAGGGGCCCTAATTCGGCTTTGGTAATCTCCCTGATGATCTGGCCCCTGATCGTCAGGATCTGGATCCGGATATTCTGCGGCACTTCAGATCCTGTTAGTGTAAATACAAAAGCCGTGGCAGTGGTAAAGGGATTGGGATAATTGAGCATATTGGAGATCATGGGCTTATTGATTACCTGGAACCCCACCCGGTATTGTACCTGCCCGGAGGTGTTGCCACTCTGATCCTTTGCTGAAACAACCAGGTCGTAATCACCATCCTCCATATGCGGCTTAAAGTTCATGGTTGCCGTATTTTCGCTTCCCTGGCCCGCCGGGGTAAACCGGAGCGTATCCGTACCGGCTTTATAGTTGTAGGTAATATTCCTGGTTTTATCTACCAGCTGAACCTGCAGCAGGTCCGGGTTATCGAGCAACAGCCATTTGGCATCATCGGTGAGCTTTACCAGGATATCGGGCCGGGCCGATACAATATCCCTGTTCAATATATGAAGACCATCAAAAGTAACATCCATATAAGGCCCGGTGGTATCACTTCGCACAAAAAAATCTTTGTACAGGAAATTGTTAAAATGATATTGCTCGGGTTGCGCATTGGAAGGATTAAACTCAAGGAATAACGTGTTGGTTCCGCCCAGTTGTTTTGAACTTACCGGAACAGACAATTTAATGGTATCACCGGCCAGCAACGCCTTTTGATCCGGAACCTGGAAGATCGTTTCCGCATTACTTTTGTTACGGATGGTTAGTTTCACCTTCAGACTGTCGAATTTATAGGCGCTCACATTTTTAAATACAATCCCTGCATTTAGAGGCTCACCTGCATCGAGGGTATCTTTTAGTACAAAATAAACATTGGGGGCAATGGCTCCTTCCGGCGCCGGCAAATAGTTAACGCTCCAGCTCTTTAATTGAAAGGGAGTAGCCTGTGCTGTATCCTGCACCGTCAGCTGCAATTTCAAATAGGGATACTGTTTAGCGGCAACAGATGACAGGTCCAATGTCTTCTGAGTAGATTTACTGATTAAAACCGTTTCGTTATTATTTTTGTCTACCCCAATAACATCCATGCTGGCCTGATCTGCTCCGGCGTTGTCCACATCGCCCGTCCATTTAATTTCCTTCCACTCCTTTGCAATACCGATGAGATCAGACTGGTATACGCCCGTGTAGGAAGGCAGATCAACAGTCGTCTTCAGCAAAACTTTGTCATAAATGCCATCAGATACCGATGTTGACGTTACAAAACCGGCATTGTTCTTTTGATAAACATACATGAACGCTCTTTTCCGGTAAAAGGAGTCAATGGCTCCAAACCCTACATTCTTTAGCTTATGGTATAATGATTTGCCCGATCCGTACAGCGTGGTATCCTTTTGCCAGTCGGCGATAAAACCGTCAACATCATTATTAGGAACATTCTTCACCAGAACAATCATATTGTCCGGGATTGAGTCCATAAAATCCATGATGTTTTTTCTTGAAGAAGCCGTCATGTAGCTGTACTCAAAATTGGCAATACGGTTCGTTTTACAAAGTGCCGCACTATTATATTTCTGATCGGGATTAAGGACTGCATTAAATGTTGTAGGGTTCACCAGGACAAAGATCAGCGAGCTTCCAACGCAGGCGCTTTCGGTGGTCATTATCCCGTCAAGCTCCACTGAGAAGTCTCCATCATTGGTAGCCGCAGTAGGGAATACGCCATTTTTCATTACAATCTCATGCCTTACGGTGTCAAAATTCCAGCGGTTGTTATTATATTTAATGGAAGAATTGGCACTAATCCCTTCAAACTGGTATGGGCTTGATACACTATACCCCACGGCACTACCCTGGTTGATATAAGTAAACGAGGCTCCGTTCCAGTGGGGTGTTTCATTGCCTGCCGGTTTGCTGGCCACCCGCCAGTAATACACCGTGTTATTTGTTAAACCAATGCCGGGATCAAACTCCAGCAGCCCCCCGGAGGATGTTTGTGTTTTTGTAATCTTTGCCGGGGAATTGAAACGCGCCGTGGTATCCATTTCCATCATATAAGCTCTCGAAGCCCCAAGGGGGTTGGCCGTGGAGGCTGCCAGTTTTACTGCGGGCTGGTTAATAATAGCATCATTATAGGGATATACGGGACGGATTTCATCTTCATAGATGTACACATCCTTTACGATAACATTATTGCCTTCATTCAATTCGGCAATGGTATTTTCGGGGTCTAAGGAGACGGTAATCTTATTTTGGCCCTTATCTTTTACCGGATCGATGGGTATAGTGTACTCCAGCGAATCGGCAAAGCGAACCGGAGACAGGGTGTCTCTTTTAAAAACAGATGAAGCCCCATTGGGCAATGTGCGCCGAAGTTCTACGATCAGCGCCTTATTAATAGCTTTCCCCAGGTTATTAATCCGGGCCTTTACGGTAAAATTTGTTTCTGCCACCGATATAAAATTAGGAGCAATTGTTACTGACGCATCCTCAACGGCGTAATCCGGCTTATCAAACTGATATAACCGGATGGCCGGATCGCCGTTCAGCGTGTATTCTTCGCATTGTGCCCTTTGCAAAAAATCGGTTTCGCCCCCCTCCCGTTTGTACACTTCCTTTATGGCATTGGTCATGAGTTCCCCGATCGTTTTACCATAATCGTTTTGCGACAAAAGAGTATAGAGCCGGGTGTTATAGTTATCCAGCGTTGAAATATATCCCAGGCTGGTACCGGCCATCATGCCTATACAACCCCGGTCCTTTGCCAGCACATATTTTTCCGAAACGGTTTCTACACTGGAAAGCCGGGAAGCGCTATAACCAAAAATATCTCCCACGTTACAGCCCATCATATTAAACATCGGGTATTTGCCGGGATTGGAATAATTGCCCGGGTCCTCGAGGTTAAACGCAAGCGTTGTTGCGGAAGAATGACCAAAATAAGTGAGCAGGTTGACCCCGGAGTTGATGTGCTGGGCCAGCCTTTCTGACAGCAGTTGCTGCACATTACCGGAGGTATTGTTTTTTACAAAGGGTTCTACCGCTGCGCCATAAAGCGTATCCTCAATAATTTTCCGATGTTGATTCAGCATACTTGCCAGGAGATCCTGCGTAGCCTGATCATTGGCTCCAACAATATGAATAACGGTTTTCTTCCAGGCACTTTCGCTGATCCCCGGTGGCGTGGATGCCAGTTGCTGCTCATATTGCTTTACTTTATCAAGGTAAATAGTGATCTCATTAGCGTTCACCGCGGAAATTCGCCCAATGGGTGTAAGAGGCTGCGAGCTGCTGCCTTCGGCAGCCAGCAATACATCGGATGCCGGGTAACCAAAAGTAGGCACCAGGTTCAGCTGTGCCAGCTGTGGCGCCAGCTCATTGGAAGGATACACCCTTGAAGAAACATAAGAAACACCTTTACCAATAAGAAAGGCCTGCTGCGGCGGCGATGCAAATTTGCTTCGGGCAAACCTCAAAAAGTTGCGTACCAACAGGGAATGATACTGGATCCCATAGGCAAACTGATCCGTGAGCTGATCCACCAGGTAGATCTTCGCATTGTACCCGCCACCGGCTGCAGAAGCGCGGTAACTCCGATAATCGTCTACAGGCCGGGAGCCGTTGCTGCCCGCAAGCAATGCACTGTTGGTAATCATTAAATAATTACCCTGGTTTTGCGCCGCGCCATAATTAATAAACGTACGGGATTCCAGGGCAGGCACCTGCCGGGTATTTGCCGCCGCCTGGCTTATTAATACCAGGTCCTGCGCCTGGGAAGCCGCAGGTAAAAAAACCTTTAGCAGCGATGGGTTGCCCGCATCAACCAAATAGCGGCGCCCGTTAGCCCTGTCGTATAAAACCGGGGTACTGCCGGCGGCATTAAAGCCGGAGATTTCCAGGTAGTACCCGGTACTGCGGGCGGGCAGGGTGAACGAAAAGTTTGCCGCTCCGCCAAAATCAAATTTGCGGGCATAGCTAACCCCAAGTAAGGCCACGCGCATGCGGCTGGAGCCCGATGCAGCATTGGTAATCACAAAGCTTTCGGCTCCACCGGAAAGGGCGCTTAACGGCACTACCTTCGACAATTTTGCATAACTGAAATTTAAAAGCGCCTGGTCAAATACCGTATTCCCGTTGATGGTAAGCTGAGCTTTCCTCGACATCAGATTATCACCCACTACGTTCAGCTTTACGGTAATATCCGGCGCTCCTGCACCAGTATAGGCGTACAGGTTTCGTTGAAAACTTTTAGACTGTCCCTCGCTGATATCTGCAGAAGCCCAGCCTTCCCCTTCTTCGATAGAAGCCACATACAACGTACCCACGCCGGAACCTTCGGGCCTTCCCAGATGGATCTGCTCGCTAAAGCTTGTATCCGCCTGATACATAAAATACGGCTCCGGCACCGCTCCCACCGGTATATTTGCAGTTGTGTTATTCAGCCTTTTGTTTCCACCCGCCGGGTTAACGGTCAAAAAATAAGCCGCTGTGTCTGTAAAAAGACTTTTGGCATCCGAAAGCTGCTGATCCGGCAACCGGTACAGGGCATTATCAGCCTTGCCATCATTCATCTGACCAAAAAACTCAATATAGCCACCGGCCCCCAGAGCGCCCGATCCGGAGGAAGTGTAAATGGGTATCTCCACCCCATTGCGCCATAACTGAAACTGTGCGGCATCTACAGCCCCCAGGCTGGCAGCCGCAAGCGTTGTGGCCGGTATACGGTATAACCCGTTGGCGGCTATTTTAAACTTGTAATAGGTTTTGTTATAATCAATCCATTCATTACCGAACTGCTGTGCACCCGCAGCAATGGAAAAGATCAGGAATCCTATAATAAGCAGTCTTTTCATTCGTTAATTTTCGTTTCTTTTTCTCCGGATATCCATTTTGAGAGAGAACACATGTGTAAACAGGGGGTTCGATTGGTTGGCCAGGTTGGTGAACGCATAATCGATCATAAAGGACTGGATCCGGAACCCTACGCCTACACCGGGTTGAAAAATCCATACTTTTTTTTGATTCAAGGTGTCGCCATCGGCAAGTCCTTTTTGAAAATTGTTGACCCCACCCCTTATAAAAAAAATATCCTTATAATTATACTCAATTCCGAGTTTGGGATCCACACTTACCGGGTCGCCGCTCACTACGGTATTCCGTTTCCCGTCAAAAGTCAGATCCAGGTTTGCTTCTGCCAAAAGTCCCGACCTTTTGCCCAATGGGAATACACGGGCGCCCCCCAGTATTAAACGCGGGGAAGTCATTTCGGTCGATTTTACGGGAATATCATTTTTGGCCAGGTATAAGGCTTCTTTTTCTTCTTCGGTAAAATTAAACGCCCAACTGTTGAAGGTGGTTGAAATATCCCGTCCCACGATCCCAAACCTCCAGCGATCCTTTACAACCTGCAACCCGGCATCCAGGCCAAATCCCCAGGCCTTGGCAAAGCTGCCTACGCTCCGGTGAATCACTTTGGCATTGACGCCAAAATTGACGCTTTTGTGTTCTGTGCGTTTCAGGTTTTGCGCATAGGACAGAAGAAACCCGTAATCCGCAGAGGAAAAAGATTTGATATTATTATAGTTCAGCGATCCATCAGGCTCTACCAGGAACAGCGTATTCATGATATCATCCACGGCAAACCGGAGAGCGGTAATACCCAATGTCCGTTTGGAGCTGGTTGTGGGTAACGCCACGCTGAGATAGTCATATTTGCCAATACCTGCAAAATATTCCGCATGCATCAGGTTTACCTGTGGGTTATCCTGTACATTTACCAGGCCGGCCGGGTTCCAGTAACCGGCGGTACCGTCAGCCACCGAAGCCACCT
Organism: Niabella hirudinis; assembly: GCF_051201075.1. Lineage (NCBI taxonomy): Bacteria > Pseudomonadati > Bacteroidota > Chitinophagia > Chitinophagales > Chitinophagaceae > Niabella > Niabella hirudinis. The sequence continues at coordinate 29,717 of NZ_JBPEHJ010000004.1, forward strand.
GTGCACCTCCCATGCCCAATCCCCGGGCACCGGCACCGATATTCAGGAACTCATTGGAATATTTCCGGAACTGGGCTCCTGAAACGAGGGCGACCAGTAACCACAGCAGTAAAAAGCATGGTTTCAATGCTTTCATTCTATCAGATTAAGTTTAGGGTTCTCTATTTTCTAATAAGTACAATTATCTGCAACGAAATTAGGCATAATGCATTTACAAACATCAGCTTTTGGATCAGTTATGCTAATTATTCGCCCAATCGGGTGAAAATCTTATGTGCCTGTCAAACATCCATTCTTAAGTACAGATGCGTACCTTTGCAGCCTTTATAAAAGGGCTATAGATTATGAGCATAATATCTGAATTGAGATGGAGAGGTATGATCCAGGACATCATACCGGGCACGGAGGCGCAACTGGATAAGGAAATGACCATGGGGTATATTGGTTTTGACCCCACTGCAACCAGTTTGCATATTGGGAGCCTGGTACCCATCCTGCTACTGGTACATCTGCAAAAAGCAGGGCATCGCCCCGTTGCCCTTGTGGGCGGAGCTACCGGCATGATTGGCGATCCCAGTGGCAAAAGCGAAGAGCGGAACCTGCTTAATGAAGAAACTCTTGCGGCAAACGTAGCGGGGATCCAACAACAATTGGAAAAATACCTGGATTTTTCGCCATCCAACCCCAACGCCGCTATTATGGTCAATAACTACGATTGGTTTAAAGGCATCAGCTTCCTGGAATTCCTGAGGGATGCAGGAAAACATATTACCGTTAACTATATGATGGCCAAAGACAGCGTTAAAAAACGCTTTGAAGGCGAAGTAGGCATCAGCTATACGGAGTTTGCGTATCAACTGATGCAGGGCTTTGATTTCTATCACCTGTATACCACACAAAACATAAAGCTCCAGATGGGCGGAAGCGACCAATGGGGCAATATCACCACCGGAACGGAATTCATACGCCGCAAGGCAGGAAAAGAAGCATTTGCCTTTACCTGCCCCCTCATCCGGAAAGCCGATGGTACCAAATTTGGGAAAACCGAAAAAGGAAATGTATGGCTGGACCCGGCAAAGACCAGCCCCTACCAGTTTTACCAGTTCTGGCTCAATACCAGCGATGAGGATGCGGCATCCTGGATAAAGATCTTTACCTTCCTGGAGGAACCCTTTATTAACGACCTGACCGGCCGGCACCGGCAAAACCCTGCGGAACGCCTTCTTCAAAAGACCCTGGCCCGGGAAATCACCTGTTTTGTACATGGAACAGAGGAATATGAAAAGGCCATCGCCACCACGGAGAAACTATTTGCCAACCAAAGCAAGCCCGCATCCGAAATGAGCATTGAGGACCTTGAGGCTCTGGAAGGCGTGGTTAAAGCCGTTGTTTCCCCGGCTGCGCTGGAGCAGGGTATCGACATTGTAACGTTGCTGGCAGACGCGGGGGTAGCTCCCAGCAAGGGAGAGGCCCGGAAATTGATCCAGGGCGGCGGCATCAGCCTGAACCGCGAAAAAGTAGCAAATCTGCAACTGGTGGTTACCATTGCACATTTACTGCATAGCCGTTACATCCTCCTGCAAAAAGGGAAAAAGAATTATTACCTGGCGGAAGTGCAGGGATAGGAAATGTAAAATATAAAATATCCAATGTAAAATGCAAAAGTGGAGCCCCGTCAAAACCGACAAGTTCCTCTTCCTAAACGAATACTCCTTTTTCATTTTACATGCTTCATTGGATGCCCGCCCGGATGACCGTTGGAGGGCAGGGCACCGGTAATTCGTTGCGGTACAGGCCGGCACACGAAACACTCATCTTTATAAGGGTTACCTGCGCGCCGCGCCTGTGTGCCCATTTAGAATACAAAAACAAAACCGCATTCCGTAATCAGAACATTGAGCAGCAACAGGCACTCAAACTTTTACATTTAAAATTTTACATTGATTATTTTACATTCCCTGAAGTTTACTTCAGGGTTTTAATCACCTTCCACATGGCATCGGCCACCAGCTGGTTTCCTTTTTCATTTAAATGAACCCGGTCTACGGTAAGGATCCCTTTTTCCATATTTTCCGGATTGTTTTTTGCCAGGTAATCCAGGAATATTTTGCGCAGGTCTACCAGCGGTACAGCATTTTTTGCCGCATATTCGCGGATCCATTTAGCATATTGGTTCAGGTCTCCGTCCTGCTGGTTGGTACAATCATTCCGCTCACCAATTACAGAAGGCGTACAAACCACCGGCTGAATGCCTTGTTTTTTTAATGTGGAAATAATCGCATCATAGAACTTCCCGAATTTATCATAATCCGTTCCGGTACCCGCGGAGGCTTTATGCCACACGTCATTGATACCAACATATACCAGCACTATATCCGGCTTTTGATCCAGCACATCCGGCTGAAACCGCAGAAACAGGTCGTATACTTTGTTACCGCCAATCCCCTTGCCTACAAATTCGAACTGATCTGCCAGGCGCTCCACCTTGCTCATACTATCAATGCGGGTAATGTAGCCGCCGGGGCGTGCTCCCTGCTGGGTAATGGAATCTCCAAAAAAGATCACTTTCTTCTTTTTAGCAGGTTGAAACGCAAACATCAGCAATACCATGGGCAACAGCAATGTCATTTTTTTGATCGTCATACTAAATTGTATTTTATATTATTTTAAGTGGGCTAAAATTAATCACATTCGGCCAGGTCTGGCGGTTCAAACCGGATAATTTTTGATGGGTATCTTTTAGCATAAGCAAACAGCATATTCGTGATGGTACTGTTTTCCTTAAAGGGCGTTACCTGTTGGCGCAACTGTTCCGGGCGTTCGAATGAGAGATCGTCCGGGATAAATCCCATACCATAAAAGCTCCCTTTCCAAACCAGGATGCAGGATCGTTCGTCATGATGCACTCCTTTATCCATAATAGCAAATGACGGAAGGTTCCGCAAGTGCCCGATAGCCTGCAATACCCGTCCGTTATACACTTCAGGCGGCTCTCTTTTTTCACAGGCGCCCCGGCAAAGCAGCCGGTGCATTTTTTCATCGTACAAGGCTTCTGTAATAAAGCACAAACGCGGGCACAGATCATATTCCTGCACCAATTGTCGCAGCGATGCCCTAGCACCTTCCATATAATGAAATGAACTCAGCAACGCCTTACCCGGTACCATTTTATCAACCCCCAATCTTAAATAGCCGTTCTGGTCTTCATACGATATAATCCCGTACAGGTCTTCTCTCCGCTTTTGCGAGGCGTTAAAACGCGGCCACAGCCTTTTGATCTCTGTTGACTCCTTTACCGCCGCCATCAGCTCGGTACCGCATTCTTCGTAACTGATATGGTATACATGGCGCATAAAATTTTGTTTCTGCCGCCCCGTGGAATTATTGCTAAAATGACTACTCACGCGGTAACGGATATTTTTGGCCTTACCTACATAGACGATCTTTCCTTTGTCATCATGAAAATAATACACCCCCGGGGTATAGGGCAGCTGCTCAAATTCTGATTTGGGCACATTGGGAGGCAAAGCCTGTTCTTTCGAAGTCTTTTTCAGACTTTTGAAGATATGTCCTTCCGTATCTTTTTGCAGCAGTAATTGGAACAATGCGACCGTTGCATCCGTATCTCCGCCCGCCCGGTGTTTGTTGTAATGACTGATGCCCAGGGCTTCACAAAGTCGCCCCAGGCTATAAGATGCCCGCCCCGGCAATAACTTCCGGCTCAATCGCACCGTACAAAGCTTATTGGTATTTAATTCATACCCGCAGGCCTGCAACTGGCTTTTTACAAACGAATAATCAAAATTAACGCTGTGAGCTACAAAAATCTTGTCATGGAGCAAGGTATATACCCGCTCCGCAATTGCCTCAAACAGGGGCGCCTGCTCCACCATTTCGTTATTAATACCCGTGAGCGCCTGTATATAACGGGGAATCTCATGCACGGGGTTTACCAGGCTGTCAAACCGGTCCAGTACCGTTCCCTCCGCATCCAAGACCTGTATACTGATTTCCGTAATACCGCTGGCTGCGGCATAAGAGCCGGTCGTTTCAATATCAACAATTGCGTAAAGCATCCCTGTAAAAGGCTAATTTCGTAAAAAAAACAAACTTGAACGAAGAAAAGTTGATCATGTTCCGAAACCGGTTAACGAAGGTTTACCGGCACCGCTCCAAACAGGCTCATAAACAGCGCATCAGCTGTTACCGTATCTATGATCATGACCTGCCGGAATTTCCGGTCTGTATTGAATTATATGACACACATATCTATATTGCTGAGTACAAACGGAATCATGGCCTGGATGAAGCCCTGCATCACCACTGGATGACGCAAACGATCCATGTGATTGCTGAAGTAACAGGCATTGCCCCCGAAAAGATCCACGTCAAGCTTCGCCAGCGCAAAGCCGGTCGCCAGGGGCAGTACCAGAAAACGGATACGAGCCGGCACGAGATCAACGTTGAGGAAAATGGCCTCAAATTTATTGTGAACCTCGATGACTACCTGGACACGGGCCTTTTTCTTGATCACCGCATTACCCGCAAAATGGTACAGGAGGAAAGCACCGGCAAACGTGTTTTAAACCTCTTTGCCTATACCGGTTCTTTTTCCGTTTATGCCGCCGCCGGAAAAGCGGCTGCCATTACGACCGTAGACCTTTCCAATACCTATACGCAATGGGCAGAGCGGAATATGCAGCTGAACGGGCTCGCCCAGCCCGGTTATTCCTTTGTGCAGGCCGATGTGCTCCAGTACTTAGCGCAGGTACCATCCCGGACTTACGATCTTATTGTAATGGATCCGCCTACCTTTAGCAACAGCAAGCGGATGGAAACCATACTGGATATACAGCGGGATCATGTATCGCTGATCAATGACTGCCTGCGCATCCTGGCTCCCGGCGGCGTTTTGTACTTTAGCACCAATGCACGAACATTTGTATTGGAATCGGATAAACTGCAAACCGATAAAATAAAAGATATTACCCGGGCCACCACCCCTTTCGACTTTGAGGGAAAATTGTTCCGCTGGTGTTACAGGATAGAGAAGTAGGCGGTTAGCCGCCATGCTTCAAATCTGAGAATGGGGCTTGAAATTTCATCCCCACTTTTCACTCCAAACTTTTCACTCTAAACTTTTCACCCCCAACTTTTCACTCTAAACTTTTCACTCTACATAGCCCAACAGATCACTTCCCATACTGCTGCTGCAACAAATAGAGGTAAGGCCCCAGATGATGATGCGCAAATTTATCGGCGGTATTGGTACCAAATTTCTGATAATAGGCCGCATCTGGCATCAACACCACCGGTGTACCCGCGCGCATATAACTCATCGAGGAAACATATTGAGGCTCTTTCAAACCGGGTAATATTTTCCTGATGACCAGTTTGTAAAGCTTATGTCCCAGGATCTTCGTGTATACTTTTTGCGCCCTTTTTGTTTTACGGTTTAGTTTGCCGTAATACATATTGCCAACCAGCCGCAGCAAAAGCTTTTGCTTTTTAAGAGTTCCGGGGATTTCGACAATGGGATTCACCGCATTCATATCCGAAATCTGCTGAATGCTGTAAGGGGTTTCGGGTACCCAGTCTGCAGCATTCACAACCGAATATGCCCAGCCGCCCTTATTGATAAAATCGAAATCATACACGTACTGCGCATTGCCCGGTTTGGGCGCAGCGCTGCTATAGGTTTTAAACCGGATATCTGCCGGCAGCGCTCCTGCCTTCCGCTGGTAATAGAAATAAGAACTTACCAGGTAGCTTAAAACCCCTCCCTGGCTATGCCCGAAAATAAAAAAATCGCGTACTCCCTTTTGATACAGCTCCTTGATTTTTGGCATCATATCCATAACGAGATAGGCCATTCCAATCGTCCAGCCGGCATGTACATAAGCTTCTTTGCTTTCCGCCAGCTTGTAGTCAAATTTTGTTGAAGCATTTAATTGCAATGATCCCGTTGCCGGAATCATAGGACAATAATAATTTTCCATCCAGCTTGCTTTGTCGCCTACCGTACCACGGATCACGATGACCGCCTGCTTAAATTCGTTGGTATACAGCCACCACAGGTTTTTCATGCCTACCTCGGGCGATTTGTATGCCAGTTTATACGGGTCTTGCTGATGCGCCCGCGCTTCCTTGTCCGGAATGCTGCTTTCATAGTGCGCCATCGACAGGAAGGCTTCGTACTCCTTTACATCAAACACGGGTTGAAACTGCTGGGCTGCAGCAACCTGCATCAAAAAGACAAATGCGGGAAGAAAAAAAACTTTCAGCTTCATAGAATATTATTAGGGTGAATATACTCTTTTTTTGAAATCCGTTCTGATGTTACGCGGGGCCCTGGCTCTTCGGGCCGGTACCAAATGAAGCATGTAAAATGAAAAAGGAGTATTCGTTTAGGACAAGAAGCTTGTCGGTTTTTGACAGGATCCACTTTTGCATTTTACATTGGATATTTATTATTTTACATTTCCTGGGCCTTTATCAAAAAATGGTCTTTTAAAGTGAACCGATTCACTTTTTTACCCCTTGATCTGTATAAAAAAGATCCCGGTTCAGCAACTGCACCGGGATCTTTTGTGAATAACGGGATATTAAAGTGTTTTCAATACCTCATTCATATTCCGTACAGCACCAGCGCTTTTGTTAAAGGCGGCCTGCTCTTCGTCCGAAAGCTTAAAATCAATGATGCGTTCCCATCCGCTGCGGCCGAGGATCACCGGCACCACCAATGAAATATCCTGTTGTCCGTATTCCCCATCCAGGGCCACGCCGCAGGAGATCAGTTTTTTCTCGTCTCTCAAAATACTTTCCACCATGGCGGCCGTTCCGGCACCGGGCGCATACCAGGCAGAAGTGCCGATCAGTTTTGTAAGGGTGGCGCCGCCCACCATCGTATCTGCTACAATTTTATCCTGCTGCTCTTTCGAAAGGAAGTTGGTAACGGGCGTGCTGTTCCAGGTGGCATGCCGGATCAGGGGGATCATCGTGGTATCTCCATGTCCGCCAACCACCACGGCATTCAGGTCGGCAGGCGAGCATCCCAGTTCCTGGCTCAGGTAATACCGGAAACGCGCCGAATCCAGCGCCCCACCCATCCCCAATACCCGGTTTTTGGGCAGACCGGAGGTTTGGAGGGTCAAATAGTTCATCGTATCCATTGGGTTCGATACCACGATGAGAATGGTATCAGGGGAATATTTCAAAATGTTTTCGGTAACACTTTTTACAATGCCCGCATTTACCCCAATCAGTTCTTCCCGCGTCATTCCGGGTTTACGGGGCAACCCCGAAGTGATCACCACTACATCCGAATGCCCGGTAGCGGCATAGTCATTGGTAACTCCTTTTATCCGGGTATCAAATCCCAATAATGCGGCCGTCTGCATCATGTCGATCGCTTTACCCTCGGCCACTCCTTCTTTGATATCCAACAAAACCAATTCGGATGCCAATTCTTTCCGGGCAATGTTGTCAGCACAGGTAGCTCCAACCGCCCCGGCACCTACTACAGTAACTTTCATATAATCGTTTTAAAAATGAATTGAATAGAAACAAATTTAACTGATTAAGTTTCAATAAACCAGCACGCCTATCAAATCCTGCATTAAAAATAAAAAAACAAAAAAATATTGCGAAACATATTGTTACAACATCAGGATTCCCTATATTTGCACTCCCAAATCTGACAGATGTCAGCAGAAAGGAAGGATTGACCCATGGTGTAACGGTAGCACTACTGATTTTGGTTCAGTCAGTTAAGGTTCGAATCCTTATGGGTCAACAGGCGGTACTGGTTTTTCAGTACCGCTTTTTTTGGGCCCTGGGCCGGCTCAATACCTTCCTTACACGTCCCCTTCAGGCATCTCCCAACAGACTCCAATTCCACAATTACAAAAACTTGTAAAAATGGAATATAATTCCATAATTACACAAATATGTAAAAATGGAATCATATTCCACAATTGCATAAATTTGTGAAAATGGAATCAGCAATAACCAGGGCCATTGCCCATGAAGCAGGACTACTTGCCCGCCAGTTCCGGGCCGTCAGCATCATTGGCCCGCGGCAAAGCGGCAAAACCACCCTGGCCCGTATGGTTTTCAAAACCAAACCCTATGTCAGCCTTGAAAATCCAAAGGTACAGGCGATAGCGGGGGAAAACATCGAAGCATTTCTGAAACAGTACCCCGATGGAGCCATCCTAGATGAGGTGCAGCGGCTACCCGAAATTTTCAGATACCTGCAGGAGTTGCTGGACAATAAAAAAGACCGTGGACAATTTATACTGACCGGTTCCAATAATTTCCTGCTGCAGGAGCAGATTTCTCAATCGCTGGCGGGCCGCATCGGCCACCTGCAGCTTCTGCCCTTCTCCTATGCCGAACTTTCACAGGCAAAACAGGTACCGGGGCAGGTGAATAAACTCATCGTTACCGGGGGGTATCCCGAAATATGGGATCAGGGACTGAATCCGGGTAAATGGATGGCCTCCTACGTTCAAACCTATGTACAGCGGGACGTACGGCTGTTGAGAAATATTTCAAATCTTGGCGACTTTACACGCTTTTTAATGCTTTGCGCCAACCGTGCCGGCCAGCTGCTAAACCGGGATGAAATTGCAAAAAATATTGGTGTTGACACCAAAACCATCCAGGCATGGCTGAGTGTGCTGGAAAGCAGCTATATTATCTATTTATTACAGCCCTGGTATAACAATCTCAACAAAAGAATTATCAAAGCGCCCAAACTCTATTTTTACGATACCGGACTGCTTTGCTATTTACTGGGCATCAGCTCAGCCACCGCTCTTGAAAAACACCACTTGTATGGGAGCATTTTTGAAAACTGGATCATTACCGAAATTAAAAAAAACCGGTTTAATGCCGGGATCAATGAAGACCTGTATTTTTTTAGGGACAGCGCCGGCAACGAGATCGATTTATTATTGACAAAAAACGACCAGACGATCGCCGTTGAAATAAAAGCAGCTAAAAAATTCAATACCGATCTGATCCGGGGTTTTAAATACTGGCAAAAAAACAAACCCGGTAGTCAATGCATCCTGGTTTATGGCGGCGAGCAAAGCGAAGAAAAAGCGTTAGGCATACACGCACTGAGCTGGAGGGAAATTACCGAAATATAGTATGCAGGAGTAACAGCATTCGAGTATCTTTGAACACATAAATATAAATATGTTAAAAATAGGGATTGTTGGCGTGGGCCATCTGGGAAAATTTCATCTGAATAACTGGCTGGAAATTGAAGGCGTTGAGGTAGTTGGGTTCTATGATCCGAATGAGGAAACTGCAAATGAAGTAATTGAAAAATACAAGATCCGGCGCTTTTTTGATGCTGATGCCTTCCTGGGGCTCTGCGATGCAATTGATATTGTAACGCCAACTACCTTCCACTATCTGTGGTGCGAAAAAGCCATCAAAATGGGGCGCCATGTATTTGTGGAAAAACCCTTTGCCGATACCATGGATGAGGCGCGGGAGCTGGTAAAACTGGCAAAAGAATCCAATATTAAATTACAGGTGGGACATGTGGAGCGTTTTAATCCGGCCTTTCTTGCATTAAAGGATGCGGCGTTAAAACCCATGTTTATTGAAGTGCATCGCCTGGCGCAGTTCAACCCCCGGGGCACAGAAGTAAGCGTCATACTGGACCTGATGATCCATGATATCGACATCATCCTGAGTATTGTAAAAAGCGATGTAAAACGCATATCCGCCAGCGGCGTGGCCGTACTTACAGAAACACCGGACATTGCAAATGTGCGCATAGAATTTGATAACGGCTGCGTGGCCAACCTAACCTCCAGCCGCATCTCCATGAAGAAAATGCGAAAAATGCGGTTGTTCCAGAAGGACGCCTATATCGGCATCGATTTTCTGAATAAGAAAACAGAAATCATCAAGCTAAAAGAAGCTACGGACGCCCATGTATTTGCTTTTGATATTGACACGCCCGGAGGCGGTAAAAAAACCATTGCCATGGCCAACCCTCCTGTTCCGGAAGTAAACGCCATTAAAAAAGAGCTGGAAGAGTTCCGGGATGCCATTCTTAATAACACGCAAACCCTGGTATCTGAGATCGATGGATTAAAAGCGATGGACGTCGCTCACCAGATATTGGAAAAAATCGGCAATAATACAATAAAGAATTAGTGAACAATAGAAAAAGCATTTCCGCCTCCTGGTACCTGCTGGCGGATTATGCGGGTGCTGCTTTATCCTGGCTGATCTTTATCAGCCTGCTCCGCCGGGGCCCGGGGAACCTGGAATCGGCAGACTGGCTGGTTACAGTCTTTATTGTTCCCGTATTGTGGCTGCTGCTGTTTACGCTGGCCGGCAGCTACAATAATCTCTACAAAAAATCAAGGGCTGAAGAATTCCTGGTTACACTTGTATGTTCATTTATCGGGAGCGCAGCGCTTATTTTCATCTTCCCCGAACTCAAATATCATTTATACATCGGCATTCTCCATTTATTGTTCCGGCTGATCTTTTTACACTGTACCATTACCTGTATCTTCAGAGGGGTACTGCTCGCCATCGTAAAGCACCAGATTAAAAACCGGTCGGTTGTTTTTAATACGCTGCTCCTTAGTGAAACGCCTTCCGTCAACGGCATAGTGGCCAGCACCGCCAAAGGGTTGTCCGAGGCTGCCTATCATTATATCGGCTACATTGAACCCGTGGCCACCGGCCTGGCCAACCCGGTTACCCTGCCCCGGCTCGGGTCCCTGGAAAACCTTGAGGCGATCATTGCACAACACCAGGTAAAAATGGTCATCATTAACAAAAACAGATCGTCACCTAAGATGCCTGTTGAAGATATCCTGGTCCGGCTCAGTGAAAAAGATGTGGAGATCAACCTTGTTCCCAAAACACTGGATATTCTGTCGGGCTCCGTAAAGGTTGGCAGTTTATTGGGCGGGGGTTTGGTAAATATTCCCAATACACTGCTCAGCAACTGGCAGTCCAATATCAAGCAGGTGCTGGATGTAGCCTGTGCTTTCTGTGGTATGATCCTGTTGTTGCCGCTATACCTTTTTGTAGCCTTGCGTGTAAAACTCAGCAGCCCCGGCCCTGTAATCTACAAGCAGGAGCGCATCGGATACAAAGGGAAACCATTCACCCTCTATAAATTCCGGTCGATGACCGTTAATGCAGAAGCCGGCACCCCGCTGCTGTCCTCCAGGAACGATCCCCGTATTACCCGGTGGGGAAAGGTAATGCGAAAATGGCGCCTGGATGAACTGCCCCAGCTGTGGAATATCCTCAAAGGCGATATGAGCCTGGTAGGCCCCCGGCCCGAACGGGCTTATTTTATTGACCAGATCGTAAAAAGCTTTCCTTCCTATAAATATGTGCTTAAGGCCCGGCCCGGCCTCACCAGCTGGGGAATGGTACAATTTGGCTATGCCGAAAATACCGAAGAGATGATCGAACGCAACCGGTACGACCTGATCTATATCGAAAATATTTCACTCCTGTTGGACCTTAAAATTTTATTGCATACTTTTCGGATACTTTTACAGGGAAAAGGGAAATAATCGCATTGAACCCATCTTCAAATATCCGGTTTTATGAACGCGCACATATCGATACGGATCGCTGGGATTCGTTTATAAAAAACAGCCCGCAATACCGACTGTACGCTTTAAGTTCCTGGCTGGACCATCTGTCGCCCGGCTGGGGCGCCCTCATCAATTCAGACCATTCGGTGGTAATGCCGCTTACCATAAAAAGAAAATATGGCATTACCTACCTGGCACAACCCCGGTTTACACAGCAACTGGGCCTGTATTCGAATGCGCCGCTTTTACCGGTGGTTACAGCAGCCTTTTTGAATTATGCTCAACAACTCTTCCCGTTTGCAGAAATCTTCCTGAATGTATCCACCGGCTCTGCTACCCCCGGGCTTCGTAATTATATACTACCGCTGGGCCCGGCTTATGCGGATATCAGAGCACAGTATTCCCATAGCCTGATCAACAACAGTCTGAAGCCAGCGGCAAAAAATCAGTTGGTGTATGACACACATACGGATATCCGGATGGCTGTTGAAACGTACCGGAGGCTCTACCAGCAACGGATGGGAGTAGCCACTGCGGCTTTCTGCAAACTGGAAGCCCTTGCTGTCGATCTGGAAAAAAAAGGAGCCTGTTTTACCCGGCGGGTAACCACCGCAGGAGGCACACTGGCGGCCGTTAGCCTTTTTTTTATTGATGGGCAGCGGATTTACAATCTGTGTTCCGCCACCCCACCAGTGGGAAGACGGACCCATGCCAACTATCACTTATACGATACGCTTATCCGGGAGTTTGCAGGTTCGGACCTCATCCTGGATTTTGAAGGGAGCAATATTCCGGGGATTGCAGCCTTTTATAAGAAATTCGGAGCCGTTCCGGAGCCCTATTACTTTGCAAAATGGAACCATCTTAAATGGCCTTACAAAATTTTTAAAAAATAATTTTCCTGGTTTGTCCAATTTCATACCAGCCGGTTGTTATGATATTATAAAACATTGAATAACCCGTCCCGCTCTGCGGGGCCAAAAAATTGAAATTATGGAACAAAGAATCAATCTGCAGGAAATTGGTAAAGGAGGATTTGCCGCATTGTACCCCCTTGGAAAATACCTGAAACAATCGGCCCTCGATCCGCAGTTGCTGCACCTGATTTATTACCGGGTGTCGCAGATTAACGGATGTGCTTTTTGCCTGGATATGCATTCCAAGGACCTGCGTGCGGGGGGAGAAACAGAGCAGCGGCTATTTGTATTGGACGCCTGGCGGGAAGCCCCCTTTTATAGCGATAAGGAAAGGGCCGCGCTGGCCTGGGCCGAGGCCCTTACTACCATTAAAAGCAGCCTGGTGCCCGATCCTGTTTACAAAGAAGCTCAAAAACATTTTTCGGATCAGGAGCTGGTAGATCTGACGTTTGGCGTTATGGCCATTAACAGCTACAATCGCATAAATATTGCCTTTGGCGCCCCCGTTGGAACTTACCAGCCAGGACAATTCAATTAACCCTTAAATAAAATATATTATGAAAGATTTTCTATTTCTCTTCCGGGCTGATTATGTAGAATATGCCAAACGTTCACCCGAAGAAATGCAATTGATGACTAAAAAATGGATGGATTGGATCGGCGGCATTGCCGCACAAAACAAGCTGGCCGACCGCGGCAACCGCCTGGAAACCGGCGGCAGGGTGATCCGGCCCGGCCACGTAGTAACCGATGGTCCGTTTTGCGAAATAAAAGAAAGCCTGGGTGGTTATATCGTAGTTAAAACGGAGTCTATTGATGAAGCCGCTGAAATTGCATTGGGATGCCCTGTTTACAGCATTGGCGGATCAGTTGAAGTGCGTGAAATCAGCGCAATGTAGCTTATGAAGCAATCCGAGCTTATTCCCCACCTGTTTCGGACAGAGTACAGCAAAATCATTGCTGTACTCTGTAATCGTTTTGGCATAGATTACATCGAAGTAGCGGAAGACATTGTAAGCGATACGTTTTTAACCGCCGCAGAGCTCTGGGGCATGAAGGGAGTTCCCGAAAATCCTACAGCCTGGTTGTACACGGTTGCTAAAAATAAGACCCGGAATTATTTAAAACGTCACAATCTTTTTGAAAAAAAGATCGCTCCCGATCTCAAAACCCGGCCGGCAGATACCGGCGCCGATATTGATCTTTCCGTAACGGCCATTGCAGACAGCCAGCTGGCCATGATCTTTACCGTGTGTCATCCTTCCGTTTCAATAGAAGCGCAGATTGCACTGGCGCTGAACCTGCTTTGCGGCTTCAGCGTACAGGAGATCGCCGATGCTTTTTTAACCAATAAAGAAACCGTTTATAAACGGCTGAAACGCGCTAAGGAAAAATTGCGGGAGGAGAACATCCTTATTGTCCCCCCTTCTGCTCAAATGGCAGAAAATCGTTTGGAGACGGTATTGACCGCGCTCTATCTTTTATTTAATGAAGGGTACTACTCGGTTTCGGGCCAGCATCCGCTAAAAAAGGAGTGTTGCACAGAAGCCATGCGTCTTTGCTGCATCCTCCTTGAAAACCCGCTTACCGCCACCCCTGCTGCCAGGGCGCTTCTGGCGCTGATGTGCTTTCACGCATCGCGTTTTGAAGCAAGGATCAATCAAAAGGGAGAAAACATTCTTTATGAAGACCAGGACACCCGGCTTTGGAATAAAGACCTGATCGAAAAAGGGCTTTTTTATCTCCAGCAGGCTGCAACCGGTAACAGCATCAGCAAATTTCACCTGGAGGCGGGGATCGCCTACTGGCATACGCACCCCGAAGATACCCGGGAAAAATGGGAGGCGATCCTCCAACTGTATAATAAGCTGCTCATGCTGGAATACTCTCCCATTGCCGCGCTTAACCGCACTTACGCGCTTGCCAAAGCTAATGGAACAGAGGAAGCCATTGTAGAAGCAGAAAAATTAAACCTGACAGATAGCCATTTCTATTTTGTATTGCTGGGTACCTTATACAGCAGTAAAGATCCCGCAAAAGCAACCGGCCTTTTTCATACAGCATTACAAACAGCAAAATCTGAGAGCGACAAACAGCTGATACAGAAAAAACTGGATGAACTAAAGGATAAGCAGTAACTTAGAAGTTATTAAAAAAAGGATTTCCCCCAAAATAGTAGCGCCGACTATTTCCGGCTTACAATACCCATCTGGTGGAGAACGGTACCAGGGAAACCTATTTTTAAACAGCGTTCAGTCAAAAGATCATCCTTTATTCAAACCTGTATACATGAAAGCAATCGTACTTGAACAATTTGGGAATATCGATAACCTGCAATTTAAAGAGGTACCCATCCCACAGCCCGGGATGGGAGAAATACTGGTTAAAGTAATTTTTGCTGCCGTAAATCCTTATGATCAAAAGGTCATAGAAGTATATGGAAGAGAGGTAGGCGTTCAGCTGCCGGTAATACCCGGCTCAGAACTTTCGGGCATTGTGGAAGCTACCGGCGAGGGCGTTACCCGTTTTGCACCCGGCGATGCTGTTTGCGGCAACCCGGGAAACTTTGGTGGTTGTTATGCCCAATATACCGTAGTAAAGGCGGGGGATATGGCAAAAAAGCCCGGTCCGGTATCCTTTGAAGTAGCAGCGGCCATCCCCATAGCAGCATTAACCGCTTCCAAAGCCATTTTTGATGAAGGCGGATTAAAGCCCGGCGAAAAGATCCTGATCCATGGCGCATCCGGTGCTGTTGGCTCGATGGCCGTACAGCTGGCAAACGCTGCCGGCGCTTTTGTAATCGCCACGGGATCCGGAAAAAATGAACAACGGATTAAAGAACTGGGCGCCGCTGTTTTTATTGATTATTCAGTACAGGATTTTACAACAATGGCAAAGGACATTGATCTTGTACTGGACACTATTGGCGGCAAAACCCAGGAAGATTCATTTGGAGTCCTCAAGCCGGGAGGCCGGCTCATCAGCCTTGTACAACCGCCCTCAGAGGAAATAGCCGCTCAGCACCAGGTTGCAGCAAAAATGATCTTTAGTGGCCCCAACGCTGAACGCCTGGAACAAATTATGCAACAAGTTGCCGATGGAATATTGAAAACAACCGTAGAAAAAGTATATGTACTGTCCGATGCAAAAGAAGCCCTTCGTGCTATGAAGGGCGGCCACCGTACGGGAAAGTTGCTTTTGAATCCATAGCCATCCAAAACTTCAAACAGGCTTTTACAACGGGTGCATTCCCATTGGTCGTAGTCATGCTGGATTTATTTCAGCATCTATGCCTGCCCCATTTAGCAGACCCTGAAACAAGAGTAGATCCCGGGTTAAGCCCGGGATGACGTCTTCAGGGTAACCTTACATTTATTCGCAGGACAGCAATTGTTCCGCAATCAGCAGGTCGATCCGGTGCGTAATCTTCATGTTGTCCCTCTCACCTTCCACCAGTGAAACTTTCATACCAAAAGCCTCCACAACAGAGGCTTCATCGGTGAATTTTTCTTTTTGTCCAATCGAAAAAGCCGGAATCAGCAGTTTACTGTGAAAGACCTGCGGGGTTTGCACCAACATTACTTTTTCCCGGTCAAGGGCATCGCTTCCATCTTCGGTAAGCAGCCGCACGCTGTCGCTGGAAGCGATAACCGGAACAGCGCTGCCGGTTTCCACAGCCTGCTCATAACAACGGCGGATGAGTTCCTGCGAAACCAGGCACCGCACGGCATCATGTACAAAAATTATAGCTTCATCATCTACCAGCTGCAGGCCATTCTTAACCGATTCAAAACGGCTGATACCGCCAATGGTAATGCGTACACGCTCTTTATCAAAATAGGCATCAATGATTTCCTGTCCCATATCAGTATATGCTTCCGGTAATACCAATATAATATCCAGGTCTTCATAGGTCCTCAAAAACGTATCAATCGTATAATATAAAAGAGGCCTGTTCTTCAGTAATAAAAATTGTTTGGGCAACCCGGCACCCATTCTTGTTCCCGTACCTCCTGCTACAATAACTGCTGTCTTCTTCATCCTGCCTTTATTTCCGTTTGAATTTATTGGTACCAATGAAAAGCAAATGCCTCATAAAATATGTCCCCTTCACCTTCACCTTCACCTTTACCTGCTCACTTTCAACTATACACATCTCACTATACACTTCTCACTATACACTTCTCACCCCTCTCAATCATCCAGCTTCAACACCGCCAAAAATGCTTCCTGAGGCACTTCTACGTTGCCGATCTGCCGCATTCTTTTTTTCCCTTCTTTTTGTTTTTCCAGCAGCTTCCGTTTACGGCTGATATCGCCCCCGTAACATTTGGCGGTAACATCCTTGCGCATGGCCGAAATATTTTCCCTTGCCACGATCTTTGCACCGATGGCCGCCTGTATAGCGATCTGAAACTGCTGACGGGGCAGCAATTCTTTTAATTTTTCGCAAAGTTTTCTCCCAAAATCCTGCGCACGTCCGCGATGGATCAATGCACTCAACGCATCCACCTTTTCATTGTTCAGCAGGATGTCCATCTTCACAATATCACTATCGCGGTACCCAAGCGGGTGGTAATCAAAGGAAGCATACCCACGGGTCTGGGATTTGAGCTTATCATAAAAGTCAAACACAATCTCGGTCAATGGCATTTCAAAGATCAGCTCCACGCGCGATGTAGTCAGATAGCTCTGATTAACCAGGATCCCCCGCTTACCCAGGCAGAGGGTCATAATATTACCTATATAATCGGGTTTTGTAATGATCTGCGCTTTAATGTACGGCTCTTCAATGCGCTCGGTTTTTACAGGATCCGGAAACTCTGTCGGATTGTTTACCACAATCTTCTCGTTCCTGGTCGTATATGCAATAAAGCTTACGTTGGGCACGGTGGTAATCACGGTCTGCTTAAACTCCCGCTCCAGCCGCTCCTGGATGATCTCCATGTGTAGCATCCCCAGGAAACCGCACCGGAAGCCAAATCCAAGCGCCTGCGAGGTTTCCAGCTCAAATGTCAATGATGCATCATTGAGCTGAAGCTTTTCCATACAATCGCGCAGCTCTTCAAACTCATCCGTATTAACCGGGTAAATACCCGCAAATACCATGGGCTTTACTTCTTCAAACCCCCTGATCGCAAGCGGGCTGCTATTGCTGGCCAGGGTAATGGTATCCCCTACTTTTACTTCTTTGGCATTTTTAATGCCGGTAATAATATAGCCTACATCGCCGGCGCGCACCTCATTCCGCTCGGTCATTTTCAATTTCAGGATCCCGATTTCATCGGCTTCGTATTCCTGGCCGGTGCTTACAAACTTTACCTTATCGCCTTTCTTTAGCGCCCCGTTCAGGATCCGGTAGTAAACGATGATCCCCCGAAAGCTATTGAAAACGCTGTCGAAGATCAGGGCCTGAAGCGGCGCCCCGGGGTCTCCTTTCGGAGCCGGAATTTTTTCCACAATGGCCTCCAGCACAGCATCAATACCCAGCCCGGTTCTTCCGCTGGCCAGCAAAATATCCTCCGGTTTGCAGCCGATGAGGTCAATGATCTGGTCCTTCACCTCATCGATCATAGCCCCGTCCATATCAATCTTATTAATAACAGGGATAATCTCCAGGTCATTATCAATAGCCAGGTACAGGTTGCTGATCGTTTGCGCCTGTATTCCCTGGGTAGCATCTACCAGCAGCAAAGCGCCTTCGCAGGCCGCCAGCGCACGGCTTACTTCATAACTAAAGTCTACGTGGCCCGGGGTATCGATCAGGTTCAGTGTATAATCCTCATCGGCCTTTGAGCGGTAATTGATCTGGATAGCGTGGCTTTTGATGGTAATTCCTTTTTCCCGCTCAAGGTCCATATCGTCCAGCACCTGGTCCATCATCTCACGGTCGCTGATGGTATTGGTGGCCTGCAACAGCCGGTCTGCCAGGGTACTTTTCCCGTGGTCGATATGTGCTATAATACAAAAATTCCGTATATTCTTCATGCTGATACCCCTATTTTCGGGGCTGCAAAGGTACACTTTTTAAAGGAAACTCCGGGGAATTTCGGCGTTAGCTATCAGCCAGCAGCCATCAATCGTTAGCATTGTTTAAAAATTTGTCCCAACAGGAACGGCATAAGATCCAGCCATCTTCTCTTTCCGAATTCCGTCCCCACGCTCCGGCTCATAAAAAAAAGCCGTTACCGGGAACCGGGACAGCTTTCAATTATGTTATTTAGCGATTTATTTTTTGTTCTTCAGTGATATTTTCACCTTTTTTACAAAGGATTCAGTAACACCTGCCAGCGCCGCAATTTTAGCCACATCAAAATTTGTACTGGAAAGCAGGTTACATACCACCTGGTAGCTTTTTTGTTCGGCACCTTTCTCTAATCCCTTTTCCTCCGCAGTTTTTAATACGGAATACTCGGTCCATTTATCCAAAAGATCTCTCTGATACAACATATACTCCTCCTTTTTTAAGTTAGCTATTTCAGCTATAGTAAACAACTTCTGAAATACTTCTGTACATAAAGATACTGGAATTTTTTCCATTTTCGCCATATTTCGCAACATATACATCCAACGCTCCAGATCGGTTTTGAGCTCCGCCGCTTCAAGATTAAAATTGGGTAACTCTAAAAATATAAATCCCAGTTTTTTATAAAACACTTTTCCGGTCTCTTCCTCAACCAGCCGTACATGACGCAGGTATTTTCCAGGACGTGAATCTTCAAATTCAAAGTCCATTAAACCAATAAAATATACCTCCTTTAATTCAAAATTCCAATGCTTACGTCCCCTTGGTCCCTGCTCATACAATCTGCTGGCGGTATAAAAGGCCGCGCGATCCGCAAAGAATTTCTGCCCTGCACGCTGCATTTCAATAATAAACGTTTCGCCTTCCATACCTATACAGGTGAGATCAACGATGGTTTTTCGATGATGCTTTGCCGGACCACCATTTTCCTGGAGACTATACGCCAGGTCGCGTATCGTTTTACGGCCTTTAAACAGCTCATTCAAAAATGCGATCAGCAAATCCTTATGAGATTCAGAACCAAATATCCTTTTGAATCCGAAGTCGGTCAGCGGGTCGATATACCGGCCCATGGCAGGCATCGACAGGTTTTTCATAGTAGCCATAACTAAAGATACGAATTTTTATTAAACATATACTTATTTATAAATATATAAATATGAATGAAAAAATTACAAAATAAGCCGGATACCTAAGTAATGAAGTATAAGGACCGGTCCCTTTATTCTGTTAAAATTGCCTGTGGCATACAGGTAAACCCTCAAATTTCATAAATTATTTAAAATAAAATGATTAGTTTAGAAGGATTAAACGATCGGGATTTCTTAATTAAATAAAACCGCCATTATGAGTACGACAAACACGCATAATACCCCTTTGGCCAGTCTTGATGAATGGGAAGATGATTTATTGAAAAGATACCCCGATCCGGATGCCATCGCCACCTCAAAATCAACGGAAGCCTACCGCAACTATGACGATCCCCAGCGGGATACAGTAAAGGAGTTTTACCGGCTGAACCATACCTTTCAGACCCACGACTTCGTAATGAAAAAAAGGAACGATTTTCTGAAATTCAACCGGAAGGAAATGACCGTATGGGCTGCATTTGATTTCCTGAACCAGTTGGTAGACGATTCGGACCCCGATACCGACCTGGACCAGTTTCAGCACCTTTTGCAAACTTCGGAAGCCATCCGGAGAGACGGTCATCCGGACTGGATGGTGCTCACAGGGCTGATGCACGATATGGGAAAAGTGCTTTGCCTTTTTGGAGAACCGCAGTGGGCTGTGGTGGGCGATACGTTCCCCGTGGGGTGCGCCTACTCCGATAAGATTGTTTACCCCGAATTCTTTAAAGAGAACCCCGACTACGACAACCCGAAATACAGTACCAAACTGGGTGTATATGAGGCCGGGTGCGGGCTCCGGAACGTGCACATGTCCTGGGGGCATGATGAATATATTTACCAGATCATGAAAGAGCATTTGCCGGAAGAAGGCCTGTACATGCTGCGCTATCACTCCTTTTATGCATGGCACAGGGAAGGCGCCTACGGATACTTAACAGACGACCACGACAAAAAAATGCTGCGCTGGGTAAAACTTTTCAACCCCTACGATCTTTATTCAAAGAATCCTGAGCCGCCCAACTGGGAAAAATTGCGGCCTTATTACGAAAACCTGGTTAAAGAATATCTTCCGGAGACTTTAAAATTTTAATTGAAGTTGTTGAAACAGCTTCATTATATAATGTAAGCAATCCGCTGACCGGCAAAACCGGATCGGCGGATTTTTTATTACAGGAAATAACCCCGCCATGCATCAACTACAACTCCTTGACTATATTGTTTTCCTGGTTTATTTTATTGCCGTCTCGGCCTATGGTTACTATGTTTATCATCGTAAAAAATCGGCCACGGCCAATTCAAAAGACTTTTTCCTTGCTGAAGGCTCGTTAACCTGGTGGGCCATTGGGGCATCGCTGATCGCATCCAATATTTCTGCCGAACACTTTATTGGCATGAGCGGTTCCGGCTTTGCCCTGGGATTAGCCATTTCCTCCTACGAGTGGATGGCCGCCGCCACACTGATTATCGTAGCTGTTTTCATCATTCCCATATACCTCAAAAACAAGATCTTTACCATGCCGCAGTTCCTTTCCGTGCGGTACAACGATAAAGTGAGTACCATTATGGCCATCTTCTGGCTGCTGGTATATGTATTCGTTAACCTCACCTCCATCATTTACCTGGGTGCCCTGGCTATTTCCTCCATCAGCAGCTTCAGTTTTGAAGCCTGCATTATCGGGCTTTGCCTTTTTTCAGTTATTGTTACGCTTGGAGGGATGAAGGTAATCGGCTATACGGATGTGGTACAGGTAATTGTACTGATCATTGGCGGTCTTATTACCGCCTATCTTGCCCTATCGCTTCTTGCAGACCGGTTCGGGTTCGATGGCAATATCTGGAAAGCCCTCGGCATCCTGAGAAAAGAAGCTCCCGCCCATTTTCACATGATCTTTCAAAAAGGAGATCCCCATTATTATGAACTGCCGGGTATGTCGGTCCTGATTGGCGGCATGCTCATCAATAACCTGGCTTATTGGGGCTGCAACCAGTACATTGTGCAGCGTGCCCTTGGCGCCGATCTGAAAACCGCCCGTAAAGGCATTTTATTTGCCGCTTTCCTGAAGCTGCTGATACCCGTTATTGCGGTGTTGCCCGGCATCACGATGTTTGTACTGCATAAAAACGGGATGTTTCACCAGGAAATGACCGATGCAGCAGGCGCCATTAAGCCGGACCATGCCTACCCCACGCTTATGAACCTGCTTCCGGAGGGCTTAAAAGGCGTGGCTTTTGCCGCGCTTACAGCGGCCATTGTAGCCTCCCTGGCGGGGAAGGCCAATAGTATTTCAACTATTTTTTCGCTGGATATCTATAAAAAGTTCTTCAACAAGGAGGCTTCCGAAAAAAAACTGGTACGCGTTGGCCGTTGGGCGGTGATCCTGGCCATGTTGCTGGCCGCTCTTGTAACCCCGGCGCTCAAATCGCTGGATCAGGCCTACCAGTTCATCCAGGAGTATGTCGGCTTTTTTTCGCCCGGTGTGCTGGCCATCTTCCTCCTGGGAATGTTCTGGAAGCGTACAACAGCCGGCGCAGCGCTGGCGGGTGCCGTGCTTACAATCCCGATATCCACGGTATTGAAGTTTTTACCCGCATGGACCAATGGAGCCTTCCCGGACTACCCATTCCTGGACCGGATGACCATTACTTTCTTTTGCGTGGTGCTGCTGATGACCGGCGTCAGCCTGACAGCGCCCCGGGCCGCTGTGCCGGCAACAATAGAGGTAGATCGCCGGCTCTTTAAGATTTCACCGGGCTTCCTGATGGGATCCGTTATTATCTGTGGTATCCTTGCCGCCCTTTATACGGTTTTCTGGTAGCATTCTTCCGTCTTTTCAGGTTCACCCGCAGGGGCTTTCCCGGGCGGGTTTTCTTTGCCTCCCCGGGATTTTTGATAATTGGTGTTGCGTTTGTATTCATTGCTGCGTTACTTCTATCAGAACAACATTTGTATCTCTCAAAATAGAATAAAGATGAAAAAAGTATTCCTGGGCAGCTCCTTATTGCTGACCCTTGCATTGTTAAGTTCCTGCTTAAAGGACCGCGACAATTATTATGAAAGTCCCGAATTTCAGAATGCAGCAGTAGTAAGCATTATCAACGGCGCCCCCCTGAGCAACCCGTTAGACATCCAGTTTAAGGGAACGCAACGCTGGTTGCTGAATGAGTTCTATTACACCTACCGGACCAATTATACACGCGTTTACTCCGGCGACCGTACATTATATGTATTTAACCGCGGAGAATCGGACAGCCTGTTCTCAAAAAATGTAACCTTCGAACCTAAAAAACGGTATTCCATATTTATAGTGGATACCCTCAGTAAAATGAGTGCGGTACTGGTACGCGACAGCGTAATGGCACCAAAGGGCGACTCGGTTTTATTGCGTCTTGCCAATATGAGCCCGGATGCCGGCCCCGTTGACCTGTACATACAAGGGAACACTACTCCCGTTGCCCAGCACATCGGGTACAAAAATGTAAGTACCTTTGTAAGCTTCAAGTCGGAAAAAGACATCAAATTCGAAGTAAGGGCGGCTGGCACCAACACGGTTCTCGCAACCTCGGATTTAAAGAACTTATATAATGGAAATCAATATACTATTTGGACATCAGGATATAAATCAATGCACACTGACAACGGAAAACTGATTGTAGAAACAATGGCGCATTATTATTAGGATATCCCATATTTCCATAAAAAATCAGCCGCCGTTGCAAAAAATGGGTTGGCTGATTTTTGGTATATTTAAAAGAAGGTAAAACATAACAAGGGAATTGGGTATACAGGACGCCGAACTGGAACTGGTGCTGAAAAAATGTGAGCAGGATTCAGTACCGCACAAAGAAGCGCTTTATAAAGGCTATTATGGCTTTATAAAAGGCGTGGTGAGGCGCTATGTAAATGACTATCAATTTATAGAAGAGCTGGTAAACGATTCTTTTGTAAAAATTTTTAACAACCTGGGCACTTTTAAAGCACCGGGGTATTCGGCAGATATCGAACAATCCTTTAAAGCCTGGGTTGCCCGGATTGCATCCAGAACAGCCATCGACTTTTTGAGGAAAAAGAAAATGCATTTCCTGCAGGAGGAACCTTCGGAAAACCATTTCCCGGAGTCATCCCACCCCTCCTCGGGAGGAGTATATAGCAGTGAAGTAAAGGATATTATGTCACTGCTGAACCAACTGCCGGAAATTCAGAAAACCGTTTTTAATTTATACGAGATTGAAGGATTCAGTCACGAAGAGATTGCCCGGGTATTACAGATCTCGGAAAATGTTTGCCGGGTATATCTCTCAAGGGCAAAAACTAAATTAAAAGCGCTCTATATAAAACATTTTTAATGAAAAGTCATGGAAGACCATCAGGATGATTTTTTAAAACATATTAAAGAGGTACTCGGAAGCCACGAGGAAGCATACCGGCAGGGCGCCTGGGAGCAGTTTTCCCGGCAGCACCTGCAGTCATCTTCTTCAAAAAGGGGCCGGGTCGTTCCCCTCTGGAGGCGTGTTGCTATTGCAGCAGCGCTGCTGGCAGGAATATTCCTGGCGGCCTATTATTTTATGCCCGGAGGCAGCAATCACCCGCCGGATTTTGTAAAAACGGCACCGGCGCCTCTTCAAAACATTTCTCCGGATCCGGGTCAGAACGCATCGGCGCAGCACAATGCCCCCACCCCTTCACCGGAGGAGCATTTACCGGTTTCCCGGAAGAAGCAACCGGCAGCCGTTTCGTTTGCCGGTAATGACAACCGGCAGATAGCACAAAATGACATCCTACCCGTTTCGCCGGCGCCACCTGCCGCCCCGGTAAGAGAGCGGACGGAAAACGGACAAACCCCTTCAAATGCACCAGCTCCACCCAACCAGGTTACACCGGGCAGGGAAATAACAAAGCCGTTTGTTAACCGGCCCCATAACCCCACACCGTTGTTTGCACATGAGTTGCCCGAAGCAGCAGACAACAAACGCTCAAAGAGATGGACGCCCAGTGTATACATCTCCCCCATGTTTGGAGAAAGCGATGTAAATATGGGCTATGGAATTGCCCTCGGCTATGCGGTGAACGATAAAATAAAGGTCAGCGCCGGTATTGCGCACAATAAGATGACCGCGTCACGCGATTTTGATGTTTCCTTTTCTGCTTCGGGTGCCGCATTAAACGGCAGTTCCGGGAGCACTTTTGCCAAATCTACCGCCCGAAGCCTTGTTAGTAAGAGTGCGGCGGCGCCTCAGCAACAATTGGAACGGGTAAATGCCACTCTGAGCGGCTTTGACATACCGGTGGATATCAGCTACAATTTCACCAGCCGGCTTTATGCAACGGCCGGCGTTTCCGGTATGGTGGTGGTTAAAGACAATGCTTTGTATTATTATAAGGATGCCGAAAACCAGCAGATCTCTGTCGAAAACAATCAGGGCATTTTAAAAGAGGATAAAAACATACAGATCATAACATCTACTGTTTCCAGCGCCGCCCCGGAGGCATCTGAAAAAGAAAGAACCCCCTTCCTGGGATTCTATAACCTGTCTTTCGGGTACAAACAAAAAGTCACCAATAAAAATAATGTGGCCATTGAGCCTTTCCTGAAAGTGCCCATGAAGAATGTATCGGATCAAAAACTGAACTATACCGGCATGGGCATTCGGCTGAAGTTCGATTTTTAGGATCTTGTTTGTTTTTAGTTATACCATCTATGCGGGGTTCTTTACCCCGCATTTTATTTAAAGATTCCTATCTTTAGAATCAGCCATGAAATTACTGAGTGCAACACAAATAAGGCAGTGGGATGAATTCACCATTAAAAATGAACCCATTGTTTCATTGGAACTGATGGAGCGGGCGGCAAATGCCTGTACCCGCTGGCTGTTGCAGCATACGCTTGCCGGTACCTATTACATTTTTTGCGGAAAAGGGAACAATGGTGGCGATGGACTGGCCATTGCCCGCCTGCTTTATAACGCAGGCAAGCCCATTAAAGTATTCATACTGGAGTCGGATGCAAAAGGTTCTGATGATTATATCTCCAACTTCAGGATCCTGCACCATTTGTCGGCCATTCCTATCTACCAGGTCCGGTCAGAAAAAGACCTGCCGGTAATTCCCGAGGCTTGTATACTGATTGACGCACTTTTTGGAACAGGTCTGAACCGGGAGCTAACCGGGCTGGCGGCCCTGCTCGTTGGCCACCTGAACAGCTCCGGAGTACCGGTAATATCCATTGATGTGCCCAGCGGCCTGTTCTGCGATCAATCCTCCCCCCGCCATAACATCATCCGGGCACGGCATACACTCACCTTCCAGGTGCTAAAGAAGGCTTTTCTTATGGCAGAGAATGCACCCTGGTTCGGACAGGTTCACCTCATCGACATCAATCTGCATCCTTCTTACCCGGACCTTGTTGATACCCCTTTCAATATTATCAATCAAACAATGGTCCGGCGTATTTACCGGCCACGCACCGCTTTTGCGCATAAGGGTAATTTCGGTCATGCATTGATCATCGCCGGCAGTTACGGAAAAACCGGTGCCGCCGTTTTAAGTACCCGGGCCTGTTTAAGAACCGGCGCCGGGCTGGTAACGGCTCATGTGCCCGGGCGGAGCGTTTCGATACTGCAAACAGCTGCACCAGAAGCCATGGTTCTTCCCGACCCCGAAGCAGCGCATATAACCAGGCTGGATTACAAGCCAGGTTTTTTTTCAGCTATCGGGATCGGGCCCGGGATCGGCACGGGTGTCAAAACAAAATACTTTCTCAGGGAACTGCTGGAACATGAAGCCCTAAAGCTGGTGCTGGACGCAGACGCCCTGAATATCATCGCAGAAAGCCCCGGTCTTTTAAACCTCTTGTCCCCCGGGAGCATCCTTACACCCCACCCAAAGGAATTCTCCCGCCTCTTTGGGGAACAGGAAAATGATTTTAAAAAAATGGAGGTGGCCTTATCCAAAGCAATGGAATTGAATGTTGTAATAGTTTTAAAAGGACATCACACCCTGGTTGCCCTTCCGGACGGGGCCGGTTTTTTCAATATCACGGGCAATGCCGGGATGGCCAAGGGCGGCAGCGGTGATGTATTAACCGGGATGCTGACCGCCCTTCTGGCACAGGGGTATTCCGCAAAAGAAGCCGCCATTATGGGCGTTTTTATGCATGGGCTGGCTGGCGACCTGGCTGCGGCCCCCCGCGGGATGGAAGCTATGACTGCCACGGATATCATCGAAAACATCGGGAATGCATTTCAACAATTGTCATAAAACAGGCTTCTACAGCCCTCCTGCAACCAAAATTAGCCGCATCCTATTTTACCGGAATATGCCTGTCTGGTCCATCTCTTTCATAGCTTTCAAAAAACCTTTACAAATGATTTAAAAGTTTAAATAAAAACCGTTACCGCTTCAATAAATTGCTAATTGCAGCATCAAAAATAACCCTTCACTTGTTGAATGCAACACTTATATTTGCAGCCTTGCTCATGCCTTTATAATATATTAATGTAGAAAAATTTATATGCAACATCTGATCTATTTAGTACCTCTCATGGCCGTTATCGGCCTCATTTACACGTTGATAAAATTCCGATGGGTTGTTAAACAGGACGCAGGAACACCAAGAATGAAAGAGATCAGCAACCATATTGCCGAGGGTGCTATGGCTTTTTTAAAGGCAGAGTGGAAGATCCTTGCCTATTTTGTGGTAATTGTTGCCATTTTACTGGGAGTACTGGCCAATGCCAATCCACACTCCCACTGGATGATTTCGGTTTCTTTTATTATTGGGGCGGTATTAAGTGCCGTGGCCGGTTATATCGGTATGCGGGCTGCAACATTTGCTAATGTGCGCACCGCCAACGCTGCCAGAACCAGCCTGCGCAAAGCGCTGAACGTTTCTTTTGGCGGCGGAGCGGTGATGGGTGTAGGTGTGGCGGGGCTGGCCGTTATGGGCCTGGGCGGCTTATATATTATTTTGAAACACTTTTTTGCACCGGATGCCGACCTGAATTCTTCGGAGATGCTGACAACCATTGAGGTACTGACCGGCTTTTCGCTGGGTGCCGAATCCATTGCATTATTTGCCCGTGTAGGCGGTGGTATTTATACCAAGGCTGCTGATGTGGGCGCCGACCTGGTGGGTAAAGTAGAAAAAGGCATCCCCGAAGATGACCCCCGTAACCCGGCTACTATTGCCGACAACGTTGGAGACAATGTAGGGGATGTTGCAGGTATGGGCGCCGATCTTTTTGGATCCTATGTGGCTACAGTACTGGCCACAATCGTATTGGGACAGCAGATCAATGTGGCAGATGGCGCCGATTTCCTGGGAGGCTATTCTCCCGTGGTACTGCCGATGCTCATTGCCGGAATCGGTATTTTATTTTCGATTATTGGAACCTTTTTTGTGAAAATCAGCGAAAACGCGGGTATCAGTACCCACACCGTTCAAAAAGCGCTGAATATGGGCAACTGGGGATCCATTATTTTAACGGCGTTGGCATCCGCAGGATTGGTATACTGGATCCTGCCGGAGCAAATGGAACTGCGCGGTTTCGTATTTACAAAGGCCGGCGTGCTGGGCGCCATTGTGGTAGGACTGGCCGTAGGTGCTTTAATGACCGTTATTACGGAATATTACACGGCAATGGACAAGCGCCCGGTAAATTCTATTATTAAAAAATCTTCCACCGGCCATGCCACAAACGTAATTGGCGGCCTGGCTGTGGGCATGGAGTCTACCTTTTTGCCCATCCTCGTTTTGGCTGCGGGCATTGTAGCCTCCTACAAATGTGCCGGTTTATATGGTGTGTCTATTGCCGCCGCTGCCATGATGGCAACTACCGCCATGCAGCTCGCGATTGACGCCTTTGGACCCATTGCCGACAATGCCGGCGGCATTGCCGAAATGAGCGAGTTGCCCAAAGAAGTACGGGAGAAAACGGATGTGCTCGATGCTGTTGGCAATACCACCGCAGCCACCGGTAAAGGATTCGCTATCGCTTCTGCAGCATTAACAGCCCTGGCATTATTTGCCGCATTTGTTGGAGTAGCCGGTATTAAAGGTATTGATATTTATAAAGCCAACGTGCTGGCCAGCCTGTTCCTGGGCGCTATGATTCCGTTTATTTTTTCCGCGCTGGCCATCCGCGCAGTAGGCGAAGCCGCTATGGCCATGGTAGAAGAAGTAAGACGACAGTTTAGAACCATCCCGGGTATTATGGAAGGAACGGCAACCCCGGAATACGACAAATGTGTAGCCATCTCCACCGAAGCTTCTCTTAAGAAGATGGTGGTACCGGGCGCCATTGCCATCGTATCGCCCATCATCATCGGCTTTTTACCGGGATTTGGTGCAGAAGCCCTGGGTGGTTTCCTGGCGGGAGCAACCGTATCCGGTGTATTACTGGGTATGTTTCAGAATAACTCCGGCGGCGCCTGGGATAACGCCAAAAAATCATTTGAAAAAGGCGTGGAGATCAACGGCGAAATGTATCATAAAAAATCGGATCCGCATAAGGCATCTGTAACCGGCGATACGGTAGGCGATCCGTTCAAAGACACGTCCGGACCTTCTATGAACATCCTTATCAAGTTGATGTCGATCGTTTCCCTGGTTATTGCACCCACACTGGCCCAGGTAGAGGGCAATGATGTAGCCAAACAGCCCGCACCCGTTAAGCAGGAAGTAACCAAAGGCACTGCCGGTAAGGTGGCTGCACATTTCAGCAGCGTTTTAAAATAAGGGCAATAGCTCAACATATTTCCAGAGGCCGTATCAAAAGCCGCTTTACAGCATGATGTCGTTCTGAAGATGTCATCCCGGGTTTGACCCGGGATCTATTCTTGTTTCAAAATCTATTGACGAGCAATCATCTTTAGATACCGAAACAATCCCGATCGGGACGGCATGACAAAATAGCTACTTTTGATACAGCCTCCTTTTTTTGTAAAATAATACCCTTTTGTTACGTTTTGCTATTCTACGGCGTTATTATCTTATAAAATCAAAGCCAGATGAGAACGATCCTTGCCATTGTATGTATAATATTGCTTGCAGCCTGCTCTAAAAAGAGCACCATCAATCCCGGAACATTAAGAGGCCACTACAGCGGGCAGCAGCAATTTGTTACCCTGACCTACATACTCATCTACCCCTTCGACATGGAAATTTCCTTAAACGGAACATCATGGGAGGCTAAAGTAAAAGATAAACCAGGCACTATATTTTCACTGTCTGGTGATTATACGATTAAAAAAGACAGTGCAAAATTTACGAACCATAACACAGGGCAAAATGCTCCTGCACTTTTAAACACAAATTATAAGGTCACCGTACGGGGAGACAGCCTGTATTTAGAAAATGTGATTAAGGGTAACGGGGAAATCTATGCTCTAAAGCGAAACTGAGTTTAATAATGGCCACTGAAACGCCGAAGCGCTGAATGGATTTCGGCACCGGCCCAGGTTCCGCATCCATCTGAACCCCGAAAATACGATACACCTGCCTTTAAGCCTGGTGAATATCCCGGCCCTGCAGCATCCATTTGCTGCAAACGCCAATAGAAAAATACTTCTGTGTTTCGGCGCCTCTGTGGCCATTCCCTACTTAATATCCGCAAATACAAAATATACAGCGCCGATCATTAATAAAAAGCTCACCAGGTATTTCCAGTGAAAGGCATTGTTGGCAAAAGCTATGGCATAAACAGTAAACACCGCCAATGTAATCACTTCCTGTGTGATTTTCAACTGAAACAGGTTTACCCCTGCTTTCTGTCCCATGCGGTTGGCCGGTACGGCCAGGCAGTATTCGAGAAATGCGATCAGCCAGCTTAGCAAAATCGCCTTCCACAGCGGCCAGTTCTCATTTTTCAGATGATGATACCAGGCCAGTGTCATAAAAACATTGGAGCAGATCAGCAGCAGGATCGTTCTGTAAAACATAAAAATAATTGGTTGCAGCTACGGCTCAGGCCAGTGCTTTTTTAAATGCGGCAACCGCTGCGGGGTCTATTCCTGAATAACGTATACTTTCCCCGTCATTAGCAAATGCGGGTGTATTGAACTTCATTTTTGAAGCAACCATTTCCCGGAGCGAACTGTGAAACTGGGTGCAGCCAGTGCTATCGGCCAGTGCTTTTATATTGTTTGTCCGAACACCGCTTCCGGGCATAATAATGATCCTTCCGGCGGCCTGCTCATTCAACTCCCGGATCAGCGGCGCTCCCTCCGGGGCTGTAAGTTGCTGCCCACTGGTGAGGATCCGCTCGCACCCTGCGCCGATGATCTGCTCCAATGCCTCCCGCGGATCCTTACACCGGTCAAACGCCCGGTGAAAGGTAACGCCCAGCGGGTAAACAGATTCAACAATCCGGGCAGTACGCTCTGTATCAATTTCACCATTCGCTTTCAAAAAACCAACCACCACGCCATCGCAATCCAGGTTTTTACAATTAATGGCATCCGCCAGCATACAATCAAACTCCTCATCCGTATATAAAAAATCGCCCCCTCTTACCCGGATGATGGGGTAAATGGAAACATCAAATTTTTCCCGGCAGGTTTTAATTACCCCATAAGACTGAGTAGTTCCCCCCTCACCCAGGTTGGCGCAAAGTTCAATACGGTCGGCACCTCCCGCAACAGCATTCTTTGTCGATTCAAAATCCGTAGTTGCTATCTCGATGGTAAATTCATTATAGATATGTGGCATGTTTTTTTTAGTGAGATGTTGTTGGTGAGATGTCGTTAGTGAAATGTTGTTGGTGAAATGTTTTTTAGTGAGATGTTGTTGGGGTTGTTTAATATCAGGAAGTAAAATGATAATTGGAGTCAACAAGAGTTTCTTTTGTTTTTGTCTTTATGGCATAGTTAAACCCTTTGTGTATGGCATAGGAGCCCACGATGCCGTTGTGATTTATGGCGATAAAGGCAACCTGTATCTTCTGAGCATCAGCTTTCTTGATCTTTACAATACGCTCAATGATCTTCCGGCAAGCCACTTCGGGTCCATATCCCTGACGCATCATTTCCACCACGCTATGCGAACCGGCCACCCGGATCACGTCTTCGCCCTGCCCGGTGGCCACACAGGCTCCCACCTCGTTATCTACAAACAGCCCGGCGCCAATAATGGGCGAATCGCCCAGCCGGCCCCGCATCTTAAAACCCATGCCGCTGGTGGTACAGCTGCCGCTGAGATTTCCTTTTACGTCCATGGCCAGCATCCCGATTGTATCGTGATTCCATTCGCCATTGTCGAACCTATGCGGTGCAAAAGGGCCGTGGCTTTTATTTTCGCGGTTGATTGCCGGTTCATATTTTGAGTTCTCCAGCCATTTTTTATAGGCATTCTGAGCATCGGCCGATAGTTTCTGTGGTTCCAGGGGGAACCCTTCTTCCACTGCAAACTGCTGAGCACCGCTGCCCACCAGCATTACATGCGGTGTTTTTTCCATCACACGGCGGGCCACTGAAATGGGATGTTTGATCCGCTCCAAAAATCCCACACTGCCACAGTTGAACTGGTGATCCATAATACTGGCATCAAGTGTAACAATCCCTTCCCGGTCCGGATTGGCCCCCAATCCTACACAGCAGTTCTGCGATGCTTCCGTTATTTTAACCCCGTTTTCCACCGCATCCAGTGCGCTTCCTCCCCGAGAAAGAACCTCCCAGGCACCTTTATTAGCAGCCAGTCCTGCATCCCAGGTAGATATTACTACCGGACCATTCTGGGTTACCACCTGCCCACGGCCGTTTTTCAGCAACAATGATGTAGCCCCGGATAACAACCCAAGTTGAAGAAAGCGCTTCCTGTTGATCATAATCTCTATTTTTTTTCGAAATTAATCATTCCCCAGCAGGGAATTCAAAATATCCAATGTAAAATTCTAAACTTATACCTCGTCTTTGCTCAGCATAAGGAAAACCGATCCCTTTTTATCCCCGACATATCAGGGTCTGTATAAAAGGAAGTGCATCTGTTTTTGTTTGCTGAACAGGGTTAAAGATTGTTGAACCTGGTTGCATGTGGTTGAAGCTATTGACAATTGCCTGTAGACAATTCACCATTCCACATTCTCATCCGCAAAGGCGGGACAAATCTCCTATTGATCAAAAGAATCAGAAAGCTGAGCAGGGTTATCGCCCGTTGAAAACAGCGGTTTGGATGCGGAAAACCGTCCCAGCTGCTGCCGGTGTTCCTGCTGTACCTTCCGTTTCATAAAATTAAGCCAGCCAAAAAACTGTCCTTTTAGCCCGTAAGTCCGGGCGATCCATTTGGTAAGGCTAAACCCATCGCTATGCTCAATGATCTTTCCCCCGCCAAAGCGCATAAATGATTTGACTTCAAAAACGATCGTTTTTTTTGAACGGGACGAGTACCAGGTTGCTTTCCACAGGCAGGTAGCATACTCCTGATCAATCTCTTCCGTTTTAATAACAGTTAACCGAAAATCGCGGAGCCCCCTGCAGATCATTTCCCATTTATCCCTTACCTCCTGCCCTTCCAGCATTCCAAAAAGCGGGTCGCTATAAACGATATCATCAGTATACAGCGCGTTCATGGCCTGGTGGTCCCGGTTTCCAAAGGCTGCAAAAAAAGATCCGATAATTTCAATATTCGTCATTCCTGTATAAAAACTCCTGTAGATTCTAATATTTGTGTTAACTGCGTTAACCGCGAAAATAAGACAATCGTTTGCATTGCGCCTTCTTAATTTCTAACTCAAAAAATCCTTACCTTGGCCCACAAAAATCAAAGTCCTGTTATGCGTATTGTTTTATGCTTCTTTGCCTGCCTTTCGCTATTAAATCTCCGGTCACAGGAAATCAGTATTATTCCGCAACCCAAATCCGTTGTTGCTAAAAGCGGATCTTTTATACTCAACCGCACTACTCCGATTGTTGCTGTATCAAAAGACGATCGGAACATTGCGGCGCTGTTTAATACCTACCTCAAATCCTATTACGGATTTTCCCTGCCGGTGGTTTCCAAAGGATCCAAAGGCATCCTGTTAACCACCAAATCTGCTTCCGGGGATGGCTATACGCTCGATGCCACTCCCACATCCATCCGGATCACCGGCAACTCTGCAGCAGGCACTTTTTACGGAACCCAGTCTTTAATCCAACTGCTGCCTGTAGAAAAAAGCAATACGCTCTCCATTCCTGCCGTGTCTATCACCGATGCGCCGGATCTGGCCTACAGGGGGCTCATGCTGGATGTAGGCCGTCATTACTTCCCCGTGGCCTTCGTAAAAAAGTACATCGATTATATTGCCCTGCATAAAATGAACTATTTTCACTGGCATCTTACCGAAGATCAGGGCTGGAGGATCGAAATAAAAAAATATCCAAAACTCACCTCTGTTGGTGCATGGCGTAATGGCACTATTATCGGCAATTTCCCTGGTAAGGGAAACGACAACCAACGCTATGGCGGTTTTTATACCCAGGCTGAGGTAAAGGATATTGTAGCTTATGCCGCCAAGAGATATATTACCGTAATCCCTGAAATAGAAATGCCCGGCCATGGCGGCGGGGCCATTGCAGCCTATCCTTATCTGAGTTGTTTTCCTGATAAACCCACGTTTGATTACTTTCCCAAACAAAGCACCTGGGCCGGTGATAAAACGGGCAAACAGGTACAGCAGGCCTGGGGCGTATACCAGGATGTATTTTGCGCCGGCAAAGAAAGCACTTTCAAATTCCTGGAAGACGTGCTGAACGAAGTATTGCCGCTCTTCCCCTCCAAATATGTACATATTGGCGGTGATGAATGCCCTAAAAAAAACTGGGAAAAATGCCCGCTGTGTCAGAAAAGAATCCAGGAGTTGGGCATCAAAGGGGATAAAGAGCATAGCCCTGAACACTACCTGCAAAGCTATTTCATCCAGCGAATGGAAAAATTCATCAATGCCAAAGGTAAAAATATTATTGGCTGGGATGAGATCCTCGAAGGCGGTTTGGCCCCCAATGCTACCGTAATGAGTTGGCGCGGCGAAAAAGGCGGTATCACGGCCGCCCGCCAGAAACACCAGGTGATCATGACACCCAACAGCTACGTTTATTTCGATTATCAGCAGTCGCCTAAAGAAGACTCTGTTACCATTACCAACAACCGGAACTCCTTACCCATAGAAAAAGTATACAACTGGAAAGTAGTTCCGGATAGCCTCACGGCTGATGAGCGCCCCCTGATTTGGGGCGGACAAGCCAACCTGTGGACGGAATATATCAGCAACCCGCGAAAAGCGGAATATATGTTGTTTCCCAGAATGAGCGCCTTAAGCGAGGCCTTGTGGAAACCCATCCAGGACCGCAATTACGATGATTTTAAAAAACGGCTGGAAACCCAGAAAAAACGGTATGACCTTTGGGGCGCCAATTATTTTGGAAAGTAACCCGCCGTTACTCCACTCTATTTACAAAAAATAAAATAATATAAAATGCCTAAGTCACAAACTGCTAAACAAAGCCTGGATACACTGGAAAAAGTTGAGGTGCAGATCGTACCGGATCTGAAGGCAGGCTCACTGGCCATTGC
The DNA here is from genome assembly GCF_051201075.1 of Niabella hirudinis. Classification (NCBI taxonomy): domain Bacteria; kingdom Pseudomonadati; phylum Bacteroidota; class Chitinophagia; order Chitinophagales; family Chitinophagaceae; genus Niabella; species Niabella hirudinis. The sequence continues at coordinate 64,934 of NZ_JBPEHJ010000004.1, forward strand.
CAAAACCATTGCCAGCCTGATCCGTCAAAAGCAAAAATCAAAACAAAAATGTGTACTTGGCCTGGCTACAGGATCCAGCCCCAAAACGCTGTACGCGGAGCTGGTGCGGATGCACAAAGAAGAAAAGCTGAGCTTCAAAAATGTGGTCACTTTTAACCTGGATGAATACTATCCCATCAGCAAGGAAGCCATCCAGAGCTACAACCGCTTTATGCGAACGCATTTGTTTGACCACGTTGATATCAATCCCAAAAACATTCACATCCCTAATGGGGAAGTGAAAAAAGAAGATGTAAAAGCGGCCTGTACAGCGTACGAGCAATTGATCGACAAGGCCGGGGGCATCGACCTTCAGATATTGGGGATCGGCAACAACGGCCATATCGGTTTTAACGAACCCGGATCCGGTATCCATACAAAAACCCGCCTGATCAACCTGGACAATTCCACCCGGATCGCCAATTCTTACGAGTTTGCCAACATTTCAGAAGTTCCCCGCATGGCCATTACCATGGGGATCAGTACTATATTAAAATCCAAACAGATCGTACTGATGGCCTGGGGCGCCGGCAAGGCAAAAGCCGTAAAAGCAGCTGTGGAAGAGGACGAAACGGAACACGTACCCGCATCCCTGCTGCAGGGCCATCCCAATGTAAAATTCATTGTAGATGAACCGGCAGCATCAGAACTCACCCGGCTGAAGTCGCCCTGGCTTACGGGTGATGTGGAGTGGACACCCCGGCTGATCAAAAAAGCTGTGGTGCACATGGCCCTGCAACTCAGGAAGCCGGTGCTGTCCCTCACCAATGAAGATTATAACGAATATGGATTAAGCGACCTGCTGGTAGAGAAAGGCAATGCCTACGAAATCAACCTGGAGGTTTATTATATGCTGCGCGATAGCATTACCGGCTGGCCTGGCGGAAAACCCAATGCGGTGATCCCCTCGCACCCGGAGCGCTCCGTACCCTACCCCAAACGGGTGCTGATCTTCTCCCCCCACCCGGATGATGACATTATCAGCATGGGCGGAACCTTTCAGCGTTTGCACGATCAGGGGCACGATGTGCATGTGGGCTACCAGACCTCGGGCAATATTGCTGTAACCGATGAGTTTGTAACCCGCTTCCTGGATTTTGCCGTTGGTTTTAATACCATTGCAAAGATCGATTCTGATAAACCGGCCAAGATCCTTGCCCAAACGCGTAAATATGTGGCTGGTAAAAAACCCAACCAGATCGACACGCCTACGATCCGGGAAATAAAAGGACTGATACGCCGCGGAGAAGCCAGCGCTACCTGCCGTTATGTAGGCATCCCGGATAGCAATATCCATTTTATGAACCTGCCCTTTTATGAAACGGGCACCATTGAAAAGAAACCGTTGGGTGAAAAGGACGTCCTTATTACAATGGAGTTGCTGCGCAAATTAAAGCCGCAGCAGATTTATTGCGCCGGCGATTTTGCCGATCCGCATGGCACGCATCTGGTATGTTTTAATGCCGTAGAAGCTGCTTTACAAAGGCTCCGTGAAGAAGGCGATGAATGGATCAACGACTGCTGGTTGTGGCTGTATAAGGGTGCATGGCAGGAGTGGAATATTGAAGATATAGAAATGGCCATCCCCATGAGCCCGGAGCAGGTACTGAAAAAGCGTTTCGGCATCTTTATTCACCAGTCGCAAAAGGACATGGTCCCCTTCCAGGGATCAGACAACCGCGAGTTCTGGCAGCGTGCTGAAGAGCGGAACGCCAATACTGCCGGTATTTATGCCGACCTGGGCTTAACGCATTATGCGGCCATGGAAGCCTTTGTGCGGTGGCATTATTAAGAGCAAAAAATCAGGATCGCTTCAACAACATCCGGTTTCATATTTCAAAAGCGCCAATCCGGGGGATTGGCGCTTTTTTATGCAGTAGTGATTTTTATACTAAAGAAATGATGAAGAACCGGCCGTTTCCCGAAAGCTTGCAGTTGTAACAAATCCGGGCATCTCGTTAAATTACAGTTCTTACCGGCTCCAGCTAACGGATACCTGCACCGAAGGTGAAACGTTTCTGAAAAAATCATTAAAATACATAAAGGGGCGAAGGGTCATCGCTCCATATTTAATACCGCCGATTCCAAAGTTGAAGGTATTTTTTTCAAAAAAATCGCCCCGGCGTCTTACCAGGTAGGCAATAGAGATAGGCGCATAAAACCCCAGCCGGTTATTACCGGCGCTCCGCCGGTATTCATAAATCAGTCCGGCAAAATCATTGCGAAAGGTCTGCAATTTTCCATTCATGCCTTTATCGAACAGGAATACCGGCTCCCAGTACGCACCAAGCCGTATATATTCATTCCTGGAGGTCCCTTTCAGGTATAAATCAAAACTGGTATTAAATGAAGGAGTCATGTAACTTTTAAAGTTTTGTAGTGATGCAGCTACCGATAAGGATATATTCCTCCTGCGGAAAACAACCGGTTGCAGTTTTCCCTCTACAGCTCCATTCTTAATGATGTACGTCCCTGTAAACCTTGATTGAAAATCAAATGTATGAAAATTCACTCCCCGGGCTACCGGTTTATAGGTGCTACCCTGCCCGCCAATATCTTTATTGACCACTTCAATAAAATCATTAATCGTATTTACTGTCAGGTACGCCCGCAGGTCTTCAATGTGGTTCACGACAAACGAAAAAACGGAAGCGCTTTGCTGTTCCCGGTTCCGCGGGTAAATATTAATGGTATCCTTTCCCTGTTTCATAGTAGCCGGTTTGCCATCCACAACCAGGTACTGTGGAGACCAGACCTTGCCCTGAATAAGGGTAAGACCGTTTTTCCCGCCGGGGTTATAGAAAAAATGTAGTTTATTTGACAATGACTCATTAACACTATCACGTATAACATCATAATTCAGGAAAAATGCTTTCAGAATTTCTCTGAAATCCATACCATTTCCGATAGTTACCGCATTATTTGTATAAGCAATCAGTTGATTGCCGTCACCCAGTTCCAGGCTGATCCCCTTATGCTGCGCCGCATTTTCAAACATATATGATGATACCTCCCAGTAAGTTTTTTGTGCGCGTGCAGCGTTCAAACACAGGATAAGGACCATGCATAATAAAAATCCCTTTTTCATGCTGATTAAAATTTAACAATGGTTGATGATGATGAAAGCTTCTCTGCAGTGTAATCTGTCTGCCGCCCCCTTCCAGCGAGGTATTTCAAAAACCGCTTTTGTTTTTCCAGCCTGGGCTTCTCCAGGTTCACAATGGCCCCAAATGCATCTTCGGTCAAAACAGGCAGTTTGCTTTGTGACTTAGTAGCAGGCGCTGCCGGTTGCACTACAACATTTACCGGCGCGGGATGGAGCACCAGGTGGTCTGTTGTGGGCTCTGGATTTATTGCTGCAATAGCGTCAACTGGTATATCACCCGGTGGTGGTATGACGCTGTGTGATCGTTTTGCAACCGAAGTCATCTTTTGAGACAGCGCTGAAACAGCCTTCTTTTTCTGCATACCCGGGTTCATCACCGCACGAGCGTTCACAACCAGGGAATCGGTCGGTAGGTTTAAACCAAGCATGGTATGGAGCGCCTCTTCCGCGGTTTCCGGAGCATGGGATCGGTATAAAAAAGCTCCAACCGAAAGCGCCATCAAACAGGCTGCCACCGCATATCTCCAGTACCCGATCCGTTTTCTATGGGGATGCAGGCGCTGTTCCAGTTGAGCCCAACCGGCATCCGGATCATAATCCCCTATCCGGAAATCGCTCATCTGATCTCTTATGGATCGATCTTTATCTTTCATGTGTCCGCATCATTTGTTGCAATAAACTCCGGGCCTTACTCAGTTGCGATTTTGATGTACCCTCTGTAATTCCTAATAACTGTGCAATCTCCTTATGACTCAAGTCCTCTACTACAAAGAGGTTAAATACGGTTGCATAGCCCTCCGGCAGTTTTAAAATCAGTTCAAAAATTTCTTTTGCCGAAAGCCGCTCAAGGGCTGTTTCTTCCTGTACCATTACAAAATCCTGATCCTCCATCTCTTCAAAAACAATGCGCCGTTTTCGCAACAACATCAGGCATTCATTCACCATAATCCGCTTCAGATAAGCAGTAAAAGCCGCCTCACCCCGAAATGAAAACGAATCGATCTGCGCAAAGAATTTTTCAAAACCCTGCAACATCCGCTCTTCTGCATCCTCTTTCACTTTTACATAACGGGTGCATACTGCCAGCATCTGGGGTGCAAATGCATAAAATAGTTGCCGCTGGGCATTCCGGTCCCTTAGTCTACAATCCTCTAGTATATCTTCCAAACTCAAAGCGGTGGTACTTATATCATAAAATGCAAATCTAAAACAGCGGGTTGCCTGGCATTGAAAATTTTATAAGAAGGCCTCTCTTCCGGCAAACGGACAACAAATGAACACCCCTTCTATATATTACTGGTTTCAGCTGCCTTCAACAGGTTAACAAAAAATCAGAAAGTTTTGGCTATTGCGGTAGTTTACCAGTGGTTCTTAAGAATATATTTCGCTACATCAGGGATTGCACTTTTGTCATTTTTTACAAAAAGACAGGTTTTTATAATAATAATTTTTACCAAACCGACTTCTTAATTAAAAAGATACAAAAAAACAGCATTGATTATTTTAGATATTTAATTGTCCGGCTTATCTTTAGCACCAGCATTAACGGTTTACTAACTTCTTAAAGCCATTAAACATACATATGAATCGCAGAAAATTTATTAAGAACAGTGCTGCATCCTTTGCGGCATTTACCATTGTGCCTTCCTATGTGCTGGGAGGGCCCCGGCATATTGCCCCCAGCGACCAGCTTACCAAGGCCATCATTGGCGTAGGCTCCATGGGTCAGGGGCATATTGGTTACCCCGGCGCGCGCCTGGTAGCCATTTGCGATGTGGACAAAAAGCACCTGGCGCAGGCCCTGGGCAAATCGCCCAAGGGAACCAAAACCTATCACGATTACCGGGAGCTGTTGCAGGATCCGGCCATCGACATTGTGCACATTGCCACCCCCCCGCACTGGCATGGTATTATGAGTGTGGATGCGGCCAATGCCGGCAAGGATGTGTGGTGTGAGAAACCCATGACCCGCACGATTGGCGAAGGTAAACGGGTACGGGAAGTGATTCAGCAAAATGAGCGCATGTTCCGGCTCAACACCTGGTTCCGGTTTAAAGATAATTTTTATGGGATGAATACTACTGTAAAACCCATCAAAAAGCTGGTGGAAAGCGGTCTGCTGGGCTGGCCCTTAAAGGTAACGGTAAACGCGGCTACAGGCTTTAACTGGAAATTTTTCTGGGTTGGAAAAACCTCCCTGGATGTACAGCCGGTACCCCAGGAGCTGGATTATGATTTTTGGCTGGGTCCCGCACCCTTTAAACCGTATAACCCACACAGGGTGCACCAGACTTTCCGCGGCTACTGGGATTACGATGGCGGCGGGCTGGGCGACATGGGGCAGCACTACCTTGACCCCGTGCAATACTTTTTAGGAAAGGATCATACCAGTCCGGTAAGGGTTGATGTGGACGCCCCTGAACAAGACCCCGATGCTGCAGGCACCTGGAAACGCATAGAACTAACCTATGAAGATGGCTGTAAGATCATCCTTGATGGCGAAAACCGCGATACCAATGCCGCCTATATTGAAGGGCCAAAAGGAAAAGTGTTTAACGGATTTCGTACCACCATCCCCGATCTTGATAAAAAACTGGCGGCCATGCCCGACCCTGAGCCGCAACTGACCGACTTTGCGCAGGCTGTAAAAACCCGCCAGAAATTTGCGTTGAATGAAGACAATGGCTTCCGATCCGCTACCATCGTAAACCTGGCCATTACCGCCGTACGCCTGGGTCGCTCCCTGGAATTTGACCCGGTAAAACTGGAATTCATAAACGATGCCGCTGCCAACGCTCTCATTCACCAGCCCATGCGCGGCCCCTGGTCCATTTGATGATTCTCCAAAAAAACAGACGATGAAAAAATTTACAATATTAACTTTTATACTTCTTTTACTGGCGGGCGTTTCCCCTGCCCAGCAAAAAACAGATGTAAGAACTACGGCAACAAAAGTGGCCGACCTCCTGATGAAATTGCCGCCTCAAAGTTCATCCGCGCTGGATGCCGCCATAAAAGAGCTGATCAGCATTGGCGCCCCCGGTTACCAGAAGATCATTGCGGCCGTACAGCCCCCGGGCAAACGTACCGATGAAGCCGAACGCTATGCCATTAGCGGACTTACAAAATACCTGGGCAAGGGAACAGACCGTGTTGCCAAACGCACCGCGGCATTAGCCCTCCTAAACGGGATCAAAGCCGCCAAAAACGATGAAGTAAAAGACTTCCTGCTTCAGGAGCTGCAATACATTGCGGGTGATGAAGCCGTGCCGGTAGTAAAAAGCTACCTGCTGAGCAAACGCCTCAGTGATCCTGCTGCACGGGTGCTGGTTCGGGTAAATACTACAACCGCAGCCAATGCATTGCTGTATGCACTGTCCTCCGCAAAAGGCAGCCAGCAGATCACGCTGATCAAAGCCCTGGGCGATATCAGGTATGCGCCTGCGGCCAAAAAGCTGCAGCAACTTTACCCCACGCTGCAGGATATAAATGCACAAAAAGCATTGCTGTATTCCCTTGCGGTGATCGGCGATCCACAATCCGCCGGAATCTTTAAAACAGCTGCTCAAAAAGTAAACTATAAACCCGAAGCTTCCAATACCGTTAACTCCTACCTGCGTTACCTCAATAATACCGCAGCCGGACCAGCTGTCGAAAAAACAGCTCGCGAATTATTAGCGATGAACAACCTGCCGGGTCATTTCAGGAACGCGGCCCTGGCCCTGCTTTATAAATCAGCCGGCGAAAACGCCCGTCCTGAATTGCTTTCAGCGCTTTCTTCCAGCAACAAACAATATCAGGCTGCTGCCGTGGCATTATTGGAACAATCCTATAACACCCAAACTTCTGCTCAAATACAGGATGCCGTTAAAAAGACCAGCGACCCTGATCAGCAGGCAGATCTGCTGTACGTATTTGGCGCACATAAAGATCAATCCGCATTACCCTTATTAACAAGCCTGTTGAGCTCCGGAAAGAAACAGGTACAGCTGGCAGCTATTGCAGCCATTGCCGCCGCCGGTGAGGGCAAGGCTATTGCCCCCTTGCTGAACCTGATTGGAGCCGGCGATGCATCTGTTGCCGATGCGGCTAAAAATGCGCTAATGACCATTAAAGGCGATGATGTTGCCCGCCAGGCAGCCGCCCTGATTCCCCAGGCCTCCGGGTCCGCCCGCGCTGCCTTAGTAGATATGGTAGCCCGCCGTGGTGGTGAAAAATATGCTACGGCTGTTTTTGCCGATGCCACCAATACCGATGCTGCCGTGCGCCTGGCGGCCATAAAGGCGCTGCCTTATATAGCCGCCGGCGGCGATGAAACAAAGATTGCCGGACTGCTGAACAAAGCAACCAATACAGAAGAAGCTGATGCGCTGCAACAAGCGCTGTTTGCCGCTATTAAAGGAAAAAAGACAAAGGCTGAACAAGTAGCTGCCGTAAAAGAATTGATGAGCAATGCCGGCAGCAACAAAACCCACTACTACTCCGTACTGGGGGATATTGGCGGTAAAGAGGCCCTGGATGTGGTAAAAAGCGACTTCAATACCGGTGCGCAGGATCAAAAGGCCGCAGCACTGAAAGCGCTGGCTTCCTGGAGCGATTTTACATCTTTGGATGCGCTGTACACCATTGCCAAAGATCCGGCAAATACCGCTTTCAAAAATGAAGCGCTAAATAGTTTTATCGCCGGTATTAACCGGTCCAAAAACCCCGTGGATCAAAAGATACTAATGTTCCGTAAAGCCATGGATCTGGCAACCAGCAATGGACAAAAAACAAATATCCTGAGAGGCATCGGCAGTAACAGTTCCCTGCTGTCACTCATCTTTGCATCCCAATACCTGGATGATGCGGCCCTGCAACAAGCCGCCGTACAGGCTGTATTATCCATCGTAACCGACCATACCGACCTGTACGGGCCGCTGGTAGAAGGCATCGTAAACAAGGCCATCTCACTTAATAAGGATGGAGAAGCCTCGTACCAAAAGGCCGCCTGGGTAAAACAGCTGGCCGGCCTCCCCAAAGAACCCGGTTATGTATCCATGTTTAACGGCAAGGATCTTACAGGATGGAAGGGTTTGGTAGAAAACCCCATTGCCCGGGCAAAAATGTCGCCCGAAAAACTGGCCGAAGCGCAAAAGAAAGCCGATGAACAAATGCGTAAGGACTGGCGGGTGGAGAATGGCAAACTGGTATTTGAAGGCAAAGGGTTCGACAACCTGGTATCCACCAAAATGTATGAAGACTTTGAATTGTTTGTTGACTGGAGAATGGAAGCTAAGGGCGATGGCGGCGTGTATTTAAGAGGATCACCGCAGGTACAGACCTGGGATCCTTCCCGCACCGATGTAGGCGCACAGGTAGGCTCCGGAGGTTTATACAACAATAAAAAGAACAGGAGCACCCCACTGCTTTTTGCCGATAACCCCATTAACGAATGGAACACCTTCCGCATCAAAATGATTGGAGATAAAGTAACCGTGTACCTCAACGGGAAACTGGTAACCAACAATGTGACATTGGAAAATTACTGGGACCGCAATATCCCGATCTTTGATAAAGAAGCCATCGAACTGCAGGCGCACGGCACACGCCTCGAATTCCGTGATGTATATGTTCGTGAAATTCCCCGCCCGAAGCCCTATGTGCTCAGCAGCGAGGAAAAGAAAGAAGGTTTTATACCCTTGTTTAACGGTGTAGATATGAAGGGATGGACCGGTAACACCCAGGGTTATTTTGCCCAGGAGGGCGCTATCGTATGCGATCCTACAGTTGCCGTTCCCGAAGGTGCCAACCGCAACGTATATACTGAAAAGGAATACAGCGATTTCGTGATGCGTTTCGAATTTCAGTTAACACCGGGCGCTAACAACGGCTTAGGCATCCGCGCGCCCTTAACCGGCGACGCTGCTTACGAGGGTATGGAGCTGCAGATCCTCGACAACGAAGCCCCCATCTATAAGGACCTTCAGCCTTACCAGTACCACGGTTCGGTTTATGGTATCATACCTGCTTTAAGAGGCTATTTAAAACCGGTGGGCGAATGGAACTATGAAGAAGTAAGAGCGGTAGGCAACCGGATTACAGTGATCGTAAACGGCAAAACGATTGTAGACGGCGATATTGCCAAGGCCAGCAAGAACAATACCGAAACACCGGATCACAAAAAGCACCCCGGCTTGCTGAATAAAACCGGGCATATCGGATTCCTTGGACATGGCTCCTTTGTTAAATTCCGGAACCTGAGGATAAAGGATCTGGGAGGAAAATAATAGTGAAAAAGCGATAGTGAGAAGGCAATAGTGAAAAGGCAATAGTGAGAAGGCAATAGTGAGAAGGCGATAGTGAGAAGGCGATAGTGAGAAGTTAATGGTAAAAAGTTTATGGTGAGAAGTTATTGCTGAGAAGTTGATAGTGAATGACGGTAATGAAAGAGGTTGTCCTGAAAGGGGCAGCCTCTTTTTAGATTTCATCACTCAAAAAGGACCTCTGTTACATCTGTAATACATCGCTGTCGTTTCCCACTCCCGAATAGCTCTCTAAATTCCGCCGAAATACTAAAAACAACAGACATTAAATGACATAGTTCGTTTCTCGTCAAACCCGCTACGGGACAGCGTTCTACGAAAAAACCCGCCATTACAGCGGGTTTCACTTTTTGTTTCTGAGGTCTCGAGCGGATTCGAACCGCTGTACGAGCTTTTGCAGAGCTCTGCCTAGCCACTCGGCCACGAGACCATTGCTCTCAGATTGCTGGTTTTTAGAAACAATGCCCTATATCCGGGCCTTCCACTAACCATTTAATCTTTGAAGGCTGGCAAAAATAGGATATTTTTGATAAATAATAGCAAAGATTAAAGACCTTTTTATGAGCAGGATCGCAGAATCGGAATTGATCATCAACAACAGGGGGGGCGTTTACCACCTGGATCTTCGCCCGGAGGAGTTGGCAGGTACTGTGGTTACTGTAGGCGACCCTGACCGGGTAGCCGAATTCAGTAAATATTTCGATACGGTAGAAGTCCGGCGCCAGCACCGGGAATTTGTAAGTCACACCGGCACCGTAGGTGGTAAACGGCTTACCGTACTTTCATCCGGCATCGGTCCCGACAATATCGATATTGTCATGAACGAACTGGACGCCCTGGTCAATATCGATCTTGAAACACGGGAGATACGCCCGGAGCTGAACTCCCTGAATATAATAAGAGTGGGCACTTCCGGGTCTTTGCAGGCCGACATCCCGGTAGATGGTTTTGTAGCGGCTACCCACGGGCTGGGCCTTGATAATTTGTTAAACTTTTACCGCCCGGAGGAAACGGATGAGGAAACCCAGTTGCTCCAGTCCTTTGTTACCCATGTGCAAATGCAGGGATTGGGCACTCCTTATATTACCAGCGCCTCCCCTTCCCTGCTAAAGCATTTTGTAACCGGTTTTCACCAGGGCATTACGGTTACCTGTCCGGGGTTCTATGGCCCACAAGGGCGGGTGCTGCGGCTGGGTGTAAGGCATCCGCAACTCATAGACCGTCTTATCGATTTTAGTTTCGGACAACACCGGATCACCAATTTTGAAATGGAGACCTCCGCTATTTTCGGTTTGGGAAAATTACTGGGGCACCATTGCCTGGCAATAAACGCTATCGTCGACAACCGGATCACAAAGGAGTTCACCAGGGACGGGAAGGCTGCGGTAGAAAAGTTAATTATAAAATTTTTGGAAACCTTTAAAAATGATTTTTAACCGGGCGACAGAATAGGGAGCCTCTATCTTGCGACGCTCCATTCATCGTTCCGGTTACAATGGCATCAGAACCTTCAAACAATGCCCATTCATTATTCACCATTCACTATCAACAATGAATATAACATTTTATAAATACCAGGGCACAGGAAACGATTTTATCTTAATCGACAACCGGCAGGGTGCTTACACCGGCCTCAGCGGGGCACAAATAAAAAACCTGTGCGACCGCCGCTTTGGCATCGGCGCCGATGGTTTCATGCTCCTTAATGGAAAAGAAGGCTACGACTTTGAAATGGTCTATTATAATGCCGATGGCCGCGAGGGATCCATGTGTGGCAATGGCGGACGCTGTATTGTACAGTTTGCCCACGACCAGGGTATCAAAAAAGCGACCTACCATTTTATTGCCACCGATGGTCCGCACGATGCCACCATTGAAGACGGAGAAGTTGTATTAAAAATGAAGGATGTGGATAACATCCAGGCTTACAAAACCGATGCTGTCTTAAATACCGGCTCCCCGCATTATGTACAATTGGATACGGATGTGATGAGTCTTGATGTATTCAAAGAAGGCCAGAAGATCCGGTACAGCAAAGACTTTGCAGAACAGGGCATCAACGTCAATTTTGTGCAGGTAAAGCAGCCGGACACGCTTATCGTTCGTACGTACGAGCGGGGCGTGGAAAACGAAACCTTTTCCTGCGGCACCGGGGTTACCGCCGCTGCGCTGGTTTACTTTCATAACGATAATGGGTTTAATTCTGTAAACATTGAAACCCTTGGCGGAAAATTAAATGTACGCTATAGCAGGGAACCCAACGGATCATTTAACAACATCTGGCTCAAAGGCCCGGCAATAAAGGTTTTTGAAGGCAGCGTAAGCCTGGATCAACATGATTAAATACTTCCGAAACATTGATCATCATACGGTTGAAATTTTTGAGCCGGAGAACGATAGTTGGGTCAACGTAGTACCTCCCTTAAAACAAGAGGAGTTTAATGAATTATCGGAACAGCTTGAGATCCCGATCGACTTTCTGACGGACTCACTCGATATAGATGAGCGCAGCCGGTATGATGAGGACGATAATGTAAAACTCATCGTTATCAAAACACCTACCGAAAACAATTCCTTCAACGAAAGTGATGCTTATTATATCACCATCCCGATCATTATTATCCTTACGCACAATCACATCGTTACGGTAAACTCTTTTGAAAACCCGGCCATAAAAAAATTCCTGAACACGTTTCAAAACCGCCAGCCGGATAAGAAAAATATGATGGTGATCAAGATCATCGAAAAGATTGTTCAGAATTTTATGGAATACCTGAAGGAGATCAACCAGAAACGAAACCTTATTGAGCAAAAGCTTTACGATGCCAATAAAAACGAGCACCTGCTGGAACTTATGAAGATCCAGAAGAGCCTGGTATACTTTGTAACCGCACTGCGCTCCAATGAACTGTTGCTGGCCAAAGTGCAGCGTACAAAATTCCTGCAGCTTACCGAAAACGAATCTGAGCTGCTGGAAGATCTTATGGTAGACAATTCGCAGGCGCTGGAAATGGCCAACATCTATACCAATATCCTCAGCAGTACCATGGATACTTTTGCCAGCATTATTGCCAACAATCAAAACCAGGTATTAAAAAGATTGGCCATCGCTACTATTGTACTCAGCTTCCCGGTACTCATCGCCAGCATCTTTGGCATGAACGTGCCCAGTGGTTTTGAGCATTCACCCTACGCCTTTTATATCGTGGCGGTACTTTCCCTGGCACTGGCCGTGGTACTGGGTATATTAGCATTCAGAAAAAAAATACTTGAATGACATTAAAATCCTTTAACATCCGTGTATATGGCATCCTGGTAAATGAAAAAAAGCAGGTACTGGTGAGCGATGAACGGATCTGTTTTAACAACCGCGAGATTACGAAGTTTCCGGGTGGCGGACTGGAGTTGGGAGAAGGGACACGGGAATGTATTGTAAGAGAGTGCAAAGAAGAAATGAATGCAGCCGTAGAAGTGGCAGACCACCTGTACACCACCGATTTTTTTCAACAATCAGCATTCAACGATGAACATCAGCTCATCTCCATTTATTATATTGTACGGCCTGTTACGCCGCTGCCCTACGGGGTTAACAACGGTGCTCCTGCTTACCCCGAAACCATCACTGAAAACTTCCGCTTTGTAGACTGGGAGCATTTTTCGGCAGATGTAATGACCCTCCCTATTGATAAAATTGCTGCTGCGATTTTAAAAGAACGGGGATGCCACTGAAGCACAAATCTTCTTAATGCTACCGCAACAGCCTCAAGGCCCGGGTAAAAAAAATGTCACCCTCCCTTCAGCGGGGTATTCGGAATTATGGCAATAAATCAATATTTTTGAGCCTGACTTTAATCTCCCCCAATGAAACGATTTCTTTCAGTTGCTGCATTAATAACAGTAGGCCTTGCAATGCAAACCTGTTCCAAAAAAGACCTTTCCTTTGCCAACAATAAAGATGCAGCCAGCTACAACAAACCCGTTGGAGCTTCCGCAAAGGATCTTCTTACCAACAACAGCTTCAGCGCGCTCCTGATTGAAGTGCAATATATAGCCGGCTATGCCCCCGATCCTGCAGCGCTGGTTCAGCTGCAGCAGTTTCTTGCAATACGCGTTAACAAACCGGGCGGCATTACGATCACAACCCGGGCCATAGCAGATCCGGGCAGCGCTACCCTTTCTCTTAGCCAGGTACGGGAAATTGAAAACAAAAACCGAACGGCATTTAACAACGGCACCCGGCTCAGCCTCTATATCCTTTACAGCAACAGCGACTATACCGATGCCGGCACGCTGGGCATCGCTTACCGCAATACCTCGGCGGCATTAATGGGAAAAAAGATCCACGAAAACTCCGGAAGTTTTGGCCAGGTCAGCCGCACCAAGCTGGAAGCAACCGTATTGGAACATGAAGTAGGCCACTTGTTAGGACTGGTTGATCTTGGATCGGCTATGCAATCGGAACACAAAGACGCGCCACATGGCAATCATTGCAGCAATAACCAATGCCTGATGTACTATGCCTCGGAAACCACCGATGTATTCAGTTTTCTATCGCGCAACAGTCCTCCTACCCTGGATGCAAGCTGCCTGGCCGATCTGAAAGCCAATGGGGGTAAATAATAATTGGTTTCAAGTTTAGCGTTTGAGGTTTGAGCATTAATGGGGCCTTCATATCTTAGTAAGTTTGGCAGCCATCAGCCATCAGCCATCAGCCATCAGCCATTCCCACATTTTCACATTTTCACATTTTCACATTTTCACATTTTCACATTTTCAAATTAGTCCCCCTCACAACAACCCCAGTACCTTTTTTGAGTGGCTCTTAAACCGGTAGCCGAGTGTCAGAAAAAGCTCATCATCCCTGGTGTTTAGTTTTCGTACAAGAAGATGGGTTTGAGAGGTCTGGATGCTGCCATTAATACAAGCGTAAAACACGGGACCGCTGTACCCGGCGTTTATCCAGCCTTGCAGGTTCAGCATAGGTTGCACCAAACGCGTATTATTTAATTCCTTGATGCCTCCGATGCCACCAATAACCGCCGGCGATACCACCCATTTACCATCGTTAAACACCCAGTTGTAATTGTACCCCGCCCCTGCCACCAGACTTAGCCATTGCGGATCCGAGGCCAGTAAGTGGTAGGTGACTGAATCCCTGATAAGCGCCCGGGATGGATTCTTCCAGTTGATCTGTTGCCATTGCGGAGTGGCATTAAAAATAAAGCCTCCCGCCGATCTAAGCTGCCGCTCAGAAAAAGAAAGCCCGGCGCGATAGGCATAGCGTCCGGTATTAGTAAAATAATAGCTCCGTACCCCTGCCCGCAGCAACTGCATCCCGCGAAACGAATCAAACCGGGGGTGCCGCTTTGCCGTTTGCAGCAATAACCCATCATATCCATCAAAGAAGGGATAAAAACGTACCCGGGGCCGGTTATACTGAAAAGAAAAAGATGCGTGTTTTAGCCTTATCCCCTTTGCGAGTTCGGTACCGGGAATGCCCCAGGCGTATTGAAATGAAAGCCATTTATAATTGACAAAAAAACCAGCATAGGCGTTGGTATTGGCCGTGAGGCGAAACTGTGCAGGTCGTTTTCCAAAGCCTGCAAAATTAAACCGGGTGGTATAATATCCAGGATATACCTCAACCGTATTTTCGCGATCAAACCCGGCAATAAAAGCCGTGTCCTGCCTAACCTGGGCCGGTAAAGCGCCGGCTGTTATCAGCAGCCAACATAAGACAAGATACCGGTAAACAGGCTTCATCAGAAATAACCGGTAACAATTTTTACAAGACCGGCTGTATCGCCGCCAAAATGATGACCGCCTTTTAACACAACCGCCTTAAAGCTACCAGACTTTACTGCGGGTACCGGAAAATTCTTGTCATCGCCGGGCAGGATGGCTACGATCCGCTGGCCTGCCGCCCGGTTGATTTCGGCCACCACATCCATACTTCTTTTTTTGGCGCTGCCCCACATATCGGATATGCGGATCACAAAATCGGTGGTAGCCGAGGGCGCCAGCAGTATCGTTCGCAGTACATGCCCTTTTGCCGGTGTGCCCAGCCGGTTCAGGATAAAGGGCATTACATCGGCCCCAAAAGAATAGCCAATGATCAGCAATTGCCGGTTCGGCCGGTTTTTGAGCGCCGCCTCAAGATAGGCGGTCAGATCTGCTCCTGCCTGCTCCGGCGTTTTTTTATCCCAGAAGTACGATCTGGAATTAAGAGCCGTTACTGCATATCCCGCCTGACTGATTCCATTACAAAAATCATTGGTAAAGCTATTGAACCCGCCATCGCCGCTTATATAAAGCACCAGCGGCATTTTATCATTGCCCTTCCAGTTTTTCAACGGCAGCTCTGCCGCACCGGCCGCCGCCGCATACAGGAAGAACAGCATTCCAAAGAGAAAACAACTTGTTTTCATGTTGTACTGTTTATTATTTCTTAACATTTTAAACGGCATCCGGTAAAGGCTTCATTACTTTCCGGAGTGCACCAGGAATTTGAAGCAGATCAAAGTCATTTCCAAAGATCATGTATTTATTTTCCCAGATGGTGGCGTATTTCTCTTTAAAATCGCGCAGGGTTTTATAATGCCGCAAACTGCCCATACGTTGCGAAGCATATTTGATGATCCGCTCGGCCGGGTTATCCGGAGTATTCAGTCCATTGAGCGGGATCATTCCCAGGTTCAAATATTTAAATCCCCGCTCCCGGGCATATTCCGTCAGCTTTACGATGAGGGCATCCATACACCCGCCGGGAGCTTCCAGGCGTTTCCGGATCAGGTCATAAGTACATTCCTCAGGTGTATAATCCCTGATAATATTCAGGAAGGCCTGAACCGCGCCTTCAGCATCCTTTACGATGATCACATCGGATTGCCGTATGGCCTCCGGGTTAAACATACCCTGCGAAAACACGAGCTCCTTTTTTTCAAATTTTTCCAGCCACTCGCTGGATACTGCTTCCAGCTCCTGCAGGAAGGCATCGCTGTGTGGCGCCTGCATCAGCAGGGTTTCGTACCCTTTTTTCTGTAAACTGTTCAGCCCGTTGCGCAGTGATTTACGGTCTTTTCCTTCCAGCGTAAACTGCCTTACTTCCATAATTGCCTCCTGCCCGATAAAGACCTTCATCTTTTTCAGATCCTCAAAATGCAGGAGGCTGCTTTCATCTACCCGGTAGTACGCTGTTTTTAAACCTTCCTGCTTACAAAAGGCCTCAAACTCCTTCAATACATCTATCTTATCCTCCGCCGCACAAACCGGTTCTTCCAGTACCACGGCAAAATCATTGGCAACCCGGTAGGCTGTAAAACCACTGGTGATGCTGGAAAAAAACAGCTGTTTGTCCGGCATCGTTTTAAAATAATCGACCGCCGACCGGCCATGTTCTTCGAGGATCTCCCTTGCAACATCAGCCGCCGTCTTTGTATCCGGAATGGCATCTCTAAAAATCCTGGGGCGCAGCAGGGAATAAACCAGGAGCAGCCAGGAGCATACGCCCAGGAACCGGGTAATATTGATAAAGTCGCGTCCAAAATGAGTTTTAGGAACCAGCTCATCATCCGAAAACAGCAGGAAGCTCCGGAGTGTATAATAAACCGACTGGCGCCAGTTGAAATCGATACCAAAGTGCCGCTTATCGATAAAGTAAAAACTCAGGAAATCAAAAAGGCAAACGGATATCAGCGTGATAAAGAAAGTGGCAAAGCCGATGCGGATCCATTTAGGATTTTCGCGGATACGATACTGCTTGCTGTTGGTGATCAGCAGCACCAGGATAAGACCGGCCAGCAGACTCTCCTCATAGTCCAGCGCCTTTGCAATATTGCCGAAAACGGAAAGCACGGTAAAGATCAGCGCGGCGATCCACGCTGCCCGCAGTCCCTTGATGAGGTAGGCCGATGTAACCAGCAGCGATACGCCCAGCACCAGCACCATCAGCTTGGAAGCATGTATGGCCTCCATAGGCAGGTAATACCGGTCCAGCCGCATCCGCTCGGCCAGCGGCGGGGTAGCCACGGAAATAATATTTACAATGCCCAGGAAAAAAATGGCGATCGCCGGTACAATGCGTGCTGCCAGTTGCCGCCCCCTCCATATAAAAGCAAACAATCCCAGCAATAAAGGAATCCAGAACTCAAATACCCGGTACAGCAGGGTGATGCCCAACCCTTCATCATGCCGGTATCCGTAACCCATAAAAATATACAGCATCGTAAATTCCACAGCGCCCAACCCGCGCAGGAACGGCGACAGGATCATCAACACCACCGAAAGAGTATACCCTACCGCAGCCACCTGGAAGGATGGCGCAGCCCCCAGCGCATAAATGCTGATATAAACATGCGCAATACCACAGCATTCGATGACCAGTGAAGCAGCAATGGTAAGCCATAGCTGCTGTTTATTGATGGTTCCGGAAAAGATTTCATCAATATTATTGATAACAGCAGGAAATTTCCGGTTGATCCAATGGTACAATCTGCCTTTTCTTCTAAAGGCATATACGAGCAGGAACACGCTCCCCAGCAATAGCCCCAGCAACAACAATGAAAGCCCCGCTGCTCCTGTATGCTGCTGTTTGCCGATGGAGTAAAGAATCACCGGCACCCCAACTATGAAAACAGTCAGTAATCCCACATAACCATAAATAGCACTGGCCTGGTGAATTTGTGTAGCATTCAGGTTCCGCTTACGCAATTGCGATGTGGTATAAGCCAGGGAGCTGATGCCCCCTGCGGGAAGAAATACACTTAAAAAATTCCTTTTTAAAAAAAGCTCAACAGCATCCATCAGCTTCAGCCGCATGCCCATCGCCCGGAAACTATAGATATACATCAATGCCTGAAGCAATACATAAAGAGCCGACACCAGCAGCCCGGCAAAAATCAAGCTTCCGTTTGCAGCCCGCACCTGCGGCAGGATGGACTGCAGTTCTTTTCGCTCACTTCTGAAGAATACGAAAGCCAGCAGAATCACAAGTACTGCCAAAATTTCCTTCCAATAAGTTTTGGGCGAAAATTTCCGGAACTGGTTTAATATCCGCTCTTTCATAAAGATTTGGTTCAGTTATTTGAGCCGGTAAACATAGCCCAATTTTAATGCAAAACCATGCGGATTCACATCTAAATTGTTAAAAGAAAGATGAAAGGCTTTTATACCCGCTTCCAGGAAACAACCGGATCTCTCCGAAACGCAATAACGGGTACCGGCTCCTCCATAGCCGTAAAGCCCCGCTTCACGAATGCGGTAGCGCGTACCGGGATGATCCTGAAATTCTTTGTCATACCGCGCAAAACTGCCCCCTTCCTGCAAACGCAGGTAGGTGCTCCAGCGCCCATAGGTTACCACATTAAAACTTTCTGCAAGGTACAATGGTATAAACCGGAGATGATAGAGATTCCAACCGTTATCATCGTGATAAGCCGTTCCGGAATATTCAATGCCGGCGCCCAGCGCCCACCTGCCGCCGAAATACCGGTTATAAGACATACTCATACCGGCAAAATGAGTACCATGCGTGCTGTAAAGTTCGCTGGCCTCCAACCTAAAATCCGAACCCCATTGAGCAGGAGACTTTGTACACAATAATAAACAACCCATTATAACAAGTAGGGGCCGTATACGTAGAAAAAAAAATTGGTTTAAAAAATACATAAGTAAAACGGGATGTACCCGCCATT
Organism: Niabella hirudinis; assembly: GCF_051201075.1. Lineage (NCBI taxonomy): Bacteria > Pseudomonadati > Bacteroidota > Chitinophagia > Chitinophagales > Chitinophagaceae > Niabella > Niabella hirudinis. The sequence continues at coordinate 84,076 of NZ_JBPEHJ010000004.1, forward strand.
GTTTTCCTGGTTTAAAGCTACACCGCCCCACCGGCCCTTCAAGCAGCTAATAGACGGAACGGCAAAACGGATCGTTGAAGGCCTGACCATGGTTTGTGTCTTCGCAAATCAATTTCTGCATTTTAAGGCAATGGTCAATGGAGGACAAAAACGGCGAAACCACAAACCATAAACCTCAAACCAGCCCTGTGCATTCAGCAAACCTAAAAAAGCCCCCCGCTTGCAACGGGGGGCACCTTAACAATCAAGAACTCAAAACGTATTTACTTCTTATTTTCTTTGTAGCGTTTATCCGGAGTGCCGTCTTTTTTTAAATGCTGGCTTTCTTTATAACGTTTATCCGGCGTACCATCTTTTTTCAGATGAGCTGCAACGGGCGCGGCGGTCTTTGTTTCAGTAACCGTCTTTTTTTCTGCTTTTTTCTCTACGGCTTTAGCCGCTGGCTTTGTAGTATGCGCTTTTGCAGGTTTTACCTGTGCCGGAGCTGTTTGTGCCTGCGATAGATTAAATGTAATCAGCGCAAGCAGCGCGATAAAAAATTTTTTCATTTTTTGTTTTTGTTTAGATTATGAAGATACACCCGTTACCTCCATGCTTATACCTGCAATAGACGAAACGGCAAAAACAATCGTTGAAACTAAAAAAGAAAACGACCAGGCTATTTCAACACTTCTCCAATATATTTTCATCATCCATAATGGGCAGCGTAGTAAGCAGCAGCCTCTTCCAGTGCATGCCCGCAAACCCTGCTCAACCCCTGGTAGGTCCGTGAAAACAACGGATCAAAAGGCGCTATATATTCCAGTACCAACAGGTAGGCTTCTACATGGTCTGTAAGCCCCAGTGCGGCAACGGTTGTTTTCATGCTGTGGGCTGTTTTGCGCACCCGATCGGTATTGCCCTGCTCCCAGGCCACTTGTATCCGTTGCAACTCCTCCGGTACCATTTCGCAAAACTGCGCTATGATATCTTTTTCATATTCCCTGTTGCCCCTGCTTATTGTAAACAGGTAATCCAGCTGCAAATAACGCAAACCTTCTTTTGAGGTAGTGACAGCCGGTTTATCTTCGGTTAATACCGGATCGGCAGGCTGCTCCAGCCACCGGGCCAGCAGCCGGTGTAATGCGGCCTCATCCAGCGGTTTTGAAATGTAATCGTTCATACCGGCCTGCGCACATTTTTCCTTTTGGCTGGTTAATGCGTCTGCAGTCATTGCAATAATGGGCACGGTATTCTGCAAGGTATTCCGGATCTCCGCCGTGGCGGTATAACCATCCATCTCCGGCATCTGGATATCCATTAATACCAGGTCGTACCATTTTTCTTTCAAAAGCTCCACCGCCTCCCTTCCGCTGCATGCCATATCAAAACCGATCTGCCAGTCTCTGAGCAACTGAGCCAGCAGCAACCGGTTCATTTCATTATCCTCAGCAACCAGCACCGTTTTACCGGGCCAGGCTGCTTGCAGCGGCTTTGCGGGCAAGTGATTCCCATCTTTTTTGCCGGCCCCGGCTGCCAGTTCAAAAGGCAGCCGAACGGTAAACACCGTACCTACTCCTTTTTCACCGGTTACCTCAATGCTGCCGCCCTGCAATTGCACCAGGTCTTTTACAATGGTAAGTCCAAGGCCCGTACCTCCGTACTTACGCGTAATACTCTCATCGCCCTGGCGAAACCGCGCAAACACTGCCGCGCGCTCGGCCGCATCCATCCCTATACCCGTATCCGACACCACAAAAGCCAGCACCACTTTATCATCCATCGGCCGGGCCAGGTCAACGGCTACGGTTATACCACCCCGCTCTGTAAACTTGATCGCATTGCTAACCAGGTTTACAACAACCTGTGTAAGCCGTACCTGGTCGCCTGTAATAGCCGCCGGTACGGCATCTGCAACCTGCACAGAAAAAATCAATCCTTTTTCCGCGCTCCGCTGCCGGTAAAGATGTTCAATGGTGGACAGGGTTTCCCGGAGATCAAATGCCGCTTTTTCTACCGGCATCATTCCTGCTTCAATTTTTGAGATATCAAGAATGTTGTTCACGATCTGCAAAAGATTTTCACCGGCCTTTTGTATCAGCCCGGTGTAGCGCCCCGATTCGGGATCCGCCGGCTTTTTCTGCAGCAGGCTTGCAAAGCCCAATATCGCGTTGAGGGGTGTGCGGATTTCGTGGCTCATGTTAGCCAGGAAATTTTCTTTGGCCTCGGCAGACCGGCGTGCCCGCTGTTCGGACAAATTTAACTGATGAATCAGCCGTTGCTGCTCCCCCATTTTATACGAGATGTATCCAAAAGCGAGCAATGAGGCTATGGCTGCTATTGCAGCAAGTATGGTACCAAAGGTTTTTGCGTTTCTCCCGTTCTGGTCTGCGCTCCGGATCAGCAGCGTAACGCTTACCTGGTATTGCTGGTCGATGCGGTGGGCCAGGCTGCGGATGGAATCAGAAAGCATCGCTTCTTCCTGATCGTTGATCAGGGCCTCGGCCGCTTCCTTACCATCACCTGCAAAGGTGCGAAGCACTTCCCTGTTTAGCTCAATCTTTTTATTTACCCGGCGCTTCAGCTGCAGGATACCCGCGCCAATAAGAGGATTAACCTCAAAGGAATCGAGTGTCCGGAACGATTGGCTGACTTTTTTTGCCTGCTGTTCAAACCGACCATCCTGCAGGTTCTGCCCGCGTATAACAATACTTTTTACCTCCGTTTCCAGTTGTGTTACGCTTTCCTGTACCTGCTGCAGCTCCATCTTCAGTTTCAGTACATTCATCAGGTCTTCATTGCCATTGATGAGCTGGTTGATACTTTGACTGGAATTGAACTGCAGGAATACAATGACGATGACCGCCGCAATAAACGTAACCACCAGCAGGTATCGAAAGGAAGACTTCATAACCGGGATCAAACTTACAGGAAATTTCTGATCCGAAAGTCATACCCCCCGCGCCGGGAGCATAACATTCTTGCAAACTTCTTTTAGAGTCTGGCTTTAACCGCACGGTGCGCAAGGAATTCGCGAGGTTCGCAAGGATATTTAATAGCAACCCGCCATTGCGACCTTAGCGCATTCGCTGCGTCCTTTGCGGTAAAAAAAGGATTACAAAAAATGTTATGCACCCACCGCACTGCCGGTCAGGCGTCATCCCGGTGATTGGTGGTAATATTCCAGAAGAGTTTTACAAAAACAACCAGGTCTGCAATGATCAGGGCCGAAAACAGGAAAATGACGGGCCCGTTCCGGAATACATATAATCCATAAAGCAATCCATATACAAACCCGATCAGCAGGAGTACCGACAGTGCCATATATATGATCTTCCAGGTGTTCACGATACGGGAATTTATCTGAAGGCTAAAAATACCAGGGGAAAAATCGCCGGCAACAGGAAAATCGCCGAACGGGCAAAATGGATCGACAGGTCAGGAGACGGTTTGATGTTCATGGTTTGAGGTCAGATCCTTTTGACACTGAATGCCTGTTTCAGGTTTAAAGGGTGACAGATGGTTGAAAACGGATCCAACCTGAAACAAAAGAAAAACCTATAGCACATTTAACCGTTTATTAAGTGCGGCCCGGTACGCATCTGCAACCGGTACGGGTTTGCGGCCAATAATAAGGGTGCCCTGCTCCACGCTATCGATCTTATCCACTGCCACCACGTAGGAGCGATGTACGCGGATGAATTGCTGTGCCGGCAGCCGCTCTTCTACTGCTTTGAGCGGGCAGTGCACCGCATAGAATTTTTGAGTGGTATGCAATTTTACATAATCGCCCATGGCCTCCGCATAGAGGATCTCATCAAAACCCAGCCGTTTTACCACGTTGGAATCCCGTATAAAAAGAAAGGCATCCTGCTGGATGTTGACCTGCTCCTGGTTGCTGGCAATAATCTCACGAGCCCGGTCGATGGCCTGCAGAAAACGCACCGGCTGCACCGGCTTGGTAATATAATCGGCTACATTTAGTTCAAATGCTTCAATCGCGTATTCCTTTTTGGCGGATATAAAAATGATCACCGGACGACGCTCGCCCAGGAGGCGGGTCAGCTCCAGCCCGGTCATGTCTTCCATTTCGATATCCAGCAGCAACAGGTCTACGGGCCGATGTCGCAACAGGTTGCTGGCCTCCAATGCACCCGAAGCTTCCCCCACTACCTCCAGATCGCTCACCTGCGATGCCAGCTGTTTCAGCGTGGTGCGTGCAATTTTATTATCATCAACAATCAAACAATTCATAAATGCTGCGCTTTAAAGCAAACCAAAAGTAGGGCTTATAATGGTTTTCTGCACTGAATGCGCTATTTTTAGCCCCTACCTACTTAGCATTATCCAAAATATGAAATCAATAACCCCTTTTAAAAAAGGAATTTTCATCCTGCTGCTGCTTTCCTGCAAACTGTCCTATGCACAACCGGGTTTTCCCAAACCACTGCGCCTGGGCTTTAATATCGGGTTAGACAAAATAACCCCGGAGGAAATGAGGGCTGCAAAAGCCGCGGGCATCGACTGTATCGAAATTGGCATGGGCGGCATAGCAGACACCGCGCGTAATTTTATAAAGTCGGATGAAACCTGCATGGCTATTGCACAGCGGGCAAAAAAGGCCGCAGAAGAAGCAGGCATACAGATTTGGTCGGTGCACATGCCGTATGGGAAAAACATCGACCTTTCGCTGGGCAATGAAGCCGACCGGAAAGCGGTAGTAGCTTTACAAACGCGTATCTTAAAATATGTGGCCGTCTTAAATCCGCACATCGTTCTTTTTCATCCCAGCTGGTTTCTGAACCGCAATGAACGGGCCCTGCGCAAGAAGCAACTGGTGCAATCCGTAGGGGAATTAAATCCGCTGGTAAAACAACAGGGCGCCATCATGGTCATCGAAAACATGCTGGGCCCTGAGCTGGAGCATGGCCCTGTACGGGAGCGCCCGCTGCTGCGTACCGTGGAAGAAGCGGTTGAAGTAATGAACCTGCTGCCTCATGATGTGTATTCGGCTATTGACCTCAACCATATCAAGTACCCCGAACGGCTTATCCTGGCCATGGGCAGCCGGCTAAAAACGCTGCACGTAGCCGATGGCACGGGCCGCGAAGAGAACCACTATTTCCCTTGTAACGGCAAGGGCGAGAACAATTGGGTAGCCATCCTGCAGGCGCTGGACCAGGTGCATTACGATGGGCCCTTCCTGTATGAAAGTCATTCCAAAAATGTAGCCGACTACCGGTCCTGCTACCAGTCGCTTTATGCCGCGGCATTTGGTAGCCGGGCGGCATTGAAGCCCACACTGGAGCAGAAGAACTTTCCTCTGGTACACCAGCTGGCAGCGCTGCAAACAAGCCCCGCATTTCAAACAGCCGTACAATCCCTTACCCGCGACTATGCTCTGCAGCTGCAGCAATCCGTTCAAAACTGCGTGGACAGATCCTGTTATGCGGCTGCCTTTAACCTGTCGCCCCAGCTCATCCTGCAGGCCGGCGATGCCTGGGTGAAGGAATACGGGCGCAACCCGCGTCTTAAAACAGCAGTGGCCACACTGAAGAAAGGCGAAACCTATTACCGCTTTAACCAGCTGAAGGACACTTCCTATCTCCGCAAGGTTTGGGAAACCGAAACAACAGCTATCAACCGCATTTTTGGCGTTTATGTAATAGGACAGGCGCCCCGCTATCCGAAAATTGATTCGATCCGGTTTGCTGCAAAAAATAAAGTGTACCCTGCAATGCTCAAAACCTGGCTGGGGCAAATGGCCGGGCAGGTGGAACTGCCTGCCACACCGCTCCGCATTGCCATACATGCGCTGGAACTGAACGGGCGTTTTGAAGCTGCCCGTTTTGAACCGTTGACTGCGGGCATAAACAGCGCCCCCTTCCGGCAACTGGCCAAAACCAAATGGAACCGTTATACCTACAGCCTCATTTTGGTACCGGGGCTTGGGCCGGAAGACCCTGCATTAACCCTGGACCCGGGTGGCGCCCGCCGTTGCCAGGCAGCTGCCGTATTGTATAAAAAAGGATTGGCGCCGTTTATTGTAGTTTCCGGTGGCAACGTGCACCCGTTTTTGACGCCTTATAACGAGGCCGTGGAAATGAAGCGCTACCTTACGGACTCCCTGGCCATACCCGAAACAGCGGTTTTTATTGAGCCTCATGCCCGGCATACCACCACCAATATCCGCAATACTAACCGGATGATTTACAGGTTTCATATTCCCTCCGGGAAGCCGGTGCTGATTGCTACCGATGTTAGCCAAACCACCTATATCCGCGGCAATATGACAAAAACGGCGCTTCGCGACCTGGGTTATCTTCCTTACAGTGATATGCAGCCGGTAACAGCGGAGCAAACCGCTTACTATCCTAATAAGAACTGCCTGCAAACGGATGCGATGGACCCGCTGGATCCATAGATCCGGGCACAATTGCTGACAGACTACACAGATTTTCACAGAACGGATGCGCGCAACTGATGTATCGGGCCCAATGCCCTTCCCGTTTTTACGTCTTGCCAGCCCACCCGGGGATCTTTCGGAAAAAGGAACTATGATCGCTTACTAATAGGATCAGCGCTGCGTTGCAGCTTCCAGCGGTAAAAATCACCTTGACGCGTATGCGATGCATTGGGATTCTTTTGCTGCCTTGCAGACGACCTCCTAAGCGATATAACGGTTTAAAAGGGGAAACTTCTCATTCCAAAAATAGTTCTCTCCTGTCACAGCCCGCCCGTACCGGAACGGGCGGGCGAAAGATAAAATCAAGTGGAATGGCGGTTATGACGCCTACAACGAGCAGCAAACAGAATACTGCCGGCAGGCGGTCATAACCAGGCCTGAAACGCAGATTTTAGCGGTTCCACCGTAGCCGCAATATCCTCCACTATTGGATTATGATTGGCGGAATTCGCCTTGATCTTAGTTAAACAGCCGCCCCTAAGTAAACAATATTGATTCACATTCCCACATTTCCATATTTTCACATTTTCAAATCTTCACATTCTCAAATCCCCCCTAATTCCCGCTCCACACTTTTCCGTCCAGCCCCCATGTGCCATAGTCTACCCGCATTCCCATCCAGGTCATGATGCGGAAGGAATGGTCGACCAAACCGGGTGTCAGCAGCCGGCTGTCTAATGATGAGGGATTGAGTATATCCGATACAAAGGGGCGGGTAGCATCGCCTGTCAATGCCATATCTGCACCTGTTTTGCTATAATCTTTAACCAGCGCCCCACTGGCTTCATCCATCTTCCAATACCCGATGAGGTTTTTATAAAAGGGATGGCTGGAATTAATATCGATATACTGCCAGTCTTTTATAACATCAGCCGGCAATACTGTATTCCAGATGCGCACATTGGTAATATAGCTGTTGATGGCTCGGGTACCGCTGCCATTGTAAACCCGGGTACCATCATCGCCCACCACCAGCGGGTAAGGGCCATCGAGGCTGCTGGATGAAATGGAAGAGATATCGACAGTTTTGGACAGGATACCGTCCTGGTAAGCAGATAAAAGTCCCGTACGGTTAAAGGAGGCCGAAAGCATATGCCATTTATTATCGGCTATGGTACCGATCTGGGTAAGGTCTTTACGGGATCTTGACTGGTTGGCCAGGTTAATGCCCCAGGTACTGGCATTATTGGTTCTGAAAATGGCCCAGCCTGGGTTGGCCCCACTGTTCCAGTCCTTATTGCTGATGAATGAAGGGTCTGCATTCCCTCCGCCGCTTTTCATCCGGAACTCAATAGTAAAATTCTGGCTTCCCAGTTTATAGGCCGTATGGCTTGTTTGCGCATAACGGTTGCCCGGATTGGAAAAATATATAAAATTACCTTCATAGGGCAGGTTGATCAATGGCCGTGGAATGGCCGTTTTTTTCAGATTGGGGCTATAATAAATGCTGAACACATTCCGGTCCAATGGATTATTGCCGCCATAGCTGCCATCCGGCCTGCCGCCATGGGTAGAGGTAACCACCACCATCCAGTCTTCTTTTTCGTAAGTATCCCGGTGCTGCAGGGTATAGATCATTTCATCAATATAGCCATCCAGTGTTTGCAATGCGGTGCGGTACTGCGTCACGCCGGCGCCAAAGCCATAGGTTTTACCGGCACGTTCGGCCAGTGAAAAATCTACAAGCAGCAGGTCTGCATCATCGGCTTTCAGCCGGTTCACCGCCGAGTCTTTTGCTGCCATGTCATTGTTGGGCAGGTGTTGGTGTTTTTCCATTTCGGCACCAAACAATCCTGTAGCCAGCAGGGGCAGCGTGGTAAACGCCACGGCTCTAAACCGGCTATCATTGTCCTTCATCCGTTTCAGGAAGCTGGGATACTGTGTAAAATCAGCCGTTTCAAAGCTCTCCGTTTTTACATTGTGCTTATTCAGCCGTGTGCCGGTTATCAGGTCGGCCCAGGTAGTACCGTCATTGCTAATGGTATCAATAAGGCCGTAAAAACTGTACACGCTGTTATCCAGCATTTTGTTGATGGTGGCAAGATTGGTTTCCTCAACAGCGGAGCCTGACACCCCATCCCATACAATCAGCAGGGTCTTTTTCTTTTTCAGGCTGATTTCGGGTCCGCCTCCCCCGCCGTTATTTTCAACCAGCACGGGTTTATTACAAGCCTGCAACAGCGCTATCGCCATTATCAGCCCCATACCCATTGTTTTTAATTTGTTCATATTCCCAAGAATTTACAGGATCCGATCAATAATTCAATTTAACAATACCCGATACCGGTTTTAAGTCAAAGCTGGTGAATGCCCCTACCAGCACCAGGGAACTGCGCCCGGCAAGCGGCGCCGATGCTCCTATAAAGCCGTTTTGAAAGCCTCCGAAATTATTGTAGGTGGCGCTTAATTTTCCATCGGGCTCCAGGATGGCAGCCCCGCTTCGTTTATAACCCTGAAACAGATCGAAGAAGCCGCTGATCAATATTTTTCCGTTGTCTAAAACACGGATATGGGATAAGGAACCAACGGTGCTTTCGCCGGGGTCAAAATTATTATCCAAAGCTCCGGTTGCCGAAAACAGGGCTACTTTTTTAACCGGTTTACCGGCAACGTTTACAAAATAGCCGGCGGCCACCACCCTTCCATCGGGTAGCTGGTCAATGGAGGATACCGTGTTATCCGGGCCCGTGCCCACATTAAACGTGGGGTCCAACGCACCCAGGGTATCCACCCGGGCCAGCCGTACGGCAGCGGCGCCGTTGAATGTGGTAAAGGAACCGGCAATCATCAGCTGGTCGGCGCTGTTGAGATAAGAGTCGCTGATAGCGCCGTTTACGGCCGGCTTACCGGCAGGCAGGGCCGGGTCAAAATTATAGGTGGTATCTATCGTCAGATCTGCATTTAGCCGGGCCAGGTAATTAATACGCAGGGTATCTATCAGCACTGAGTCGCGTTTACCATCGGCGGAAACACCGCCATAGGTTTTGCGATACACTTTGCGGAAGTCACCGGTGAGCACAATTTTACCATCAGTCTGCCGGTGCAGGGCAGTGACGGGCGCATCAAAACCGAGGCCCAGGGCAGGCACCGTGTCTACCTGCGCCAAACCAGTATAATGCACCAGCACGGTATCCGGTGTACCATCCTGGTTGAGGGTGATCATATTTTGTACCCGGCCTGTAAAGCGATTGCGGTAATGGCTAAAGCTGCCTGCCACCAGGTAACGCCCGTCCGGCAGTGGCAGTGCATCTAACACCCTTCCTCCCAAAAAGCCCCTGCGGGATTTAAAGCTGCGGTCTACAGAACCATCCGGGTTCAGGCGCGCCATCCCGTTCATTCCATCGGCTTCGCCCGAATTGTCGTAGTCGTTAAAACTACCCATTATGACGTACTTGCCATCATCCTGGAAACGTATGCGGAAGACCACGCCTCCGCTGGCGCCGGGAAAGGATTTAAAACTGGCATCCGCAGCCACCGGGCCGCTGATCTGCTGAAGCGGGCCGGCCAATACCTGTTTGTTGATGGTGAGCGTGATCATTCCGCTGCTGGCCCTGGCCGGCACTTTTACATCAAGCCGGGTGTCAGACACCGTAAGCACTTCTGCAGGCGCGCCATTAAACCGCACCAGCAGCTCTTCTTTTTTATATTTCGCAAAGCCCGATCCATAAAGGGTTACCGTAGTTCCCGGTGCACTTATGGAGGGACGCAGGGTTTCGGTACTCAGCTTTACATTCAACGGCTCCTTGTCTGAACCGTAGGGATAAGCCCCCAGCACTGCATCTTTGCGACAGCCCCAAAACAGGCAACCGCTCAAAAAAACCAGCAGGATATAATTCGTTTTATACATAATTGCTCTTTAAAGTCGTTTTTTTAACATCGTCTCATACCGGCCTGTATCTAAGGCACATTATCATTGACCACCGACTCAAAATCGGAGCCATAGGCGAAAGAAATAATGCCCGCCAATGCATGCACGACTCCGTTTTGGGGCTGCAGGTTGGAGGTAGCTACCGGCTCGGTGAGCGCACGCGACAGGTCTGTAAGGTTATCGCCTACAGCTGTAAGCCAGATGGTACGCGGCCCCACATCCTGCGTGCCGGAATAAGCGCCATATACCACGCCCATATTCATGATATATCCGTCGTAGGATTCAATGTTCTGGCCGGGATACAGGGCTGCTCTTGCAAAGTCGATACGGCTGATATCATTCATCAGGTACCGTCCTTTAAACACATACCGGGCCAGGTATTTGCGCCAGATGTCGCCGGGTATATCCGCAATGCCCAGGCTGTCTTTTCCTGCTGCATAGCGGTTGCCGTTTACGGCGTTCATCAACAGCATAAGCGACCGGTCGGGCGGCGCAAAAAAGGTCACTTCCTCCTTTTGCAGGGCCTCCTTCATACCGGCGCGGTCAATGACCTGCACCAGCGAATCAAAAAGAAAGGGGCGCTGTTGCAGGAACTCGTAAATATTCTCATCAAAGACACCCGATTGCAGACCGGTATCCCTGAAATATTCCTGCTTGTTACATGCTGAAAGGAACAGCAAAACACACAGATAAGCGATTAGTGGAATTTTTTTCATCGAACTATTATTTTTACACGATCACCTTTTATAGTTTCAAACTTTTCAATCAAACAAATTATGTTCAAACGCCAGATCAATTGTCAAAAACACCTATTATTTGATCACAACCTCCGGTTTTGACGCTATCAACAGATATACTAACGCCATCAGATGGAACGCCGGAAAGAGTTTCTCCGCCTATTTGTAACGAAAAATTGCTTAGAGGATGATACACCGTAACATTATAACGACTTTCAGGAATTGTCCCTACTATAAAATTTCCATGAACAGATGAGACCGTAAACGAATAAAACGCGTTTGCATAAATATCGGTAAACTCAAATTTTATTTTATCCGGGTCACTTAGGTTCCCTGACCCGCTATAGGAAATTTCATCGCAATCTTCAAATATCTTTCTTTCCTTTTGAATAGTCCATCCCAAGCTAAAAACCACAATTACTAAAAAAAAAGAATACGACAACATTTTGTTGCGTCTGCTTCGGCTGTAAATTTTCTGCTTCATTGTTTTTATTTTTGAATTAAAATCGATCGCTTCATCGCTACAGTATTGCTACCGCACCCAATACAGGTTGAGCACAATCTCCGGGTTATTTTGCCGGGCCTTGGCATCAATGGGCCAGGTCCAGGCGCCCCGGTCAAACTGGTCCTGCGTGAGGGAGGTAATGATCTGGTTGGGATCCATTACCCTCCCTGTACGCACAAAATCGTACCAGCGGTGGCCCTCCCCTATGAGTTCTTTTTGCCGTTCCCAGAAAACGGCATCCTTCAGATCTTCTGCACCGGCAATAAACAGCGGCGTACCGGCCCGGGTACGCACAATGTTCAGCAGGCTGATGGCTTCGGAATCATCGGTCCCGAGGTTGGCCAGGGCTTCCGCCCCCAGCAATAAAACATCGGCATAGCGAAACACCATCAGGTTATCCTCAAAACTCCAGTAACCGGTTGGGTCGGCTACATTGATCTGTTTTAAAAACATAAAAGTCTGGTTATTGGCGTAGGGAAGGTAGAACCAGGTATCTCTTCTTTTATCCGGCAGGTTTGGCGGGTAAATACGTTCCATTAACGACCGCACAAAGTATAAGTCACTGGCCGCATAATCCACAATGGGTGAATGCGTCATCCACTGGCCCAGGTTTACGTAGAGGGAGGTGTTTCCGAAATTGCGGTTGAGTTCAAACTCAAAAATACTCTCCTTGGTTTTGCCCTTAAAAATACGCTTGGTTTCTTCAATGGGCAGTAACTCAAAAGCGCCGCTGTTTTTTACTGCCACGCATTTTTCGGCTGCATCCTTCCAATATTTGGTTTGGTTGGCTTTATCAAAGCCAGCCAGCCACATATTCATATGTGCAATAAGCGTATACACGGATGCCCTGCAGGCGCGTACGCCCAGATCGGAGGGGTTGGTAGCCGTCCAGGGCAGGTCTTCTTTTACGCCATCCAGCTCGGCAATCAAAGTATTAAAAATGGTAATAAAGGAAGTACGGGGCCTGGGGGTTTTATCGTAAGGCTCGGTATAAAAGGGTACATCACCATACAAACGGCAGATATAAAAATAGGTAAAGGCCCGCACAAATTTTACTTCGGCAACGTATCGCTTCTTTTCCGCATCACTGAGGGTTTTCATTTTCTCTATCTCGGCAAGCGTGATATTACAATTAGCGATGGACTCAAAATACGGCCCCCAGTCATCAATATCATTGAGATGATACCGCTCCGGCACACCCAGGTTGGTGGTATTGGACAGGTCGTTTTGTGATAAGGTATAGAAGCCCTGGCCCAACTGACCGGAGGCTACGCTGCCATTAATGCCCCCGCAGCGCATATCGCCTACAGCGGGAATTACGGGTGAGTTGAAATCGTTAAACTTCTGAAACAAAAACCCGTAGCAATTGATTACAGCGGCTTCCACATCTTCCCTTGTTTTCCAGAAAGAGCTGGATCCGGTACGATCGGCGGGCTCCACGTTCAGGAACTTTTTGCAGGATGCAGCAGCTGATGTCAGTAACAGCAGGAATAATATTTGATGCAACCACTTCATGTATCTATCATTTATTTTTTATAATTCGTTTTTTAGAACTCCACGTTTATCCCAAGGGTATAGGCCCTGGTATTGGGATAGTTGCCTAAGTAATCGCGTCCGAGGCTGTTTACCGTTTCGGGATTAGGGCCCGAGTAGCGCGAAATAAGTAACGGGTTTTTCACCGTAAAATAAACCCGGGCATTGCGCAGCCGGAGGGTGCTGTTGAGCCAGGTTTTGCTGAAATTATACCCGAGCGTGGCGCTGTTGAATTTTATATACGAACCATCCTCCTCAAACAGGCTCTGACCGTCCCTCAGCGATTCGGTGCCGGTGTTCACCAAAAAAGGATTGGGGTACCGGGCATTGGTATGACCCGCGCGGTAATAATCCACATCACTGATATCTACAAAAGTGGCCGGAAGATCTACCGTACCATCTCCGTTTTCATCCTTCAGCTCCAGCGGATCCTGGTAGTTGCGCAGCCGCTGCGAAAGCGCGTTATTGCGAAGGGTCCGGTCAAACAGCAGGGAGCCACTTACCGTAAGGTTAAAGTTTTTATACATAACCATGCCGCCAAAGCCCCCGGTAAAAACCGGCTCAAAGCTGCCGCCCACCTGCAGGTCGTTTCCGTCAATCACATAGTTGCCATCCACATCTTTAAAGTACGTATCTCCTGCCTGGAAATAAGAAGTGGTATAGCCATTACGATACCCCAGCCCCGTTACCGGATCTACCGGTACATCCTTATCTGCGGCAAAGACGCCCTGCGATATCAGCAGGTAATTGTTTTGCCCCGCACCCACACGGGCAATTACGGAGTTATTATCGCTGTACCAAACAAGGGCATTGGCCGGCAGCCGGCGTACAATTTGTTTGATGGCCGATCCGTTCACATATACATTCCAGTTAAAATCCTTGCCGGGGCGGGCGGGCCGGAAGGTAAGCGATACCTCCAGCCCCCGGTTGGTAAGGGCCGCATCGTTGGAAAATGTTTTTTGAAAACCCGTAGCATCCGCCAGCGGTGTTTCGTAAATAAGGTCGTCTATATTTTTTTCGTACATATTAAAAGAGAGGCCTACCCTGTTGGCAAATAAATAAAAATCGCCCCCCAGGTTCTTGGTCTCCACGCGCTCCGGCCGCAGATCGGGGTTAGGCAGGTAGCCCAGTATAGGGCCAATGCGTACCACATTGTTATAGGCGCCTCTTACCCCAAACTGGCCCTGCGAGGCATAAATATTGGATGTAGGCCGCAGGTTAATACCATAGGTAAAACGCAGGGCGGCTGAAGTGACCCATTTTACATTTTGCATAAATTTTTCCTTCTCTATATTCCAGCGTAATCCCATGGAGGGGTTACGCGCCCAGCGGCTGTTGGCGCCGGCGTAGGAACTTCCATCCTGCCGGTAGCTAAAATCGATGATGTATTTTTTATTAAAATTATACTGCAGGTTGGCCGCTACCGCAATCGTATGCGTTGTTTCATACTCATTGGTACCCGGGCCGCTATTGTATTGAACTCCGGCATAGTTGGAGTACCAGGAGTTGTAACCAAAAGGCCCCCAGTAATAATCGTTGGGACCATTGCGGTTTTCAATTACGTAGCCGGTGCTGTTGTCAACTGTTAACTCGCTGAATACCGAGGCGTATACGGTGTGCTGATCGTTATAGGTTTGCGTATAATTGACCTGGCTGCGGTTATACAAACTGGAGCGCCGGGCAGAATAACCATAAAGCCGGGTACGGTTGGCATCCGCCGCTGCTGGTTTAAAAAAGTCTTCGCTGTCCATGGTATAATCATAACTGGTATTGGAACTCAGCCGCACATTTTTTATGATTTCGTAGGAGGCATCCACAAAGGAGCGAAAATTATGTGTTTTAGCATCATTGGTACTATAAATGGCCCCTGAGAACTGGGATACGTCCAGGAAAAAAGAGGGTCCCGGCAACAGGGATGATGCCACATTGGATCCTGCGCCCACTTCGGTAAGCCCGTTGCCACTCCCCTTCAGCTTGTTGCCGATAGCTGCAAAAACCTGTGCATTGATCCTGAATTTTTCGTTGGGGTTGAAGCCTAAACTCATGGTAGCCGCATAACGATCGAAACCGGTGTTGCGGATAACGCCTCGTTCAGAATAATAGTTCATGTTTGCTTTATAGTTCAGCACCTGGTCGCCGCCGGCAAGAGAAAGGTTGTGCGAGTGGTTATAAGTGGGGGTATAATAAATGCCCTGCCAGTTAGTAGCGTTGTTATAAAAGGGATTCAAACTGTCTGAAATAAAGGGCTGTTTGTTGATCTGGTAAATATACCCGTAGTCACCATTATTGTATACGGTATTTACCCGAAGCAGGCGCTCCTCCTGCCCCCCGATGGTATTGCGCAGGGGCGGCACCGTGTTCAAAAAGAAATTACCTACATAGGTGATGATGGGTATTTTGGATTTACCCTTCTTGGTGGTAATTACAATAACCCCGTTGGCGCCGCGCGAACCATAAAGCGATGCTGCCTGCGCATCGAGCATTACATCTACCGTTTCAATATCTTCCACGGGAATGAGCGACAGCGGACTGGTACCCGGCCCAATGGACTGGAAGCCGTATTCAAAACCGGCATCTGCATCAATGGGTACACCATCGACAATATACAGGGGCGAGTTGGCATTTACATAGGCGTCATTGCCTGCTCCCGTGGCTCCGATACTGGAGAGCCCCCGGATGGTGGCAGCGCCCCTGAAGCCCGGAGCTCCTGTATTCATCTGCACATTTAACCCTGCCACACGGCCCTGCATCAGCTCCTCCAGGTTGGCCGAAGGAATGTCTTTGATATCATCCGCCGTAATGCGCGTGATGGCTCCCGTGATGGTTTCCTTTTGTTTGCGCTGGTACCCTACAATCACAACCTGGTTCATATCGCCGGCAGAACGTTCCAGTTCAAACAGCAGTGTATCCGAAGGCTCCTTCCTTGCGGTGACAAACCCTGCATAAGATACCTCAATCAACTCTCCCGGCTTGAGTTGCACACTAAAATTTCCGAGCTGATCGGTAGTAATAAGAGCCCGGAGCACCCGCCCTTTCCAGGCGCTGATGGTAGCGCCGTTCAAAGGCTCTTTCGTATCTGCCGCTATTACCCTACCGGTGGCCTTGATGGTTTGGCCCTGCAGCTGGCCGCCTACGATGCCCAGCAGGAATAAGCAGGCTATGAATCTGTATATCGTTCCTTTCATATCTTTTGTTGTTCGCAGTTATTAATCGTTCTCAAACTTCAGGTTCTTTTTGAAATGAAAGACAATGTCCCAGTCTCCCTGTTCATAAATAGAAAAATTGAGACCAAACACGCCATTACGCAGGCTGTTGCCAAAGCCCCTGCGGGGATACTCAAACAATACCCGGGCCAGGCCGCCCGAAGCATATTTGGTAGTAATAGGCGTAAGCGGTATGGGATAAGCCGCATCGTATTTTACATAGCTGCTGGTCATTTGCATATTGAACCCATGTATCAGCTCCGTCCATTTGGTGTTGCTGAACTTAGCGGGGTTGATGGGCAGCGAATCCTTATCCAGGAAACGGAAAGTAAGTGAGCTTCCATTGCCTGTTTTTCGAAAATACACCGCGGTCATATAAGGCTGCAAAAGACTGTCTGTAGTATAATAGAGGTTAGTGGAAGTACTTAGACGCACCTGTTTGGGAACGGTAATGGAAGTTGTATTGACCGGCGGATAGGTTTGAAAATTTTCGGTAAGCGGCATCCGGGTTTCTTTATTGTACTCAAAAGGCTCATACGGTATTTCTTTATACGGGAGCAGTTTCTGATTGGCAAACAGCTTGCTGGCCCCGGTATTATTAGACACCATAATATCAAAAAGATAAAGGGAATCCGTATTGGGCTTTCCATGAATAAGGGCCGATGAAGCCGCCGCAAATACCAGGTCGCCCGAGCCGGGGCGGATGGTGAAATAGGGCTTTTGCACTTCCTGCCGCTTGGCTTCAATTTCGGCCAGGGAAGTTTCGAGGCCTGTATAACGCCCCGTCCAATCCTTTACAGTAACCGATGCCGTAAGCTCGGGAGCGGGGCTACCACCGGCATGGCGTAGGTTGCGCAGTTCAAAATTGAGCGGATAGCTGGACTTATCGGCATTAAACTGTGTTAACACCAGGAGGTTTCTTCCCAGTATGGGCGTGTACGTATCTGTAGCAAAGCCAACTCTGGAACTAAGGTATTCTGTTACAGGAGGCGTTTTCTTGCATCCCGTAATCAGTGCCAGTGCCAGCACAGCGCTTAAAAGATAATTGCGTTTTTTGTTCATGCCCGTTAATTTTTATTCAGTTTTACGTCTTCAATAATGATGTACCGTCCCGCAGGTGAGCTGGTTTGGTCGTATTGATAATCGAGGTGCAGGATAAATTTATCCCGGTCAAAATAGCTGGGGCCATGTTTTTTAAGCGTAGCATTGGCCTGGGCTGTTGCAGGATCTATGGCGGTTACACTATCGCGGTTGTCTAAGGTGATCTTTATTTTATACAGCACATTACCAATATAGTCGGCCCCGTCCATAATCACTTCATTAGCCGACACTGCTGATACGCGCTTACCATTCCGCAAAGCGGCTGTAGCCAACGGCCCCCAGGCCCGGGTGGTTCCATTGGGTAAATACAGTGTACCGGCGGAGTAATAATAGTAGTCGCTCCAATAGTTCTGCCGTTCTGCTGCACGAATATGAAACGTGCCGAACCCAAAAATATGACCGGGCTCCAGCACATGTACAATCCCATTGGACAATTGGATGTCGGTAGTACTGGTACGGCTGCTCGACCAGTCTTCCTCCCATTTTGAGCTATAGGTAAAGCTGTACTTGAGCACATTGCTGCCTCCGTTCTCTACGCCTTCGGTGCTGGCCGTTTGCTGTATAACATTGGTGGTACGGTCTCCAACGGTACGCAGGTAGATGCCATCCCTGTTTTCTGCAATGGCATCCGCCGTCCAGCTGCCCCTTGTTATATAATACTCCAGCAGCTGCCGCAACGAGGAGCTGTCAATATCCTTCAAAGCCACGGGGCCAAGGCCCTGACCGCTGCGGCGGTTGTTATAATTGACCAGGGCACTGCTGATACTGGCATCAGAAGGAATGAAGAAGGTCACATTCTGGGTGGCCAGGGTATCTTTTAAGCCGGATTTATTAATGATAAAAAGCAGCGAATCGAAACCCCGCCCCTGCCTTTGCAGGTACTCATATACGTTGTAAGGAAGCTTATTGCCGGCCGGGTCATCATTCCGGTAGGTGCTGTCTTTTTTGCAGGCAACGCCTGCCACCAACAACAGCAGGCAGAGCATGTAATAATATTTTGCCGTATTCATGGTATTCATATTCAATATTATTTCCAGTAACTGTTTTGCTGCAGGGACGGGTTATTGATCAGTGTGTTCTTTGAAAGCGGCCACAGTCCTGCACCCTGGTCCATTTGCTCTTTTGATAAACCGGCATACAGGTACGCCCGCTGGTTACGCACCAGGTCAAACCAGCGTTGCCCTTCGCCCAGCAGTTCCCGTTGCCGTTCCTTTAAAATGGCATTGAGCAGGTTGCCTCCCGTTTGCGGGTTAAATTCGGCAAGCCCGCGCCGGGTGCGCACCGCATTCAGGTACACCGTGGCATTATTCAGATCATTGAGATAATACAGTGCTTCCGCCCTCAGCAACACGATATCTTCATAACGCGTAATGACAATGGCCGATTGAAAATTATTGAACAGCGGATCCTGGGTAAATGTGCGGGCCTTTATCTTGCTGAACATCGGTACCGGGTTGCTGAAATTCTGAAAATAGCCTCCGCTTACCGCTCCTGCCACGCTAATAGCAAAGCGCTGATCATTGGGCTCATTAAAGATCTGCAAAACCGAATCGGCCGGTATATACACCTCGGGCACCGTTTTATCTACCAGCGGTGTACTGAGTGTCCAGTCTTCTATATGTCCCTTTGCTGCCGACTCCTGGTAACGTGCATCTGCCGTGAGCGAAAAAATAACCCCATTACCCAGGGCGCTGAACACACCATTGGTTTCTGCGGTAAGTGTAGAGGATGAGGTAAACGTATACTTGCCCAGGCTGGTATTTTCATATACCAATCTTGCATTGGACTCGCAGGCGGCATAGTTGCCCCGCCACGCATACAAGTGCGCCAGCATGGCATAACAGGCGGCTTTGGATGCAATACAGGAAAGCCAGAAGCTGCCCGCCTGGTCATAATAAATACCTATCTGCTCGGGTTGGTTGCCATCATAATTCCACGGAAGGTTTACGGCCGCCGCAATAAATTCCTGTTCAACAAAGTCGAGTATTTTTGACTGCGGATCTCTTGACCGGCCGGCAAAGCTACCGTCTACAGCATCTGTAATCAACGGCGCATCGCCCCAGATACGCACAATATAGAAGTAAGCCAGGGCCCGCAGAAAACGTACAGAAGCCATATCTACCTTCATATTTTGCTCGTTGTAACGAAAGTCTTTTTGGAGCACCTGCGGCAATTTTTGCAAACAAAGGTTGGCCTGCGCAATTACCGCATAAAAACGGCGCCAGTCCTTCCACTCCTCAAGGGTAGCAAACTGAGCGCTGAGCTGCTGCGTGGTTACGGCACTGATGTCGGCGCGACTGGTCGCTTTAAAGTTGCCGGCCCGCAGCTCTCCATAAGCAAAAAAAGCATTTTCGTTGGCCAGGGCGGCGCGCATAAGCCCGTAGGCGGCAAACACGCCGGAGCGGGCGTCATTGCGTTGTTGCCACATATTATTTTCAGGCACCTGGTGGCGTGAGGGCAGGTTCAATTCCTTTCCGCAACGGGCAGAAAGAACAATCAAAAAAAGCCACAGAATATTGTACAATTTCATAGAAATCTTATTTTATTAAAGGTCTAACTGCAGGCCAACGGAAAAGCTTCGGGCAAAGGGAATGCCGTACCCATCATCGTACCCCATGTAGTTCGAAAGCTCGGGATCGCGACCGGTATAAGGCGTAACAGTAAACAGGTTGTTGGCGGTGATATAGGCTTTCATTGATTCGATCTTTGCTTTTTTTACCCAGACCAGATCCTTCATATTGTAAGAAAGCAGTACTGATTTGAGCTTCAGGAAATCTGCTTTTTCCAAAAACAGGGTTTGGTCCCGCTGGTAAGGCTGTACCAGGCTCCATGGATTGTAAAGCGGGTATTTTTCACGGTCGGGGATCTGTGTCCAAAAGGTAATTTCCTTTACCCCGCTCATACTGCCCGATACTTCCCGGTTAGCAAAATCAAAGCGGTTGGCGGTGGCCTCATTTACCAGGTATTTACCCAGGGCAAAAGAGGTGAGCAAGTTCAATTCCCAGTTTTTATAGCTGAACGACTGGTTGAAGGCCCCACTGATTTTGGGATACATATTACCCTGAAATACCCGGTCGTTATCATCCACAATAAAATCGCCGTTTACATCCTTCCATCGGGGATCGCCTTTTTTCATTGCAATACCATAGTAGGTCAAACGCTGATTGGTAGCCGGGTTGAGGGGCACCGCTGCATCACTATCATAAACACCTTCATTTTGCAGCAGCCAGTAAGCATCTACCCTTTGTCCCTTTTGCAGACGGCGGCCATCGGCTGTAATGCTGTTGAGTCCATCGGGCAGGGCAGCAATACGGTTGTTGTTCCAATGCAGCAACAGGTTGGGGCTCCATTTAAAGGTGCTGTTTCCCATGGAGGTTCCTACATTGGCTTCCAGGCCGGTGTTCTTTACTGCCAACCCATTCTTATATTGCTTTGTAAAACCATATTCCGTGGGTACCGGTACAGGGGCCACCATATTTTTATCATTGCGCAAATAATAAGCCACCGCAATATTCCACCGGTTGCCAATGCCCAGCTCAAAACCAATATGGGCCTGGTCTGCATAAGACCAGTCAATACCCCACCCGGTATATCCCCGGTTAAAGGGAAGCGTAAGTGTAGGCATCGATCCATAAGACGGTATAAACGGCGCCCCGTTATAGCCGTTATCTACCGTATACACGGGTCCGTATCCGTAACTATCGTTATCAAATAACCGGCCGGTGCGGCCAATGCCGGCTTTCAATTTGAGCAGGGAAAATGCAGGGCTTAACCCCCATTGGTCTTTCAGATCCCAGGCCAGGGCCAGGGAAGGCGATGTAAACCACCAGTACCCGTTCTGAAAATAAGAAGATCCCTGCCGGTTTACAGCAGCTGTAAGTTCATACCGGTTTCTAAACATCAGGTTGGCACGTCCCGAAAAGGAAACCAGGTTGTGGTTCAGGTAATCCTTAAAGGCAAATACCGTCCCTTCCTGGAAGGATGGAGAGGAGCCTCCGGCAATGATTTTGACAAAATCGGATCCGCCGCGGTATCCCTTTATATAATCGTACTTACGGCGATCCCACTGTGCCTCTGCAGCACCTGTAAGCTGCAATACGATATCTTCCCCAAGGCCGGCCTTATAGCTGATTTCGTTTTTCCAGGCCGATCGTTTATCCAGCCCTATAAAATAGGAAGCAAAATTATTGCCGTCATTCACCGTAGTAGGAAAATACAGGTCCCGGTTATTATCATGATAGTTCATCAGGAAGGAGCTACTGAGTTTCCAGTTTTTTAACTGGTAGGCGGCTTTAATCATACCGGCCAGGAAATGATCCTGGTTTTTATCGAAGGACCAGCGATCCAGCAATGCATAGTAGTTGGACAAATATTCTTTATTGGGCGAAAGCGGCGCCAGAAGAGAGGGCAGGTATTCCTGCTCTGCAAAACGATCACGCAGGAAGGTGTTGCGGGTCCTGTCTGTAAGCCCCAGTTGTATTTGTGTGGTTACGGTAAGGTTATCAAAAGGCACCATACCAATGTTGGCCGACACATTGTACCGGTCGGCGCCGGTATTGCGCATAATACCGCTTTCGCGCACATTGCCCAGGCCCAGCCTGAAATAAGCCCGCTCTGTACCACCGGAGATGGCGGCGTTGATGGAATGCTGCCAGGCATTTTGATAATAAAGATCATCCCAGTTTGCAGGGCCATAATAAACCGCATTGGAGGAGTCGGCTAAATAGGCCGGAAAGGCAGCCTGCTGCTGTGGCGTGGCATAAGCATCATAAAACGGCTTTCTGAAATCACGCTCGTAACGGCCGTTTGCGGTTTTTATATTGTCCGGGCGCAGCAAAACCCCACCGTATAAATTTACATGAACGCGATACTTTCCGGGGCTGGGCTTCCGGCTATGAATCAATACCACACCATCGATGCCCTGCACACCGTAGGAGGCAATATCTGCAGGATCTTTTAATACCTCTATGGATTCAATATCGTTGATGTTTAACATAGCGGTAATGTCCGTTTCTGAACCGACCCGTTCATAGTCATACTGCTTAATGCCAAACGGAAACGCATGGTTTTGTATCAACGGTATGCCATCCACCACATATAATGGCGCAATGGAATAGATATCGCTTTGCCTGGAAACAGGCGCATGCAGTCCCCGCACCAGCAGCCAGGCGGGTATGCCGGGCTCAGAAGACTTCCGCAAAGTGGTAACGCCGGCCACTTTTGCATCCAGCAATGCCGGCAACGTGATGGCAGGCAGGTAGGGCAACAGCTCCGTGGGCGGACGGTTCAGGCCTCTGAATACGGTATCCTTTACAACCTGCGGTTGCACCCTGCTGCTGTCCTGTGCGGTAAGGCGGCAGGTAATGGATATAAGGAGAACAGCAAAAAATAGTCTGATGATTTTTTTGTCACACATACAGTTCGGTTAAAGTCTGGTTCTCGTCCTGGCTCTTTTACAATCGTTGATAAGTACCATATCAAACTTAACGTAAAAAAATAATATTTTCAAATATTAGGCAACTTTTTTTTCGCGACAGGAAATTTTTATTTATCCATAAATAAAAAGACCACCCGGCTTCCGGAAACCAGATCAAAATACCGCAAGGACATTTTGCAGGAAAGGCTTTTAATACTGCCTCATTTGTTTTTACTGCCTGGATATTTCGCTTTTATACGCTCATCACTTTCGGGCCGGAACTGTTCCCGGCTTCTTCTCTTTATAATAAAAACAGCGATCCCTACCAATAGCAGGGCGATGGCGGCCAATCCTATTCCTTGTATGATTTCGGTGATTGATCCTGATGGTTGCAGCAGTTTTCTCATTTGACATTAATTGATGTTGTTCCTGATAACCCCAAAGGTAGCGGTTTGGTAGAAATTTGTTGTCACAAATGACAACTGGTGACGGAAGCGCAACTTTTGAAGAAATTAGGCTTGAAAATCAAGCAGCTAAGGACTGACAAAGGAATGTCGCAGTCTGAATTCGGCCTGGAAATTCAAATGGAGAAGTCAAATGTCTCGCGGATGGAGGCGGGCAATCATAACCTGAAAATTGGCACGTTACTAAGAGTGGCCAACGCATTGGAAATTTCGCTTCCCGAACTTGTTGATGTCCGTTAGCGTTGCCAAAACAGTATGGCATTAACGGGATTACTACCCCTTTAAAGCCGCGTTAAAGCACGCCTATAGCAGTTATAGGGACTACCCCAATGCCATTTTCAAACAGCATTCTAAGCGTGCAATGCTGTTCTTTGAAAAGTTGCAGATTGAGCGCTTATTTAAAATTCAGACAGGCGCTGAATTTTGTCAATACATTTTTGGATTGATAAACCGGAATATATATATTTGCGCTCCGCCAGCAGCAGAAGGCCGTTGGTCCAGCGGATTTGAAATACTTCACAGGGGGGATTAGCTCAGTTGGCTAGAGCGCTTGCATGGCATGCAAGAGGTCGTCGGTTCGACTCCGATATCCTCCACTTAATCATCAAAGTCTTACGATATTCGTAAGACTTTTTTTATGCTGCCTTGTCTCTGGGTAATATCGGATCACTTCAAATTTGGGTATCAAATGGGGATCGTTCAGGAACATGAATGTGTTTACACAGCTTCCTGCAAGGCGGAACTGTCTACATCGGTTTACACCGGCTTTGCCATTTTTTTATTGCCCGTATTTTGTCCTCCTGCCTCCGCTTTACGCAGGCAGGATGCCGCCTGGTGCAGCAGCTGCCCTACCCTGTCCGCGGCTTTTTCGCTGATGATGTAGGTGGCTACTTTTTGGATCAGTACGGGAGCAACCAACCGCGACAGCCATCCCGCCCGGCGCAGGATTCCTTTGCGGATCACCAGGTCCGTAAGCCTGGTAACCCCCATTGACACCAACGGATTTGAGCGATCGGCGTTCCAGATTTTGCGAGTGGTTTTGGCCACCTGGCTGATGGGATTAAACGCCTCCTTTATTTCCTCAACAGATTGCCGCAACTCCGTTTTATGTTGCTTTAACCTGGCTTTAAGCCGGGCCTTTTCCTGCATGAGCTCCTCATGCGTAGTAATAATGGGCTTAGTCATAGATATTCTTGATGATGATATTACGGATCAATGGCTGAATCGTTTTTTTACTCAGCAGCAGTATCAGCAGTAAAATAAGCAAGAGAAATCCCGCCACAATAAAAAAACCAAGCATGGGATTGCCCAGCGCCTGCCCGATCCAATAACTGGCGCCAAAGCCGATAAACAGAAAGATAAAAAAGGCAAGCCCTGTAACAAGCCCCAGGACTAAAAAGGAGGATCCCAGTTTACTGCCCTTATCCACAATATTCAGCACTGACAGCCGGTAATAGGTTTTTGCAATTCCCTCTACATCTTCTGCAACGGTCTCCAGCTTCTCTTTCAGTTCAAGCATAGTTTGCGTTTTATTAGTTACAAAAAAAGGCTGCCTCAAAAGTATATTGTTCTTTCTGAACCAAGGTTCCGGACGCAACAACAAACTTTCAGACAACCTGCTTATAAAAAAGCCATTATTTTTTATATCATCCTACTTATTGGCATACTCATCAGCCAGGTCATTGTACTCGCCTTTAAGTTCATCATAGCTATCCCGGGTCTGGCCTTTAAACCGCTTGTAACCTTTTTTAGCTTTTTCAGCGGCCTTATGCGACAGATCCGAAAGGCTCTCCTTACCCGATGCAATCAGGCTTCCCAGGGAGTCGGCCCAATCATTGGCAGTATTTTTCATTTTTTTACGCGTCTTTTTGCCTTCATCAGTGTAAAACAGCAACCCGATTGCAATGCCCGCCACTGCAGCGCCGGCGATGCCCAAAAGGTACTTATCTCTATTTTTCATAAACTTCCTTTTTATTTTAGTTTTAATAATCGGTTATTACTTACAAACCCTAAAAAACCGTACCAAAAAAAATTAATCGCCCAGGTTTTCAACCTCCTTATTCAGCCAGCGTTTTACGGCAGCAGTAGTTACGGATTTGGGGCGCTCCAGCGGCATGCCCAAAGCGCGGTCCCAGCAAAGGCTCGATAATACGCCCAGCGCGCGGCTTACGGCAAAGAGCACAGTGTAGTACTCGTATTCCTCCATTCCATAATGCACCAGCAATGCGCCGCTGTGTGCATCCACATTGGGCCAGGGATTCTTCACCTTTCCCAGCGATTGCAGGATTCCGGGAACCGTTTCATAAATTCTCCACACCGTATTTACCAGCGGATCATCCGGCATGTGTTTTTTACCAAATTCCATTTGAGCAGTAAAGCGGGGGTCCGTCTGACGCAGCACGGCATGACCGTATCCCGGTACTACCTTTCCTTCGCCCAGGGTTTTTTTCACATATTCGGCTATCTGTTCCGCTGTGGGCGCCTCCGTATTCAATTCTTTTTGCATTTCGAAGATCCACTTGATCACTTCCTGGTTTGCCAGCCCATGCAGGGGGCCCGCCAAACCGTTCATACCGGCTGCATAGCTCAGGTAGGGGTCACTTAATGCCGAGCCTACCAGATGCGTTGCATGGGCCGACACATTTCCGCCTTCATGATCGGCATGAATGACCATGTACAACCGCATCAGTTCTTTAAATTCTTCATTGTCGTATCCCAACATATGGGCAAAATTGGCGGCCCAGTCGAGCATTCCATCGGGTTGCACTGCTTTACCCCCCTTGTATTTACGGCGGTAAACAAATGCAGCGATATGCGGAAGCCGTGCAATCAGGTTGAGCGTATCTTCCAATGTTGCTTCCCAGTATTCCTTTTTGGAGAATCCTGCTGCATAGCGTTTCGCAAAAACACTTTCTGCCTGCAGTGCCATAACGCCCACTACAAACTGCGTCATAGGATGAGTATCCCTCGGCAGGGCCTTCATGGTATCAAACACATAGGTTGGCACGTGGCTGCGCCGTTGCAAAATAGCACTCAGATTTTCCACATCTTCTTCGCTGGGGATTTCGCCAATCATCATGAGGTAAAACAGGGCCTCCGGAAGCGGTTCAGTGCCCCCTTTGGCTTTTGGCAGCTGTTCTCTCAACTCAGGAATGGAACGTCTTCTAAAACGGATACCGTCCTGGGCGTCAAGCAGGGAGGTTTCGCTCACCAGCGCGGTCATCCCCCGCATTCCCTGATAAATCTGCGCCAGCGTGGTTTCCCCGATAACTGTATTCCCATGTTCCTGGAGCAGGGTCTTGATCTCCGCACCCAGCTTATCCGCCTGCTCTTTAAACTTCACTTTGAATTCTTCCATATATGCTCTTCGTCTTAACTATTAAAAAAATGGTTTGCGCTAAAGATAGTTAAAGGCAATTGCCACAACAAATTATATTTCAGTATTTTTCAATGGACATTACAGGCTTAACAAAAAAAAAGAAAAACAGTTTAAAAATACATGCTCCGGTGCCTGGTCTGTTCCAGGTGAAGACGGTTGACGTTGCGGAACCGCTTTCGTATCGGGCTCATCGCTTCTGTCTCAAATCTTCGTTCTTAAATCAGATTATTTAGGCGCTGCGGTGTAGAGCCGGAGCGCCACCAGAGAAAAGAAGAGGTTGGGCATCCAGGCAGCCAGCAGCGGCGGAAAACTTCCCTTAGTAGAAAACACTGTAGAAAACTGGTCGGCCAAAATGAATACAGCCGCAATTACGATTCCCAGGGCCAGGTGCATACCGCTTCCCCCGCGGGTTTTCCGGCTGGCAATTACAGCGCCAATAAAGGTAAGCAGCAACACTGTAAAAGGGGTCGAAGTCCTTTTATACAATTCTACCTTCAGAGCGTTCAATCCTTCGGTGCCCCTTAATTGCTCATTTTTGATCAGGCGTTTTAGTCCGGGCGTGGTCAGTTTATCTTTCAGGTATTCGTCTTTGATCAGCTCGTCCGGGGCCATATTTAACCGCACCACTTTTTCTTTGAGGTGGGTGATCCGCTCTCCCAGGCTATCCACGCGGCGTTCTACCACGTTTTCGGCCACCCACCTCCGCATTTTTTTGGTCGTATCCCAACGTACTGATTCTGCACGCAGGTTGTACACAACCTTGCCTTTTTTCACCCGGTCCATAAAAAACGCCCCGCTCTTTTGAGTAAGGGCATCAAAATTCTTAACTCCCATATAGGTGATACTATCTACCCGCTTATAAAAGCAGGTGCTGCAGGCACTCTCTGAGCGGTTCTTGAGCGGATCATTTTTATCAATATACGTCTTCCGGAAGTTGCTCATAATATTATTGGCCATCGGGATAAAATAGGCCCGGCCAAAAAAAAGCAAGGTAGCCAGCAGCAATCCGCCAATCATATAAGGCCGTAGGAAACGCGTAAAGCGGGTACCACTGGCAAGGATGGCGATCACCTCCGAACGCAGCGCCATTTTACTGGTAAAGAAGATAACAGCGATAAATACGAACAGCGGAAACAATAAACTCCAGATATACGGGATGAACCCCATATAATATTTGGTAAAGATCTGCCAGGAGGAAAGACCCGACTTTACAAAATCATCCGATTTTTCACTGGTATCAATGGCTACGGCAATCACCGTAAACAACAACATGCAAAAGACAAACGATATCAACAGTTTGTTTAATATGTACCAGTCCAGTTTCTTCATGAAATATATAAGCTGTAAAAGTAACCGAAAAAAAGATATTCCTTACAGCCGCGTTTTTAACTTAACAATCATTTGATTTTTCCAGGTGCTGTAGCTGCCGGCGATGATCTGCCCGCGGGCCTCCTGTACCAGCCAAAGGTAAAAAGCCAGGTTATGCACGCTGGCAATGGTAAGAGCCAGTAGCTCTCCGCTTTTGAACAGGTGCCGCAGGTAGGCCTTACTGTACCCGTTGCTCATCGGGTTGGGTAGGCCCGCATCGATGGGCGAATAATCAAATTCCCATTTCTTATTATCGATATTGATGACGCCTTCCGTTGTAAACAGCATGGCATTACGCCCGTTGCGGGTGGGCATTACACAGTCAAACATATCGATGCCCATGCCAATGCAT
Organism: Niabella hirudinis; assembly: GCF_051201075.1. Lineage (NCBI taxonomy): Bacteria > Pseudomonadati > Bacteroidota > Chitinophagia > Chitinophagales > Chitinophagaceae > Niabella > Niabella hirudinis. Next base: position 112,447 of record NZ_JBPEHJ010000004.1, read on the forward strand.
TCAAGAATGTTCCAGGGGGTGCCCACACCCATCAGGTAACGGGGCTTATGTGCCGGCAGATGCTGGCAACACCAGTCGCAGATCTCGTACATCTTATCCTCCGGTTCACCTACGCTCAGCCCGCCGATGGCATTGCCCGGGGCATCCTTTTGAGTAACAAAATCGCAGGACTCCTTCCGCAGGTCTTTAAAAGTAGCGCCCTGCACAATGGGGAACAGGTTTTGAGTATAACCATATTTATCGGGTGTAGTCGTAAACCGGTCAAAGCAGCGATTCAGCCAGCGATGCGTCAGATCCAGACTTTTGCGGGCGTAGCTGTACTCGCTGCCGCCAGGGGGGCACTCGTCAAACGCCATAATAATATCCCCCCCTATTACCCGCTGAATGTCCATTACCCGCTCCGGGGTAAACAGGTGTTTGCTGCCATCGATATGCGAAGCAAAGGTTACCCCCTCCTCTTTAATCTTACGGGTGCCCGCCAGTGAAAATACCTGAAACCCGCCGCTATCCGTAAGGATGGGCCGGTGCCACTGGTTAAACTGGTGCAGTCCTCCCGCTTTCTCCAGCACCTCCAACCCCGGCCGCAGGTACAGGTGATAGGTATTGCCCAGGATGATCTGGGCCCGCACCTCGTTTTCGAGCTGTGCCTGGGTAACCGCTTTAACCGACCCTGCTGTGCCTACCGGCATAAAAATAGGAGTTTCGATCAACCCATGGTCGGTCTGAATAAGCCCTGCTCTTGCGGCTGACCCGCTATCCGTATGCTGTAGCTGAAAATTGAGTTGCGCCATAAATGGCCGCAAATTTAACACAATGGCTGAATGTAGGAATTTGAAAATGTGAAAATGTGGAAATTTGAAAATGGGGAATGTGGGAATGAGTCAATAGTGAATGGTCAATCAATACCGTTTCCTTAAAGTATGACACAGGGAAAGTTGACGAGCTGCCTGCAACTATTCTGAGAAATCCGTGAGCAATACAGTAGACGTTTATGTGAAGGAAACGACATTGATTTGGGATTTGGGATCCTCCGGCCGGCATTCATTACATCAGAAATCAGATTTTAGTACTCAAATGAAGATGCTGTTGGTTTTCGGAAAACGGCGGCCGTGGAAACCGGGAGTAAAGTGCCTGCTTCCGGTGTTCAACGGATCTTACCTGAAACCTGCCCGTCCGGTCAGGCGGGCTTTAAACTTTGAACCTGAAATTTGAAACCTGAAACCAGGAACAAAAGTTACCTATATTTGCGACATGCCGGATCTAACCCCTGGATATATTATATTTATTGCATTGCTGCTTTTTACGGCTGTTCTCCTCTTCTATTATTTTTATTTTTTTTTGCGGCTGGCGCTTTTCAGGCCCCAAAAACGCAATACCACGCAGCAGCAGCCCGTAAGCATTATTGTATGCGGAAAGGACGAAGCCCGCAATTTTGCCCGCAATATTCCCGGTCTCATCTTCCAGGAGTATACCAGCAGCCACCAGATACTGGTGGTAAACGACAATTCAGTTGACGACAGCAGGTTTATCCTGCAGGAGCTGAATGCCAAATACGGTGGCCTTTCGATTTTGAATCTCCGGCAAAACGCACAACATATCCCGGGTAAAAAATATCCCTTGTCGATGGGCATCCGCGAAGCGGTGCACGAAATTCTCCTGCTTACCGATGCCGACTGCGTACCCTCAACTGAACACTGGCTGCAAAAAATGCAGGAACCCTATGCAGATGGCGCCGATATTGTACTGGGCTACGGCGCTTATCATAAACATCCGGGGCTCCTGAATAAACTGATCCGCTATGAAACCTTCCATAGTGCGCTCCAATACCTGTCCTACGCCCTGGCCGGCATCCCCTACATGGGGGTGGGCCGGAACCTGAGCTATAAAAAAAGCCTTTTTTTAAACAATAAAGGCTTTTCCTCCATCAACCATCTGCCGGGCGGCGATGACGACCTTTTCATCAATAAGGTAGCCAATTCAAAAAATACGGCCATCGTAATTGACCCCGCAGCGCATACGCTAAGCAGCCCCAAAACAACCTGGAAGGAGTGGAAATATCAAAAGACCCGTCATTTTAGCACATCAAAGTACTATAAACCAAAACACAAGATAATCTTAGGATTATACAGCTTATCTCATTTTTTATTTTATTTTTTGGTGGTCGCCTGCTGTATCGGGTTCAGTGGGTGGGTGGGACTGGGCATCCTGGCAGGAAAATCCATCATCCAGCAGCTTATCTTTGCCCGGGTAATGAAGCAGCTCAACGAGCGCGATCTCCGCAAATGGGTGCTGATAATGGACCTTTGGATGGTGCTGTATTACCTGCTTTTTGCGCCCATGCTGATCAAAAAAGAAAAAAAAACCTGGAATTAATTCCCCTGCTGTTGCGAAAGCAACAATTCATGCGTTCTGGAACAATGTAACAACTTAAACCAGCCAGACCATGATGAAATGGCGATCGTTTTATGGTATATGCGGCATAGCCCTGGTACTTGGCAGCTGCACAAAAGAAAAAGTTCCATCAAAAGAGGAACAACCAGATCCCCGGTCAGACAAACCAACTCCTGTTGTTGTTGCCACAACCGTTCAGGGCTCCCAATCGGGGTTTGCATTCTCCTTTTTTAAGGAACTGCAAAAAACAGTATTTCCCCAGGAAAACCTGTTCGTTTCGCCCCTGAGCCTGCATATAGCCTTAAGCATGGTGGCCAACGGAGCCGGAGGAACAACCCGGGAAGAAATACTGACCGCCCTTGAAGCAAAGAACCTGTCGGTAGCAACATTGAACGAAGCCTCCCGCACCCTTTTAGAAGTGCTGCCCAAAGCAGATCCGGAGGTAACCCTGGGCCTCGCCAATGCTGTATTTTATAAAAACAGCTTCCCCGTAGAAGCCCCGTTCTTAAAAACACTCAACGACTACTATAAAGCAGAGGTTTCGGGCCTTTCCTTTCAGCCATCAGACCTGCCGGTGATCAATAAATGGGCCAGTGACCATACCAATGGAAAAATTCCGAAAGTAATGGATGAACTGAAGCCTGACCTGGTAATGCTATTGCTGAATGCACTGTATTTTAAGGGCGACTGGCGGGTAAAATTTGACAAGAACGCAACCCGGCCGGCAACCTTCACAAAACAGGATGGCAGTACGATGCAGGTGAACATGATGTACCTGAATGATACCGTAAGATATGCCGCCACTCCCGATTTTGCAGCCGTTCAAAAACCCTACGGCAACGGGCAGTTTACCCTGACTGTTCTATTGCCAAAAACAAGTGCCGTTGCCGACCTTTTTAACCAGATGGATGCACAAAAATGGGATGACCTGCAACAGGCCTTCCAAACCACCAAAGTAGGAGTTGGACTTCCCCGGTTTAAGCTGAAACAGGACTTTAGGCTGAATGCGATATTGGAAGCCATGGGGATAAAAAAAGCCTTTACACCGATGGTTGCCGATTTCAGCGCAATAAGCAAGGAACCGTCTTCCATTAGTTTTGTGAAGCAAAGCACTTTTATAGCCATGAATGAAGACGGTACGGAAGCCGCAGCGGTCACCAATATCGGTATGGTAGGCACCAGCGCCCCCCTCAATCCTCAATTTATCTGCAACAAGCCTTTTGGAATTATCATCAGCGAAAATACTTCACAAAGTATACTGTTTATGGGGCGTATTTCTCAACCCGTAGACTTACCGTAGAAAAAGCACCTTTTTTGGAAGCCCTCTGCATTGATGTTAATGCAGGGGCTTTTTGTATATTCGCAGTCCGATTTTATATAATTTTTAAGCGCAAATGACAATATCCTATAAATGGCTGTGTGAGTACCTGCCGGTAACCGTAAGTGCAGATCGATTAAGCCAGATCCTGACTTCCATCGGACTTGAAGTGGAAGCCGTTCACGAATACGAAGAATTAAAAGGTGGCCTTAAAGGCCTTGTAGTTGGGGAAGTGCTGGAAACCAGCCCCCACCCCAATGCCGATAAGCTTAAACTGACCCGGGTTGCCGTGGGTGGCGATACGCTCCGCATCGTTTGCGGGGCTCCTAATGTAGCAGCCGGTCAAAAAGTAGTGGTAGCCCCTGTGGGTGCTACTATTTACCCCGTTAACGGTGACCCGGTAACTATGAAGCTGGCCAGGATCCGCGGGGAGGAAAGCCAGGGCATGATCTGTGCCGAAGACGAAATTGGCCTGGGCGCCTCGCATAACGGCATTATGATATTACCCGCAGATGTTAAAGCCGGCACACCGGCATCCGAATATTTCCAAAGCTATTCCGATACTATTTTTGAGATCGGACTTACGCCCAACCGTATGGATGCCATGAGCCACTGGGGCGTAGCAAGGGATGTTTGCGCCTACCTCTCGCATCACGACAAAAAATCGGTGCGGCCCAAACTTCCGGACACTCACCATTTTAAGGCCCCCAAAGGCAAGGCCCCACTCAAAGTCACTGTAGAAAACAAAACCGCCTGCCCGCGGTACAGCGGTATCTGTATCGATAATATTAAAGTAACAGCATCACCTAATTGGTTGCAGCATCTACTAAAAGCTATTGGACTGAGAACCATCAATAATATTGTAGACATCACCAATTTTATCCAACATGAAACCGGGCAACCGCTGCATGCTTTTGATGCCGATAAAATCCGTGGCAACCAGGTTATTGTTAAGAACCTGCCGGAGGGAACACGCTTTACCACGCTGGATGAAAAAGAGCGGAAACTGAGCGTGGAGGACCTGATGATCTGCGATGCGGAAGGCGGAATGTGCATTGGCGGCGTATTTGGCGGAATAGAAAGCGGAGTAACCGGGCAAACCACCCGGATTTTTCTTGAAAGCGCCTGCTTTGACCCTGTTACCATACGGAGAACCTCGTTCCGGCACGGGCTTCGGACGGATGCTGCCACCCGTTTTGAAAAAGGAACGGACGTTTCAGCTACCGTAAACGTTTTAAAGCGTGCGGCAGCCCTGATCCTTGAAACCTGCGGCGGCACCCTCAGCTCCGACATTTATGACATTTACCCCGAGCCACAGCCTAAAAAAGAAATTTCCCTGAAATACCACTATCTCAAAAAACTGAGTGGAAAAAATTATCACCCCGATGCTGTAAAATCCATCCTGCAGGCCCTGGGATTTGAAATTGAAAAAGACACTATCGACTCGCTCCTGATCTCCGTGCCCTATCACAAACCGGATATTAGCCTGCAGGCCGATGTAGTTGAAGAAATTTTGCGTATTGACGGGCTTGATAATGTGGAAATACCAACCTCAATTAAAATAACACCTTCGGTTGATGAAAACATTGAAGGTGAATTAATAAAGGAAAAAATAGTATCCTTTCTTACAGGATCCGGGCACCACGAGATCCTGACCAATTCCATCACCAACAAAGCTTACTATACAGAAGAGGAACTTAGCACTGTGGTGAAAATGAAGAACAGCCTGAGCGCCGAGCTGAACATTATGCGGCCGGATATGCTGGAAACCGGTCTTGAAATTATTGAATGGAACCTGAACCGGAAGAACGAAAATTTAAGATTATTTGAATTTGGCAAAACATACAGTATCAGTAAGAAAGGAAAATTTGACGAACCGGAACATCTTTGTATCTACCTGACGGGAAACCAGCAAATGGCCGGCTGGAAACAACCTGGTATCAAATATGATTTTTTTGCGCTGAAAGGTATTGTTGAAAAAGGACTGCAATTGTGCGGGCTTACCGGCCTGCAATTTGAAGAGCTAAAGGATGCCAATTTCCAATATGGATTGGTGCTCAAATCGGGAACGGCAAACCTGGGCAAGCTTGGTGCCGTGCATAAGGAGCGCCTCGCGCGCTTTGATGTTAAGCAGCAGGTATTTTACGCAGACCTGAACTGGACCACCATTTTAAAAATGGCGCTAAAGTACAAAACCCAGTTTGCCCCCATTCCCCGCTTTCCGGCGGTGCAGCGCGATATTGCCATGATTGTTGCGGAAGAGCTGCCCTACCAATCGGTAGAAGCGGCCATCCGGAAATTAAGCCTCAAAAAACTACAGGCCGTGCAACTGTTTGATGTTTTTGTAAGCGATAAGCTGGGAGCAGGGAAAAAATCACTGGCAATCAATATCACCTTCCTGGATGAAGAAAAAACATTGACCGATGGGGAGATTGATGGCTGGATGAAGAAGATCATGCAAAGTTTGGAGAGAGATTTGCAGGTAGAAATCCGGAAATAATCTTAAACTGAAATTGTTTACCGATGAGTCAGGCAATAGAAGATAAAATAAAGCAAATACAGGATAAACTGGTGCAGCTCTGCCGCAAAAATGCCGTTATTGAAAAAGAAAATACAGCGCTGAAACTGGCGCTGGAAGAATCAAAGAACTCGGCGGCATCCGCGGCCTCCAACATGGAAGCCATGCAGCAACAGCTGGATATTGCCCGGTATGGCAACACCCAAATGAGCCCCGAAGAACGGAAGGCTTTTGAAAAAAGGGTAAATGGCTACCTCAAAGAGATTGACCGGTGTATTGCATTATTAAGTGTTTAACCTATTAAATAAATGAATGATGTCAATGGAAGACAACCTGATCCCCGCCAATATTATGATCGCCGACCGGCATTTCCGGATCAAAGTTGAGCCGGCCGATGAAGAAACCGTGCGCCACTCCATCCGGATCATTAATGATAAAGTGATGGAATTTAAAAAAACCTTCCCCGGCAAGGATATGCAGGACTATGTATCCATGGTGCTGATCTGGTTTGCCACCGAGTTTAAAGCCGAAGCCACTTCATCCATGGATGCCGGTACAGTCATGGAAAAGCTAAACCAGCTGGAAGCTATTATTGATACGGAACTGGGATAGATTTTTTGTTTCGGGTTTGATGTTTAAAGTTTAAAGCTCAAGGTTTAAAGTTTCATGCACATCTTGCACACTCAGTTTCCTTGTCTGATGTTAGCATTCAGCATTTGAGCCCTGAAGATTCATCGCGGTTCCCGGGAAAACCCGGAAGCCGTCAGCCATTTGTTTTCAGTACTAAGTGTCTGCCTCAAAAGGTTTCTGGGAGACAGCATTCATCACACCAACCGTAAAAAAACCGAAGCTTCGGGAAGCTAACGTTAAACTTTGAACGTTAAACGTGAAACCTAAAGCGTCCGCTTTACCATTTTTGCTTTGATGATCCGCACATTCCATATAGGACGGTCGTGGTCCTTCCCCTTGCTTGTGGGCACGGCAGCTATTTTATCCAGCACTTCATACCCCCTTATTAACTGGCCAAATACGGTATAGTTCTGATCCAGGTGCGGGGTACCGCCAATGGTGGTGTATACCTCCCTGGCGGCAGATGGGATTTTTCTTCCGTTGAGCCGCTTTACGTCCAGTGTATCGAGGGCGCCGGCGGTCCATACCTTTCCCTGAACAATATAAAACTGGCTGCCGCTGCTGGCCTTCTGCGGGTTTACGGCATCCCCTTCCCTTGCTGCAGCCAGGGCCCCCTTGCGGTGAAATAATTGCGTATTGAATTCTGCCGGTATCATGTAAGCCGGACCTCCGTTTCCAAGGGATTGCCCGCCCGCGGCATGCCGGCTATCCGGATCGCCGGACTGGATCATAAAATTGCGGATCACCCGGTGAAACAGCACGCCGTTATAATACCGGCTCTTCACCAGCTTTATAAAATTATCCCGGTGCTGCGGAGTAAGATCGCTTAGCCTTAACAGCAGGTTTCCATAGTTGGTCTGTAGCAGTACATCCTTTTTATAGTCGGACCGCAGGGGCTTACCGGTAGCGCAGCTGCTCCATAGCACCAGGCCCGCGCAAGTTATCAGCAGGAATTTTCGCATCATCAAAAGAAATGTTCCGGTTAATTTTTTACCCGCTTTTTGAGATCCGCTACTTTGATGGTCATCTGGCGTCCCACTTCTTTTTTCCCTTTATAGGTGATGATGCGCAGTTCATCGGCATCTTTCGGAATTTCCAGCGGCTCCTTATATTTTGGATAAAAACGATCGGGCGCCGAATTATCAAAACTGGTATAAATATCCAGGCCATCAATCTCCGGTGTAAGGGTCACCAAATAAATCTGATCCTTTTTTGAAACCGCTACAGAAGGATCATAGATCGCCGGCGAATACTTGATCTCCGCCGCATTGAAACGGTCAAAGAACTGTTCGGTTTTAGCGGCAAATTTTTTCCAGTCTTTTTTCTCTAATGGCGACCAAACGGATTCGGCAATAGCCAGCCCCCGCGGCCAGGTCATGTACTCGGCCTGCCGGATATTATAAACATTTTCTGTCCAGAGGTTGGCCTGTCCACCCAGTATATATTGTGGATTGGCTCCTTCAGGAACGGGGTTAAACTTATAGGTTTGCGATAACCGCAGGGAAGCGTAGATGGGCACTTCCATACTTACATCCCCCTGCATATAATCAATATAGGCAAACTGTGTAGGGCTCATCACCACATAGTGCTTCGATTTTGATGCTTCGATACCATATTTTTCCCCGCGCCAGCTCATCAATGCGGCAGTTGGCGAAATACCGCCCTCAAGGATCTCATCCCAGCCCATCATTTTTTTTCCCTTGGAGTTTACGATCTTTTCGAGGCGTTTTTCAAAATAAGCCTGCACCTGCGGTATGGTTTTCAGTTTTTCCTTCTTCATGAGGGCCAGCACCTGCGGGTTCTTCTCCCAAAAGTTATGCGGCGCTTCATCGCCCCCAACATGAATATAAGGAAAGGGAAACAGCTGTGCCACTTCGGTCATCACCTTATCCAAAAACCCGTATACTTTTTCGTTGGCAGGGCAAAGGGTGTTATCTATCAGCGCGATCGGGGGCGCTCCGTGCGACCAGTCCATAATGGGCTCACCCGCCCGTACCTGATATTTATCGGCGCCTTCGGTACAGGAGAGCTCGGGGTAAGAAGCAATGGCTGCCAGGCTATGCCCCGGCACATCAACTTCGGGCACAATATTTATAAACCTGTCCTTTGCATATTGCACCAGTTCCCTGATATCTTCATGCGTATAATAGCCGCCGTATGATTTGGGCTCATCAGGGAGCGGAGCCGAAAAAGTATTAAACAGTCCTACTTTGTTTACGCGCCATGCCCCTACCTCTGTAAGCTTGGGCAAACTTTTAATCTGCAGCCGCCAGCCTTCGTCATCGGTTAAATGAAAATGAAACATATTATATTTAAACCGCGACATATTATCGATATATTTCTTTACTTCATCTACCGTAAAAAAGTGACGGGAAACATCGAGCATCAATCCCCGCCAGCCCAACTTTGGATAATCCACAATTTCGATGGCGGGCGCTTGCAGACGCAGACCGTCTACCCGTTCCACATTCTCGATCTGCGAGGGCAACAACTGTAAAAATGTTTGCGCGCCATAAAACAACCCGGCCGGTTTGTTGGCCGCTACTGTTACACCATCCGGAGTTACCGAAAGCGTGTATCCTTCATCTCCCAAACGGCTATCTGCCCGTTTGTTCAATACCAGTTTAATAGTGGCATTGGTATTTTCCTTTTGCTCCTGCACTGTTGCGCCGGTATTGGAGATGCGGTCCTTTAACAGGGCATAGGTATGGCCCAGGTCCGCCTTCGCGGGAAGACTGATTGTAACATTCTGCGGCAATACAAAGCTGCCGGGCTTTTCGACCACCGAAACCGGTTCGGGTATTAAGGCTATAGCCGGATTTTTTTGTTGCGCAGTGCCCAGCAGTGAAAAAGCAAGAGCAAAAACGGTAAGGATTTGTTTATACATATCAATCAATCTTTAATTATTTATAAGGCCATTGGCTTAAACTGCTAATATAACGCGAATCCGATAATGAATGGCCTTTTGTATGAAAGAAAATGACAGAGGGAATGTTCCAGGTTCCAGCCCGCCCGGATAACCCGGTCGGACGAGGTTCCAAGTTTAAAGTTCCAGGTCGGATCCGTTTTTATACCCGATGTGCTGCTCACCATTAATTTGAGGATTTGAATCCCGATAGCAATCGGGAGTGGAAATGCGGAAATGTGAGAATGGGGTTTTCATTTGTTAACGCAGTCATCGTACCTTAGAAGGTTCATCAGACATCAGACACTCAAAGCCGACAGCTGGCAGCCGTTATTGCCGGGTCCGCATTGCATCGAAACCCGCAGAAGCGGTATCGGCAACGGTTCCATCCTTTTTTGTATAGATAAAATAGCATTCCAGTTCCGGATGTTTTTTCAAAAAAGCAAATGCTTCATCCAGGTGCAAACCCATAAACACATTATCATAAGCATCAGCAGTAATGGCGTCCTTTGCAAAAACGGTTACACTGATCATTTCATTATTAAGAGTGTAGCCGGTGCGCGGATCCATGAGATGCGATACTTTTTTATTGCCGTTCCTGTAAAAATTCCGGTATTTACCCGAAGTGGTTATGGCACCTTCTTTTACAAAAACGGTTTTGATTAACACAGGAGTTTCGGGATCTTCTTCTCCGGGCGGACTTTCTATTCCTATTTTCATCATTTCACCCGAAGGCTGTTTGCGGCCCTTTACACGGATCTCGCCTCCTACCTCCACCAGGTAGTGCTGCACGCCCCTGTTTTCAAGAAAACCGGCAATTACATCCACCGTATATCCCTGTGCAATGCCATTGACATCAATAGTTAGCCGGGAATCTTTTTTCAGGAGGCTATCCCCTAAAAAATACAGTTTCCGGTAGCCTACATATTGCAGCACTTCTTGTACCTGCTGCGGGGAAGGCATCGTCTTTGGCCGTCCATCGGGGCCAAAGCCCCAAAGTTTTACGAGGGGCATTACGGTAATGTCAAAAATTCCGGCGGAAGCCTTTGATACCTCCTGTGCTTTGATCACCACTTTTTTTAAATGCAGATCCGGTACCAGTCCCCGCTTTTCACGATTAAAACGCGATATCAGGGAATAGGGTTTATAAATAGAAAGCGAGCTATCGAGCGCCCCGAAGATACTGTCGGTCTCAAACCGGGTAAGGCAGCTGTCTGATGCATAATACGTGATATGATAGGTAGTACCCTGTGCAAACCCATTTATATGAAAGGCCTTCAATGCCGGTTGCTTTCTGAAATCCGAAAAAGCAACCATCAGCAATAGGCCACCCAGCAGGAAGCCGCCTCTCTTAAAAAGTTTCAGCATATCCGTCAAAGATTAATCAACGGTTTCATTTTTGAAACCATATCTGCCGCAGACTGCCGCTCCAGGTTTTTGATCTCAAATGTTTTAAGTGCCGCTTCCAGTTGTTGCAACCTGGCCGTGTTACCGCTGTCTTTATATTGCTTCTTAAGAATACGGATCTTTTCAAAATCCTGCACGCCTTCTACCATTTTTTCAAACCGGATGGATGTTACCGGTCCGGGGTACACCTGGTACGTGTCTCCTGCAGGCCAGGTACGAAAACGGCTGTCATTTACCGGATCTGCCACCCAGCTATTATAAGCCCAGCGCAGGTAACCTTCCATATTTTTTGCGGCCGTATACCAGCCGATCCACACATGCTCCGCCGGCGGCGAAAAAGTAAACCCATTGGGATACTTTTCGGTACAACAGGTATACCAGGTACTTAGCTGACCACGCTGCGTTCTTGCTGCCAGCACGTCTGCCGGAAACTGGTGCGCAGAGGCAATACAATAGTCATCGATATCCTTTTCGATCTCCGCATGGTATTCTCCTGCCAATGCTATCTTCCAGTCTTTATCAATTTGTTTCAGTAACTTAATAACCGATTTCATGGCATCCATCGGACGCTCGTCCATGGCAATGGTAGCTTTTCCGAACCAGCCTTTTGCCTTAAGGTGCCTGGTGAAATCTTTCAGCATAGGCGTCCAGAACGCGTTATAGGCCGCCGAGCCGATCTTGCCGGTAAATACGGTATCGCGCCCCAGGTTTTCATCATAATATTGGAAGGCCACTTTCCAGGGTACCATGCTATAGCAATTAATGCGCTCATTAATACCAGTGCTCATTACAAAGCTGATATATTTATCAAACAAATTATAATCAAAACTCCAGTTACCATCCTTCTTTTTAGTCCATTTGATCAGGCTTGGATAATCATCATAGGTCTGGTGCCCCCAGGGCTCATTTACAATACTGGCGGTAATGAATTTTTGTCCGGCTTTAGCCAGCATGGTATAGTAAGGGCGCATCCGTTCAAAATGGGCATCGCTCCAAAGCGGTACATTGTGTACACGGGCTATGGCAGCGGGGTGCTGCCACAGGTCCAGGTGAAATGCCCACCCGGAAGCAGGCGGCAGCACTTTGTCCAATACTTTAACCGTTAGCTTTAACCGGTATGCTTTACCGGCTTTTACCGTAATGAAGCCTTCATAATTACCTGCCTGTGCATCTGCCGGCACATCAATACTTACCCACAACGGCTGTACCCTGTTTTGCTGTAGAAGACCGCTGTTTTTTTCAAAATGTATGGCATCCGCTACCAGCGATGAATCAAAGTCTTCGGGTTTGCGATGTCCGCAACCATTGCGAAACTCATCCGTCATTACATATCCCATCAACCCGATCTGTATATGATCAGCCGGAATTTCCCCACCGTTTTTTGACCTTATCGTACCAACAGCTGCATCCACCGCTACGGCTTTTGCTGACCATACGCCCAACTGTGCATGCACCCGCTCTCCCTTCCAGGCTACCAGTGTTTCAGCAGTTTTAGATGCTGTTTCCGGAATACGATCCTGGGGATACCGTTTATTACTATTCAGAAAGCCAACGCGTGTACCACCCTTAAGGGTTTGCCAGCGCGCATTCTTTTGAGCCGCGGTCATGGGCGGTTCTTTCTGAAGGGCAAGACTTACATCCTGCGCCGTTAAAACGCTAAAAATAAAAAGCAAGGCTGTTGTTAGAAAATATCGCATGATCAGAAATTGAATATACTTTATCAGTGCTCAGTATAGGCGGCAAAATACGGCATTCTCCCTTTAAAACCTGCGATAGTGGAACCGATTGCACAGGTAAAATCGCATCAGCTACCCGTTGGGATTAAAATTTAAATCATTGTTACTCTGGTATCACCTCCATTTCCGGAGATCCTGAAACCGAAAAAGGCCGGTCGCCCTTGGCCAGCCCCCGGCTCCTGTTGGGCGTTCCGCTCATTTCAAAAGACAGGCGTCCGCCTTTCATTATCTCCTGGTAAGTGATGAAGTTCTTTGAATATGCCCTGCCATTGAGCAGTGCCTTGTTGATATACACATTCTTTTCGGAATTGTTACCGGCCTCAATGATAAATTTTTTTCCATTCTCCAGCGTAATAATGGCCTTTTTAAATAGCGGACTGCCGATCACATATTCGTTAGTTCCGGGTGTAACGCTGTACAATCCTAATGCGCTCAACACATACCAGGATGAGGTTTGGCCCTGGTCCTCATCACCGGGATAGCCGTTTTCTGATGCATTATACAATCGCTTCATTACTTCACGGGCATGATACTGGGCCTTCCAGGGTTCATTGGCATAGTTATATAAATATACCATGTGCTGGATAGGCTGGTTGCCATGCGCGTATTGTCCCATATCGGCCATAACCATCTCCGTCATCTCATGGATCAGGCCGCCATACGTGCCTACCTTAACCGTATTGGGCACAGAGAATACTGAATCCAGCTTTGCCGTAAACTTCCGGTCGCCACCCAGCAGCTGCTTCAAACCGGCAATATCATGAAATACGGACCATATCCAATGCCAGGCATTCCCCTCCGTATAAGGACCACCCCATTCAGTGGGGTCAAAATTCTTTATCCAGTTACCCCGTTCATCCCTTCCGAGCATAAATCCCCTGGAGGGATCAAAAACATGCTTATAATTAAACATCTTTTTGCCAAACAGATCCATATATTTTTTGTTGCCGATTGCCTTTGCCAAATAATAACCGCAAAAATCATCATAAGCATATTCGAGCGTTTTGGCCGTGGCCTCACGGTAGCGCGGATAGGGAACATAGCCCAGTTCGTTATATTCTTTGTAGCCATCCCTTCCGTTGGCAGGGCCCCATGGCCCTTTATGATTGGCTTCGTGATCGTAGGCTTCCAGTGCTCTTACAGGATCAAAAGTGTGAAGGCCTTTTGCCCAGGCATCCGCCAGTAATGATATGGCATGATTACCGATCATACTGCCCTGTTCATTGGGAAACGACCAGGCGGGCAACCAGCCACACTGCTCCTGCGCATCCAGCAGGGCGCTCACATAGCGGCCATGCATAACAGGATGCAGCAATGCATTTAAGGGAAACTGAGCCCGAAAGGTATCCCAGAAACCGGTGTCGGTAAACAGGTATCCCTGATGTACCTTACCGTCATAAGGACTAAAATAATAAGGGTTGCCGTTTTTATCAAGTTCGTAAAATTTACGGGAAAACAGGCTGGCCCGGAAAAAACAGGAATAAAAAGTAGCTTTATCCGCCTCTGAACTACCCTCAACAAGGATCTTCGACAAATGCTCATTCCATATTTTTGCTGCTCTCGCCTTTGTCTGCTCCAATGTCCGGTCGGCCCCCAGTTCACGCTCCAGATTCCGTTCCGCCTGCTCCATGCTGATATAAGAAGAAGCTACTTTTGCCTGTACCACTGCACCATCGCCAAACCGGATATATGCTCCCCTGCCTGCCCCCTCCGCCTTTAAAGCACCGGCGCTGATGCTGTCCGTTTTGTTCTCCCAGGTACCGTATGCGTTAAAGGGCTGATCGAACAGGATCACAAAAAAGCTTTTCCATCCTTTCTGAAATCCGCGTCCATTGTTGATATAACCGGTGATCTTACGTGCAGCCGGATCTATTTCAACACCGCTCAAACCAGTATACCCATCCAGCACCAGGAAGCTTTTACGCCCTTCCGGAAAATGAAACCGAAGGTGCGCCCCTCTTTCTGTGGGCGACATTTCTGTGGTGATCCCATTTTCCAGCGCTACCTTATAATAATGCGGTCCGGCAATTTCCTTTTCATGACGAAAAACAGCAGCCCGGTCATTTTCATTCACCACCAGATTGTCCGCTACCGGCATCAGCGAAAACACGGCATAGTCATTGGTCCAGGAACTGCATTGGTGCGCCTGTTGAAACCCGCGGATGGTATTTTTTGTATACTGATATTTCCAGCCATCGCCGTTACGCCCGGTTTGAGCCGTCCAGGTATGCATGCCAAAGGGCAATGCCGTTGTTGGATAGGTATTACCGCGGGTCAGTTCATGACTCGAATTAGTACCCTGCAGTGTATTCACATAGCGAACCAGGTTCCCCGGTTGTGCAAAAACCGTACCAGCAACCGTTCCGGCAATCAAACCCACAGCAAGCAGTTTCTTCAAAACATTCATGATTAATCCCGTATTAGGTATAAAAATAAAGCGTTTCTGTTACCGCTTATTAAGTTGGTCGTCCAACGCCTTCATAAAATAACCCGCCACTACGCTGCGTGCCTGAAAGCCCACCTGTTTTCCGGTGGTGGTCTCATGCCAGTCACTCATTGGCACCCTGCTTTTGGTTTCCGTTGCGTAACGGTATAAGGGTTCTATAAACTTTTCAAAATCACCACGGTTAGTGGTCATGGTTGCCGTCCACATGATCCAGTCGGATTTTGTATAGGTTTTTCGCGAATCCAGCGGCAGCCCGTATCGTTGCTGCTTTGTTAAATAGTACCGGATCTCTTTGTCATATACCGATTGCGGAAAGAGATTAAAGTTGAGTACCTTATCCCAAACCAGGTTGTATTTCTGGCTCCAGGTTCCCTTCTTTTCAAATGCCAGCGTGTAATGATCCCCATCATTGGCCAGCTCCATCCATTTGGATACCATCGGTTTTACCAATGCCAGGTATTTGCGGGCGGTTTCCGTTTCCCCCAGCATTTCAGCCAGCATGGCGTAGCTGCGCAGTGCCATTATCGCCTTGGCCGAAAGATTGACATTGCGGGCCAGATGGCCCGCAAAATCATCGGTACAAAGCTGGTTGGCAGGATCGAAGCCTTCTTTGCTCAGGTAACCGGCCCAGGTGGTCAGTGTTTTCCAATGTGCCCTGGCATACGCTGCATTGCCATCCACCCGCGCAATAGCGGCCATGAGGATGATCATATTTCCTGCTTCTTCCACCGGCATATCTTCGCCATAAGTTTGACCGTTTGCCAGCGGATAGGTACCCAGGTCGTGTGCGGCAAAAGGTTTGGCCCATTTTCCGCTTTCGCTATAATAAAATATTCCATTCATCATTCCCTTCTGCAGCGCCGTATTATACATCAGGAAAAGCGGCGCAGACGGATAGGTCAGATCCACCGTATTGATAGAACCATTGCTGAAGTTTTCCTTGGATAAAAATAACAGGTCTTTTTGCGGGCTCTCTACCAGCGCGTGCGCCGCAATACTCTGGCGGTAGATCAATTCACAAAGCTTTGCATACGCCTTGCCTCCTGCATGAAACGCATCATCATAAATTATTTTATCAAAATCATTTACTTTTTTTACTACCGTCTTATAAGAGGCGGCAGCTTCGTTCATTAATGCGGTAAAGGTTTTATTGCCATTTTTATTCCACCAGGGGCGCAGGTTATTATGAAAATACTGGATAGCGTACAGCTCGTCATAGCCCAATAACATAAACTGCTCCTTATCAGCGATGCCTACCTTTCCCAGGTTCAGCACCGTATTTAGTACCAGGCTCCTTCCCCGGATGCCGGATTGCGCCGCGGGCGCCCTGTTGCCGGTAAACCCGGCAATGCCGTCCTGCTGGCTACTCGTTATAAACTGTGTGGCCTGCTCTTTAGCAGCACCTACATAAAAATACCCCCAGTCGATACGAAGATCATCTCCTTTTTTGGCAAGCACCGGCTGACTGGTAGTACCGGTTTGCAGCATTTTGAGTGATCCCGTGTTCACTACATTTGCCATCACCTCCTGGGAGGGTTCATTTACGGCTATATTGGAGGAGGCTCCCAGGTATACTTTTACATCATGCTGCCGCCCATCATTCGATTTTACTGCATAGGAAATATACGATACAGGGCGGGCCATCAGATCCAGCTCTTTTAATAAAAGCGGGGATATAAAACGAACGGTCAGATCTACTCCTCCTGCCTTAAAGTCGTAAACGGTTTGCAATGCCCTTACTTCAACATTGGATTGGCTCGCTTTCAGCAGCTGCAGTGATGCTGGTGGCGGCACTTTACGTGAAATGCCCAGGTCCAGATGGCGCCCTCCTGCTGTATTGCGCAGGTGCACGGCCAAAACATTTTTCCCCTTCTTCAGATTCGTTCTTAAAACCTCGTTCAGATCCAGGTAGGTCATCCGGTTAACCCAGCCGGTCTTATGATACACCAGGGTTCCGTTCAGGTAAATATCGATATTATCATCATGATTAATCTTCAGATACAAATCGCCATCCACCGGACCTTTTACATTGAACGTGCGCCTTACCCAAAGATCGTCCGTATCCCAAAAGGTTTTTGCCACCGACCGGTTATCAGAGAAGGGGGCTGCACCGTTTTTCCAGCTGCGATCATCAAACCCGGGAGCATTCCAGCCCGGGCCGGGATCCTGCTCGGTGTACTGAACATTATAGGGCGTTTCATCGCTTGTGGGAGCTATGGCAGCAAAGCGCCCCTGTTCCCTGCCAAGAAACCTGTAAAACCGGTTATCAACTTTTATAATGCCTACCAGCGATTGTTCTGCGCCGGACCAATGTGTGGTTACCGATTCATTCAGCTGGTCCGTATTACTCCAGATACTAAAATAGGGCGAATGAGTGATCAACGGGTAACTAGGGGCTTTCTGGTTTTGACTATCAACACCGGGTGGGTAAAGAAAAAGGGCCATCAACAGAACACAGGATCTAACTCCGTGGCAAAATGACTGAAGCATAAGACGATACATTTCGTTTTTAATAATTGAATACAGCGGCAACGAAAAGGTGTTTGCAATACTCCTTACCCGGTTGTTTTATATCCCGGTTCCTTCTTATGGCAATGCAACTCATCCGTTCCTCTATGGCGAAATTCCCAAAAAAAGATCAATTGAGGGCTATAAAATGTCTCAATAGTTAGTCAAATCTGTTCATTCTCCCAAAAGAAAAGCCATTCCCAAAAAGGGAACAGCTTTTGCTTTAAATATTTATTCTGTTTTATTGTGCCGATGTCAGATTCCTGCGCACTTTTTTTACAAAATCGAGCGATACACCAGTTGTTTCTGCAGCCTGGGCATCCGTAAAACCATGCTCAAGAATAAGATTTTTGACAACTTCATAACTCTTTTGTTCCGCGCCTTTTTCCATACCTTCCAATATCGCTTTATCCTTGGCGGTTTTTAATACGGCGTATTCGGTCCATCGATCTAAAACGTCTTTCTGGTATAACATATATTCCTCCTTTTTTAAGTTAGCCACCTCTGCTATTTCAAACACCTGCTGAAATGTTTCTCCCTGTAAAGTTAATGGAATTTCTTTCATTTTTCTCATATTTCGAAGCACATACAGCCAGCGCTCAACATCGGTTTTTAGTGCATCCTCACTGCAATCAAAATTGGGTAATTCTAAAAATATGAATTCCAATTTATTATAAAACACGCAACCGGTTGCGGCTTCAGTCAGCCGTACATGGTGCAGCCATTTACCCGGCTGGGAATTATTAAAGTTAAAGTCTGCTATCCCAATAAAATATACTTCCTTTAGTTCAAAATCCCAGTGCCTGTTTCCTTTTATGCCCTGCTCATGTAACTGACTGGCTGTATAAAAAAGTGCCCGGTCTTTAAAAAACTTCTGATCGGCGCGCTGGATCTCAATGATAAACGTTTCGCCATTAGCGCCCGTGCAGGTAATATCGAAAACGGCTTTGCGGTAATGCTTTGCCGGGCCATGATTTTCCTGCGGATTGTATGCCAGGTTGCAAATGGTCTTCCGGCCTTTGAACAAGGCATTCAAAAAGAAAATCAGCAGGTCTTTGCTGGAGTCAGAACCAAAGATTCTTTTAAAACCAAAGTCGGTTAGCGGGTCGATGTACCGCCCTATCGGAGGTACATCCGTGTTATTCATAGTAGCCATGCTTAAAGATACAATTTTTCCTGGATTGTGGCATCACCTCCAGTTCCGCGTCCATGTTGGCGGGGTCCTTCGCTGCACGCGCTCCAAATCGCCCGTTAGCATACAGCCCCAACACAATCAAATATGATTTCTACTATCCGGGAAAGGACTACAAAAAACCTCCCGGAAATGTCCCGGGCATTACGCCGATACATTTCAAATATGGATCCTACTCAGCCGGGCGCTGCTCCTTCAGAATCCGCAGTTCCCTGGGATAGTAATTATTGATACGGTTGGGCAACACATTCATCCAGCCCATGGGATGCCCGTCAAAAACAGCCAGTTGCCAGCCTTTCTGCGCTGTTTCCAATACAAAATCTTTTCGCTGCAGATAATGGATCGCTGTATCTTCAGACAGGCTTGTCCGGGCAACGGTGCCCGAAACCAACCCACTCAATGCCAGCGCATGATCCGGTATCAGTTTATCCCGAACCAATTCTCCTACCAGGACTCCCGAATAGATCACTTTCATCTTTTCCGCTAAAAGATCCAGTGCTTCAAAAAGCGATTCGGGCCATGCATAAATGCGACCGCCAAAACTAACAAATTGCCTTTCAGCTGTACCGATCCAGTTAGTTAGCAACCCGGCTTCTTTTGCGGAAAGCGGTTTCTGTTTTACCCGGTATTTTCCCAACCTGCCGGTAGTATCTTTTTTCCGGAATACGCCCATAAAAAGCCCCTCCCCCTTTACACGGTGTGGCCAGAAACGATATCCGAAGTTTGAGCCTTCTTTTACGGCGATCACATTCCAGCCGGGCTCTGTATTCAGTTCAATACCTTCCAGTCCCATCTCTTCATCCAGCCATTTCAGAATATCTTCATCTTCTTCTTTCGAGTAAGAGCAGGTAGAATAAACCAGTACCCCGTCCTCCTTCAACGCAGGCAATACATCTGCCAGGATACGCTGCTGGCGCTGGCTGCAAAGCGCCACACCATGCTCGCTCCATTCCGAAATCGCAGCTTCATCCCGGCGAAATAACCCGCTTCCACTGCAGGGGGCATCCACCACCATTACATCAAAAAAGCCAGGCAACATTACAAAGTCGCCCGGGTCATTATTCGTTATAGCAATATTTGAAGCGCCCCATTTTATAACATTATCCTTTAATACCGCCGCCCGGCTCCGGATCACCTCATTGCTCACCAGCAGACTATCCTTTGAGATCAGTGATTGTAGGTGCGTAGTCTTCCCACCCGGAGCGGCACAAAGATCCAGTACCTTAAGAGGCTTTGCAAGATCAGCCGTCTGCTTCAACGCCTGTTCCAGAAACATGCTGCTGGCCTCCTGTACATAGTAGCAACCCGCATGAAAAAGCGGATCAAAGGTAAAGGAGGGGCGATGAGCCAGATAATATCCCAGGCCCGACCATGGCACAGGGTCCATACCTGTTTGAAAGGAGGGCGCAGAAATTTTACGGGGGTTGATCCGGACTGAAGTAACCTGGGATCCCGACCGATGTACTGCAACAAATGCCGTTTCATCAAAGCCAGGGAGGCCATTCAAAGATTGGATAAGCGAAGATGGTAATTGCACAACGCAAAAGTATAAAAACCAGTGAACTTATCTTCCGGGGCCCGCCATTTTTATAGCATCCTGTCCCGGCCGGAAAGCCGCCAAAGCGCCTCAAAACTGAAACCAAATTTTAAATACAAAAAAACCGGGGGAAAATGCAACAGAAATCCATTATAAATTCGCTTTCTTTGTATTAAACAAATTCCATTTTTAAAATCAATAATAAATTCTATACTATGACTGAAATTACGTTAAAAGGAAATCCCGTTACAACAGCAGGATCCTTGCCTGGAAAAGGGAGTAAACTCAAGGATTTTACGCTGGTGAACGCAGGGCTAACCGAGAAAAAACTTTCTGATTATGCCGGTAAAAAAGTAGTGCTGAATATTTTTCCCAGCGTAGATACGGGTGTATGCGCCGCCTCTGTTAGAAAATTCAACGAAAAAGCTGCAGCACTTGAAGATACTGTAGTCCTGAACATCTCGAAAGACCTGCCATTTGCACTGAACCGCTTTTGCGCCGCAGAAGGCATCAGCAACGTAGAAACCCTTTCCGACTTCAGAGGAAATTTTGGTAATGATTATGGGGTAACGTTTGCCGACTCTCCCATGAAGGGCCTGCTGAGCCGGGCGGTAATCGTGGCTAATGCCGCTGGGGAAGTAGTGTATACCGAGCAGGTACCGGAAATTACAACAGAGCCCAATTATGAAGCAGCATTAACTGCATTAAATTAACCAGGAAGAGTGGTTGTTTCAACGTTTATTTTTGAAGCAACCACTTTTTTATTCTTTCCACTAATATGACAAAATCAAGACTTGAAGCATTCAGCGATGGCGTGCTGGCTATTGCCATTACCATTATGGTGCTGGAGCTGCGTCCACCGGAAGACGGCTATACATTAAAATCGCTGCTGGAACTGCTCCCTACTTTTTTGAGTTATGTATTAAGTTTTATTTATGTAGGCATTTATTGGAACAACCATCATCACATGTTCCACCTTGCGGATAAAATAAATGGCGCGGTTCTCTGGAAAAACCTGAACCTCCTGTTTTGGCTATCGCTCTTCCCGTTTACAACCGCATGGATGGATAAAAACTATACCCAGCCCTTACCCGTAGCCGTCTACGGTTTTGTACTGGCAATGGCAGCTGTAGCCTATCTCATACTTCAGAAAGAATTGATAAAGGCCGGTGGCCCCAATTGTAAACTGGCGCAGGCGGTGGGCACCGATTCAAAAGGAAAAATATCCGGCGTCCTGTATCTTGCAGGCATCAGCGCCAGCTTTATTGCTACATGGATCAGCATTACATTGTATACGATTGTAGCCCTCATCTGGTTCATCCCCGACAAACGGATTGAAAAATTTTATGCAGACGACAATGAGATCTAAAACCGGACGGAGAAACCCTGTTTCTCTTTGAATGCGTTCCGGAAACTTACAATGCCGATATAAAAAAGATCCACATCACAGGTTACAGCTTCATGCGCTACAATATTTTTCCAGGCGGTTTCCATTTCCCGGCTCCAGTGAATATCGTCAAATATCAGCAAGGTATCGTTATGAACATGCGGCAGCAGTTGTTTAAAATAGCGCTCTGTAGGCTCCTGCCGGTGGTTTCCGTCAATAAAGGCAAAATCAATTTTTGGCATTGATTCCAGAACGGCGGGAAGCGTATCGTCAAAATCACCTTCTACCAATTCTATGTTCGTCAATTCCAGGGCCGAAAAATGCTTTTTTGCCAATGCTGCTACTGACGGCGCCCCTTCCATTGTGATTACCCGCGCCTCCGGATCGGCGGCGGCCAGGTAGGATGTGGTAAGGCCCAGGGAGCTGCCCATTTCCAGAATACGCCGGGCCTTATAGTGGCGGATCATGCGGTACATGAGCTGCCCGTATTTTGCCGGCTTGGCTGCATTTTTTGCAATGGAAGCTACCGTCCGGGTACACGACCGCGTTTTTGATGACCCGGCCCCCAGGTCTTCTACGGTGATTATTTCTCCATCTTTCAAAAGTTCTTTGCGAAGCGTCTCAATCTTATCATACGCCGGGTAACGGGTAAAATCATTCATCACTTTGGTGATCAACTCAAACACGAAGGGCGAATGCATGCCATGCCCCTTGCTATTGGATGCATGGATATAGTATTTAAAATATTTGGATGCGGCAATTAGGGGAGAATATACCATTGAAATGTAGAATATTAAATTTTAAACGTTAAATGTAGAACGATTGTTCCTGCTATACAACTGGAACCATTGTGGCAACATCAAGCTTCCGTTTTACGTTGGTTACCGGGTATTCAATTTTCTAAATTCAAATGCGTTCCCAGAGTTCAAAAGTATAATCGAATAAATGTTTTTCATCGGCTTTATATTCCTGTTTACTCGTTAAGCTCCAGGCATTCTGATCAAATACCGGAAAAAAAGCATCCCCCTCCAGGGCGGTATCCACACGGGTCAGGTAGATCCGGTTAGCCTTGGGCAGGTATAATTTATAGATTTCCCCTCCCCCGATCACCATCAGCTCTTTGACGTCCATTTCCTTCACCAATAATTCCACATCATTTTGACTGCGGGCCACGATCGCATTATCAATTTTGAGGCTTTTATTAGTGCTGAGGACGATATTTTTTCGTCCCGCAAGGGGTTGTTTAAAGGATTCAAAGGTCTTGCGTCCCATTACCACCGGCATGCCCCAGGTTACATTTTTAAAATGTTTCATATCATTGGGTAACGACCACAATAGTTTGTTGTCTTTACCAATAACGTTATTGTTAGATGCGGCTGCTACTAAAGAAACTATCATAAATATTGAATATTAAACACCGAATTTAAAATTTAGAACTATTTACTCCTGTTTTTTTGAGCAGTTGCTACACTTGCTGCAAAGATCGCGATCAACTCATTGCATTCCTGCAAAGCAATGCCCACAGATTCATGCATAGCTACCGGTTTCTCCTTTATAATTCTCAGGTTAATTTTTGTTTCCCGTAGTTCCTTAAGCGCACATTTCATCTTGTGTATAAAATCGGCCTGCAATTCTGCGGCCTGAACTTCTCCATACATCAGCGCGGGTGCCGTTCCGCTCTTTGACAATTGATGTTCAAGATTATTCCCGGCTTTTGTCGATGGCAAAATGTCACAAACATTCAGCGCAAGAATTGCGAAATGTACCAACCGGTCCTCCAGGTCGTATTTTCGGGCATTTTCCATACGTTAAATTCTACATTTTGCGTTCTACATTCTCAGACCGCTACCACGCCCTTAATGCCCGGATGCGACTGGTAGTTTACCAGTTCAAAATCTTCAAATGAAAAATTAAAAATATCTTTTATTTCCGGGTTTATTTTCATCTGCGGCAGCGGATACGGTGTACGTGACAATTGCAGTTTCACCTGCTCCAGATGATTCGTGTAAATATGTACGTCTCCAAAGCTATGTACGAATTCACCCGGCTCCAGATCGCATACCTGTGCAATCATCATCGTTAACAGCGCATAGGATGCTATATTAAAAGGCACCCCTAAAAACACATCTGCCGAGCGCTGGTACAACTGGCAGCTCAAACGGGGCTTTCCGGGTTTTCCATTTGTAGTTTTTGGAGCTGCTACATAAAACTGGAATAAGGTATGACAGGGCATCAGCGCCATCTCCGAAAGCTCACCCACATTCCATGCATTTACGATCAGGCGCCGGCTATCCGGGCTTTTTTTGATCTGCCCGATCAGGTCGGTTATCTGGTCCACCACTACTCCATCCTTGCCTTCCCAGCTTCGCCACTGTTTGCCGTACACCGGCCCCAGTTCTCCGTTTTCATCGGCCCACTCGTCCCAGATCCGTACACCATGTTCCTTCAGATATTTAATATTGGTATCCCCGTTTAAGAACCAGAGTAGCTCATAAATAATACTTTTCAGGTGGAGTTTTTTTGTGGTAACAATCGGAAACCCTTTCTGAAGATCAAATCGCATCTGGTATCCGAATGTGCTGATGGTACCGGTTCCTGTCCGATCCGTCTTCTCAACTCCTTCATTTAAAATATGTTGTAACAAATCCAAATATTGCTGCATGGATGCAAGATAACAATAATAGCCCCATCCCCGAAATCTGCCGCAGCACCTGTGCGAAACCTGTGCATAGGAGACCAGGGTTCAGCTATCGGCTCTTAGCTTCCAGATGAAATGAGACCCCATATTTGAGATAGAACATTTGGTATAAAAGCGAATCTAATGTTGAACCTGCCCCGCCGGCCATCAGGCGGGTGGTAAACCGGGAACCTGAAACTAAAATCCCGCCCCCGGCCACCTATACGCCTGTGTCCACATCTTTAGCCGGTCCATCTGCTCCCGGTGGTCCTGGATCCAGACCTCGTTCATTACATTTCCGGAAGGAGTATAGATATGATGACCAAAACTTTCGGCAAGTTGCTGCTCATGCAGCCCGCTGAAAAACGGCAGGTAAAATCTTCCGTAAAATCCGGTATGTCCGGTTTGCCCTGCCAGCAACTCAATAACGGATGACAGCCGGCTGGCAAACCGGTCTGCCGGCAGCTGTCCTTCTGTTTTTGAGGCATCCGCTGCCGCGCCAAGTTTAAACAACAGCTCTATCGATTTAAAATCATCATCTGCCGGCTTTTTATTCTTTTTTTTCTTCAACGAATGCCCTGACAGCTCAATGTGATAACTGTTGGAGTCAGTTTTTTTTACACTGCCTTCCACCAGGCCGCGTACTACACCCAGCACGTCCAGGGCCTGTTCACTCCTGTTATCCAGCAACAGGTAGGTCATATAAGGCATCAATGCGGCTATTTTACTATGCCGGAGCAGCAGCATCGTCCGGCCCAGCATAAGATGAGAAGACAGGTGCCTGGGATTTTTTAAGAGCGATGCTTCCAGCTCGGAAACGCCGGCATCAATTTGATGAGTCCGCAGGAGGGTAATCGCCTTATTATAATTGAGCATGTTGTACCCTGGTACTTTTTTGATCCCCTCATCGTACACACTCAGCGCCTTCTTATGATCGCCCTGCTCATCCAGTGCCGACCCCCAGGTGCTATAGGCGCTGCCAATAATGCCAGTATCTGCACGCTGATTTTTAACAACGAGCTGACTCAACGCAATGGCTTCCTTATAATTTTTAACCGCCATCAGCGAATACGATTTTTCATACTGAGCAAACACATGGTCCGGATCTATCCTTAAAACGCTGTCGTATTTTTTTATGGCATCTGTATATTGCCCCCGGTCATGGAAACGGATTCCTTCCATCATCAGCAGCCTGATCCTGGTGGAATCCTGCCCCTGCGCCCCGGATAGCAATAGTAGAAAGAACCCGGCGGCAAACAGCAATTGTTTTTTCATATCTGGCATTTACTTCAAAATTACAGATCGCAGGCCGCATTTCGATAAACAGAAACCCTTCCTTTTTCAACAGCCGCAAAAGCAGCATAGAAAAAGGGCACGGCCTTTTTATGGTACCCCGGCAATTTCCGTTATCTTACCAGAAAATTTTTATTATGGCCAGCCAGCGGTACAGCAATCATGTCCGGTATTACACACCCCATCATTTTATCTTTTACCCGGCAATACTCCTGCTTGAAACAGGCGCCGTTTATAATATTTTCCATAACCCCGCCTTAAAATTGGTATGGATCTTCATCGCCCTGCTGATCCTGCTGATCGGATGGCTGTCGTATATGCTGCGGCAGCACTATGCACTTACCCTTCAAAACCGGGTTGTGGTGCAGGAAATGCGGTACCGGTATTTTGTATTAACAGGTAAAAACTTTGAACCGCTGGAACAGCAATTGTCCTTTTCGCAGATCGCTGCACTGCGGTTTGCACCGGATGAAGAGCTACTGTCGCTTATTGAAAAAACACAGCAGGAAGGGCTTCGCCCCCGTTTCATTAAACAGCAGATCCGGAACTGGAGGGCAGATACTGCACGGGTATAAGGCCTCTCCTGCCTACTTAAAATATTGAAAAACGGGTAGGGATGCCCTGATCAGCTTTTATGTAAAAAACATTCAGACTTCAAATCAGACAGGTTATTCTTATCCAAAAAGGGTACTGCTCAGATACCGGTCGCCCCGGTCGCAGGCAATAAACACAATAGTGCCCTGCTCCAGTTCGGCTGCCAGCCGGAGGGCCGCCGCCGCCGCACCGCCGGTACTCATACCTGCAAAGACGCCCTCCTCTTTCGCCAGCCTTCGCGTATAGTCAACTGCTTCCGCCTCGGTAATATCCATAATCCGATCTACGCGTTGAGGGTCAAATATCCTGGGCAAATAGGCTTCGGGCCATCTCCTTATACCAGGGATGGATGCTGTTTCCGTGGGCTGGCAGCCCACAACCTGCACCTTTGGGTTTTGTTCCTTTAAAAAACGGGAGCATCCCATAATGGTACCAGTAGTACCCATGGCGCTTACAAAATGTGTAACAGCACCGCCGGTATCGCGCCATATTTCTGGTCCCGTGGTTTTATAATGTGCACCCCAATTATCGTCATTAGCAAACTGGTCCAACATAAAAGATTCTCCCCTGGCGGCTTTCGCTTCAGCATAGTCCCGGCAGGCTTCTATTCCTGCCAGCTGCGTCACCCGGGCACCAAAGGCTTCCATGGTTAATGTGCGCTCCCGGGTAGAGGTGTCGGGGAGCACCAGCTCCAGTTCCAGGTCATAAAACCGGGCAATCATAGCCAGTGCAATACCGGTATTTCCACTGGTGGCTTCCACCAGTTTGTCTCCGGGTTTAATAGCGCCGCGCTCCAAAGCGGAGGCGATCATATTGAATGCCGCCCGGTCCTTCACACTGCCGCCGGGATTGGTGCCTTCCAGTTTAACCAACACATTCACATTGGGATTGGGGTTGAGTTTTCTAAGTTCCACCATGGGAGTATTCCCCACCAGGTCCAGTAAAGAAGCCATATCGAAAAAATTATATATTATAAAATGAAGCGTTAAGGAAACGATATTGAATAGTGAATAGGAAGTGGTGAGTAGCCAGTAGGCAATGTGCATCGAGCGTAGAACCGGCACTAACGTTAAACTTTAAACGTCAAACCTGAAACTTTGCCCCCCTTCTACTCCAGTATTTCCTGCTCCACCAGGTCAATCGATGGCCGGTGATACACTTTTGAGTTAGGAGGTATGCTCCGGGTAAGCCATACGTTTCCGCCCACAATGCTATTGCGACCAATTACGGTATCGCCCCCCAATATGGTTGCATTGGAATAAATAACCACTCCATCTTCCACGGTAGGATGACGCTTGCGGTCCATCAGGCTCTTATCTACACTCAGGGCTCCCAGGGTTACTCCCTGGTAAATCTTCACATGATTGCCTATAACGGTCGATTCGCCGATTACCGTACCGCTGCCATGATCAATACAAAAATATCCGCCGATAACGGCGCCAGGATGAATGTCGATGCCGCTGATACCGTGGGCATGCTCGGTAAGAATCCGTGGCAAGTGTGGTATCTGCTGGTTCAGCAGTTCATGAGCTATGCGGTAATAGGCAATGGCAAAAAAGCCCGGATAGGCGCGGATCACCTCAAACCGCGTTTTGGCAGCAGGATCGCCGGAAAGGATTGCTTCAATATCGGTATTTAATAAACGATACAACCCGGGCAACTGCTTAAAAAAGCTGCTAGCCTTCTTTGACACCTGCGCGCAGGTATCTGTAAGTTCCAGGATGGCCTTCAGCTCTTTTTCCCGAAGCTCAAACTTATGATGCACTTCATCAATGCTGATGGGGAAACAATCCGCACGCTCCGGAAACAGCAGGCAGATCAACGCATCCGCCCATCGTGCAATAACCTGGTTGGGGGGTACCGCGGGTACCCCTTTCTGCGATTCAAATATCTGCTGATAAAACTGATTATTCTTATTCACTTTGTCATACATACCCCACAAATCTACCATAATAATTAAAAAGCGGGCCTAAAAATAATGCTACATTGGCAACGGAATCCTTTTAAGCATCATCGATACGTTGTTATCGAACCGGTATCAAAATTATTTCTATCAATTTCCTGGCCGGGGGATTTTAGCCAAAATACATACTCATTTTATCGATGATACAACGGGTTTGAACTAAGGAGAACGGCATTCTATCGAATACCCTGCTCAACGTTTGGCAGATACTGTTTGGCGGCAATATCTTTACAACGGTTTAGAGGGCTAAGAGTGGGGTTCGTAATCTTTCCAGACCAACGTACGCCCCTCTTAATTTTATTACCCTTCGCTATTTTCAACTGGTGGGCCCTCTTCGGGCTTTCATCTTTTTTCAGAAATATTTATTTACGTCCAGGCTTAGCCTGTGCATTAAAACCTTATGTGCCTCTCCTTCAAAGCGTCTTATTATTATGCATGAAAAAGCTGCCACAGCAACTACTGTGACAGCTCTGTATGTATACTTTAACAGGAATAAATTTGTGACTAAACGAATTTCTTATGGTACTATATTCACCATAACCTTCGATGTCATGCCACCATAAGTACCCACCAATTCTGTATACCCCGTTGTTGTGCCGGCGGTAAAGCTGGTTCCGGTAACGGTACCCAAACCATTAGCCTCCGTTACCGTTACGCCACTGATGTCCGAGTTTACGATATGCCCATATTTATTCAATCCGTAAAACCGGGGCGTTATGGTGCCGCCTGCCTTTACCCGAACAGAATAAAGATCAGATACCAGTTTTACCACCGAGGCATCATCCGGCGCTTTGGATATGGCAAATAACCCATTGCCAACACTGGACGCAGTAGTTGTATTATTGGGTCGGTTTACCAATCCGCCGTTATTATAACCGGCCCCTTTTACATACAGGGTGCTATAGTTTCCGCCATTCATGTGAACGGCATCAGCAATGCCATACATTTTTAAAATCTCCGCCAGATCGCTGGTTGATATACCCACCGATACACCTGCAATAGCGCCCTCCGCCACACAAAACACAAGGGTCGATTTATCTGCAGAAGCGCCAATAGCCGTACGCGCTGTGCGGGCTGCAACCGGGTTAATAACCTGTCCGTTTTGCAAAATTCTACGGTCGCCGGAGATCATCTGCTGAATAAGGGTACCTGTTGCCGTATTTTTTGCATAGTTAACAATGGTTAGTGTATCGCCGATACTGGCGGTATTCAAAACCGTAGCCGAAAAATCGTGTCCCGAGACAACGGCTCCGCCGGCAGGTATCACTGTGCTGCCTACCTGGCCATACACTACCTTAGTGTTTATTTTTACGCGCACATTGGTATAGTCGCCCCAGGAGCCTCCAATGGGTACTACCGCCATTTCGGTTCCAAAATTATTGGTATTGGTATGACGCCCTTTGGCTGTATTATAGAGAATGAGATCGTCCGCCGCCCGTGAATTGTTCACATTCTTGATACCTATTTTTTCCATATCTGGTACCTGTACATAAGACACAAACTCGAAATCATCAAAATAAACGGTATTCCCGTTAAAATACACGGGTGCATACGCAGGATAATTATAACTCATATTCGTGATCAGCCCATCCACAATACAGGAATTATTTACCCGGCCCTGGTTATTGACACCGGGCGGCGCCGTAAGGGTTGTATTAAAAAGATCGCCGTTGACCCCCACAAAATACCGGGCGCCTGCTTTTGACTTGCGAACGGCGATATTCGGGATATTGTCCATACTGGCCACCGTATCCCTTGCCAGTGCCGGTTTAAAGGACAACAGCGGATTTTGTGTATCCATAAATGTAAGGTGCACTTTCAGATGATTGGTAGTGTAACGGTCTGTAAAACTCAATACCATGTATTTTGTACCCGGCCCAACCTCCATGATTGTTGTGGTATCAACATCGTAGTAGTTGTCGCCGATGCGGACACCTTCTTTCGCCGGCGGCAGGGTGTACGTGAAGGTTACTTTATTGGAGCGAAGCACGCCCGAGTTTACCATCACAAAGGCGCTTCCGGTACCATAGGGTACCACCACCACAATTTCCTTGCTGTTGAAAGAAACAATATTGAGCTTTTGAATTCCAAAAGTCACTTCACCCCCATTTGGAAAATCACCCATGATTGTCAGGGTATCGCCCATTACTCCCGAGGTTTTGCTAAGCCCCGAAATGCTGGGACTATTCGCCCCTTCCACCAGGCCTTGTTCATCGTCTTTGAAGTCCTTGTTACAGGAAATAAAGATCACTGTTAGTAAAAGCAGCAGCCTACAGTTACCCCATGTTTTCATTTCAATCGTATTTAATAACTTATAAATTTTTTATTCTCCCGCGAGGCTTTCTAAAGTTCTGCAATATAGAAGCCATGGATATCAAAATCAGCGTAACGGATAAGGTCTCCGTTGGCCTTTATCCCAATCAGGTCCTTATTTTTATACGAAAAAATCCGGCTGTACTTAAAAAAGCCTTTGCCTACGGGCCACCGGTCCGTAGCAAATGTAGCGCCATTTGTTCCCAACAAGTACACCAGCAAACTGGTGGGGTGGTTTACAACAACGGCATTATTGATAATGCAGGGGTCCTTATATATATCACGAACCCATCCCCCATTGATATTGCTTCTGGTAGCGGCTGTTCCGCTTGCGTTGAGCGTAAAATACCAAAAAGAGTTGCCTGTAGCATGCACACCATACCAGGCCCCGTTAACACCCTGGAAGAAGGTATTGGCAAAAACGGTAGCAAAATCGGCCGATTTATAGGCCAGCAGCGTATCTCCTATTTTAACATCCGGCATATTGGAAATACTCCAGCTTACGACACAATTTCGATAGAATCCGGATGTAACAACGCCTATAAGCCGGTTATAGCCGGAGTTAAAAATCAGGGAGGTTACACTATCGAACCCCGAGGCCACTTTTACGGGATCTCCAAGGGTCTGCCTGTCCTTTAGCGGGTATACCCACAGGTCGCCCGCCGTATCACGAAGCATTAAGTCATCGTAAAAATCAAAAAGACGTACGCCCGGCTCGTTGACCTGGGGTATATTTCCAATATACTTGCCCACGGGCAGCTGCTGGCAGTTAAATACATAGTAGGCCACCTGCAATTGCGGATCCACCGGGTGGGTGGGATCTGTTGCTTCAAATTTTACCGGCAGCACATACATGTCGCCGTTCGAAAGCCCGTCAAGATTTAGCTTCAGCGGAAGGGTTCCGGTGGTTAGCGTTCCTTTTTTGATCACAACGTCTTTATCCAGGCTAAAGTTTGCTTCGGGCAGCAGCTTTGCCGTCATTCCCTTTTGCGTATTATACGCATCTACAAAGGTCTGATCCAATATTTCAAATTTAACCGGAATATCATGATCCGGCGCTGTGGTGCCTCCAATGGTTACATTCACCACATTAAAAGCGGTATCTCTTTTATCCGCGTCCACGTATACCTTAAAATTGATATTCCCGCTAAGGCTGGCCTGCACAAAATATATTTTGTTGTAGGACTTGAGCTCTGCCTCCGCAGCCGGCAGGCTCTCCTTTGCACAGGAAGCCATACCCAGCAGCAGCAGGGCTGCTATACCGATTCTGATCCCTTTCAGTTTGTCCATAATTCGTTCCATTTAATGTCCGTTTAAACAATAAGCTATTTTGTTAAAAACTCCAGCTCAAACCGATCGAGCCAGGAGCTCCCGTTAACCATGGTGGAGGGTTTGGAAACCTGCAGCCAGTAGAGCATCATGGCCGCCACATCTTCATTTTTTGCGATGATTGCAGGGTTCAGTTTTGTAATATCCTGGCTGGTAAAGCCCTTGTGATGGGCAATAATAAAACCAGGAATCTTTAACGGTGAACCCGCCCAGGTTTTTGCAGTAAGCAGGGTGTCGCTTACCTGGGTTGTAGTAATAACGGTTAACCATTTTTCGTTATTGTAGGAGGCCCTGCTCTTCAGCGCATTCATAATATCTCCAATGTACCCGTCTACCGTCCGGATGGCTGCTTCATATTCTGCCCCGGCCTTAAAGCCATATTGACTTCCGGCATTTTGTACCGAAGAAAAACGGGCAAACACTACATCCCTGTTTTCGGATTTGAGGATATTTTCCACTGCGGCTTTTGTTGCCGCATCATCGGCCGTTACCACTTTTTTGTCGGCATCCGCCAGCAGGGTATTTACCAGGTTGGGCCAATTGGCCACAGCAGCAAATTTTTTATCGGGGATCTCGTCATGGATATAGCGAAACGCCGTCAGGTTCAGCGGCACAGGGATGGTATTGGTACTGTCTGCCGGCACGGCGTAAAACGTACTGTCCCATAGCCGGGTTTCAAAATTTCCGGTAAACATCGATCCCAATGCCGCCGTATTGTTGACCGGCAGGTTGGTGGCTGTACTGAAAGAATATTTGCCGTTTTGCAGCAGCGATTGAATGGCTTCCGGCTTTACGGCCTGTAATACATCCGCCGCCAGCCCATCAATACTGATCAGCAACATTCTTCGCTGGTTGGAAACGGCACGTACGGTTGTATCGGCCTTGTACTCTTCAATCTGCACGCCGGGATCCGGAAATTTTTTGCAGCCAGCCAGCAGCACACACCCGATGAAGGCCCCCGTTGCTATTATGTATAATTTTTTTATCATCATAAAAGTTAATTCATCGTTATTGTTATTCTTCAGTTGGAGGATATACCGGCGTTTGGGCATTCGTTCCGGTCGAAATGCCGCGTAATGCGCCAAACTCTGCAGTGGACGCCGTGGTTACCACCGGCGATGCTGGGAATGCGTTTGCAGATTCAAACCGGATATAGCGCACGCCTACATAACGCTTATTATCCGAAAAATTGATGGTATTAACCACATTGCCTCCGTTATCGGTAGTGGGGTTACCCGGAAGACTTGGGTTTGTACCTGTACCGGAGAAAGCCTGCGTCCAGTTTATATTATCCCAGCTTACCCATACCTTGATGGTCCTGGGGCGGAAGGTAGATGCCCCGTTGGCATAATAGAATCCGCCAACATCGGTAATGGCCCCCATATCGATCGTAACGGTATGTGGTGTATGCGTCTCTCTTGTTTGCCAGCGGGTATTAACATCGCCATCGATCAGGTTCACCGCATACAACGGCCCCGTGGTTGCTTCCTGGCAGCAGAAGCCCGACACCTTCCATGCTGTCCGCGACAGTTCCCTCGGCTTGGGCATAAGGGAGTCACGAACGCCGGTTTTGGTAATGGGGTTATAAAGAAAGACCGTCTTAGTCATAAAAGGATATTTCAATTCCATGGAATCGGCTACGGCCGCAGATACCGGAATAGACCAGGCTCTGAAGAAGGCCGAAAGATCTGTGTGGGTAAAGTCGCAGGCTTTCGTAAAAAAGTAATCCATACGCTGCAGGTCGTTCAGCCCTCCTTCTGTATAATGACGTGCGTCATATTCAATATAGCTCATAAGACCGTACCCGTAATATTCAAAAAGCTGTACAAAGGGCAGCAGTTTTATGAGGTCCCCATTGGTCCGGTTGCTCAGGTCGCGGTTAAAGAGGCTTGCATAGTTTTTAGGCAGGTTGGCGTACCAGATACCGGTATCTACGGCCAGCTTCATACCTTGCACCAGGTTGGCGTAGTTGATCCCCAGCCGGTTGGCCATTTTTGCAGAAAACAGGTTGCCCCCGGTTGCGCTCAAACCGCTGAACTGCCAAAAACCGGTGGTATTGTTCCGGCCAATCTCGTATAATGTTCGCCAGGCGCCCTTGGTGGTTAAAGCCTGGTAATTGGCAATCTCGTTCGTAAACAGGTTTTCATCCATCTGTAACACAATCGGGAAAGAGTTGTGCGCATACGCCAGCCGCGGCTGTGCGTCCATGATTACGCGTATGGGATGATTGGGCGCTTTGTTGAGTGAGTCGGCTGAAACATCCTCCAGCCCTTTCCATCTATAAATATCTTCCCCGATGATGCGATCCCATTCTTCCATCAACGCTGTTGGATTGGCAATTGGGTGCTTATCAAGAAACAGTTTTGGCAATTCAAAAACAATCCGCCGGCCTCTCAACTGGAACCAGGGCACCTGCGATTGTCGTACCTGCTCGTTCCAGCCCTCATCGGTGGATGTTCCAAGAACAAAGTCAGGAGCGCGTACGGCGCCCGAAACTTTCATGGTAACGGTGCCCAGTTCTTTTACGGTACCATTAGTCCTCAGATACAGGGTTCCGCCATAGAGGTTGCGGATCACATTCTTACCCGGTTGCAGGGCCACCTGGTTAAAGATAAGCGGGTCTCTTTTGGTGGCCGGCACCCCGTCCAGATTATCCGTCCAGCCTCCTATTACCGCTACAATACCGTTTATACCCTGCGGAACATCAATGCTGACCGGCTCTCCGGTAGCTGCATACAACCCCGTGCTATACCAGGGTTGCGGCGAAGAATTGATCCGGATATCCGACCCCGGCACATAGCGCGCCGAAAAATCTATGGTAACATCCACATTGGTCAGGCGCGGCTCGGTTTCACCGACAAGCCCCGGAAAATTACGGGCGGCATTCAGCTTGGAAAGATCTTTGCTCAGCGAATCCGATTGCCCGCCGGGCATGTTGGCCTTCTCCTCTCCGCCTTCGTAGTTATCGGCAAAATTGTAACCGTATTTATTACAGGCGGTAAACCCGATCAGTACCCAGCCCATCAGCAGCGATACGTATTTTAATTGCTTCTTCATAAATGTGCCATTTATTTCGGTTCTAAACCAATTCTGATGATATTGCCCACCGTTTCGTTATCAAACAGGCTAAAATTTCCAACAATGAGCAGCGCCTTTTTTGTACCTGATTTTGTTTCAAGGATATCCTGGATAGTGCCGGCCATTGCTCCTGTATTATTAACGCCATTTGCCAATGTGCCATCTGCGTTAAGGATCATAAAATTCTGGCGGGTTACAAAGTCATCGGTCCCCGGCGATTTGTACTTACCAAAGCTGCCGCCAATCACAATCCGTCCATCGTTCATCTGGCCGGCATAGGTAATCCAGTTTCCTCCAAAAGTACCACCGCGCCGCAGTTCTCCCATTGCAAAAACAGGGTCAGAGGTACCGTCTTCATTGATCATGGCAATACCCGTTGGCGTAGAAATACCGTTAAATTCTGTAAAGATTCCTATTACCAGTAGCTTCCCGGTAACCGGGTTGTAGGTAATCCGGTTGATAGCACCGTTGGCACTGGCCTTAAAACCGGGGTCCGGCTGGCCGTTATCATCCAGCATCATGATACGGGATACAGGGGCATTATTAAACGTTGTGAAGCTCCCCACCACGATAATTTTCCCATAGGGCGAACTGCCGTCCTTAATCTGCACCGCATCCGTAATATCCGAATTGGCTCCCTTCATGATTTGCCCCCGGGTATTATCGTAGTTATATGTAGTATCCAGGTTGCCGTCCTGATCCATGGCTCCTACATTGCGCATGTAAGTGCTTTGGCGTACTACATTGGTGTAGGTAGATAAATTATAAAGATTTTTGCGATGGTTGGTAAAGTTACCCACGCTGATGATGCGCTGCTTCTTATCAAGAAAAGCCCGTCGCACACCATCATTAAAGCCTCCGATAAAAGCGGGGAGCGTATCAATATTATGCTCCGGCTCCAGCGGATTCGGATTATACACATTTTGTACTACAGAATCCATCATGCCATTGGTATAAATGCGGGTCATATTATTGACCCCGTCACGGCCGTTGTATACGCTAAACCCGCCATAGATCAGGTAACCCGGAAACTGTGTAAGCGGCAATAGTCCGGCTACAACACCACTGGGCCCTGTGCCTTTGGCAAAATCCGTTTTAATCGTTCCGTCAACAGGATTCAGCTTCAGGATATAGCT
The DNA here is from genome assembly GCF_051201075.1 of Niabella hirudinis. Lineage (NCBI taxonomy): Bacteria > Pseudomonadati > Bacteroidota > Chitinophagia > Chitinophagales > Chitinophagaceae > Niabella > Niabella hirudinis. Next base: position 148,805 of record NZ_JBPEHJ010000004.1, read on the forward strand.
CCTGCGCGATGGGATGACTCCCGTGGCAGACGGCGCATCATAAGTGGCAAGATCATTGTACTGGCTAAACGCCCCCAAAATATATACACTTTGAACGGTGCCGATATTTTCTGCGTAGATACCGAAAATAGTATTATCGGTACCGGAGCCCAGCACTACATTGCCCTGCTGATCATTGGCCAATTTATTAAAGGTAGAATCCAGCCATACATTGCCGTTTACCTTAAACTGCGGGCCAAAATACATCCGGTCCCGCACTACAATGGTAGCCGCTCCCGAGGATGCATTTTCCGGAACCTCAATCGTAATCATACTATCTAAAGGAGATATCTTATCAATCCGGGCCTCTATACCGTTTAATAAAAACTGCACATCGCCCGGCGCCAGATTAACCAGCGAGTCCAGCCCGGTCACCTTAAATTTCACCAGGGTTCCCGAGGCTCCGGACCCTGGAACCGGAGCTGCACCGGAAAACCTTACATAGGTTTTTACTGCAGGCTTATACGCCCCTGAAAAACTTTCCCTGTTCTTTTTTGAACAGTAAGTCCCTGCCATTAATAACGCCGCCAGCGCCATCGGCAGGAGTATTTTATTGCTCAATCGATTCATGATGCTCCGTTTCAGTTCGTTTGTTTTTTTATACCATAATATCTTGCCAGTACCCAGGCATCAACGGGATTAAACCCGAAGAAATGAGGCCCATAGCCCACACCGTCTATTTTATCGTCAACATCCGTTGCATAAGCCAGCACATGTACGATCCCGTTTTTGGGTTTAATATTACAGGTAGCCACCCGGGTAGCTATCCAGGAGTTATAAGGCGCTGCCTCATTGGGTACATAAGAAATATTGAGGTAGCGGTACCCCTGGTATTTAACCCCCCGCGCACTGGTAAATACGCCGCCGATATTCATAACCCGGCCGCCCACAGAACGCGAAAACTCACCCGGAAAAGCCTGCTTGTTCAAAAGATCCAGCTGCGGATAATCTTCCAGTCCCTTTACCGCCCGGAACATATAGTTGTACAGGGTAGATTTCCAGAACTCCGTGCTCAGGTCAGACAGCACCGAAATGGTGTCTTCACCAAGGCGTTTCAATTCAAAATTAAAGTACTGCATCGTACTGTTGATGGTGGAATCAGCCGGGGCAAAAAAAGTAAAATTACTGTCTCTGAAATTGGTTTCGAGGCCAGCCAGTTTGATCACCTGTACCAGGGTATCAAAAAGGACAGGTTTTGACTCCAGGTATTGGAGCATGGAACCATTAAACTCCGGCCGGCTCAAACCCGAATCCAGGTAGTACTCCTTTTGGCAGGCGGTCGTTGCCAGCAGCACAGCCAGTATGCTGCCCAATAATGTATATTTCAATTTGCTTCTCATCTGTTTTTATTTTACATCCAGTAAGGATTGGGTTTAATTTTTGGATTGGCCAGCATTACATCCGGATGAATCGGGTAGGTACAGGCGCCGTTCAAAAACTCGTCATAGGTGATCGGGAATGGCGTATACTGACCGCTAAGAATGCGCTTGGTACGCACCAGGTCATAAAAGGTGGAACTTTCGCCCATCAGCTCCCGCTCCCGCTCCCACCAGATGGCATCCGACAATTGCTGCCCAAACTGATTTGTTTCCAGCCCGGTATACAACTCTGCCCCGGCCCGGTTCCGCACCACATTTACATCGGCTACCGCCTCGGCATAACGTCCCAGTTTTTCCAATGCTTCGGCCCTTAAGAGGAAGGCATCTACATACCGGAACAGGATCTTGGCATCGTTAGGATTCTCCGTTTCCTGCTGGGTGGCAAAAGTGTTCAGGAATTTCTTAAATACAAATTGCCCGGTATTATTGTACATATTCGGCTGCTCAAACCAGTTATCAATCCGCTTATCGATCTGGCCATTCATTTCCGGCTCATAAAGCTGCATCAGGTAAGGCGTTGCGTAATACAGGTAGGTTACGTTCACATTTTTCTTATACGGCGTTCTTAACACGATATCGGCAATCGTAGCCATCAGGCCGAAGGTTTCACCAAAATTGTAGTCCTGGCCAATTTCAAACAGACTCTCTTTTGATGAGCCTTTAAAGATCTCCTTAAAGTTTTCGAGGGGCAGCAGCTCATAAGATCCTTCATTTTGACCAATCAGCTCGGTGCCCAGGCTCACGGTTTGTTCATAATAGGCTTTGTCATTGGCCTCATCAAAGCAGGCCATCCACATATTCATTTCCATCATCAATGCCAGCGCTCCGCCACGCATCGCACGCACCCCCCGCAGGGTTGGATCGGCGTAGGTCCACGGCAGGTCATTTTTTGTTTCTTTCAGGGCCGCAATACAATTTTTAAGTACCTCCACCTGGTTCATGCGCTCATGAGGTGTGTCATCCGACGGATCGGTAATATAAGGCACATCGCCCCAATGACGCACCATCAGGAAATAAGTGAGGCTACGCAAAAAGATCGCTTCGGCCTTGTATTGTTTACGTTCCTGATCGGTGATATCCGTAATGTCCTTACTGTCGATATTGGCGATGATCGTATTGGCCGAGGTAACGATCTGGTACATATATCCCCAGTTGGACATGTTCTGAAATCCAAACTGATTTATGCTCTGACTAAAATTTCCATATACCCCCGATGTACCGCCAACCGTGTTGATAAGGCTCCGGACACGGTTATTGTTCAGGTCACCAATATAAAGCCGCCCCGTTCCCAGGGTAGAGGGAATCCAGGCCGTGCACCGGTAATCGGCCATGGCCAGCAGGGAGTAGCCGTCCATGCAGGTATAGTTACGAAGCAGGATATAGGCCCCGGTGGTAAACTTCTCCACGTCATCCTTACTCTTCCAAAAATTGTTACCCGACATGGAGTCCACGGGATTTACATTCAGGAATTTTTTACAACCTGTGCCGGTCACCAGTCCTGCCATCAGCAGCAGCATCAATAAATACGTTCTACGTTGCATAAGTTGAATTTTATAATGTCACATTGATACCTACAGAAAATTTTCGGGGGTTGGGGTAGCCGTTGGGCTGGTCCCGTCCCAGGTCGGAAACATTCTCAGGGTTGGGCCCCGAGTAGTTGGAGATCACCCAAAGGTTATACCCGGTAAAATATACCCTGGCCCCCTTTAGCCGGATCTGGCTGATAAGCGCTTTATTTAAACTGTAGCTGAGTGTAAACGTGTTGAGCTTAATATACGATCCATCCTCCATAAAAAGCGTTTGATTATAGCGGTACGATGAAATGGCCAGGTTTTGGTCATAAGAATACGGGTTGGGATAATCGGCTACATCACCCGGCTGCTTCCAGTAATTATAATCATCAATCAACGGCAGCGATGAAGCTGAGTTAGGCGAATAGAAATACTGGAACCTTCTCGCCAATGGCGTGTTCAACACATCACGAAACAGGGTATAAGACAATTGCAGCGACATCGACCAGTTTTTGTACGTAAAATTATTGATAAACCCGCCCGTGATCTTGGGCTGCGGATCGCCTACGGCCACACGATCGCTGTTATCAATTACGTAGTCCCCGTTCAGATCTGCAAAAATGGGGTCGCCTCCCTTCAGCTGGCGGCCGTTGATCCGCTGCCGCAGCCCGGTAAGGGGGTCAACCGGCACATCTGCATCGGTGGCATAAACGCCTTTTGTGTTAAACACAAAATTGGTAAGAGCATTAGAGCCCAGGCGGTATAAAACGGGTAAGCCTAATTCATCCCCGGGGTTCACCACCAATTGCCGTGCATCATTGGGTAAATGGGTAAGCACGTTTTTATTATAAGCGCCATTCAGGCTCATGTTCCAGGTAAAGTTCTTGGTTTGAATGGGTTTGAAACGCAGTGACAATTCATGCCCGTAGTTTACCATGCTGATATCATTGGTAGGTTTATTGGCATAGCCCGATTCCGTAACAATATCAACCAGCCTGCTCATGTTTTCAACCGTGCGGTAATAAATATCATATTCAATGGAAAACTTCCCCTTCAGGAAACCGGCTTCCAGTCCCCCGTTCCAGGAATTGGAGGTTTTGGGCAGGAAGTAGGCATTGGGCGCCGTTCCAAAGCTCAAACCAACAGAGGGCTGCCCCATATAGCTGCCGCCTGGGAAATACTTTCCGTAAATTGCATATACATCACCCTGGGGCACAATATTACGGCCCCAGCTGCCGCGTAAGGAGGCGTAATCGACCCAGCTCACATTTTCCATAAACCGCTCCTTATATAGGTTCCATTTCAGCGAAGCCGTTGGATTATGACTAAAACCGGTCAATGGCCCGTTGGTGGATGTTCCGTCAATCCGGTAGCTAAACTCCACAACGTAGCGCTGCATAAAGGCATAGCTCAGGTTGCCTCCATATCCGAATATCCGCCTGTTTACCGGAACGCCGTTGGTTCCGAAACGGGAGTTGGAGAGGTTGTATCCGATGGGCCCGGAAATATAGTCATTGGGCGCGCCATACAGCAACAGCGCGTTGCTGCGGATCATATCTACCGACAGATCGGAAAAGGCATAGGCGCTCAAGTAATGCTTTTCCTTATCAAAGGTTTTGTTATACGTTAATACGTTACGGTTATAGTAGCCATTGGTGATCCTTGAAAAAGTATTGTACTGGGCCAGCGGGTTGGTACCGGTAGACAGGTAATAGGAGCTGCCGCTGTTTAACCAGGATGGATAAAAGGTATTACTGTTGGAATGCGAGTAGGAATGGCTTCCCAGCGCTGAGAACCGCAGGTTTTTATGAAGCACCAGGTCAAACTGCAGGTTCGACATAATGGTTGCGGTTTTATTATCTTCCTCAACCTGAAAGGCGGCCAGCGCATCACTGTTTTCCGTGTAGATACTGGGAGGCGGCAATGTAGTGGAAGCCATGCCACTGGTGGCCACACCCGTTTGCAGCAGCCCTACCCCGCTGCCATTGTTACGGATCGAATTATTAGCGTTAATGCTGGCAATCAGTTTCATTTTTTTGGATTGAGGCTCGTACACGGTATTCATACCAAGGGTATAGCGCGACATGCCCGTGTTTTCGATAATCCCTTTTTCGTTATAGTACCCAAGGTTGATCTTATAGTTGAAACCCGGATTCCCCCCTTTTATACTCAGGTTATGGTTCTGGTTATTGGTGTTTTTGAAAAAATAGGATTGCCAGTTGGTAGAGTTGTTATAATAAGGGTTTAAGCTGTCGGAAAGGTAAGGGTTTGCGTTTACCATCGCCCATCCGGCATGCTCGGAAAAGTACCGGTTATACTGCAGGATCTGATCGATCTTTGTCATCCGTTCGATACGTCCTCCATAGATATCCCGCAGCTTGGGCACCGTGCTTACAAAAAAGTTGGAGATATAGTTGATTTCCGGTTTTCCGGATCTTCCTTTCTTGGTATTAATGATCCACACCCCGTATGCTCCGCGCGATCCATATACCGAAATGGCCGCCGCATCCTTCAGAATCTGCACATCATCTATATCCTCGGATGGGATCAGTGTTAAAGGGCTTACCCCTGCCCCGGCAGTTGCAAAACCGTATTCGTAGTCGGTATTGGGGTCAATGGGCACGCCGTCAATAATAATGAGCGGCTGGGTAGATGCCAGGAAGGCCTCGTTACCGGAGCCGGAAACATCCACGGAGCTTAACCCACGCTGAAAGATGGAGCTGCGGGCACCCGGCATACCGTTGTTGGTTTGAATATTTACTCCCGGCACTTTCCCCTGCAACAGGTCTGCGAGGTTGGCTGCCGGAACATCTTTAATTTCATCCGAAGTAATTACCACCGAAGACCCTGTAGACAACACTTTGCTCCTTTTTGCAAATCCCATTACCACCACATCATTCATGGCGCTTTTGGCATCGTCCGAAGCCAGATAAATCGTCAGGTCGTTTTCATCCCCGTTCAATTTATATGTTTGCTTTTTATATTCCACATAGGAAAAATTCAGGGTTTCCCTACGGGTCATTTTAATCATAAACTGCCCCAGAGAGTCGGTATGAGTTCCCCTGTTGCCCACGATGACGGAAACCCCGTCAATGGGTTGCTGTGTTTGATTGTCGATTACCTTTCCGCGTATTTCGACCTGCTGCGCGTACAGCAATTGCGCCGAAAAACAAAAAAGCGTAAGCAGTAAACCCTTCAATATCCTCATAACTTTTCGTTTATATTTTCTATAAGCAGGTTAATCATTCGTGAATTTGGGTGATGTGTTCTTAAAGTGAAAAGCAATCTCCCAGTCGCCTTTTTGATAAATAGCGAAGGTGAATCCAAGCAATGCCGTTACCCCAAAGCCCCCCGGGCCTAAACGATAATAGGCAAACTTAACCGAGGCCCTGCTTCCGGAGCCCACTGTATAGGGCGTAGCGATGGGCGCCAGCGGAATGGGATAAGCCACTGTGTATTTTACTTCGGTATCGGTCAGCTTCATATCAAAACCATGCACCAGCCGGTCCCACTGGGTTTGGTTAAATAGTTTTGGATTGATGGGCGCATAGGCCGAATCAAGAAATTTAAATGTAAGGGTATTGCCCTGTCCGCCCACCAGCTTATTAAAATACACATCCACTTCGGTGGAAGACATGGGTACATTATCCTTACTCCTGGTGAAGTTTAATAATGAAAGACCGCTCCTACCCGAACTCAATGCAGGGCTGGAAGCCATACCTGTATTGAGATCATAGTTATTGGGATCATAAGGAACAGGCTTGTAGGGTATAAAACGCAGGTTATAAAAGTAACGGGTAGCGCCGCTGTTGGATACTTTTACATCAAACACGTAGCCAGAGTCTGGCCGGGTAAGTACCTTGGATGTATTTACATCGCCCCAAACCACCACATCGCCCGAAGCCTTTCGCATTTCGAAGATGCGGTGGTTTTCGATGGTGCGTTTGGCCTCAATTTCTGCCAGCGAAGTTTCAAAACCGGTATACGATCCCGCACCGGTGGTTTTCCATACGGTAACAGGATACACATCGTCCGTCAACTCCGGGGCAGGCTGACCATTGAACCGGCGCATATTTACGATTTCAAATTCCAGCGGCAATGTAGACTGCCCATAGCTAAAGGGGCTTCTTGAAATATAGTTGCGGCCGAGGATGGGCGAAAAATTGGTTGTCAGAAAAGTAGCCGAGCGGTCGATGGCATCCAGCTGGCTGGGAAGGTTTTTCTTACAGGACTCTCCCGCCACCAGCACCAGCGCACATAAAGCCGTTAAAAAAATCTTATTCATAGTCAATCAAAAAAATAAATTAATAAAGCATCCAGATTTCATCAAGATTCGAATAGGGCCGATCGGTATAAAGCCGGCCCGAAAACACCTGGTTTACGATAAACCGGAAATACCTCGCCTCCACTTTCTCTTTCTCAAACATAAATGTTTGTGGAAGTTTAATGGTAACAGTGGTTGGCTCAAAATCAAACCGGTAGCTTGTCCATACGGAGGAGTCGGCAAGATTGGCTCCATCGGGTGCAAACTGTATGGTAAAATCCACCGGTGAAGCATCGTGCGAGCCATCTCTCCGGCACTGAATCCTAACACCCCCAATGAGCAGCGTATTTTTCATATCCACTGTAAAATACAGCGGCAACGGCGGTATATTCGACTGAACGGTATGCCAGCGGGTATCATAGTCATTATCCAGCGCATGCGCTACCGTGCCCCCCCAGGTTCCCAGGTATTGCGAATGCCAGGCAATGGGCGTCCATCCGGTTCTGTCCCAGGAAGGGTTCAGTAGTTTATCGGTAAAACTGGCAAAGCCAAATTCGTGGTTTTGGGCAAGCGTGTGCACCAGGGCATTACTGGTTTGCACAGCAGCAATGGTGCTGGTTAAAGCCGATTTCCAGAAACGGTTAAAAATGGAATTATTCATGTCGCTCAGCTCTATTACCTTAGGGCCGTCTTTTATAGCGCCTACGGCATTCTGCTGCACGGCCTTGAGGTTCATATTATACCCAAGGACGGAAGGCGACCGGAGGCCGGTAGTCGACACCACCAGCTCTTCATAAGTATATACCCTGTTAAAAATATAGCGTGCTATCAGCTGTTCGAGCCCCAGGTAATGAAACATACCCGAATCCGGCCGGCTTAAATTATTGGGTGAAAAATACAGCGGCGCACTGTCCTGTTTTGCCCGCTCGCGGTTAAAATTGGTAACCGCCACTTCAAATGCCGCGTTGGGTATCGCAAATACCGTCATGGAGCCGGGTGATGACAGCAATTTTGCAAGATTCGGAAAGCGCTTGATCACTACCACCATCGAATCATATACCCCCTTCCGGCTCTCAAGGTACTGCAGCACCGTACCATCAAATCGTTCCGTTTCGATTACTTCGGATTTATAGTAGGGGCTTCGTCCCTTACTACAACCGGCACCAAGCATCAGCAATATCAACAGCATAGCTGCTACAGGTAAAACTTGCTTTTTCATATTGATTCCAATTACCGTTTCCAATAAGAATTTTGTTCAATCAATGGATTTTTGCTGATGATTTCCTGGTCGATGGGCCAGTAAATGCCTCCTTCATCCAGCAACTTGTTAAAGTCGGGGTTGTTTCGCGCCAGGCGGTTATAGCGCACCTGGTCGTACCACCAGCTGCCTTCCCCGGCAAGTTCTACCCTTCGCTCGCGGAAAATATTGTACAGAATACCTCCTTCCATACTGGCTTCCGTAGGCTGCAACGTAAACCCCGGGCGGGTTTGACTTGCCGTTCCGTAAAAAAAGCCGGGGGAATTACGGGGTTGCCGAACACTATTCAGGAGGTTAAAGGCCGTTCGCATATCACCCAGTACATAATTGGCTTCGGCCATTAGCAGCACATTATCTTCCCAGCGAAAAATAGGAATAGCAGAACCATAAATGGGGAAATTGCTGGATCCCGTTGCTATATTTTTGAATTTGGCAAAAATGGGAATATTGCCGTAGTAGTTCGAAAAATAAATGTCTTCGTAGTTGCCAAATTCCGGCTGGAAGGGGTGGCGCACATCACCCACATAATGAAACCAGCGGGCGATTGTATCGCGGGGAACATACAGATCCGGTTTGGAGCGTACCACATAGGGGCTTGCAAGCGTAAGGGATTCGATATGGCCTACTCCACTGGGCCCCGATTCCCGGTTGTTCATATTGTAAGGAAAGGCAATCATCTGGTAGCAAAGACTGCCTTTGATACCGTTGCTGTAAAACAAGCTATTTCTTCCCGCCAGGTAGGCCCTCGAATTATTATAACTGATCATCCCCGTGCGCGCGGCCGATGCATTGGCATTAATCTCCGTTGTTACGGCCAGCACCGAACGATAGTCTCCTACCCAGGCATACATGTGGGCCAGCAACCCAAGAGACTGGTAATAGCCCCAGAATGCATTTCCCCAGCTGCTCCAGGCCTGCCCGTAATAGAGCCCGTCATAGTTCAGCTTGGATTTATCATCGCCGCCATACTCTGTAGGAAGGCTATCCTTGTATTGCTTTAATTCATCAATACAAAAATCCATTACCTGGTCCTGCGGTGTACGGGCTACCTGGTTGGTTTCGCCATTTTTGGAGGCGGTAGTAATCAGGGGTACATCACCCCAGATGCGCACAATATAGAAATACAAAAAGGAACGCAGCATATGCGCCTGGGCGATGTCTACTTTACAGTTCATATCAGAATAGCGAAGATCCACCTTGCATCGCTCCGCATTTTCGATAAACGTGTTACAGGCATCAATAGCCGCATAAAAACGGCGCCAGTTGGTGAGTTGTTTAATTTGCGTAAAGCTTTTATTCAATTCGTTTTTAATAATCGCATCCAGGTAGTTGCCGCTGGAGGTAGCCACAAAGTCGCCCCTTCTCAGGTCGCCATACATCCAGTGACTGTTGTTTTCGGCCAACGCCGCGCGCGACAGCCCGTACAGCGCCACCAAACCATTGCGGGCATCATCATAGGACTGCCACATTTTTGTAGCAGACTCCGCCGATGCAACAGCAGTATCCAGCTTTTTATTGCACCCCGTTGTTACCAGTAAAATAATACCCGACAACAAGAAAAGGGTTTGTTTCAAATATTTAACAGACATAGCTTAACGAATCTTATTATTTAAAAATTCAGTTTTAATCCAAAAATCAATGATTTGGGAATGGGCAGGCTCCTGCCGTTATAATATCCCATATAATCCACCTGCTCCGGATCTCCGCCCGAAAAAGAAGTAAGGGTAAATAAATTGGAGGCGGTTACATAGAACAGCGCCCTGTTAAACTGCGCAGTTTTCAATACTGGCAATTTGCTTACATCATAACCGAGTGTCAGGCTGCGCAGTTTCAGGTACCCCGCATTCTCCAGGAACAGATCCTGATCTACCCGGTAAGGAGTGGTGCTGCTCCAGGGGTTATAAAGGGGATAATCGTTATAGTCGAAGGTTTTTTGCCAAAAGGTAATTTCCTTTATATAACTGATATCCCTTGAGTTTTCATTGTTCACAAAATCAAGCTTGGCAGAGGATAACCGGTTTAGCAGTTTTTGTCCAAATGCCATATACAGCTGAAAATCGAGCGTAAACCTTTTATAAGCAAAGCTGCTTCCCAGTCCACCCGTGTATACCGGCAGCGCATTCCCCTTCAGCACTTTGTCATTATCATCAATAGTACCATCATTGTTATTATCGGCCCATAGGGCATCACCCGGCGAAAAATTGATCAGTCCGCTAAATGTAAGCGGGTCATAGCCCCCGCTCAGATTCAGTTTGCCTCTCGGTATATCATTTTCGGTATTAATAATTCCTTTATTCTCATATACCCAATAGGCATCCACCGGCTTTCCTACTTCAATTTTCTTATTGCCATACACCATTGAGGTAAGTCCGTAAGGCAGTTGTACGAGTTTATTTTTATTCCAGCTGAAATTACCAAAGAGGTTCCAGCTAAAATTATTGCTGTTTTTCACCACCTCGGCATTGAATGTGAGGTCCAGCCCGCTGTTCTGCACCGTCATTCCCTGTACGTACTTATAAGAGAAACCACTTTCTGCGGGCATGCTTGTGGGTACCAGCAGGTTCTTGTTTTTATTATTATAATAATCCAGCCCCAGTACAATACGATCCTGATACAGGCCGATTTCTGTGCCGATATTGGTACGTACGCTAAACGGCCAATTGTAATATTCATTTACCCACCCAAAAGAATAAGGCTGCGAAATTCCTGCCAGGCCGGCGTAACTACCCAGTGTAGGCTCATCAGAATAGCCCAGGTCTACCCGGTATTGCGGGCCTATTTTAAACCGGTTGTCTGCAAGCAGGTTGCCAAACTGGCCCCATGATCCTTTGAGTACAAGCCGGCTCAACGTAGATGATTTTAGCAGTTCGTGCACATTGAAGCGGGCGCTGGCAACCGGGGTAAACAACCAGCGGGAGTATGCCGAAAAATTGGAGTACCCGTCATAGCGGCCCACAAAATCCAGGTCCAGCAGCTTTTGAAAGGAATAGCCGATCCGGCCATACAGGGAGGAAAGGTTGGCTTTTGATTTATCTGTAAAAGGGTATCCGAAAATATCGTTGCGGTTGAGGAACATACCATCGCTCAGATAGGTTTCCTTAATCTTAATAAAATCGTTGGGTGTATTGTAGGCCACTACATAGTCATACTTAACAAAATCAGAAATATAGTTCTGCCCCGCCTCCAGCCGGATCCTGTGATCGGTGTTGTTGAGCGGCAGGTTATATTTAATATTGTTCATTACCGTAAACCGCTGGTTAAACCCGGTATAAACAGAACCGAAGTTATTGTTATCCATCAGGGCCTTTCCATAAAACACATCCCTCAATGATTCTTCATAATCAACAGCCAGCCGGGTATTCAGCTCCAGATCATTAAATTTTGCACGTGCGCCAAACGAACCGAAAAAGGAGTTGTTGATATTATCATCTACCGAGCCGGTATATTTTTTCAGGAAACTTTTATAGGCATCCGCATTGGGCGCTAAAGGATTGGCAAGATCGGGCACAAATCTTGTTTCGGCAAAACGATCTCTGAGGCTGCGGTTACGATCCCTGTCTATCCGGGTGGCATTTACATTACCGGTTATCGTCAGCCACTTTGCCGGCAGCATATTAATGCCAAAAACAATATTGTACCGGTTAAGAGCAGTGGCATCAAAACTATGGTCTTTCGTTTTGCTGATATTGAACATAAAGTTGGCCCGCTCCATACCACCCAGTAACCCTACTCCGATATAGTGAACCGGTTTAGCTTTGTAATAAACATCAGTCCAGTCAGAAGGTCCGTAAAAATTGGGATCCAGTGTGTTGGCTACATATAAGGGCCGGTTCTGAATCTGGTCCAGCGTGGCATATTTCTGGTAGTACCGTTCCCTGAATTCATTTTCATACTGGCTGTTAATACTATAAACGGAGGGGCGCTGCAGCACTCCAAAATAGGAGTCTACATTAATTTTGCGGAACCCCGACTGGGCGCTCTTGGTGGTAATCCAAATGGCGCCATTGGTTGCCATAGGCCCCAATACTGCCAGGTCAGAAGGTGTTTTCAACACTTCAACCTTTTCAATATTGTTCACATCAATCGTTGATAAAAAGTTGGTGCCGGAACCAATCCGGTTAAAATCATACCGTTGAATATTATAAGTTAATGCGTTTTCCTGTACCAGGGGTACCCCGTTTACAAAGATGGCCGGTTGTTGTGCAATCAGGTCCTGTTTATTAAATACAGGCATGTTCAGCCCTCTTATAAACATAAACTGGTCGGCTCCCGGCTCCCCGCTTTCTTCATTCACATATAAGCCGGCAGCCCTCCCTTTGAGGTATTGCTGCACACTGATAAACGGCGCCTTTTTTACTCCGTCTAAATGCACCAGGGTCAATACAGAAGACGTATCGCTCAACCCGGGGTGATTAGAACGTTTTAATTCATTGTTAAATTGCTGACTGGCGGCCACTTTCTGTATTGAGTCCCGCTTTTCATCATCCGAAAGAGAATCAACCTGCGCCTTACTGTGAAGAGAGATCCCCACCAGCAAAAAGACAATCAATTGCCACCTGCAATGCATAAACCGCTTTTTCAATTGCATAATAAACAGTTAATCAAATCTGAAAGAATTCTATTTTCAATATGCTTTTCTATAGTTGCTCTGATACAGCAATACTACAATCGTTATCTTCAAATAAACAGCTCGTTTCCAAAAATCATGAATCCCAAAATCTTAAAAACGTTAAAAAATGTTTATTTCTTGTTAATCAAGTTCAAATATATAAGACTAATATGGTTAAATCAAAACTTATTTAAATTTTTTTACAAAATTTTTTTTGTTAAAATATAATTAATAAATCCTTAATATTTAAGTAAAATAGGCTTGTACCCGCCAATATCTTCAATAAAAAAAACACTAAAAACTAAAAAGCTTTTATAAATAATTAAACAAACAAAACATTAAGCTACATTTTAATGGATTTTGATTTATTTCTTTTTCAGCGGAAAGACTTTATGTATTCGTAATAAATAGAAACATACCGCAATTATCCTGTCAAAAAACAGCAAAAAATTGCGTAAATCCAAATATTGGGACTCAGAAAATGGCAGGTTCAAATATGGGAGCTTATATAACTCATAGGCACAAAAAAAGCTGTTGCCACAATGGAACAGCTTCTCTATTTTTAATTTCCGAATATCTTATTTGTTTGCCCTCAGTTTCATGCGCAATTTTTTTACAAAGACAACCGGTACGCCAGTCGTTTCTGCAGCCTGAACATCCGTAAAACCATGCTTAAGGATAAGATTTTCGACAACTTCATAACTCTTTTGTTCCGCGCCTTTCTCTATTCCTTTCTCCATGCCTTTCTCCATACCTTTCTCCATACCTTTTTCCATTCCTTCTTGCATGCCTTTTTCCATTCCTTCTGCTGTACCTTTCGCAATGCCCTTGGCGATGCCCTTCGCAATGCCGATGGCCATGCCTTCCGATATGGCTTTCTCCTTGGCAGTTTTTAATACAGCATACTCCGTCCACCGGTCTAAAACGTCTTTCTGGTATAACATATATTCCTCCTTTTTTAAGTTAGCTACCTCTGCTATTTCAAACACCTGCTGAAATGTTTCTTCCCGTAAAGTTAATGGAATTTCTTTCATTTTTCCCATATTCCGCAAGAGATACAACCATCGTTCCAAATCAGTTTTTAACGCTGCTGCGCCAAGCTTAAAATTGGGCAACTCCAGGAATATGAATTCCAGTTTATCATAAAACACGCGGCCTGTTGAGGCTTCAGTTAGCTGTACCTGGCAAATCCATTGGCCAGATAATGATCCGTCAAAGTTAAAATCTACAATCCCTATAAAATACACTTCTTTCAATTCAAAATCCCAATGCTTGTTCCCTTTTATGCCCTGCTCGTGCAATTGACTGGCGGTATAAAAAAGTGCGCGGTCTTTAAAAAACTTCTGATCGGCGCGCTGAATCTCAATGATAAACGTTTCGCCATTAGCGCCCGTGCAGGTGATATCAAAAACCGCTTTGCGGTAATGCTTTGCCGGGCCATGCCTTTCCTGGGGATTGTATACCAGGTCGCAAATAGTCTTCCGACCTTTGAACAAGGCATTCAAAAAGGAAATCAGCAGGTCTTTACTGGGTTCGGAACCAAAGATTCTTTTAAAACCAAAATCGGTTAGCGGGTCAATGTACCGGCCTATCGGAGGTACACCCGTATTTTTCATAGTAGCCATGCTTAAAGATACAATTTTTATTGAATGTATCCCTGACACGTCAGCAGTAATCCTCTATTTTCAAATTAAAAAGGGAGTACCCCTCATCAGGATACCCCTTATTTTGTTAGATGATGTACTTATTTCTTTACCGAAAATTTATAATAAGAAACGGTATGATATGTTGCACCGGGTTTTAATTCCACGCTTGGGAAAGCCGGCTGGTTGGGCGAATCGGGGAAGTGCTGTGTTTCCGCACAAAAGGCTCCGCGATGAATATCCTTTGCACCGGATTTCAGAGTATTTTTTCCTTCATTGAAATTGCCGCTGTAAAACTGTAATCCCGGCTCCTGAGTATAAATATCCATTACGATTCCCGATTGATCACCGGTGAAGGTAGCAGCATGCGTTAAACCATAATCGCCTTTTGTACCATTCAGGACATAGTTATGATCATAGCCCCTTCCATATTTCAGCTGCGTATCATCTTCCCCGATGCGGGCACCGATCGCAACCGGCTTCGTAAAATCGAAGGGTGTTCCGGCAACAGGGTCCAGCTTACCGGTTGGGATCAGCGTGGAATCCACTGGTGTATATTTATCGGCATAAATTTGAGCAGTTTGCTGTAGGATGTCGCCGCTGCCCTCACCATTCAGGTTAAAATAAGCATGGTTAGTCAGGTTTACAATCGTGTTCTTATTGGTTGTTGCCTGGTACTCCATTTTTATGGCATTATCTGAAGTAAGGCTGTAAGTAACTTTTACTTTCAGTTCACCCGGAAAACCTTCTTCCATATCCGGGCTGACATAGCTCAGCTCAAGGGTACTGTCATTGGGCTGTGCCGCATCCCATACTACATACTGGAATCCCTTTTTGCCCCCATGCAGGTTGTTAGGTCCGTTATTTGCAGCCAGTGTATATTCTTTGCCGTCCAGCTTAAAGCGGGCCTTTGCTATCCGGTTGCCATAACGTCCGATGGTTGCGCCCAGGTAGGCCTCCGTTGCGTTCTGATAACCGTCTACACTATTTAAACCGATAACCACGTCTGTAGACTTGCCGGATTTGTCGGGAACCCAAAGCCCCACAATACGGCCGCCGTAGCTGGTAATAGCCACGCGCATCCCATCATTGTTCTTTAAAGTATACAACCCGGTCTTCTTGCCGTCGATCGTTGCCTCAAAATTCGCAGGGTTCAGGGCCCCTGTACTATCAGTACCGGCTACCCCGGTGGAATCAGATGTATTTTGCGTCTCTGCTTTATTTTCCGGGTTAGTGCAGGCGACTGCTCCCGCTGCCAAAACCACCAGTGCTGCCATCTTTAGAGTTTGATTCATGTTGATCTTTTTATTGATTTGATTATTTCAGGTTTTAAAATTAACGATTATCATCTTTAGGGAACCACCGGGAAAGCCACAATTCTTAAACGGGTGAATCCGTAGGGGATCAGCGTAAGCGACCGGGGCCCGGGCTCTACGCGGCCTTTATAGATCCCCTCCCGATCCGATACGGGCTGATCAGCTACCTTTCCTGTCTCGGATTTCCAGGCAGGTATCCGTTTCCCCGGGGCTGTAATAGCAACCGGAGCAAAATCCTGGGTCCATTTGAAGCCCGCTTTTAATGAATGCTCCGTAACCTTTAAGCTGCCGGGATTATCCACGATCTGTTTCAGGAGTCCATAATTCCACGCATCATCTGTTGAAAGGGTTTCATAGGCGCCCTCGGCAGGCTCTGTACCCCCGGTTACCTGTTCTTTCAGTTTCAAGGCATAAACCAGGGGACCTCTTTCCACGGTTCTTGAGTTGCGGCCCCAGTTAGAGACCTGAACCTCCATCGGCAGCCGGAGCCGGACCAGGTCCCCCTGCTTCCAGGTCCTTTTCAGTGCGATCAATCCCTGTTGTGGTTCCGCGCCCTGAACAATACCGTTCACGCGCAATTCCGGTTTCCTGCACCAACCCGGGATCCTGAGTAAAAAGGAAAAATCAACAGCCGCTCCGGCAGCTATTTCAAACAGGATCTCATCGCCAAACGGGTAATCTGTTTTTTCGATGATCGTTACCGGCACAGATCCGATCCGGGTTGTGAGCCTGCTTGGAGCATATACAAGAGCCGCAATGCTCTTATCACCGGCGCGGTGCCAAAGGTTCCGGACAAACTTGGGCCAGCCCTGGTGCATATTGGCCAGGCAGCAACTATAGCCGCTGCGCGCACCAAACACATTGTTCATCTGGCGGTCGAACGGCAATGAAAAATCATATACACCCCGGTTCACATCTACCTGATTGGCGATCTGGAAATACTGTTTATAATTAAAATCGGCCGTTGTCTGCGGGGGAAATGCATTAAAGGTCATACGCTCCAGGGCATCGGCAAACCGAAGGTCTCCTGTAATAGAAAGCGCTTCTTCCATCGAGAACATGGTTTCCACTATAGCGCACAGCTCCGTACCCTGGGTGGGCAGGTTCCCATGCAGATCTTCATCCGCTGAAAAAATTCCGTTGGGCAACCCGTGCAATACCATAACATCGCGCCAGCCCCTATTCAATATGTCGATATATTTTTTATCCGAAGTGCGCTCGTAGTTAAGCGCCGGCTCTTTAATCGCCATTCCCACGTTCACTCCATGGCGCGTCATCCAGGCTTTGTTATTTTGAAACGCAGCGGCCTGCATTACCCAGTCGCGCCCTCCCAGCAGGTTACTCCAGGGCAGGGACTGATTGCGGATAGTAGCGGCAAGCCGCAGTAAAAACGGTTCTTTGGTAATCCCATAGAGCCACTGTACCACCAGCATATTCTCGGAACCTCTCGAAACAGCCCATTCCGTCCACTTCGAAAGCGGGACCTTTGGCAATACCGCTTCCTGATAACGGAAATAACGCAGCATAAACGGGATAACCCGTTGATCTTTGGTAGCACTGTAGTACTGCTGCAGTACTTTAAGCATTACCATTTTGGGCCACCAGTCTTCCCCCTTTTCCGCCGTTGCAACGGTGATGGTATTCCCCGTTTCTTTTTCATACCGGGTCAAAGGACCAAAATACCCCGAGGGCCGCTGGTGGTCCAGGGTCCAGTTGATATACCGCAGCACTTTTGTTTTCAGCTGCGGATCATTTAAAAGATAGGCAACCGGCACCGCCCCATCCAGCCAGTAAGGCGTTTCTTCCCAGCCATCTCCGTTGCCCCCCAGCCAGCCATTGTCATTTTTGATTTTGCCGTGTGTTTCATCCAGGTGGCCTGTGGAATTCGCAGCAACCGTCTGAAGCTGATCCAGCAGCCATCCCTCTGGCTTTACAGCCCCAATATCAAAAGTATTGAATACCCTTGGCGTATAATGACCCGGCGCAGCGGGCTTTGCCTGTGCCAGCGCCCCGGCGGCTAAAAACAGGGAGCAGATCCCATAATAAAAAGGCAAACGCATACGCAATCATTAATAAGTGTCAAATATACAATAAACCAGCACTGTTGCCGGTTTAAAAATCACGGGCATTTTCGATCTTTCCAAACCGGATCTCTATCGCATGCCCTCCCGTCTCTCTTTTTCTTGAAGTTACGATCCCGATCGTATCGTTTCCAAACGGGTATATACTTTGCCAGATAGTCTGATGCCAGTCGGCTTCAAAAGGCGCACTGTGCTTCCAGGGCATTTCCTGTTTCTTCCAGGTAGCGCCAAAATCCCTGCTTACAGAAACCGTGCCCCTGTTGGATGATAACAGCAGGTTGCCATTAGAAAGCGCCAGCACATAAGGGGCTCCTTTATGACCGGGTATAAAGGTACCGAGCCCTTTCTCCCAGTTAATGCCGTTGGCACTGGTTTTATAATAGATACCACAATCCTCTGGTCCGCAAACCTCGTAAACCACTATATAACTCCCGTTCCGCATGCGGTCCACTACCGGCATTCCCGGCCTCGACAGCGGGTTTCCGGGTGTGTGGGCTACCCAGATCTCCGTGCCCCAGGTCTTCCCCGCATCGGGCGAAATGCGCTGCGCAATGATCTGGCTGTAAGAGGGCGATTCCGTTACATGTTTTTCGCTGGCATACATTACCGCCAGCCGCCCATCGTTTAAAAAATAAAAATGAGGTTCATACATTCCTTTATCCGGTGTACCCAAAGTACCCGGTGCGCCCTCATTGGCATCGATGACGCTCAGGAGCTGCCAGCTTTTTCCCCCATCGGTGCTTTTATAAACCGGTAGCCGGTACGATTCCTGCCAGCGCACCGAACGACCTGCCAGCAATACATCCCCGCCGGGCAATTGTACCAGCTGTGCATTGTCGAGATCCCGTCCGGGGTCTGCAATGGTGCTGATCCGTTTCCAGCTTCTGCCATTATCGGAACTTTCCGAAATTTCCAGCTCCAGCCCGCCATGAGCATCTTTTCTATACCCCCTGTTGCGCAGTACCGTATAGCCAGCCAGCCATTTTCCTGTTGAAAGCCTTAGCAGCCTGGGATACTGTGCACCATATACCGGCAACGTTTCACCCTCAGCCGTTTTCCGGTAGCCCGCGCTGATGGTCACACTGTCTGTCCAACGAACAGCTATTGCCGGCGGCATTTCCTTTATTACTACAGGCCACCCGTTCTTATATTCAATGCGATTCAGGTACATTACACGGCCATATCTTTTTTTATCGTATGCCGCCTGCGGAATGGCATGATAGGCGATCCAGGTTTTTCCGCCCCGGTCTCTGACAATAGAATTATGCCCGGGCGCAACCATCATTGCATCACTTTCAAGAATTACACTGCTTTTATTGGCCGCCACGGTTCCCCTGCGGATATACGGACCGGTAATCTTTTTTGCACGGGCCACCATTACCGCATAGTGTGCACCCACGCCACAGCAATTATCACCGGAATAATAAAGATAATAGTAACCGTTCCGGTAATCGATCCATGCACCTTCCACCAGCCGGCCATAGTCCTTATCTGCCCCGGCCGGCAAAACGGCATATATTTTTGCCCCTTTTGCAAATGCTGTCATTGAGGGATCCATTTCCCGGATCTGCAGGGGCTGAAAACCAGACCCCCATACCATGTAGTATTTCCCCGACCGGGGGTCCCGGATCACCATCGGGTCAATGGCTTCAAAGCCCGGTCTTACAATCAGCGGTTTTCCGGAGTCCCGGAAGGGACCTTCGGGCCGGTCGGCAAAAGCCACACCAATGGCTTTGCCAGCTGAAGTATCCACTGTTTCCGCAGAATAAAAAAGTACATATTTTTTTAACTGCTCCTCGTACAGCACATGAGGAGCCCAAAAATCCCGGTATCCCCAAACCGGTTTATCCGGCAATGCATCTCCGATAATACGCCAATCCTTCAAATTAACAGACATAGCAACCTGCACGTTCATAAACTTGCCGGCCGGCCCCGAATTGGTTGCATAGGCATAGTATTTCCCCTCAGCAGTGATCACCGTTGGATCCGGAAAATCAGTACTGATCGCGGGCTGCTGTGCTTTTAATTGCAAAGCTGCCGGCAGGATCAAACAGCAAAGTAGTTTTTTCATTTTACTTCTTTTGGGAAGGCTCCTGCAGTGATTCGGTCGTTGGAAGGGGACGGCCGAAATCCGGGGTTCCATCCCTGCGCCAGGTAAACCGCTGCGCCCGGGGCGAACGGTGCCCGCCACAACCCTGCCCCGGCTGGGGATTGGCATGATAAAGAATCCAGTCCTCCTTCCCGTCCGGCGATTTAAAGAACGAATTATGTCCGGCTGCATATACCCCATTTTCCGGGGCTGCTTTAAATACGGGCTCCGGGCTTTTTAGCCAGTTAGCACGGTTCAGCAGATCACTGTTCTTTTTAAGAGACAGCATTCCCAGGGTATAATTTTCCGTCCAGCAGCCGCTGGCAGAGTATATGATAAAAATACGGTTATTACGGATCAGGAATTGCGGACCTTCATTTACATATACATGATCCGGTGTTTCGCCTTTGAGATACCCATATTTTTCCCACTTGAATTCCGGTTCCGAGATCAGTACCCGCTCTCCTTCAATCGTCCAGGGGTTGCTCATTTTTGCAATATAAATATTCTGCTGCCCGTTGGCATCGCCTGCCCATCCGGACCAGATCATATACAATTGTCCTTTATACTCAAATACATCTCCATCGATCGCCCACTTATCAGAAGGGGCTGCTACCTTTCCTTTAAACACCCAATCGCCCTGCATCGGATCGGCCGCACTGTTTTCGAGTACATACATCCGGTGGTTATGATTATTGCCATTATCCGCCGCAAAATACATATACCATTTCCCTCTTAAAAACAGGATCTCCGGAGCCCACAGTTCTTTTGAATACATGGTATTGCGCGGGGGCGTCCAGATGGTTTTCTGTTCTGCATCCTTCAGGTCCGAAAGGTTCCTGGTCTTCCACAATACCAGCCTGTTTTGCGTGGTATGAGTATAATAATAATACCCGTCCTTATAAAAACTATATGGGTCTGCTCCGGATGGAAGCAGTGGGTTGGTAAATGTGTGCAATGCAGTGGCGTTTTTTGAGCCGGAACATGCCGTTATCAATGCAGCAATAAAAAGAATAGAAAAAAATCGGGTCATTGTATGTGGTTTAAAAATCTGAAAGTTTTGGGATCTGCTTTTATGATGGGGTCGCCCTTCTTTTTGGGAAATAACAATTGTATAACAGCCGTTTTGCGGGGAGCCACCCGGGTGCCGGAAAAATGCGTATGCAGCACATACATCCAGCGGCCTTGTTTATCTCTAAAAAGATCCCCATGCCCAGGGCCATTCGCTCCAACAGAGGCCCTTGAAATCACCGGATTGATTGGCTCCTTCCTCCACGGTCCCAAAGGCGATGTACTGGCAGCAATGCCGATAGCATAGTCAGGATTGCGAAAATCATTGGCCGAGTACAGCATATAATACAGGTCTCCTCTTTTAAAAACGGTAGGGCCTTCTGTAACACCCCATGGGGCATTTGCCGTATTTTCCCAGCCCGGCGCTGCATGCAGGCATTCCCTTGCCGTGGTTTCTCTAATGGCTGTAAGTGCCTCGTTCATTTCGGCTACATAGATCCGGTTGCCCTCCCGGAGGCGCACGTGATAGAGATAAATCTTCCCTTTATCAAAAAACACAAAAGGATCGATCATCCGCACGGGCCCCTCTAAAGGCACCTGTTTTTCCTGTTTGAACGGCCCCAGCGGGTTATCGGCAACAGCAATGGCAATATGTTCATTTGCCGTATAAGCCATATAAAATCTGCCTTTATACGTAAAAACCTGGGGAGCCCAAAAGCCTTTGGTCCCAAATGCATCTCCAGGGGTCAGTACTTTCCCGGCCGCCTTCCATGACCGGAGGTCTGTGGATGTGTAAGCAATAAAGCCGTTATCCGCACCCCTGCCATTGGTGCCATACAAATAATACACCCCATTATGAAAAAAGATAGTGGGGTCTGCCATCAGCGGATTTTGTCCGTCTTCCGTTTGTGCGCTTAGCGGTGATGAGCAACACAGTAAAACAATAAGGGTCGTTAAAAAAATTCGGTACATATATCTTTTTCTTTTGTTCTGCCGGCAATGTTTAAAAAAAGGATATCCGGCACAGCGGCGCTTGTTTCCAAAGGAAAACGCTGTATCAAAAGTCGCTGTTTTTTCATGCCGTCCCGATGGCGATCGGGATTATTTCGGCATCTATTGCAATAATATCAATGAGCGGGCAGCTATTTTTTCCCCGTCATTGATTTTATAAAATCCACCTCCTCCTGTTTGTACGGTGTACCGTCCTTCCTGAAGATATCATGGAACCAAAGTGGCGGCTCGCTCGTATATGTTTTTGTCCAGCTGTCCCAGGGATAAATCGTTTGCGATTTTCCATCTACAAAGCCCCAGTTGATCATCGCCACTTTGTTTTCTTTTGCTACCGGCAGCGAGCTTTGGAAGGTGCTTTTATTAGGCCTTGCCATATACTCGGTGCACCAGAGCGGCCTGTTGTAGCGCCGAAGCTGTTGGATCTTTTTCTTTAGCGTCAGTGAGTCGTCATAACAATGGAAGGATATAATATCGGACTCCTCGAGCTGCAGGCGTTCGATCGGTTTCAGTGTACTGTCGGCCTCCCAGTTGCCGGCCCATACACCAGAGGTTAGTGGCTGCGAAGGATTGGCACTCCGGGCCCATTCAAACGTTTTTTTAAGCAGGGGCAGTACCAGGTCTACCTTATTAGGGATCTCTACTTTTTCATAAGATGCCCCGGTCATATTATCCGGCTCATTCCACACGTCCCAGGCTATAATCCGCTGATCATTGGCAAATTTGCCCACCAGAGTCTTTACATACCGTTCCAGTTCCGGATACTGTGTTGAGTCCTTTAACACCTCCTGTCCCGGGCTTTGTACCCAGCCGGAGTTGTGCACAAACGGTTTGGGATCCCGTTGCTTGCCGGCTTTTGGAAAGGGGTCCCAGCAGGAATCAAAAATGGTGAACAATATTTTTATTTTATGCCGGTCAGCGATCTCCAGGAATTTATTGATCCGGTCATAAAAGCCCTGCTCGTCATTTTTAAATACCAGGTCATGCAGGTAAACCCGCATTACGTTCATACCGATCGACTCCGCCATAGCCAGTTCTTTATCGATCGTTGCTGTATCAAAAGTTTCCGCCTGCCACATCTCCAGCTGGTTAATCGCCGTGCTGGGCAAAAAATCTGCACCAACATACCAGGGCTGGGAGGCATACCAGTTATTGGCCTGCTGCACCGTCCAGATTTCCCGGGAAGCATCCGGTCCGGCTTCGGCTTCATCCGTTTGTTCCTGTGAGGCGCAGGAGGCCAAAAGAAGCATGCCCGCCACAGCGGCCATACTCATAAATTTTAATTTTCCAAATACCCGATTCATAATTTGATGATTGTTTTGAGTTAATGTTTTTTAGTTATTGACCCTGTATTAAAAGCAATAGATTTAATCCACAACAGGAAAAGCCGAAATACGTAAACGGGCCGCGCCCATCGGTATCAGTTCCACAGTTTCTTCCTCCCCTCCTGCTGTTACCGGGCTTTGGGGCAATACTCCCGTAAGTCCATTGCCGTCTATCTTCCAGCCGGGTATCTTTTTAGCCCTGGCGTGTAAAACGATCGGAACCTGTTCCGGCGTAAAAGGGAAATTGTCGCCGGGCCATTCCTTTTTTGTAATACTGAAAAGCGACCCCTTGTTGCCCTTATTATACATTAGTCCATAGTTCCAGTCTGACGAAGGCACAATTTCATACGAAGGCCATTTTTCCGGATCGGCCGATTCCTGCCACCTGGAGTCGCCAATGGCCGAAGCCTTACTGTCGGCCTTTATATACTGTTCTTTGATTTTTAGGGAATACGTTAACGGCCCCCTATCAACACTGATGCTGTTCTTATTCTTTACCCATTCGCGTACTTTTATCTCCATTGGCAGGTTCAATTCGATCTTATCGCCGGTTTTCCATGTTCGTTCGATCCGGATATAGGAGCCGGGTTTAAAACGTTGTGCCGACTTTTTACCATTGATCAAAACTGCCGCATCGGTACACCAGCCCGGTACCCGTAAATAAAGAGGGAACCTGTTTGCAGACCGGGTTGTTATTACAAAATTCATTTTTTCATCAAAGGGATATTTTCCCGTGCTTTTCACCTGTACAAGGCTGCCATTGCCTACCCGGGCACTCACCACAGCCTCTGCATACAGCAATGCTGCAAGTCCCTTGTCCGGCGTAGCCATAAACAGGTGCTCCGCATAATAGGGCCAGCCCTGTGCATGATTGTGCTGGCAGCACCGGGAGCTGAAAGGGTTCATCATCAGGAACGGCCCCCTGTTGTCAATACCCGGATGATGGTTCTTGCTGTCGCTGATCGACATATTAGGGCTGGTAATATACCGCAGCGCTTTAAAATCGGGCATTACAGCTGCAGGATAGGTGTTAAAAGCAACGTCTTCGGCATTATCTGCCCAAAGCGGATCACCGGTAATTCCCATCAGGATCTCATCGGAGGCCATTTGTTCTACCATACCGCAGGTTTCCACACCCTGCCGGGGATCTGTGTACCCTGCACGTGCATTTTCATCTGCTCCAAACATACCACCCGGTACATTCCCAAACCGGGCCCTTACCAGGTGAAAATCGTTATAGGTAGCTTCCAGATCGGACCGGTTGCCGGTTTGAAGAAACCAGGTAGCCGGCTCCCTGAAAGACTGGGCAATATTTACATTATGCCAGTTGGGAAGGTTATCTTTTTGTCGCCAATCGGCCGTATTCCGGTCTATTTTCTTTGCCAGTTCCAGCAGCCATTCATTATTACGTGTGCGGTTGTACAACCAGTATACGCTCAAAAGATTGTCGCCTCCCCGGCTGTTCTCCCAGTAGTCTTTCAGAAACAGGCTGTCCGGTAACTGGTACTCCCATTTAAAGTAGCGTTCCATAAAGGGCAGCACCCTTTTATCACGGGAATATTCATAGTACGATTGCAAACACCAGAGCATGATCATATTTCCCCAAAGGTCGGGTTTCCCTTTCTTTAGGATCATCGGCCCAAAATATCCATCGTCACGCTGACTGGCTAAAACCGCATTGATCCAGGTTTTTGTTTCGGCTATTATTTTGGGGTCATCCAGTATATATCCCAGGTTCCCGTATCCCTTTAACCAATAAGGCACTTCCTCCCAGCCATGATCCCCCTTTCCATCCGGGCTTAACCAGGCATTATTTTTTTTTGCCAGCCAGGCACTGATCGCTCCCAATTGCCCCGTAAGGCCGTCACGCTGCAGCTCCAGGTACTTCAGCAGCCAACCATCGGGCTTCACCGCCCCAACGGGCAATTTTATAAAATGCAACGGCTGCAATGGCTTCCTGCTGTCTGCATAAAAGTTATTGGTTGCCGTGTTATCCGGCCGGTCCACATTGGATACGATGTCAGCAGCGGTCTTTTGCTGTGCAAATCCTGTTAGTGTAATGAACAGGAACCCTGTTACCCAGCCTTTTTTAATGCCAGTCATACTTTCAATTTATCTTCAGAATGATCTTTTACAAATATCCGGTTTCTAACGCTAAGGAGCAGCAAAACAAAAAACACAAAAAGATAACTGTTGCATCCTTCATAGTAAAAAACACGGAGCGTTAAAAGGTCACTTTTTGCAAGGCTCCGTACAGCATGTCTTCCACACCGGCAATCTTTACGCCAATACGGGCAAACACATAGTTTTGGGTGGGCACAATATCCGGGATGGCTACCGACAACTGAATATTACTTATATCGGTAATACTGACTCCGCCCAGGTCTGCGTTCGCGATCTTACGGGTATCACTGGCTGCCACAAATTGTGTCTTATTGATGTACAGCGAAACCCGTTCTATATTTTTTGCATCGGCATTAGTCAGGATCTTTTCGAGTGCGCACTTTGCCGTTATTGTTTTCCCGGAGGCGGTGATCTGTTGATTCCTTATCATATAATAGGGAGTCACTTCAAGATCCATCGATTTGTTGCCGCTGATATCCAGCTGCAGTGTATCCGGCATACTATTGGAAAGGCGCTTTCCTATAAAAGCCCCCTGGCCGCCCGGCAGCACCAGCTTATAACTGCCATTAAATAACATTGCTGAAAAACTGCCATCCTGCGCTACCGCTACATTAATGGAACCGCTTTTTCCAAAACCCGGCTGCCATAATTCAAAGTATACCTGCCCATCCTCTGTACCCAGCGGTGCTCCCTGGTACACGATCCTGCCGGTGAAAGCCGAGGAGGGCGGCGTATAGTTATCTTTTGAACAGGAAGCTATCACCAGGGTCAGACAGAGCATCCATAAGCGGCTATAGAATTTTATGTAGTTCATCTGAAATACGGTTTTAGAGTTTTACTGATTGGGTTGTTTTATTATTAATGGGTTGTTGGATGTAATGGTGGCATTGATCAGCGAATAGTAATTACCCATTCTGAAATTATGTGCCTTCGAAACCCTGCTGGGTTTCACCACTTTGAAAATATACTTCCCATTATTAGGCCCGGAAGGATCGTAATACTTATAGGGCCACAAGCCAAAGACCATGGTATTGATCTTGGTGGCACTTCCTAAATCCTGTGTTACGGTGGAGGCATCCAGTGCGCCCCCGTTCCAGGTCTTATGCGCGATGCGCCATCTTTTCCGGTCCCATAAAATATGATCTTCGAAGGCAAGCTCCACCCTTCTTTCATGTACGATGCGGTCAAAAGTAATATTGGCCGCAGTCAATGGTGTTACCAATCCCGCCCTTTTTCTGACTTCGTTCAAATATCCTGCCGCCGCATCTTTATCTTCTAATTCAAATGCCGCCTCGGCTGCATTCAGCAGGACCTCTGCATACCGGTAACGGATCCACCAAACATCACTTTGGGTACCGATACGCCCCGATCCTATATTCGGATCCATATACTTGCGTACAAAAAAGCCGGTCTGCGCTCCAAACTCCAGGGCATCAATGGGCCCGTCTTTTCCAACAACCTGAACCGCTTTGGGGTCGCCGGGCAATACTTTATCCTTTATTTGTCCAAACTGATCGCCGGTGATCACCGATCCGTTCACGAGCTGCCAGCCTGCCCAGATGTCTACCGTAATCCCCTTGAACTGGTCGCCGGGAATAATAATGGTACCCCGAAGCCGGGCATCACGGCCGGCAAAGATATCGCCCACATTATTGTAAAAAGCAAATCCACCGGCAGCTTCATTTGTTTTAAAAGGAGCAAAAGTATTATTGAGCAATTCAAACTCCTCGGCCAGGTTCAGTGAGGGGTTCAGCCTTCCGCCCTGCTGTTCTTCTGCAGAAGTGCGGGGTTGATTATTTAAGGTATACCCATGTGTTTTGCCGGCTTTTATCAGATAGTCCCGGGCAAAGATCACTTCCGGGTTACTTGCCTTATCGGTAAAGAGGGAGGCAAAATTCTCAGAAAGGTCGTCTTTCTTTTGATACAGCGAATAGGTTTTGGATTCAATGATCGCTTTAGCAGCGGCCAAAGCCTTTTCATAATAATCCTTCGCTTTCCCCTGCGGAATGCCCACTTCTCCACCCGGCAATGAGACCTCCGGAGTAGTGGTACCATATTTAGCTATTGATCCGGCATACAACGCAGCCCGGGCCTCTGTGGCCAGTGCTGCGCCCCAGGTAGCCCTCGTTTGCGTTCCGCCTTCCGGTAACTGGTCTTTTATGGCTTCCAGCTCGCTCAATACAAAATCATACACTTCACTTTCCTTAGCTCGGGGGTGCCTTAAATAGGCCGGGTCACCGCTAAAATCATAATCCATCGGCTCCAGTATCAGGGGGACCCCGCCCATCTTTTTCACCAGGTCAAAATATACAGACGCTCTTATAAACCGTGCCTCGGCCAGGAAACGGTCCTTATCCTTTGCTTCCAGCTCTGTAGCCGTGTTGCCGGCCTGGATAAACATATTCAGATCCCGGATAAATCCATAATCCCAGGAAGACCACCAGTCATAGGCCCAATCCGTACTCTGGATACGCCAGTAATCACCGGCAGCCGAAGGAAATGCTTCATCAAAATTGGAGTATTCCCACCAACGGTCAATACGCTGGTAATCCGGAAAGCGGTCATAAAAGCCCGCCAATACGGATAGTACCAGGTTCTTATCTTTCCAAACCTCTTCCGGAGCGACCACATCTGTAGGCTTCCGGTCTAAAAAATCCGAGTCTTTCCTGCAGCCCGCAGCCAATACAACAGCAAACAATAACAGATATATAGTAATGTGTTTCATTATACTTCAGGATTTACAGTGATAGATTAAAACCAATGTTTACAAACTTATTCTGGGGATACTGAAGACCGTTGTCGTCTGCAATTTCAGGATCTGTTTCCAGCTTCTTTATATTGTCGATTGAAAACAGGTTGTACCCATTGATATAGAACCGGGCCCCGTTAATTTTAAGCCTTTTTATAAGCCGTTGCGGAAGACTGTAGCCCAGTTCAATGGTCCTTGCACGCAGGTATTTGATATTGTGCAACCAGAAGGTGGAGTTTTTATTATAGTCACTCCGCCAGCTTTCATTGAAGCTGATAGCCGGATACTTTCCAGGGATCCATGCACTGTTCAGATCAAAAATATCTTCCCGGTGCCAGCGGTCATTATAAATCTCGGAACGAAGCGCTCCCGTATTCTGATAAGGCCAGCGCATTTCCCAGTTCTGATTCCAGGAATAGAGTGCTCCGCCGGAGAAATCGATATTGAAGTTAAAGTTCCGGTAGTTAAGCCCGATCTGTAACCCGTATTGAATATTGGGCTGCCCCTGTGTGGTATACCCTATAGGACGCTCATCAAAGCCATTGATCAACCCGTCACCGTTCTGGTCCCTGTAGATAAAGGAACCCGGACGCAATGTGCGGTTGCCTTCCCCGTCTATATTTACAGGATAGTTATTGATTTCTTCAAATGAGCGGAACTGGCCTGTAACTTCATAACCCCAGAAAATATCGGAATACCGGTTCTCGGCAGAGCTCCGGTACTGATCCCAGGAGTTAAAGAAGATGGGTTTATAAGACTCCAGGAATTTGGCGCGGGAGATAGAAATATTTCCACCTACAGTGTAGCCCAGCTTCCCGTTTTTATTTGAGTACTTTACAGACCCTTCGGCACCAAAACGGGCGTCGCTGTTCACATTCTCGCGCGGCAACCCGTAACCGATCTCGCTGGGGAGCAGGATATCATATTTGGTTCCGAGCAGTCCGGTCCTTTTACGATAGAAATAATCGGCAGAAGCCTGCAGCTTATGATCAAAAAACTCAAGATCCACGCCAAGATCTGTGATCCGGCTTTCGAACCAGGACACATTGTCTACCTTAATTCCTGAGTTCCGCAGTGTAGACGTTGTAATGGGTACCCCATCCAGGATGGCAACACCCGTATTATACTGGTACCCCACTAAATAGTCGAACGGGCCGATCCCGATATTATCATCTCCCAGGATCCCATAGGACCCACGGATCTTCAGCTCGTTTAATATGGAGCGCTCACCGATCAGGTTCTGAAAAAAACGTTCCTGGGTAAGCCGCCACGCAGCACTTACAGAAGGGAAGTAACCAACCCGGCGATCCGGCGCAAATTTCCAGGAAGCATCTCTTCTTCCGGCAAACTCCAGGTAATACCGGGAGGCATAGTTGTAGTTCAGTTTTAAGACATACCCAACCCGGGCTTCCTCTTCCTGGATATCGGCAAAGTTCTGCCCGTCCATATCATTCCAGAACATAATGGGCAGGCCGTTTACCTTGGGTACCGCATGCTGAAACGTTCTTAAATGCTTCCGCTCGATCCGCTCATTCAGAAATAAAGCAGCTATATTATGATCGCCGAAGGAGCGGGAATAGTCCAGCTGCACCTGAAAAACATTATTAAACACTTTCTCCAGAATCCGCTCCCGGTAAGGGTTTGAGCTCCCCACCTTTTTTTCATAACTATCCGTATCAGGGTGATAGGTATATACATCATAGGTGTACTCATGCCCGTTTGTAACATTATCTGCGAGGTAATAGGAATACTTTCCGCTTGCCGTAAGACCTTTAATACCGGGCACCTGGTACTCCGCATTAAAATTGCTTTGCAAGACCCGCCAATCAGATCTCCAGTACCCGGTTAAAGCCTTCGATTGTACAGCCCAGTTTTCGGTATTATGACCGATATCGTTGGGGTATAATTTATTGTTATTGGCATAAGCCAGCTCCATAGGACGGTTCCGGAATAATGCAAATCGCGCAGCCCAGTAATCATCTACCCCCGGCACCCCTGGCTGATCCCGCGTTTCGATGCGCCCGTTGATCTGAAGTCCTACTTTCAACCGCTCAGATATCCGCGCGTCAATATTGCTTTGAATATTGGTACGGTTAAAATCAAACTCCCTGTCCGTACCATATACGCCCTTTTGATCGAGGTGTGTAACCGATACATAATAATTCACTTTTTCGCTGCCGCCGGTCGCATTTACGTTAAAGGAATACTGGGGCGCATTTTTTGCAATGATCAGCTTTCTCCAGTCTTCATTCCAGTATCCGTATTCGGTACCTGCCTTCCATTTATCCAGCTCCGCCTGGGTAATATCCGTTTTGCCGTAAAAGGTCATTTCTGCATCTGCCTTCCCTACCATCCACTCATAGGCATTGGTCGTATGCGGAAAACGTGACCAGTTCTGCCATCCGTAATAACCTCCTACATTTACCACACTTTTCTGGCCGGTACGTCCCTTCTTGGTCTTTACCAGTACCACGCCATTTGCCGCGCGGCTGCCATAAATAGAGGCAGCTGCATCCTTTAAAACGGTGATACTCTCAATATCATCCTGCGCCAGGTTGTTGAACTGGCCGGCATCCTGCTGGATGTCATCAATAATAAAGAGGGGTGCGCCCATTCCGCGTATCTGGATGTTGGCGCTGGCACCCGGCCGTCCGTCGGGCATCCGGAAGGATACGCCTGCCATCTTGCCCGCAAGAGCCGTTCCAACGGTAGACCCGCCCCGCACGCGGGCAATATCATCTGCACTCACCGACGCTATAGCACTGGTAATATCCGCTTTTTTCTTGGACCCATAACCCACTACCACGATCTCACCCAGATCCGAGGTTGTTACCGTAAGCGACACATTAATGGTTTGCTGGTTATTTACAGGCACCTGCTGATCGCCATAACCGACCGATGTAAATAGCAGGGTTCCGTTAGGAGGAGCGGTGATCTTGTACATGCCCTGCTCATCGGTGGCAGCAGCTGTGGTAGTTCCCTGCAGGGTAACACTGGCACCGGCCAGCGGTGCACCTTTCTCATCTGTTACCTTCCCGGAAATTAAAGTCTGGGCCGACAAACCCGCTGAAATAAGTACAAGAAATACAAGGATCTTTAATTTCATACAGCTTTGATTTAGATGGTAAAAAAACCAAGCAACGTTACAGCCGTGAAAATAAATCTGCCCGCCTGTCCATCAAACGAAATTTGTTTCAAACTTTCATCAATTTGTCTCACGGGGATAACTGGCCGGAGCCATTTAGTTCCAGGTTTAAAGTTGGACTATTAACGGGATCTTCGTATCAATTTGAAAATTTGAAGATATGAAAATGTGCAAATGAGATCCGGATATTGACGGAGTCTTCGGTTTTTTGTTTGACGTTTGAGGTTCGGTACTAACAGGATCTTTCGTACCTTAGTAAGTTCACATCAGAAATCAGAAATCAGAAATCAGAAATCAGAAATCAGAAATCAGAAATCAGAAATCAGAAATCAGAAATCAGAAATCAGAAATCAGAAATTCTCACATTCTCAAATTTTCAAATTCCCCGCCGGGATTTTATGTAAGTTTGACAAAATTTTTGATTGAGGTCTTATTTCTTCCTGTTCTTCCTGTTTGTATCGGCCATTCATTTCCCGTGCTATTCGGAGGGGTATTACTTTAAGCATTTCCAGACCGAAAACGGATTGTCCAATAACACCGTTTCCTCCGTAATACAGGACAGGAAAGGGTTTATCTGGATAGGCACCAAAGACGGACTAAACCGGTTTGACGGTTATAATTTTAAAGTTTTCAAACTAAAACCGGACAGCTACCTGCAACTGGGCAACAATTCCATCTGGAAAGTACACGAAGGCAGGAACCAGGTACTGTGGGTAGGCACGGAAAGGGGCATGTACCTGTTTGATCCCACAACCGAGCGGTTCTCATTCCTAAAGACGACCCCGGCAAAACAGGTGCGGGATATTGCTGAGGATAGTGAGGGGAACATCTGGATGATCATCGGGTTTCAACTGTATCAATGGAACAGCCGTACCCTCCGGGTGACCCGTTTTACCCAGCAGGGACTTCAGTCATGCTCTGCCCTTACTATATCGGCCAACAACCAGCTATGGATCGGGAATATGAACGGAGACCTTGCCAACTATGACCAGGAAAAGGGGCTGTTCCGGTTCTATTCCGTCTTCTCCCATTCAAAGCATGCCGTTTCTCACTGGATCGAGCGGATCTATGACACAGGGAAAGGTTATTTCCTGATCGGTACCTCCAACCAGGGAATAAAAAAGTTCAATATTAACGAACGCAGTTATGAAGACCTGCTGACCTACAATAATGACAAAACAGAGATCTTTGCAAGAGATTTTGTCAAAACGAAAGCCAACGAGTTCTGGATCGCTACAGAAAGCGGAATTTACATTTACAACGACGAAAATGGTCAGTTCACCAATATCAAAAAAAACTACCAGAACCCCTATGCTATCAGCGACAACGCCATCTACTCCCTTTGCAGGGACCGGGAGGGCGGAATATGGATCGGAAGCTATTTTGGAGGACTGAACTATTATTCCAATGAAAACCCTCCATTTGAAAAATACTTTTCAGGCAAGGACGATCATTCCATACAAGGTAACGCCATCCGGGAGATCGTTGCCGACAATGCCGGCCACCTCTGGATCGGGACAGAAGATGCCGGTTTAAACCGATTGGATCTGCAAACAGGTCTGTTTAAAAACTTCCGTCCGGACGGGACTCCTTCCGGCATTGCCAATACTAATATCCACGGGCTTCTTTGCAACGGTGATTCTTTATGGATCGGAACATTTGAACACGGGCTGGATATTATGGACCTCCGCAGCGAAAAGGTGATCCGGCATTTTAATGCAGGGCCGGGCCCATACGACCTGAAAAGTAATTTCATTCACAGCATTTACAAAAGTTCCGACCAACGTATATGGCTGGGCACTTCCAACGGGATCTATATCTACAACCCGGAGACCAGCAATTTTAAGGCACTCCCCTTTTTCCCAAAAAACAGCTTTTACGCATGCATTCTTGAAGCCTCGGACGGAACCATTTGGGCAGGCACCTTCCAGGATGGGCTACATTATTACAACCCCCGTAAGCATATTGCCGGAAGGCTGCAGATACTGCAACAGCATAAAGACCGGCTTTCGCAGAACCGGATCACCTTCCTCCATGAGGCCCCAGGAAAAGAGCTCTGGGTCGCAACAGAGGATGGCTTATACAAACTCGATCTGCCTGCCAAAAAGCTCAAGATCTATACAACAGAAACAGGGCTCCCAAGCAATCTTATCTACACCATAACCGAAGACCATTTGCAGCGCCACTGGATCACTACCTCCAAGGGATTGGTGCTGCTGGACCAGCAGGGCAATATCCAGCGCACATTTACCAAAACAAGCGGCCTGCTGGGAGACCAGTTCAATTATTCCTCATTGTACCGCGGCAAAGATGATAATATCTATTATGGCAGCGTAAAGGGCATGATCAGTTTTAACCCGGCGCAGTTAAAGGCAGACAACTATATTCCCCCGCTTTATATCACTAATTTCTCTGTATTCAATACACCGCTACCAATATCGCCGCAAAACGGGCCGCTGAAACAATCTGTACTCATCACACGCCACATTACCCTTCCTTACAATCAATCCACCTTCAATATTGATTTTGCGGCCCTCAATTTTACCGCGCCTGATAATGTGGAGTACGCCTACAAACTGGAGGGGCTCGATCAGGACTGGAACCATATCAAAACAAACAGGAGCGTTTATTTCACCAACCTTCCGCATGGTGAATACGTTTTTAAAGTGCGCTCTACCAACAGCAGCGGCCGGTGGCAGTATAATGAGCAACGGATCCGGGTCACCATAAATCCGCCCGCCTGGAAAACCCCGCTTGCCTATTTTTTATATGTGCTGCTGCTGGCCACTGCCGGTTTTCTTGTGGTGAAAACATACCGGAGGAACCAGGCAGACAAACAGAAACGGAAGATGCAGCTCTATGCCGTACAAAAAGAAAAAGAGCTGATCGATGCCAAGATCGATTTCTTTACAAAAGTGGCACATGAGATCCGGACCCCGCTTACATTAATAAAAGCCCCCCTGGAAAAGATTACAAAACTGGTTGAACAAACACCGCAAACAGATAAATACCTGCGGAGCATGAACAAGAACACCGAGCGGCTGCTGGAACTGACCAACCAGCTCCTCGACTTCCGGAAGATGGAAGAAAAGCAACTGTCCCTGAACTTTACAAAAACAAGTATTCCACAATTACTAACCGATACCTGGAGCAGTTTTCAACCAACCGCCGAGAACAGGAACCTTGATTTCCGGATAACCGTTCCTCCGGTGTCTTTTGATGCATTTGTAGACCGGGATGCCTTTATAAAGATCATTAGCAACCTGCTCAACAATGCATTGAAATACGGGAAGAAAGAGGTTTTTACAGAACTCAGCAAACCGGATCAGGATCATTTTAAAATTATCATCAGCAACGATGGCGATCCCATTCCCCTGGCAGACCGGCAAAAGATCTTTGAGCTGTTCTTCCGTTCGAAGTTAACGGAATCCGTTACAGGAACCGGCATCGGCCTTTACCTTGCCCGGTCGCTTACAGAATTGCACCAGGGAACCATCTGTTTATTAAACGATGAAGAACGTATTCGCTTTGAACTGATCTTCCCGCTGCACCTGGAAATACCCTGATAACCAGGCACCATAGCTTTAAACAAATGTTTGTACAAAGTATAAAGCATTATAAATATGCTTTATAATGCTTTTTTACCTGCACTTTAATTAAATTTACCGCCTATTGCCCATTTGAAATGATTCACACATATGAAATTACGATTTGAATTTGCATCTATCCGTAACCAGCCGGTATCCCGATTTCCCTTTTTGTTTTTCTTCTTTTTCCTGTCTGTACAGGTAACGGGTCAGTCCGGCAACGAACCAGCCATCATACCCCGGCCTGCATCTGTAAAATCACAACCGGGCAATTTCCAGCTAAATACTGCAACGAAGATCTGTATTCCTCAGGGAAGCGCAGCAGGCAGAAAACTGGGTGAGATCCTGTCCCAGGCGATCAAAGACAGAACGGGGCTTGTGATCCCTGTTACCGAAAAAAAAGGTGCAATGGTCAACACCATAAATATAGATCTTGCATCCGAAACAGGTATGCTGGGCAAGGAAGGTTACCAGCTAACCGTTAACAACAAAACAATCGAACTCCGTGCATCCGAAAGTAATGGCGTCTTTTACGGAATACAAACTATTTTACAGCTCATTCCTGCAGATCAGAAAGCAACAGCCTTGCGCCCCGTTCGTATTCCTGCTGTGGAGATCACGGACCATCCCCGCTTTGAATGGAGGGGACTGATGCTGGATTGCGGACGCTATTATTATTCGATGGACTTTTTAAAAAAGCTGATCGATTATATGGCCATGCACAAAATGAACGTATTTCACTGGCACCTTACAGAAGATCATGGCTGGCGCCTCGAAATAAAAAAGTATCCGAAACTAACAGATATCGGAGCCTGGAGAACTGCGACCGAGTTTTCCCAGGGGCGGTTGAACGGAACGCCGACCGGCGGTTACTATACCCAGGAGCAGGCCAGGGAATTGGTGGCCTATGCGGCAGCACGCTATGTAACCATTGTACCGGAAATTGAAATGCCGGGACATGCTTCTGCAGCATTGATCGCTTACCCCGAACTGTCCTGCACCGGTGGTCCTTTTAAAACCCTTACCCGCTGGGGCATTCAAAAAG
This sequence comes from Niabella hirudinis, assembly GCF_051201075.1. NCBI lineage: Bacteria > Pseudomonadati > Bacteroidota > Chitinophagia > Chitinophagales > Chitinophagaceae > Niabella > Niabella hirudinis. Next base: position 184,988 of record NZ_JBPEHJ010000004.1, read on the forward strand.
AGATCTTCTGCGCCGGCAATGAAAAGACCTTCGGATTCCTGGAAGATGTACTTAAAGAAGTAGTAGCTATTTTCCCCGGAGCAGTCGTGCATATCGGGGGCGATGAGGCGCCAAAAGACCGCTGGAAAAGCTGCCCGAAATGCCAGGAACGGATCCGTAAGGAAGGACTGAAGGATGAGCACGAGCTGCAGAGCTATTTTGTGAAACGGATCGAAAAGATACTGATTAACCAAAAAAAGAATTACATCGGATGGGATGAGATCCTCGAAGGTGGCCTGGCTCCCAATGCATGGGTCATGAGCTGGCGGGGAATCAAAGGCGGTGTTGAAGCAGCCCGGCAGCGGCATAATGTTGTAATGACTCCTTATAATTATTATTATCTTGATTATTATCAGGGGAAACCCTCTATTGAGCCCAATGCTATTTTTGATGGCGCCATCAACACACTTGAAAAGGTTTATGATTTTGAACCCTGCCCCGCGGAGTTAACAACAGAAGAAGCCGGTTTTATAAAAGGCGTGCAGGGAAATGTGTGGAGTGAGTTTATCCATACACCGGAAAAGGTTGAATACATGGCTTTTCCCCGCGCCGCGGCCATTGCCGAAACCGGCTGGACGCCAAAGGACCGGAAACAATGGACCGACTTCGCCCGGCGCATGGAAACACAATACCAGCGCTATGACAACCTTAAAATGAATTATGCAAAAAGTGCCTATAATGTTTGGCAGACAACAGCTCTTGACAGCCTTACCAATACGGCAGAAATCAGCTTTAAAACAAACAGCTATCAACCCGAGATCCGGTACAGCATTGATGGCAATGAGCCCACCGGCAGGTCTCGATTATACAAGGGGCCCTTTAAAGTAAAAGCACCGGTGCTGATCAAATCCGCAACCTTCAAAAACGGAAAAATGATGGGCAAGGTATATGAGGAAGCCGTTCTCGCAAAGTAATATAAGGTCTAAAAGCAGTTTATTATTTTTTTATAGAAACATCACGGCCGGGGATATTAAAATCAACGATCTTGAATCATACAGAGAACAGCCACCAGACCGCCCATACATTTACCCTCCTGCTGGTGGATGATAATGAGGAAATTCTTGACTTTCTGAAAGATGACCTGGAGGAAAAATATACCGTGCTGACCGCCACCAATGGGAAAGATGCGTTGAAGCAACTGGAGGCGCATATTGTGCACCTGATCATCAGCGATATTATGATGCCGGGGATGGATGGACTGGAATTTTGCGACTATGTAAAATCACATTTTGAAATGAGCCATATACCGATTGTGCTGCTGACGGCAAAAAACACCCTGCAATCAAAAATAGAAGGACTGGATGCCGGCGCCGATGCTTATATAGAAAAACCATTTTCTCCGGAGCATCTCAATGCACAGGTGGCCAGTTTGCTCAGCAACCGGACAAAACTAAAGGATTATTTTGCGCAATCCCCGCTCACCCATATTAAAACAATGGCGCATACAAAAATGGATGAGCAATTCCTCGAAAAACTGCAGCAGCTTATCGAAACCGACCTGCCCGATACCCGGCTGGACGTAGAGTTCCTGGCACAGCAGCTGAATATGAGCCGCCCCACTTTATACCGAAAAATAAAATCCATTTCTAACCTGTCGCCCAATGAGATGATCAATCTCACCCGTCTAAAAAAAGCGGCGGCACTGATCAGTGAAGGCTGCCACCGGATGAACGAGGTTGCTGAAACAGTAGGCTACAGCTCCCTCACGCAATTTGGCCGTAATTTTCATAAACAGTTTGGTATGACCCCCACCGAGTATGCTAAGAAAATGTAACAGATCAAATGAAGAATGTAAATAAAAAAGGAGATTCGTTTGTGAAAGTGAACTTGCCGGCTCCAACCATACTTGCTTCTGCATTGTATATTGGATATTTCGTATTTTACATTTCTCCGGACCTTATCCCTTAACCGGCATCATTAGTACCGCCGGCCATCATCCGGGCTGCGATAAACCCCGTGCTCCAGGCGTTCTGAAAATTATATCCCCCGGTGATCCCATCCACATCTATTACCTCGCCGGTAAAGAAAAGCCCGGGAACCTTTTTACTCATCATCGTTTGGGCATCGATCTCGGCTAATGCAACACCACCAGCCGTAACAAACTCATCCTTATAGGTCGTTTTACCCTGTACCGGCAGTTCCATCTCCAGCAGGTTTTTGATCAGCTGGTTCTGGTTCTTTGAAGGCAGGTCTGCCCAGCGTTTCTGTTCATCAATCCCCGAATAGGCCAGCAAGAATTGCCAGAGCCGGTTGGGCAGCCCCAGTTCATTTTTTCCTCCGGTTTTTTGCGCTGCTTTTTCTGACCGCCACGCACCGATGCGAGCCCTCAATACCGGCTCCGGAAGCTCCGGCAACCAGTTAATCAACGCCCGGAACTCCCATTGCACACCCGCCAGCTCCCTGGCCGCCCAGGCACTCAGCCTTAACACCACCGGGCCACTGATGCCCCAGTGAGTGATCAGCAAGGCTCCCCGCTGCTGCAGCTTTGTTCCGGCCACAGTAACCTTCGCATCCTCCACACTCACCCCCATTAATTGAATTATGGGATGGCGGGGGCTGTTAAACGTAAACAGGGATGGCACCGGCACTTCTATAGAATGCCCCAGGTCTTTCAACCATTGAAACTGCGTCTCCCTGGGAAAGCCGCCGCAGGCGATACAAACATAATCGCTGTGGAACACCTCTCCTTTTGCTGTATGGATCCTGAAACCCGATGCAACCGGTTCAATAGCGGTCACTGCGCACTGCATCCGGATATCCACGCTGTAACGCCGGGCTTCCTCCAGCAAACAGTCTATAATCGTTTGTGAAGTATCCGTAGCCGGAAACATTCGCCCATCCGCTTCCGTCTTCAGCAATACCCCCCGTTTTTTGAACCACTCAATGGTGTCGGTGGTAAAGAATTGATGAAACAGTTTCTTTACAAAATGTCCGCCCCTGGGGTACCTTTTGACCATTTCCGCAATCTCAAAACAGGCATGCGTTACATTACAACGGCCGCCGCCACTGATTTTTACCTTCGACAGCAGTTTATTGCTCTTTTCAACAATCACCACCTTCAGCTGCGGATCCATGCGCGCTGCGTTCACTGCACAAAAGAAGCCCGAGGCGCCTCCCCCGATGATATAAACCGTTTTTCCCAATTTCCAATTTTTGCCAAAGATAAGATACCGGGATTTTAGTAAAACTGCCGATTTCCATCCGGATGGCTTAACTTTATAGCAACTGATTCTAAATATCTACTACTATGAGTAAAGCCAGGTATATGATCGGGTGTGTTATCGGCCTGTTGATCCACACGCTATCACAAGCACAAAAACTGCCGGCGTTAGGTGATGCCTGGCAGGGAAAAATCTCGGGGGAAACCTTCTTTATGGACGGGAACAATCTTTATCCAAGTGTTCAGCTGGTTGTTGATTCGGTCCGGTATACCGTAGCCATTGATACTAAAAAGGAGAACCTGGTCAAATGCATTCTTACCACCGACAAACGCTTTGCCATTCATGGAGATCCGGTGCTCGGAAAGCCTTTCAGTACATTTAGAAACAGGGATCAGGCAAAATATTCACGGGGCAATGGCTATTTTGTACCGCTTGATGAGGACTGGTATGCCGTGTTTCATTTTAAACCGATATCGGATACCTCCCGGTGTATTGCAGTACTCAAAAAAAGGTTTTAAAACCCCTGCCCCAGCCAGCCATTCGCCCGCATCCAGTTCAAACATCTTTCAAACCACTGGTCGTTATTGGTTTTATTGTTGAGCCCGTACCCGTGGCCACCGGCAGCATAAATATGCATTTCGGCATTTACCCCTGCGGCCAGCAGCGCCTGGTAATAGGCAATGCTATTGGCAACCGGCACTACTTTGTCATCTGAACTGTGCAGCAGAAAGGCAGGCGGTGTTTCCGTTGTTACCTGCTTTTCATTAGAATACTGATCCGCTTTTGCCACCACCGCAGTATCCTTTCCCAGCAAGGCGCGCCTTGAACCTTTATGCGCAAGCGGATCCGTAAAGCTGATAACAGGGTAAACCAATATTGAAAAATCCGGGCGCAGACGGGTACTGCCGGGATTATCAATTATTTTATCATTAAAGTGGGTAGATGCAGTAGCCGCAAGATGCCCACCGGCAGAAAAGCCAATAATGCCTATCCGGGCCGGGTCTATATTCCATTCAGCCGCCCGCTCTCTTACCGTTTTAATGGCCTGCTGGGCATCCTGCAATGGTCCAATGGTTTTATTGATCATTACCCGGTCATCGGGCAAACGGTATTTCAAAACAAAAGCAGCAACACCATTTTTTGCAAACGCTTCTGCCACATCGCTCCCTTCCTGGTTAATCACCAGGTAAGAATAGCCGCCTCCCGGGCAGATCACTACCGCCGCGCCACTGGCTTTTTCTTTTGCAGGCAGGTAGGCCGTTATCGTTGGAGTTGTAACAGCCCTTACCAGAATGCGTCCCGTAGCAGTTGTGTCCCGCCTTTCGGCAATGGTATTCGTTTTAACTGCATTTGGAACTTTGGTGTACAAAAGATATACCTGCTGCGCTGAGCTGTTCAGGAACGCCGACAGCAGCACCGCAGTTATCAATAAATAATGTTTCATATTCAATCGTTGACAATTTTAAAGAAGATTAAAAATATATGTTGTTATGTAGAACATATCAAAAATAATGCATAATTTCGAAAATCCGGAACTTTAGTTTGGCCGGCTATCCAGGACCCGGTTAAAACGTTCGGGGGGCTTAACATGCAGGCCTCCCCTATTTTTTATAGATTTGTGACTGCGGCAGCATCCTGCGGCCGGAGATCCGGATATTTAATTGAACAAACATGTCTTTTTACAAATGGTCCTGCTTTCTGATGGCATACTGCATAGTGACGCTATGCCCGGCCCAGTCCTATTCCTTCAAAATACTGCGATCCGCAGAAGACTACCGGAACACAATCCGTCAAAACGCTGATAACCGCCTGGTAGAATTAAAAAGCCATATACCCGGCCTGGTCTATGATCTGCGATATGCAACCACCCACAATTTCATGCACCGCATGATGTATCCCCGCCACACCGCCATTACCTTTTTGCGAAAGCCTGCCGCTGAAGCATTGGCAACTGTTCAAAAAGAACTGAACCGGGAGGGCCTGGGCCTTAAGATCTTTGATGCCTACCGCCCCTTTTCGGTTTCTGAAAAATTCTGGGAACTGGTAAAGGACGAGCGTTATGTAGCCAACCCTGCAAAAGGGAGCAACCATAACCGCGGAACAGCAGTGGATCTTACCCTGATCGATTTAAAAACAGGGCGGGAACTGCCGATGGGCACGGGGTTTGACAATTTTACGGATAGTGCGCATCACAGCTTTACCGCTTTACCTCCGCAGGTGCTCCGCAACCGGGGACAACTGAAATCCATTATGCAGCGATACGGTTTTAACCCCCTGGATTCTGAATGGTGGCATTATACCTATGCCACGGGGGCTTTTGATGTGCTGGACCTCTCATTTCGTCAGCTCAATAAACAGGGTAAATGATCAGCGATCGTTTTTACCCCGCGCCCTTATCATAGCCCCGGCCGGGTGCTGATATTCTTTTTTGCACAAAGAATCTCCTAAAAAGAAAAACATTGTATTCGAATAAAAATCGCCATGAAAAAATTGATTGCCTTATGCATTGCACATCGGTGGAGGATATGCCCGCAAAGCGAAGGCGATTCTGCCATTTTCAAATACGATGGTTTTGCCGCAGGGGCTGGTGCGGGCGTGGCACTCTTCCTGAAAAACAATATATCCCTCGACCTGGGTACCCATTACACGTATACCCAACTGGAAAACATCCAAAAAAGAGGTTATTACGTCAAGAACAACGGGCTGGGATTTTTAGCGGGGTTTTCCCTTTTCTTCTGATCCGCCGCGGGCTTTGGGACTGGCCTCATTTAAGTGCAGCTCCTCTAAGTTTATACCAGGGATTTTTTTTGCGGTGCCACCAGCTGCAACAGCCAGGCAATACCCCAAACCAGCAGTGCGCCAATCGCATTGAGCCATAAAAAGCCCAGTGATATAACTTTATATTCATTCAGGAAGAACAAGACAATGACAATTATTTCTGCAATTAATGCGGCCCCAAAAACGGCGTTACCCTTAACCTGCTTTGCGTAAAAAGCCACCAGAAATATTCCAAGGATCGTTCCGTAGAAAAGCGATCCAAGTATATTTACCACTTCAATTAAACTGTTTCCCCAGTTAGATACAAACATCGCAACAGCCATACAGAACAGTCCCCATAAAAGTGTATATTTTTTGGAGACCCGGTAATCCTTTTCACCGCTATTCTCTTTTGAAAAAAAGCGTTTATGAAAATCGATCACGGTACTCGATGCCATAGAATTCAGCGCTGCTGCAATACTCCCCCAACTGGCAAGAAAAATAATAGCAATGATAAGCCCTACCAGCCCTACCGGCAGATAATCCACTACAAAGTGAAGAAAGATATAGTTGGTATCATTATCCGCACCGCCATTCTTTTTTACCAGCCCTTTAATCTGCGAACGAACCCCCTCGGTTTCGCGCTGTAAAAGCCGCAATTGCTGAAATGCTGTTTCCTGCTCGCCGGGATAGAGCGCCAGCGCCGAATCTTTTCGTTGCTGGATGGACAAAAGCTCCTGCTTCAGCTGGTGCAGCGAATCCCGGTACACCGACTGCTCCAGCCTTGTTAGCTCCTGCTCATTAAAAAAAGCCGGTGCTTTGTTAAACTGGTAAAAAGTAAATACAAGCACACCGATCAGCAGGATCAGGAACTGCATCGGCACTTTTACCATGCCGTTCATCAGGAGCCCCAAACGGCTTTCTGTAAGGTTCCGGGCAGTGAGGTAGCGACCTACCTGCGACTGATCGGTACCGAAATAAGACAATGCAAGAAAAAATCCGCCAATCACACCGCTGAAAATATTATACCGGTCGCCCCAGTCAAACCCTTTATCTGTAAAGCCGGTGGTAATCACATTCATCTTGCCCAGCTTGCCCCCAACACGTAAAGCATCGGTAAAACCAATCCCCGGTGGCAGATCTTTCACAATAAAATACCCCGCAACAAACATGGCCCCCATGATGATCAGGAACTGGAAGGTTTGCGTATAAGCTACAGCCCGGGCGCCTCCTGTTACGGTATAAATGATCAGCAACCCGCCCATAAACAGGTTGGTCAGGTAAATATTCCAGCCCAGCAGCACAGACAGGATAATGGATGGTGCGTAGATACTGATACCGGTTGACAATCCCCGCTGCAGCAGGAACAGGAAGGACGTAAAGGTCCGGGTTTTCAGGTCAAAGCGTTGCTCAAGGTATTCATACGCGGTAAATACCTTAAGCCTGCTGAATACCGGCACAAAAGAAATACAGATAATAATCGCCGCCAGCGGCAGACCGAAATAGTACTGAACAAAGCGCATCCCATCCGTATAGGCCTGCCCGGGAGCCGCAAGAAAGGTAATGGCACTGGCCTGTGTGCCCATAATGCTTAGCAGGATCAGGTACCAGGGCATGCTCCTGTTGGAAAGAAAATAGCCATCAAGATCACGCGTGGTACGGCTTTTATAAACCCCGTAGAGGATAATACCCGATAGTGTAACAATCAGAACAATCCAATCCAGCGACTTCATGAGTAGATTTTTGTGATCCGGTAAAAACAGGCGATCAGCAGCAACAGCACCACTAACACCAAAACATACCACGCCGTCCAGGACCCCAATAAAGGCACTTTTTCTTCGTTCTGTATATGTTTATTCATGTCCGTCATTTTGATGTTTGATGTCTGCTATTCGATACCCGGCAGACCTGCTAAGATATGCAGAACCCGGCTCCTGTTAATAGTCGATAGTCAATAGTCAATGGTCAATAGTTCATGGTGTATAAAACCGGATCCAACCTTGAACTTTAAACCTTGAACCTCTCTTCAACGCTTTGTGCGCAGGCTGTTCATAAAAACGATCCCCAGCCCGATAACCAGCCCCAGCATCAGCCCCAGCCTTACTTTTTTGATGAGGGTGCCAATCACCAGCCCTATCAAGATAGCCACAAGAAATGCCATCTCTCCCCGGCGGATCCCCATAAACTCCTTCTTCTTATCTGTCATTTATTTTTGTTGAGTGCTACAATATTTGCAAATAAACGAATTGCTCCCGGAACTGCCGCGGGTAATTGCCTGAAAAATGCGATGCCACAATAGGTAAAATGTCCTTTACCGTAGCGGCCGGTAACCAATGCGCCCGAATCATCCCCCTCGCCAGGGTCATGCATTACAAATACCGGCTTCAGCTGTGCGTCCCAATTGGCTGCGTGATAGGTGCTTCGTTCCTGCACCCACCCTTTGAAATCTTCACCGGTGATTTCATTAGGATAATGAAGCACTGCCAGTGTAGGATCGGCAAACCGGACCGCCGCATGCTCATCCGTGATCCGGTTCCTTGAGATCGAAAAATCATAGGGGCCTATTTTTGCTTTTACGGGACCAATATTATTATTGGTATTATATTGTACAATAAGATTTCCGCCGTTGCGGACATAAGCCATAAGCCTGTCATAGGCTTCATTTAGCCATTCGTGAATATTATAGGCTCTTACCCCGCTGACAATGGCATCATATTCTGAAAGATCGGTAGTCAGCAGCCGGTTGCGATCAAGCGTAACCACCTGGTAGCCCATTGCCGTCAGCACTTCGGGCACTTTATCGCCGGCACCCGGGATATAGCCTATTTTTTTGCCCGCTGTTTTCAGGTCGATGTTCAGCAACTTAACCGAGTCTGTAAAAAAATAATTGATATACGGGATATGGTCATAATGAATCGATTTTAAGGCCTGATTATAGTGATCGGCCGCCGTATTTTTTTCAAAAACAAAGCCTCCCACTGCGGTTACCGGTTGTGTCAGCCGTCGATTGGAAACCGGTATAAAAATACCTGTGCCCGTATCCGTAACGGCAGTTACTGCTGCTCCCGGAAACCCATCGAGCCCAAACCCCAGTTGACCGGGGAGCGGTTTATGAACGGCAAAATCCAGCTTCAGCTTTTTTCCCGTTGTTATACCTTTCTGAAACAGCAGTATCTTGGGCGAAAGCTGCACCGTAATACGGGGCGCAACAATAACGGGCTGGTACATTTCTCCTTTTACCGGATCGGTAGCATGATAACGCACCGGTTCGGTAAATGTAAGATCCACCCCGGCCACCTCAATATTAAACGCTGCATTATACGCCGGAATAGCATCAGGGATACCAATCTTCTGCTGGTCATTTACGGTGTAATTAGCCGGTGCCATTCTGTCGCGCAGCCAGTAGGGTTGTGTAAGCGGCGCATCCTTTGCAACAACCAGCGTTACCGGCAGCACCTGGTTACGGTTCTGCTCCAGCGGCTGGTTAACGTTCATCTGCTGATCGCCGATCCGGATCGTTTTCAGGATCATTTTTTCGCCGGACCGGTTGATGGCATTGGCATTAAGCCGCACTGTATCATCAGGAAACAGCATCTGTGTACTGCTGGTTACCCGCAGAAACAGGCCGCAGCATTGCAGGATCAACTCCCGGACTTCGCTCATTTTCTTTTGCTTCCAGTAACTATCGGGGAGTTGCTTCATCTGCTGGTAAAGGGCCGCCAGGGATTTTACGGATGCAGCAGGGTTCAGCACCGAAAACTGTTCTTCGATCTTGCTGATGATGTTGCTGATCGCTTTTCCATCGGGACCTACCCGGTTCCAGCTGAGGTCCACGCCGTCCATCAGATCAGTGACCGGATCGCTGCCGCCGGTTGTTTTAAAGTATTCCCAGCTTTCGCCACGGGTACCGGCCGAGCCAAATCCCTGGCTTTTGTGCTGGCTTCTGCTAAGCGCCGCAATTTCACCATAGCTCTTTCCGAGGGAAGCATTATACCCCCCGGCATCCAGTTTAAACTGAGAGGGAGCGGTGGTATTGGTTCCACCGAAGTTAAATGTGTTCCAGAGAATGCGCCGGGCCTGCCAGGGTTTTACGTATTTTAACTGCTCCAGGTATTGGCTGGTGTCAGCCGCTATTTTAAATGCTTCATTGGCCAGGATGGCGGAAGCCGTATGATGTCCATGCCCCCCTTCTCCTGTTGTAGGGAACCTTGTAATGATTACATCCGGCTGAAACTTCCGGATCACCCAAACCACATCACTCAATACCAGCCCGCGGTTCCAGATCGTAAAGGTTTCTTCCGGATTTTTTGAAAATCCGAAATCAAAAGCACGCGTAAAAAACTGCTCACCGCCGTCAATGCGCCGCGCGGCAAGTAATTCCTGTGTGCGGATCAATCCCAGCTCGATCCCCTGCTCTTCCCCAATCAGGTTTTGTCCCCCATCCCCGCGCGTGAGCGAAAGATAACCGGTACGGTAATATTTTTCATTGGCCAGGTAGGTGATTAATCTTGTATTCTCATCATCCGGATGCGCAGCCAGGTAAAGCACCGACCCCAATACATTCAATTTTCGGATGCCCTCAAGGATCTCGCTGCCCGACCAGCTCCGTGGCCCCTGGGCCGCAGCAGCCACACTCAGGCAAATAGAGAAAAGGAAGTATACAATACGCTTCATCCTACGAATATACAATTGAAAACAATTTGGGAATTTGAAAATGTGGAAATAGGTGTCAAGTTTCACCGGAATTATTGACAATTGACCATTGACTATTGCTAAACTTTATCCGGATACCCGTAAAAACCTGAAACTTTTTTATACCTTCCCAAAAATTTATTTTCATGCTGCGCACTATTGTAACCGGAGCTTCTTTATTGCTGACCGCAGGTTGCTCCGCACAAAAAACCGGTACATTCCAACTTAACGGTTCTAATATCGATGCCTTTCATTATACTATCAATAAGAGCAGTACCGCCTCCAGCGGCGCGGTTGTATCGGCACACCCCCTGGCCAGCCTTGCGGGTTTGGAGATATTGAAAAAGGGCGGCAATGCGGTGGATGCGGCCATTGCCACACAATGGGCCCTGGCCGTAGTTTACCCAGGGGCTGGTAATATTGGTGGCGGTGGCTTTATGGTAGCCCGGCTGGCCGGCAATAAAGAAATAGCATTGGACTACCGGGAGGCAGCCCCCTCCAAAGCGCACCGGGATATGTACCTCGATAGTAAGGGCAATGCAATTGCCGACAAAAGCTTAAATGGTCATCTGTCCTCCGGCGTGCCCGGAACCGTAGCCGGTTTGTTTGCAGCACACCGTTATGCCCGGCTGCCGATGAAGGTGCTGATACAGCCGGCTATCGACTTTGCTGAAAAAGGATTTGTGATCACAGCGGCAGAAGCCCGGGGACTGAATGCGAACCGGGAAGATTTTGAACGGTTCAGCACCCGACCTGTCGCTTTTGTAAAGAACGGAGCCTGGCATGAGGGTGATACCCTGATCCAGAAAGAACTGGCGGCAACATTAAAACGGATACAGAAGCAGGGGCAACCAGGATTTTATGAAGGAGAAACGGCCCGGCTTCTTGTTGAAGAAATGCAGCGCGGCGGCGGCATCATCAGCCGGGAAGATCTGAAAGCCTATAAAGCAAAATTCCGGAAGCCACTCCGTTTTACCTACAGGGGATTTGATATCATCGGTATGCCCATGCCCAGCAGCGGCGGGCTATTGTTGAACCAGATGCTGAAGATGATAGAGCCTTATAACATCGGCGCCATGGGCTTTGCCACACCGGGTTCTGTACAGCTGATGACGGAAGCCGAGCGCCGGGCCTATGCAGACCGTGCCCGGTATATGGGCGATGCCGACTTTGTAAAAGTTCCTGTTGAAGCATTGACCAGTGAGGCCTATCTAAAAAACAGGATGAAAGACTATGATCCGGGAAAAGCCGGTAACAGCAAACAAACGGCAGAAGGTGTGGTACCCGGTTATGAAAGCGAAGAAACCACCCACCTTAGTGTGCTGGACAAGGATGGTAATGCTGTGGCCGTAACCACCACGCTCAATAATAACTATGGAAGCCGCACCGTTGTAGGGGGCGCGGGCTTTCTTTTAAATGATGAAATGGACGATTTCAGCGCCAAACCCGGCTCTCCCAATCTTTTTGGCGCTGTAGGCGGGACAGCCAATGCCATAGCCCCCGGCAAACGCATGCTCAGCTCCATGGCCCCCACCCTCGTTTTAAAAAACAATAAACCGTTTTTGGTAGTGGGTACACCGGGGGGCACCACTATTCCTACTTCCGTTTTTCAGACGATCGTTAATATCATTGACTTTAACATGACGGTGGATGATGCCGTAAACAAACCCAAATTTCATCACCAATGGCTGCCAGACCGCATCGATATCGAAAACGGATTTCCGGAAAACACTTCAGATGCATTAAAGAAAATGGGCTATCAGCTATATGATCGTAAACAAATCGGGCGCACAGAGGTTATTAAAGTACAGCCGGACGGGAAACTGGAGGCTGTTGCCGATCACCGGGGCGATGATTCGGCAGCAGGGTTTTGAGGTTTTGATGTTTCACTGCTCCAGGTTTAAAGTTTAAGATCAGGTTTTACACACCATGCTCTGTCAACTATTCACCGTTTGAAGCTCAGGTTCTTTGTATTAATTTGAAAATTTGAAAATATGGAAATTTGAAAATGGGGTTACGTTTGTTAACGATGTCTTCGCACCCAAGGAGGATCAGCAGACATTAGCTTTGGGATTTGGTATTCAGATTCGGGGTATTTATAGGTTAGCGTTCGGCAGAACCTTTAGCCCGAAACCTCAGAAAAATTTGAAAAATCTGAGTGTAAAAACGGCTCCAACGTGAAACTTTAAACCGGCCCTGCCGGGCATCAAACATGAAACTTTTATCGGACATGAACGAACTATTTATAAAAAGCGCAATCCAGCAGTTTAAAGATTATAAAGTGCTTGCAGAAAAAACATTTGCACAATTAAACGATGAAGATTTTTATGCTCAGCCGGATGTGGCTAATAACAATCTTGCGGTGAACATAACCCATCTGCACGGTAATATGCTCAGCCGCTGGACCAGCTTTCTTACCGAAGATGGAGAAAAAGAATGGCGCCGGCGGGATGTTGAATTTGCAGCAAAGCGCCTGGAACGGGGTCACCTGATGAAGCTTTGGGAAGAAGGCTGGCAATGCCTGCTTAATACGCTGCAATCGTTGCAGCCCGGCGACCTGGAAAGAACCATCACCATTCGCACAAAACCTTTATCCGTTATCGAAGCCATTCACCGCCAGCTAACGCATTATGCCTATCACGTAGGGCAAATCGTTTTCATTGGTAAACATATCCGGAAAGATCAATGGGAAAGTTTGTCTATAACAAAAGGCGGTTCGAACGCATTTAATGAACAGCTCAAATCCAAAACAAAATAATCCATGGCAGAAGATCTTATCGTACAAACCGGTTCAAAAGAAGAACAGTACAACGCATTGCTTCCGCAGATCTACGCAATCATTGAAGGCGAGCCCGATCTCATTGCCAATCTTTCCAATATTGCAGCCGCCCTAAAGGAACAATTCCGGTGGTGGTGGGTAGGCTTTTACCTTGTTAAAAATGAGGCACTGGTATTGGGTCCCTTCCAGGGGCCGGTGGCCTGCACCCGCATACAGAAAGGCCGCGGCGTTTGCGGTACAGCCTGGGAGCAGGCTACAACCATTATTGTGGCCGATGTAGAACAGTTTCCCGGGCATATTGCCTGCAGCAGCCTTTCAAGATCAGAAATCGTGGTTCCTGTTATACGCAACGGCAGGGTACTGGGCGTACTGGATGTAGACAGCGAATTACCGGGTCACTTTGATGCTACAGATCAGCAATACCTGGAAGTCCTCGTTAGCAGGATTACATTTTACAACACTTAAAAATCCGAATATGAGCACAAAGAAGATCATTGTAACCGGTAAAGTTCAAGGTGTTTTTTTCAGGAAAACCGCCAAACAGCAGGCCGACACCATGGGCATCCTGGGGTCGATAGAAAACCGGCCCGATGGTTCCGTCCTTATTTATGCTTATGGCGATGCAGAGCCGCTGCAACGCTTTATCGAATGGTGCAAACAAGGATCCGAAGGCGCAAAAGTAGCGCAGGTGATCGCTACCGATATAGCTGAAACAAAAGAGTATCGATGGTTTGAAATTATTGGCTGATGCTTTATTAACAGGTTTTTATGCTACATATAGGCGCATCTTCCTACTTTTGTCCCAAGCTCTCATCCGGATCAGGAAGTTTTTTTCTTATGTCGCACATGTAATCTATTCAGCAACCGTTTTTTGTTTTGAACGGCCCCGGCTCATAGCGGGATATTGAAAACATCAAAAATATACATCATGATCACAAAGCAAATCACCATCAAAGGCAACACGACCCGTCATATACTCCAAAAGAGCCTCCGGCAGAAGGCCGAAGAACTGGAGATCACCGGCACCATGAAGGTAGATAAAAACCATAGTATTACACTGGTAGCCACCGGCGATAAAAACAATCTTGAGCATTTCATTACATGGTGTGAGGCTGCCTCTATGGAACATGGAGTAGCCGTTACCGAGACCAGGAATATTGGCTTCAAGGCCTTTTATAATTTCTCGCTGACATAAAACTAAAAAAAAAATTGATAAGTGGTTCCTGCCTTTTCGGTGATATTGCGTAAGTTGCTTCTTATTTAATCAATTTTCTTTTTCATGAAAAAGCAACTTTATTTAACGTTTGCAACCCTATATGCCAGCGGCGTCCTCTATGCGCAAGGTGCCGATCCCAGGATCACCGAAGTATGGAACCCTGAACCAAGGATCGTAACGCCCGGTCAAACAAGTGCAGACCCACCCTCCGATGCCATCGTTCTTTTTAACGGCTCCGGCCTTTCAAACTGGGAGCGGGCCGATGGTAAAGGCGCCGCTACCTGGAAGCTGGAAAACAACGCGATGACGGTGGCCAAAGGCGCCGGCGCCATTCGTACCAAGCAAAGCTTTGGCGATTGTCAGCTGCACGTTGAATGGCGTACTCCTTCCGAAGTAAAAGGCGATGGACAGGGACGGGGAAACAGCGGTATCTTTTTAATGAGCAATTACGAGCTTCAGGTACTGGACAGTTACAAAAACCGCACTTACAGTAATGGTCAGGCGGGCAGTATTTACAAACAACTGATGCCATTGGCCAATGCATCGCGCAAACCGGGTGAGTGGCAAACCTATGATATCATTTTTACCGCACCCCGTTTTAATAAAGACAGTACGGTGAAATCACAGGGGCGCATCACCGTTATTCACAATGGAGTGCTGGTGCAAAACAATGCCGCTATTTTAGGCGCCACCGAATTTATTGGAATCCCCCAAAACATTTTCCATAAAGAAAAAGAACCCATTATCCTGCAGGACCACGGCAACCCCGTAAGTTTCCGGAATATCTGGATCCGGGAACTGGAATAACAACTTTTAATTTTATTGCCACGGAGGCACCAAGCCACAAAGATGCACAAAGGGGCAGTATGGTCCCAAAAATTTTCGTATTTCCGGGTGTCTTAGCGCCTTCGTGACAGCGGGTTGTGGAACCAAAAAGATTCTGAAGTTTGATATTCCATCCAGCAAAGGCCTTCAGTGTTTCTGTGGCAATAGAAAACATAATCATTTTATCCGGATATACAGTATATTTATGCTCACTTTTATAAGCGGAAGTAGCTCACCTGGTAGAGCGACAGCTTCCCAAGCTGTAGGTAGCCGGTTCGAGTCCGGTCTTCCGCTCAAAATGGATCGCATAACGATCATCTTGTTATGACCAGGTACATCTGCTATTTTTTGTTAAGTCTTTTTACAGGCCATGCGGTTGCTGCCCAGGAAACCTTTCCCCTGTATCCTGGCGTTATTCCTAACAGCAAACCCACCACCCAAAAAGAGATCCACCGCCCGGACGCAGTTGTGGATACCGTTGTCTCCGGGGTATCTGTACCCACTTTAACAATATACCCTGCCGCTTCCCAGGCAGGAAAAAAGACGGCGGCGGTCATTATTTGCCCGGGCGGCGGCTACGGCGTGCTTTGCATCAAAATGGAAGGCGAAAAAGTAGCACGGGCTTTTAACAAGGCCGGCATTACGGCCTTTGTGCTCAAATACCGGCTGCCCGGCTCCGATGCCATGCCAGACCCTTCAATGGCCCCACTCCAGGACCTGCAGCAGGCATTAAAACTTGTACGGGAGCAGGCCGATGCCAGGAACCTTGACAAAGACCGGATCGGGATCATGGGATTTTCCGCCGGAGGGCACCTGGCGGCCACTGGCGGCACCCATTTTCAGCAGTCCTATATCAATAACCCCTCCGGCACGCCGCTTCGCCCCGATTTTATGATCCTGGTATACCCCGTCATCAGCTTTACTGATTCCGTAGGGCATATCGGTTCCCGCAATAACCTCCTGGGCAATAATCCCGGCCAGAAGGCCATCCGCTTCTTCTCCAATGAGCTGCACGTAACAAAAGAAACGCCCCCCACCCTGCTGGTATTGCCCAATGACGACCAGGTAGTGCCCCCCGAAAACAGTTTGTCTTTTTTAAAAGCATTGCGGCAGCACCAGGTTCCGGCATCCCTTCATTTATACGCAAAGGGCGATCATGGGTTTCTGAAAACGCCGCCGTTTGAAGAATGGTTCGGCCGTGTTTTGTACTGGATGAAAGAGATGCGCTATATCAACTGATTTTTTTATCTTTGCCCTTTAATGAAACTTTCCACCAACCATTTACTGGGTATTAAAGATCTTACGAAAGAGGATATTACTCTTTTTTTAGATACGGCTGCGCAATTCAAAGAAGTTTTACAACGACCGGTTAAAAAGGTGCCCTCCCTGAGGGATGTCACCATTGTGAACCTGTTTTATGAAAATTCTACCCGCACCCGCATTTCTTTTGAGCTGGCGGAAAAAAGGTTGTCGGCCGATACCATCAACTTTACCGCATCCGGCTCCTCAGTGTCCAAGGGAGAAACCCTGCTGGACACGGTCAACAACATCCTTTCCATGAAAGTGGATATGGTGGTGATGCGGCACAGCGCTACCGGGGCGCCCCATTTCCTGTCGCAACATATTCCGGCTGCCATCATAAATGCCGGAGACGGCATCAATGAGCACCCCACACAGGGGCTGCTGGATGCCTTTTCCATACGGGAAAAAACGGGAACATTGAATGGCACAAAAGTGGCCATTATCGGCGATATCATGCACAGCCGTGTGGCTATGAGCAATATGTACCTGCTTACAAAAATGGGTGCAAAAGTTACGGTTTGCGGCCCTCCCACCCTGGTGCCAAAATATATAGAGGAGGCCTTTGGAGTAACCGTAAACTATAACCTGCAGGAGACCCTCAATTGGTGCGATGTGGCTAATGTACTGCGGATTCAGCTGGAGCGGCAAAACCAGGTGCTTTTTTCATCACTAAGAGAATACAACCTGTCCTATGGTATCAGCCGGAAACTGCTGGAAGGCCTGAAGAAAGATATTGTCATTATGCACCCCGGCCCCATTAACCGGGGGGTGGAGCTGGATAGCGATGTAGCCGACTCCGGGCAATCGATTATCCTGCAGCAGGTAGAAAATGGTGTGGCTGTAAGGATGGCTGTACTATATTTGCTCTCGAATAAAAATCAATAATAACATATTTAACCCGGCGCTATGTCAAGAATCTGCCTGTTCCCCGGTACCTTCGACCCCATTACACTGGGGCATGTGGACATCATCAACAGGGCGCTTCCCCTGTTCGACAAGATCATTGTGGGCATTGGCATCAACACTTCAAAAAGCCCCATGTTCAGCGCCGAAAAACGACTCAGCTGGATAAAAGCCATTTATCCGGACAGCTCAAAGATCGAAGGCGCCATCTACGAAGGACTCACCGTCAATTTTTGTAAGGAGATCGGTGCCGGATTTATTTTACGCGGCATCCGTTACGTCAGCGACTTTGAATACGAAAAAACCATCGCTGATGCCAACCGCACTTTAGACGCTACCATCGAAACCATCTTTCTCACCGGTGAGCCAAAATATACTTCAGTAGCATCAACCATCGTGCGCGATATCATCAAGAACAACGGTAATGCCAGCCCTTTTCTGCCGGAGGTGGTTTACCGCTCTTTATAGAAGGCGGTTTACCCATCATCAGAACTGCCTGATATCTACATTCCTGGAGCCATCGGCCAGGTTAAAAATAATGGTCGGGTTCCCCTGCTCTTTGATTTCGATTGATTGAGCCGGGTTAGATGCCGTTTGGTCTCCATCGTAAAGAACAACAGAAAAGGTGAAAGGCTTCGCCGGAAGGTGCAACGAAAAGTTACCCTGCGCATCGGTGACGGCCGTAAACCGGTCGCCCTGCGCGCTTGTTGCAAGGATCTTTATACCCTCCAGCTCCGGCGCCTCCTGTATGAATTTACTTTGTTTACGAACCACTTTACCCGATACGGATGCCGTTTTCACAAGCGCTACTTTAAGCTTCCGGTTATGCGTTAAAACAATTTCAACAGGCGCCATCAGCCACCAGCCGTTCCCTCTCTGGATTTGTATTTTATAAGTTGAAGGTTTTATCGCCAGTGAGGTTTCTGTAACAAATAATTCGTTTAACTCCGGCAAGTGCCTGCTGGCATTAGGAGCGTTTATACGGGCCCAGGCCAATGCTGATTTTTCGCCAACGCCGACACCTTCCATATTATCCAGGATAAAATTACTTGTTACCGCCATCGGATCTAATACCAGCCTTGGCGGCAGTGCAACCGAACGCTCCCTATCCACAACAGATCAATCCCTCTACTCCGCCCAATATAACGATCAACATAGATAACCTCAATTATTTCAGGAACACAGCATCGGGCGGAAGTCATACACTACCTGCTACATTTACCGTCCCGCTTGGGCTGCGTGTAAAAACAGCCACTACAAATTTCACCTATAGCAACGGCTACCCCGGAGCCGCCAATCCCAACACGGGTACCGGCAACGTATCGGCCAATGTATCATCCCCCGTGCCGGGTGCTCCCATTACATTAAGCTCCTCCTATAAAAATCTTTCATCACCGGGAGGATACGCCATTCCCGCTGGAAATAAACAAACCAATACGGTTAACTATACCCTGTCACCCACCAATCTGAAATTGGGCTTTATCCAAAAGGGCACTTACACCGCAACACTCAATTATGAAGCTTTTGACGCTGGAGCAGCACCCGTAGCTACCGCTGTTCAACAAGCCCCTACGCTTACCATTAATGTGGCTGATCTTGGTGAGCTTCGTGTAAACAACAGCGATGTAACGGTATCATTCAGCAACCTGGGCGATTATAAAAACGGGGTATCTACGAGTTTGAGCAATGCGCTGACCATTAGCAAAACAACGGCCTA
Source organism: Niabella hirudinis (assembly GCF_051201075.1). Taxonomy (NCBI): domain Bacteria; kingdom Pseudomonadati; phylum Bacteroidota; class Chitinophagia; order Chitinophagales; family Chitinophagaceae; genus Niabella; species Niabella hirudinis. The sequence continues at coordinate 204,379 of NZ_JBPEHJ010000004.1, forward strand.
TGATGTATATGTAAAAGCAGCTGCATCCAATCTTACCAATGGCAGCAGCACCATGGTGGGGCTTAAATACAGCATCACACCGGATAAGGTAGCCCAGATACTTGGCAAGCCCGCCGGCACCTACAATACTACGGTAACCTACAGTTTTGTAGCTCCCTGAGCCGCTGTTTTAAAAACAGCTTTCCCAGGCTTGTACAAACCGCAACGATTACCGCTGCGCTGCGCTGCAGCTTCCAGGAGCAAAACTCAATTGACCCGCATGCAACCGCTATGGGCATCCGCGGAAATCACCGTCATTCTTCCATTGGCCAAAAGCCCTGCCTAATCAACCGGCTTACGCCCGGAAATAATATTGTATAATATTACAATAATAGCGATCACCAGGAGTATATGTATCAAATTACCTAATCCCATGCCTCCTCCCACTCCGATCAATCCCAGGAGCCATACTACAATACATATTACAGCTATCAACCACAATAGATTTCTCATGCTAAACGATTTCAATGTTAAAAATGTGGATGCCGCCCGGCTTCCCAAATATCCCTTTACTTCAGGCCAAATATAATGCCGCCCCCACCCCGTTCTTATGATAAAGCTGTATAAACAGGCCCCTGCCACCTGAGTGTCGCCAAGGCGGTAAAAAAGGAAAAATATTTTAAGATTCCTTGATTTTTTTTTGGAGCAATAAACTGATTCCCTTATTTTTGCACTCCCAAACAAGAACAGGATTGATTCCGTAGCTCAGTTGGTAGAGCAATACACTTTTAATGTATGGGCCCTGGGTTCGAGTCCCAGCGGGATCACAGAAAAAGCTTCAACTTTCGTTGAAGCTTTTTTTATGTTTTATTGTACTACAGGAATTAAGTCCCGGGTGTAAAATATTCCACAGCAAGCGTATAAAATTACCCGGGAAGCCGGTCGGGCTCATATCCTTCTGACCGTAACAATGAAATAATCGCGCCCAGCTGTTTATAAAATTTATCTTTTCGCCGCTCATCGGTTCCATAGTGAATCAGCAGGATGCTCCCATCCAGTCCTTTTTCTTCCGCTACTTTTTTCAGCCGGTCCAGTAGCTGTGCACTGCTTTTATAATTGGGTTGACCCGGCCAGGTATAATCGGCATTGGTGCCGGTACCCGGTGTAAAATTGATCACCGTCAACCCCATCTCCCTGGCCCATTGCACAATCGTTTTATTATACCATTCATAAGGTGGCAAAAACCATTGGCCCTTTTTTATGCCCATCCCGCTGAGCGTTTTGTACGCAGCCTCAAGGTCGTTTTTAAATTGTTCCTTTGTTACCAACAGGGAGTCCCGCCTGTCCCAATCATTATACAATAAGTGCTTGTCGGAATGAGCCGCTATATAATGCCCCTCCTTTTTTAATAGCAACACCAGGGGCCTGAACCCGGGAGTACGCAAAAAATCTCCCGTAAAAAAGAAACTGGCTTTTACATGGTATTGATTCAATACCTTATGAATATAAGCCCCACCTTCTCCTTTATCGTGCGCCGAAAAAATCAGGTATACTTTACGGCCGGGAAGGCCAATAACAGCACCTTCACTATCGGTAAGCGGCTTCGTTGATTTATGAGCGGCCGCCTGCATCTTCGAAAGATAATAACTCAGGCTTGCGGTACCGTCCATGGTGGGCTCATTACTGGAATAGTCGCCATAATCATCATGATAAATGACAAGGGGCGACTGGAATTCCGCAAACACATCCGGCTTATATAATTTAATACCAATCAGTTTATCCCAGATGCTTCCATAGATAGGACCGTCTACCAGTCCACCCGAAATTTTGTGGCCGTGCAAATGGGTAAATGCCGAATGCGGATCCTTTGGGGCCACCCCTTTTTCCGGCAGATCGCAGATCATGCTGGTGCCCCAGGGATTGCAGCCGAACAGCCAGTCGCGCAGCGCGGCCTCCAGCTCATCATACTGATGATCGCCGCTGGCTTCTTTGTACAGACTGATCTGTGTTAGGAGCGCCACGGTAAGATTATTGGAACACCATATAAAAGGCACCCCCATTAAAAAAGGATTGTTTGCCCCCCGCTGCCGTACCCGCTCAATACCTGTTTTCATAAAAGAAAGGTATTCTTTCGCATCCGCCGTTTGCCGGGCTCCCAAATAATGCCCCAGGTTTACAAAAGGATACCATTGGTAATGCCGCGCCGTGTCTGCACCCATCCAGGGCGTAACCGGCTCCCGGCGGGCAAAATCCAGCGCCTCCTTTAGATAGCCTGGTTGCCGGTCTGTTTCGTAAAGCGCAAGGGCCGCCAGCTCCATATCATCTACATAATTGTCTTCTTCATAAAAATACGGGGCGCCAAAAGGGATGGTTTGGTTATTGCCGGGATACTTTTTCCCAAATGCATAGGCCTCCTTTGCTTTTCCAGCCAGCTGTTTTGCAAAAGCAGGATCATACCCTTTCAGGATCTTTGCCCCCAGGGCAAAAGCCGATGCAAATTTACCCGCACTGGAGGCCACACCCCGGGTCCGGTTCTGGTACTTTGGCCCCTGCGGTTTACCGGAGATAAAATAAACCGGCCGGCTCAAACCCATGCCAGCGCCATAATGCACCGTATCCTCGTTGGGCAGCCGCATACCACGGTGATCCCGGTCGTCTGCAATCTGATTATAGTACTCCTCTTTTCCCGGGTTCATTTTCACCATCCATTCAAGCCCCCATCTTGCTTCATCCAGGATATCGGGGATCCCGTTACCCCCCTTTTTTCCACCGGCGTCATAAGCATCGCCAAAGCTTCCCGGGTTCATCATATAAGCAAACAGCATTTGAAAAGTAGCGTTAGCGGATGTGGGCAGGTATTGGAGGTAATCAGATGCATCGTGCCACCCTCCTGCCACATCAATACGCGTGGAATCTTTTCGCTGATCTTTATGGTACACGATAAACCCATCCGAAGTATGGCAACTATCGTTCAAAAACGGATTAAACTTTGAACGTTGCTGCCGCATGTACCGGAGAATAAAATCTGCGGTACCATCGTAGATGCTGGTGTTGATCTCAAAAACCGGCGAAAGGACCTTACCTGCTTTTATATAATACCGGCCCGGCTTTTTAAAGGCCGTAAAATTTAAGCGGAAGCCTTGCTTAAAAGCTGCATAGGCAGGGAATGTCTGCACCTGCCGGCTGGTAAAAACGGCCTGGTGTGTAGCCGCATCCATAACAGAAAACTGCCCGCAGCTAATAAATTCTTTAGAAACCAGCACGGCTACTTTCACATCGTTTTCAATATACCCCAATTGATTGATGCGCACCCATGACTGGCCATAACCCGTTGCTGCCGCCCATCCCAAAAGGATCGCCAGCTGTATTTTCTTCAGCATATACCCGGCATTAAAAGTTATTTTTTAATATTTTATAAGTAGGTTTGTTGAAATATTTCAAACAGCCGCATGAACGAATATTACAAAGATAAGGTGGTGGTGATTACGGGGGGAACGGACGGTATCGGCCGTGCCCTGGTGGATGTGCTGCTTGGCTTTGGAGCAAAAGTAGCCACCTGTGGCCGTAATCATGACAGGCTATATGCCCTGCAGGCGGCACACCCTTCATCTTTTTTGCATACCCTTGTTGCAGATGTGAGCATCGAAGCAGAATGCCAGCGCTTTATTCAATCAACGGTTGAAGTTTTTGGGCGTATTGATGTTCTTATTAATAATGCGGGTATCAGCATGCGCGGGCTTTTTAAGGACCTGGATGTGGCGGTGATAAAAAAGCTGATGGACATTAATTTCTATGGCGCCGTTTACTGCACCAAATTTGCGCTTCCCTGGCTGGTTCAAAGCAAGGGCGCCATTGTGGGCATCTCATCCATTGCAGGGTACAGAGGATTGCCGGGAAGAACCGGCTACTCGTCCAGCAAATTTGCCCTGCAGGGCTTCCTGGAATGCCTGATGACGGAGCTCCGCGATGACCAGGTGCATGTAATGTGGGTAAGCCCCGGTTTTACCGCTTCCGGCATCCGCGATAATGCGCTAAATGATAAAGGAGAAAAACAAAAAGAAAATCCCATGGATGAAGGCAAGATGATGACGGCTGAAACCGTTGCCTTAAGAATACTCAAAGCCATTAAACAAAAAAAACGCAGCATTGTGATGACCACCACCGGAAAAGAAACCGTCTTTTTGAATAAATTTTTCCCATCGCTTGCCGATAAGCTGGTTCACAAGTTTTACTTTAAAAACAAAGAGTTGATAAAGTAACAAATGGTTGTTTACTTTGCAGGATATGCCCGAAATATTAAATAAGTGAATCTACTGAACAGGAAATGAACTTTGTAACATTAACATCTGATATCGGATACCAGGATTATTTAGTGGGGGCCGTAAAAGCTCAATTGTTACAAGTAAATGCCGATCTGCAGCTGGTAGACATATCACACAATATTACACCCTTCAATTTCCCGCAGGCTTCCTATGTTTGCCGCGGCGCTTTTAAAAATTTCCCGGAATTTACCTTTCACCTGATACTGGTAAACCTTTTTGGTACCCGGCCGGAGAACCTGCTGGTCGCATTCCACAAGAACCAGTACATTATTTGCGCCGACAATGGGTTGCTGAGCATGATCCTGGAAGAAAAACCGGACATCATCATCGGCGTCCCCCTTAGCCGGAGCGCCGTTAAAAACACCCTCTACGTTACGGAGGTGATGGCCAAAACGGTGGAGCGCCTGGTAAACGGCGAATCCATACAAAAAATAGGGATCCCCGATTTCAGTTTCAGGGAAAAAAACCCATTGCAACCGTTGGTTGACAGCAGTTATATTGAAGGGCAGATCATCTTTATTGATAATTTTGAGAACGTCATTGTAAACATCACACGGGAACAGTTTGAGCAACAGCGCAATGGCCGCGGCTTTAAGATCGTATTTAAACGAGACGAGGTGATTGACCGTATCAGTGAATCTTATGCAGATGTACGGGAAGGTGATAAACTGGCCCTCTTTAACAGTGCCGGCTATCTGGAAATTGCCATTAACAAAGGAAATGCCGCCGGCCTGTTTGGGCTAAAGGGGTTTTCCGACAAGGCCAGCCAATCTTCCAATATCATGCAGAACCAGTTGCTTTACCAAACGGTACGGATCTATTTTGAATAGCTCCTGCTATCGCAGGAAAATTTCACGTTTAAGGTTCAATGTTCCAGGTTGGATCAGGCTCGTGCTCTTAGCATTCGGCATCAATACCAAAGCAATAAACGCAGTTTCAAAAAAGTTATCAGTTTTCAGTATGATCATCAAACATGAAAGGTAATCTAACCTGAAACTTTAAACGTTAAACCTGAAACAAGGCCTACTTCGTGTCAAACCACACCGGTTTCTGCTCATCCCAACTGCCCCCGTAGTTGATAAACAACTCCTCTCCCGACCCGATGTCTCTCACCGTTTGTATGGCTATGGAGTTGGTGGAATAGTCCATTTCATAGTCGCAGTTGGCCGTATAGGAATGATTATAAACCGGCACCCATCCCAGGGCCATGGCGCATTGCCCGGCGACACCCCACTCAAAAATATAGTCGTGTAAAAGCGTTTGGTCCAGCAGCTTCCGCTCCTTTTCCGACATTACGATCACCGGGGCGATCTCAATAACGGACCCCGCCGTAATCGCAACGCTTGTAAACACGCCCTTCCCCATTTTCTCCGTTCCGGCAATAAATAAACCAGGTGCAATCACGTTGTTCCCTTTAGAATATTTAATCAAAAAATAATACCAGCGACGCATCGCCTGCGGCTCCGTTTGCAAAATAAACGAAGTTCCCGCATTTCTTCCAAAAAACCGCCGGCTACAGGCATTAAAAGAAACAGGGCGTTTTGAAACTTTTCGTTTAACCGGTTGAATAAGGAATGAAAAATTTTATGTACGTTTGACGCATGTCTTTTGAAGAAGAAGATAAAACATTGGTAGAGTCTTTTAAAGAAGTCATTGCATCGGAAGACAAGCTGGAAATCAAAAAATTTTTGGATGCCCGGAATATTACCGATGTAGTGGATCTCATCTACGAAATGACGGAGTACGACAGTCAGATCATTGCAAACATGTCGGTACACCGGGCTGCCAGCGTTTTTAAACTATTGGAAACAAGCAATCAGAAAGACATCATTCATAAACTGCCGCCCAACAAGGCAGCAGAGCTGTTAAACGATCTGCCCGCGGATGACCGTACCGATTTCCTGGAGGAACTGCCCTCCAACGGGGTCCGGGAGCTGATCAAATTACTGGACCCCCAGGAGCGGAAGATCACCCTTTCCCTGCTGGGATACCCGGAAAACAGCATCGGGCGTTTGATGAACCCCGACTATGTCTATGTATACCCTTATAATACCATTGCCGAAGTTTTTGATATTATCCGCAAGTATGGCAAAAACAGCGATGCCATCAATGTCATCTACGTTATCAATCATAAGGGCGAACTGCTGGACGATATCCGCATCGGCGAATTTATTTTAAACCCTTCCGATACCCTGGTATCTGAGTTGATGGACGAACGCCGGGTCATTTCCTTAAATGCCTACGATGACCAGGAAACGGCCAGCGAGATCTTCAAAATGAACAACCGGATCGCGCTGCCGGTTGTCAGCCAGAGCAATAAACTGCTGGGCATCGTAACCATCGATGACGTACTGTGGGTGGCTACAGAAGAGTACAGTGAGGATATGCAGAAAATGGGGGGTACCCAGGCATTTGAAGAACCCTACCTGGATATTGCCATTTTTAAACTGTATAAGAAACGCGTGGGCTGGCTCATCATCCTCTTTCTCAGCGAAATGCTCACCGCTACTGCCATGCAGTTCTTCGAAGTGGAGATCGAAAAAGCAACCCTGCTGGCCCTTTTTGTTCCGCTGATCATGAGCAGCGGCGGTAACAGCGGCTCCCAGGCCTCCACCCTTATTATACAGGCTATGACCCTGGGCGAGGTAACCATTGCCGACTGGTGGAGGGTTATGCGCCGCGAGCTGTTTTCCGGGGCGATGCTGGGCCTCACGCTTGGCACCATCGGACTGCTGCGGATCATGATGTGGCAGCAATTGCACCTTTATGACTACGGTCCGCACTGGCTGCTTGTGGGGATCACCATTTTTTTTACCCTTATCGGCATTGTTCTGTGGGGAAGCCTGATCGGTTCTATGCTCCCCATTGTTTTAAAACGACTGAAGCTGGACCCTGCCACTTCCTCCGCGCCCTTTGTGGCCACGCTGGTAGACGTAACCGGCATTATCATTTACTTCTCAGTAGCCTATCTGGTATTAAAGGGCACACTTCTTTAAACAATATTTTAATAAACCTGCGCAATCGATTGCGCATATTTTTGTTTATTTTCGCTTTCTTAAACAAAAACACTCAATATCATGTGCGGAATTGTTGGTTATACCGGTACCCGGGAGGCTTACCCCATTATCATCAAAGGGCTAAAGCGACTTGAATACCGGGGCTACGATAGTGCAGGAGTAGCATTATTAGATAAAGATCAACTCAGGATCTACAAGAAAAAGGGAAAGGTAGCAGACCTTGAAGCGGCCATCGGAACCAAAAATGTAGTGGGTACAACCGGCATCGGGCATACACGTTGGGCTACCCATGGGGAACCCAGCGACAGGAATGCGCATCCGCACCTCACTAAAAGCGGCGCTATTGCCATGATCCACAATGGCATCATTGAAAATTATGCCCAACTGAAAAACGAGCTTATAAAAAAAGGCTACACGTTTTCGAGCGATACCGATACCGAGGTCCTGCTCTATTTTATTGATGAGATCCGGCAGCAGAACGACTGCTCGCTTGAAGAGGCCGTGCGCGTTGCGCTTAAACGGGTCACCGGCGCCTATGTAATTCTGCTTATTGAAGCCGATAACCCAGACACTATTATTGCGGCACGAAAAGGAAGCCCGCTGGTGATCGGGGTTGGCAGGAATGAGCACTTCCTGGGATCCGATGCCTCCCCCATGCTGGAATATACCAGGGAGGTGGTTTATATCAATGATTATGAGCTGGCCATTGTAAAACCCGACCAGCTTATCCTCAAAAACCTGGGTAATGAAAGCATTACGCCCTATGTTCAAAAACTGGACCTGGAGCTGGCCGCAATTGAAAAAGGGGGATTTGATCATTTTATGCTAAAAGAAATCTTTGAACAGCCCCAGACCATTTTCGATTGCATGCGCGGACGACTTCATTCCGCGAGCGGAACCATCACTATGGCCGGTATTCAGCAATATGCGGAACAGATCATTAATGCCAACCGGATCATCATCATTGCCTGTGGCACCAGCTGGCATGCGGGCCTGGTAGCCGAATACATTTTTGAGGAGCTCTGCCGCATTAATGTAGAGGTAGAATATGCCTCCGAATTCCGTTACCGGAACCCCGTTATCAATAAAGGGGATGTGATCCTGGCTGTGAGCCAGAGCGGCGAAACAGCAGACACCCTGGTGGCCATTGAAAAGGCAAAGGAGAAGGGCGCCATCATCCTGGGTGTGGTAAACGTGGTGGGTTCTTCCATTGCCAGAATCAGCCATGGCGGAGCCTATACGCATGCCGGCCCGGAGATTGGCGTAGCTTCAACCAAGGCTTTTACGGCCCAACTGGTGGTACTCACCATGATGGCCCTCAAGATCGCCTATATCAAGGGCAGCATTGACGAAAACCGGTATAAAAAACTATTGCTGGAGCTGGATGCCATACCCGAAAAAGTAGCGTGGATCCTGAATCATCACGAAAAAATAAAGACAATAGCAGCAAAATATAAAGACGCCCGCGATTTTCTTTACCTGGGCCGGGGTTATAATTTCCCCGTTGCACTGGAGGGCGCTCTAAAATTAAAAGAGATCTCCTATATCCACGCCGAAGGCTACCCCGCTGCAGAAATGAAACATGGCCCCATTGCCCTCGTTGACGATGCGCTTCCGGTGGTCTTCATTGCCAGCAGGGATGCCTTCCATGAAAAGATCATCAGCAATATGCAGGAGATTAAAGCCCGGAAAGGAAAAGTGATCGGCATCACTACCGAAGGCGATGAAACCGCCAGCGCCCTTTGTGATGATTTTATCAGTATTCCCGAGGCAGATGAGATCGTAGCCCCCATGCTCGCCGTGGTTCCGCTCCAGCTCCTCTCCTATTATATGGGCGTTGCCAGGGATTGTAATGTAGACCAGCCGCGAAACCTGGCGAAGAGCGTCACCGTTGAATGATTTTTTTTGTTTCAGGTTCAATGTTTCAGGTTGGATTCCGTTTGATGCTTGATGTCTGACTTTCAATCCTGGATATTGCTGCCGGAGACGCAACTGAAACTTTAAACATGAAACCTGGAACAGATCATATTCCATCCCTTCTAATGTCTAACATCTAGCCTCTAAAGTCTAATATCCAACATCTAAAATGAACCAGATCAAAAAGCACCCGGTAGAAAATCTGGGTTATAATTTTATTCCTACTGAATTTTTACCGGAGGGCAAGGATGAATTTTATATCCGTTTTCAGCAGAACCCTGCTACCGATTACCGGCAGCTCACCAAACAGGAAATTGCCATTCTCAAATCGAACGGCAACCGGTCCGACAATTGGTCGCAGGTGCTCGTCAGGGATGGGATCGATATCCTGCTTATTGAAGAATGCACTTTTTTTGGGTTGGTGCGCATTGGCCGGCTGGAACCTTATTTTTTAGAGTTCAGCCAGCTGCGCACTCCTGTAGGCCTTTACCGCAGCCTGATCGTAAGCTGTGATATCGGAAACAATGTAGCCATTAATAATGTGCGCCTACTGAGTCACTATATTATCGAAGACGAGGCCATCCTGATCAATGTTAACGAAATGTCCTGTACCTCCCACAGCAAATTCGGTAACGGCATTGTTAAAGACGGAGAGCCGGAGGACGTACGGATATGGCTGGAGATCTGCAACGAAAATGCCGGCCGCAAAGTGATTCCTTTTGACGGGATGCTGCCCGGTGATGCCTGGCTGTGGTCAAAATACCGGGCCAGTGAGTCACTACAGGAGGCCTTTAAAGCATTTACCGACCGGCAGTTTGGCACATTCAGGGGAACCTATGGAACCGTTGGCAAAAGAACCGTTATTAAAAATACCCATATCATAAAAGATGTAAAAATAGGCAGCGATGCGTATATCAAGGGCGCCAATAAATTAAAGAACCTTACCATTAACTCCAATGAAAACGCCAAATCACAGATCGGCGAGGGCTGCGAAATGGTAAACGGTATTATGGGCGCGGGCAGCCGTGCGTTTTATGGCGTAAAAGCCGTGCGTTTTATCCTGGCGCCCTTCTCACAATTAAAATACGGAGCCCGGCTCATCAACTCTTACCTGGGCGAAAACGCCACCATCTCCTGTTGCGAGGTACTGAACACCCTGCTGTTTCCGGCGCATGAACAGCACCACAATAATTCATTTTTATGCGCTTCCCTGGTAATGGGACAAAGCAATATTGCCGCAGGCGCTACTATCGGCTCCAATCACAATTCAAGAGCTGCAGACGGGGAGCTCCAGGCCGGACGCGGTTTTTGGCCGGGACTCTGTGTAAGTCTTAAACACAATTCCAAATTTGCCTCCTTTACCATGATCGCCAAGGGCGATTATCCTGCCGAGCTCAATATACCCATGCCGTTTTGCCTGGTAAGCAATGATGTGCACAACGACCGCCTCCTGGTTATGCCGGGCTACTGGTTTCAATACAATATGTACGCAATCCTGCGGAACGAGCGCAAGTTTGCCGACCGGGACCGGCGCAGGGAAAAAGCGCAGTTGCTGGAATATGATTTCCTGGCACCGGATACGGTCAACGAAATGTTTGTGGCCCAGCAGCTACTGTGCCGGTTTACCGGGCAGGCCTTTTATCAAAAGCACCAGCTCATTGGCGGCAGTAAGGAGTATGAACAAAAAGGGAAAGAGCTCCTGGAAAGTGATGCACCGGTTTTAAAGCAGCTGGAAATACAGGCAACGGGCCTCGAAAATTCGGGTCGCCCTGTGCACCTTATCAAAGTGCAGGAAGGCTATCTCCTTTACAAAAAAATGATTGCCTATTATGGCACCCGGCTGCTGATCGGGTACCTGCAAAAGAGCAACGACAAAAGCATCCATTCCCTGGGCCGGCTTTTTGCGGAGGCCGGAAGCAGATCAAACTGGTTAAATGCAGGCGGGCAGCTGATCCCGGAAGAAAATATCAATGCATTGATCCGGGACATCAAAAGCCGAAAGCTGGAGCAGGGATGGCAGCAGGTGCATGCATTTTATGAACAGCAAGCACTGTTGTACCCGGATCAAAAACTACAGCATGGTCTGGCAGCACTGATGGAAACCGCAAATTTTCAGCCAGATACGGTAACCCTCCCATTACTCCGGGAGCTGCTGCTTAATGCCGTTGATATGAAACAATGGATGGCGCAATCCGTTTATGCTTCCAAAGCCAAGGACTATGACAATCCTTTCCGGAAAATGGTTTATGATTCTACAGCCGAGATGGAAGCTGTTGTAGGCAGGCTAAAAGACAACCCGTTTATCAATGAGCAATTAAAAGAAGCGGAAGCCTTTGAAACCGAAACCCGGGCACTAATCGGCTTGTTAAAAGAGTGAAATGCAATCAGCATTGTTTGCGACCTGGTATAACCATGATTGATTGATTGCTTTTATTGTCCTTCATATTCCCCTTTTATGACAAAGAATGAACCACGAATAGTTCCCGCCAATTTAGATTTTTGTCTGGCAAACTTAAATTTTTCTAACGATTTTGGAATCTCCATTCCTTCAGATAGTTTAAATCCTACAGCTCTTTTTTTCGGATTATCAAGTGGGTATAAAACATTAATTCCAAGGCCGTTTTTGTAAAAAACGAACACCCATTTTATATTTTCAACCAGCAATATTGCTGTTTCCAGGGGTTTCGACTCTATTACAATTCCTCGTTCTTCCTTTAATATTTTATGAACCCAAGCGATGGTATCCATGCTTTCACCAGCTGGTGTAACAGTAAATTCAGTGTTGTATTTATTCGAAAAATATCGAGCTTCGTTTGCACGCAAACCGGCAAGGGCCTCTGCAACAGGAGAGGGTTCCAAGCCTGTTGTAGTCACGTTTTTAAAATCTATTATCATAGCCATATTGTTATTATTATTTATTTGTTATCAGGGATAGTCTTTCTGTCTGAAGGCCGGAAATACCAGGAAATAGCAATCAGAACAAGATACAGTAAAGAAGGAATCATCAATTTAAAAGTATCGCCCGATGCAATGTGGGAATACAATGCTCCGGTTACGGTGAAGAAGATTCCTGCATAAGCCCATTCTTTCACTAATGGAAATTTTGGAATGAGAAAGGCAATAACACCCAGTATTTTCCATATTCCAAGTAGGGTAAGAATGTAAGCCGGATACCCTAAATGTATTAGGTTTTCTTCGGTACCCGGTCCACCAGCCGGTATTCTGAATAGCTGTATAACGGCAGTAGATACCATACCCAAACACAACCAAATGGTTGCTATCCAATAAATTATTTTGTTTCTTTTTGTCATTTTACATTATTTTATATTGGCTATTATTTCCTGCAGTCTGTCGTGTGCCATATTTAGCCCGGTAGCAAAAGGTAGTTTTAGTTGTTCTGCCCTGTGCCGCTCCGATTTATAAATTATTTGAATAGTCAGTTTGCTTGCACTGTCGGTGATCTTTTCAAATTCCAAAAATTCAAGTTGAACACCAATAGGTGCATTTTCCATTTCAAATGTTCTAATGATTTTTTGGTTAGGAACAAATTCGTGAATGGTTCCATTTGCCTTAAATACAACGTTGCCATTATATGAAGTTTCAAACCGGTAACTTCCATGATTTTTACTTTCAAGTTTTATCACCTTTGTTCCCATCCATTGTTCAACAAGTTCAGGTTCCTGATAGGCTTTAAAAAGAAGTTCCACAGGTAAATCGAATTCCCTTGTTATGGTTAATTCCTGCTTGCCTTCCTCGGCATTGATCTTTGTTTTTTGTTCCATTTTTATTTTGCTTTAAATTTTTTCATTACAGATTCTAATTTGTCAAATCGATCATCCCACATTTTACGGAATGGTTCTAAAAAGTAGGCTACTTCTTTCATTTTTTGAGGATTTAAGTGATAGTAAATTTCCCTTCCGCTTTGTTCTTGTCTAAGTAATTCACACGCTGTCAGTATTTGTAAATGCTTTGAAACAGTTGGTCGTGCAGTGTCAAAGTTCGAGGCGATAGCGCCGGCTGTCATCGCTTGCGAAGCAATCAACAATAAAATGGCCCTCCTTGTCGGGTCAGCTATTGCCTGGAATACGTCTCTTCTCGTTTTCATTATGAAGTCATTTGACTACAAATATAAACGTAGTTATTTAACTACACAAATTTTTTTCATTTTTTTGTTCAGTAAATGTTCGGGGAAATATTGCAGGGTTTTGTAGTTATTGGTGCGCAGTTTTGTCACTTACGCCTGAAGGTTTTTGTCACTTTCTTAAAGCTCTCCAAATATTTATCAAACTCCTCCGCTGTTTGTCCAACAATAATATAGTAATCGCCACTTTCGTTAAATAACATTACTTGATATACCAATTCAGCTTTGCTGTCTTTTGTTTTTCCGTCAGCTACAATTTCATAACCTTTTAAATTGTCAACAGTAATTTCTTTGATTTCCCTAATATTGTTTTGTTCTCCTCCCGGGAGTTTTTTAAGTCGTTCTTCTGAATATCTCCTTTGGTTTTGTATTGAAACATTTGCAATTGCGTTACCCACAATCAAAGTCGGCTTTTCTGTGGGAATTTTCCCATCAGTTGAATAAAGCAAACTGCCAGACATATACTTAATTAGTTTAAAATCCGTGTCCTTGGTGTCAATTGCAAACGGTGCAGCCTTTAGAGGTTTCTCATTTTGGGATTTGTTATAGACTGTGGAAAGTAAAGCCACTCTAATTTGGGGTTCAATAACTTTTGAATTCTCCGGATAAATCCCGTTAACCAAAACGGTTCCCTTTGAGTCACCAAAGATTAAGATTTGTTTCAAATAGGTGCTGCCGTTAGCTGGTTGCGACACTTTAACTAAAGCAGCTTTGGAGTTGTTTAAGTCAATAGTTTGTTTGCTGATAAGCGTCATTCCACGTATCTTTAACGCTTCTGCAGTAAATCCGTCAACAAGTTGCTGATAAGGCGCAGGAAGTTCATTAATCATAATGGAAGCACCGGTTTCAGAACTTTGAAAGCCACTAAAAGCCTTAGCCGCAACAAATCCGCCTGGTGGAATAATACTACATTTTGTTCCTGAAACTTTGATATGTTTATCTGTCTGTCCGAAAGACAAGTTGCCGATCAGGAGTAAGGTTAATAAAATTCTGAATTGCATGTTTTGATGTGTCGTTTTAAAATTGCTACCAACGAGCCGGGTGTTGGCAAAGTATCAAATAAAAAACCGCTTCTATTTTTCTCCTGGTTTAAGTTTTTATCAGTCGTAAAGATATGGTTTTTTTTATCTCGACACGGGAGCACTCATTACAGTAAGCAATGTTGGTTCAACGGACCGTGTGTTGGGTGATAGATTTTGCAAGTATTATTTACCCGTTCTTTAATCAAAGAAAGGCTGTGTAAAACTTCATTCATACTTTCAATTCGTGTTCGGGACAATCAATTCGCAAATCAGCGGTATGTAAATTTTGATTAAGCAATTTACAAAAATGCTTTTGCCCTTTGTCTGATGATTGATAATAAACACACGACATACACATTCTTTGAATGGTAATTACTTCCGACCTGTTTAGGTGCCGAATAATATTGAGTAAACTCAAAAGCAAATTTTCTTTATCGCCCTGATGTAATTTATCAATAGGCCTGTGGATTTCTTTGGTAAAAAAAGATGTTTTATTCGCTATGTCATTGCCCTTTTTAGTCAGGTTAATCATATAGCTTCTTGTGTCGTGTTGCTCATATTCTTTGCTTATCAGATTTTTTCTTTCCAATGTTTTAATCGTGTCGCTAATTGTAGCTTTGGTCATATTAAACTCGTCTGCCAAATAGCTTACCTTTCTTTTTTCCTCGCTGTGATGAAGCAAAAAAATCAATACCTGAACCTGAATAGGACTTAAAGAAAACTCCTTGCTTTCCTGCCAAAGCAATACCCGGAAAGCCTGCGCAATCCGTTCAAGCGAAGCCACAATTTTACTTTCGGTGCTTCGGTTTTGATGAGCTAAGTCAAAATCTGATTTATCCATTATTTACAATTTCCCACTTCATAAACGAAATAATCTTTTTGTCTGACTTCATCTTCCCAATGTAATTTTATTTCAAAAAATAAGATTGACGATTTCGTTTTAATTGTTTGCAATGATAAAAATGCCCCACAAAGGTAGTTGTCCTAACAATGCGGGGCAAATTTTTCACCCTTTTACGTCAGCCATAGAAGCGCCAAAGTTGATGTGCAACACATTTCCGCTTGGTGTAACCAAAGCGGGAACAGATTTTACACCTGCTTTTTCTGCTTCGTCAATTCTGTTTCGCATTTCTCCAATGTGAACTACCTCCACATTGTCCGCACCGATAAGATTAATGATGTCTTGTTCTGCACTTACGCAAACAGGACAACCTGCGTGATAAAAAACTGATTTTGTCATTTCTTTAAATTGTTTAATTGTTATATGACATTATTGCCGATATAAATATAGTTAGTTATCCTAACTTAATATAAAAAAGACAAAAAAATCTTTTAGACAAGTCTTTCTTTCAGGACTTGTTCAAAAAAAATTGCCGGGGTGGTGAGTGAGTTTGGTCTTTAGTTTTGTCAGTCAGTTGATGTCCGCACGGTGGTCGGTTGGGGTCGTCAATAACGGGCCAGGGCTTTGTGAAGTGGCGGATTATATGCACTAACTTTCAGCCGAAGCACGGGCCTCAAATACAGTACAATAGAATTACCGTTGCTGATTGCTCCAATGTCAAGCCCAACTATTGGGAATGCCAATGTTGTAGGCCGCCTTACTTATTCTTGTAATCGGTTTTCGATTTCCATTCTTTGGTGTAAAACCCTAATAATTTCAATGTCCTGCTTTTCGGTAAGTTTATAAAAAATCAAATGGGACTTTACTTTTGAGCAGCGATAATTTTTCCTGATATGATTAAAATCTATTCCTGAATTTGGATTGTTGGCCAAATATTCAATCTCGTCAATGAGGAGATTGACATATCTGTCGGCTTGTTCAAGAGACCCGTTTTCAAAAGTGTATAGCCAAATATTTTCAATATCCTCCGATGCTTTAACACTAATTTTATAACTCATTTAGGTAAATATTTGCCGTGAAGATTTGTAACGAATTTCTTACGGTCAAATTTCTGAACAAAGCCCGACTTTTCTCCTTTTTTGGGTTCTTTAATCAATTCATTTCTTTTATTTTCTTCTTGTTCAAAAAGTCGTAAAGCAGTCCTAACAACTTCACTGGCTGAAGAAAAACGTCCGCTTTGAATTTGTGAACTAATAAAATTTTCAAAATAGTCGCCTAATAAAATTGAAGTGTTTTTTGCCATTGTCGTATGTTTTATCAAGAATACCAAGTATTGGTATAATTTCCAAATTTGAGGTGTGTTGAATGGTAGCGTACAACGAGCAGGGCTTTATGCCCTACACATACAAGATTGTGTCTGCCAGTCATAAATAGGATATTCAAAAAAAATGTCTGCTGGCATAAAGTTCTCGGGGATAAAAGTCGAAAACAGCTTGATTTGTGATGGGCACCATCGGTACATTGCCTCAATCTTTTGCTCTTATTCCCGTATTTTGCCACTGTTAGCTGTAGTTGTTATTTTTTAGTATTTTTTCAATATCTGCTATTGACGTAAAGACAGTTAACCATAAAGAAAACCCACAAATTACGGCTTGAATTCTTTGTAGTACGGGATTATTGCTTGATGTATTTATTAAAATGAAAATGCTTCCAGTCAAAATCATTATTACCGCACAAATATAATATTGCTTTATTCCTAAAAATATCGCCATCGGAATAAAATGTAGCCCAGATGTTGAGCCCCGAAGACGTAAAACCGGGAAGAGTATTGGGTTTGGCGCATCATGCGCGTCAAGTTGATTTTGCCCCCGGGGAGCTGCAGCGCAGCGCTGATCCTGTTAGTAAGCAACAATACGGGCAATAAAGGTGCAGCGCACCGGTAATTATTGCAGTTGGTATAAGCCCGGCGTACGAAATGACCGCCGCGCTGCGGCTATAGGAGGTTTTGGGCGCTCATAGTTATAAGGGTCGGCGGCGCGCTGCGCCTGTTTGCTATTAAAAGATGGGATTTTTTGGCGTGAAAGGCTTACCCTTTACATTTCATGGTAACAGACCTGTTCTTAACCTGGCGTGCATGCGCAAAGCGGGATAAAAGTCGGTGTCCCATGCATTCTATCGTGTGGACACATCTCCCGAAAATAATAAAATGCCTGATGCTTTGCCATCGTCGGATGTGCATCCGTTTAATAGCGAATATCATTGAAATAACACGAAATAGAAAGAGCTACAATATTCCCCGTTGGCGGAGGACAGAAAAGAATAACAAGGGCCGGCCGGCATCTGAAGGGGGGTGGACAAAAATCCGCCGCTTATTATCCACCCCCTTGCGTTAGTGGCTGATTGTTGAAATAACAAGCTCTTCCCCCCACCAGCGGGGATATGTTACAGGCACTCCATCCAAGTGCTAAGGAAACGACATTGATCCATCAGTCTCCTTAATGAACACCGCTCCTTAGGTAATCTGAATTCAGGAATGAAAACAGAGCCAACGTCAAACATTAAACGTCAAACCTGAAACCTTAAACCCGCGCCACCGCTTCCTCCCCGTACATCTGGTCCTTATATCTGAGAGAAGGCGAGGCAATGAACGGGCCAATCTCCAGCAAATTCCATTTTTCATCCACGGATTTAATCGTTGCATCATCGGCAACAATGATATTGGGCCAGTCCCGCTGAAAATTATCAAATGCTTTTGTTTTAATGGTGCCATCCAGCCCCATACAATGATACCCTTCCTTTACAGTAGGCGCCAGCAGGTGATCCCGCACAGGATCCAGGTTATTACAAAAACGCCAGAGCGCCAGCGCCAGGTCCGATGCATTGACCGTATGCTCAACATACAGAATCATTTTGATCAGCTCCATGCCCGGCAGCGCAGCTATTGCCCGGTGCAGCTCTTTTATATGCCCTTTACGATTCTTTTTTACAGAAACGATCAGGCAGGGGATCTGCTCCTTCAGCAATCTATCATTCACACCAGAGATCTCCTGAAAACGGCCGGTAAGCAGGGCCGCAAAATCCACCTCCGTTTCCGGGGTTAATGGCTGGTAATCATCCGCCGTTTCTTCCTCAAACTTTAGCGTACCATCAATGCACATCTTTCCGCCAAAGCCCATTTTGCTGCAACTATGATCCAGCACATCCATGGGTCCCTGACTGAAGGACACATCCGTTGCAGGGTTCAGGTTCCTAAATACCTCCCGGGCACAGGCCTTATAATTGCTCAACTTCATGGGGCTGCCATCTGCGGTTTGCGAAACCAGTACCAGGATCTTGTTAAACATCATTTGCCCGGCGCCCCACATGGCATTCATCACCTTTTGCCCCTGACCTGCATAATCTTTGTGGATCTTTGTAATAACCAGGTTATGAAAAACACCTTCCACCGGCATTTCCATATCCTCTATCTCCGGTACCAGGGTCATTTTGATGGGCGCCAGAAAAATACGTTCCGTGGCTTTGCCCAGCCATGCGTCTTCCTGCGGCGGAATACCCACAATCGTTGCGGGATACACCGGGTTCTTCTTATGCGTAATTGCGGTGATATGAAATTTAGGGTACCAGTCCGGCAGCGAATAATAACCGGTATGATCGCCAAAAGGGCCTTCCCAAAGCATTTCATCATTAGGATCCACATAGCCTTCAATCACAAAATCCGCATCGGCCGGCACTTCTATTTCCGGTTGACTGATGCATTTAACCAGCTCTACTTTCTTCTTACGCAGGAAGCCAGCCAGCATATATTCATCCACATTTTCCGGCAATGGCGCCGTGGCAGCATAGGCGTATACCGGATCGCCCCCCAGTGCAACGGCTACGGGCATTTTTTTATTCAGTTTCTTATACTCGTTAAAATGTTTGGCCGATACTTTGTGCTTATGCCAATGCATGGCAGTAAGTTGCGGGCCAAATACCTGCATGCGATACATGCCCACATTCCGGATATGATTGTTGGGATCCTTTGTATTAATAATGGGCAGGGTAATAAACGGTCCGCCATCCTGCGGCCAGCAGGTGATCACCGGCAGTTTTGTAATATCCGGAGGCCCGCCCCATTCTCCTCCCTGAGAAAGTGATTTTTCCATATACACTACTTCCTGGCAGACGCCCCTGCCCTTTTTGACCTTCGGCATCCAGGAGGCAAATTCGCCAAGCCGGGGCAGCAGCTTCAGCTTTTCAATAATCCCCTCTTTGGGGGCCGACAATAATTTGAACAGGTTTTCGATATCCCGGGCTACATCGTCCAGCTCGCTGACACCCAATGCCAGGCACATCCGTTTTTCGCTTCCGTATGCGTTCATCAGCACCGGAAAATCATAACCCGTGTTTTCAAACAAAATAGCCTTTCCCCCACCCGGTTCTTTACTCATGCGGTCGGTGATCTCCGCCATTTCCAGCTTTGGGTTTACGTATTCTTTTATCCGTACCAGCTCTCCCGCTTTTTCAATTGCGTCAATAAATTCCTGTTGATTTTTATATGCCATATTAATTTGAAAATGTGGAAATGAGTGAATGGTCAATAGTCAATAGTCAATGGTTCATATTTAAAATTAGCACCAAACCTGAAACCTTGAACTTTAAACCTTAAACCTTGAACAATCCTTTATACGCAACACCCAGCCCTGGTTGATTGTTGTAAATGAGTTTTCCGTAATCATACCCCAGGCCGGTTGCCACATCTTCCTCCAGCAACAACGGGCCGTCTACATCTACATGATCAATAAACGGGGCCAGGTGTGCAACAGCAGCGGATCCGATGGTGCTTTCGTTCATACAGCCGATCATGATCCGGAGATTCTTTTTCTTTGCATCTTTTATCATCCGCAATGCAGGTGTAATGCCGCTGCATTTCGTCAGCTTGATATTGATACCATGAAAATGCCCCACGCATTTTTCAACATCCTGTTCAAAAACGCAGGCTTCATCCGCATACAATGGCAGGGAGGACCGTTCATATAAAACACGCATATCTTCCCAGTTATCCTTTGCCAGGGGCTGCTCCACATACTCGACTCCCAGTGCCTCCAGCTGAGGGATCAGCTCCAATGCCGTATCCAGATCCCAGCCCGCATTGGCATCCACCCTAAAAGGTACATCGGTAACATTCCGCAAGGCTTTAATAACCTCCAGATCATCGGGGGTACCTACTTTTACCTTGTATACCGGCCAGGGGCGTTCCTTCAGCTTAGCTGCCATTTTACCGGGGGTATCAATACCAATCGTAAAATCGGTCAACGGACTATCGGCAGGGTTGCCCTTCCAAAGCGCATACAATGGCTTACCGGACAGTTTTCCCCACAGATCCCAGGCTGCCATATCCAGCGCACAGACCAGGAACGGGTTTTGTGGCAACAAATGATGCAGAAAATGCCAGTAACGCTCCGGCTCCGTAAAAGCAAAGCGTTCAATCATCCCTTTCTTTGCTTCCAGGTCTTTAATCATATCCTCCACAGATATATGGTAATAGGTGATCGCAGGCGCCTCGCCATATCCCTTTATACCAAAATGTTCCAACTCCACAATCAATGTGGGTTGGTACGTTTTTGTTCCTTTAGATATGGTAAAAGGATGCCTGAATTTTAAATTAAACGGGTAATAATTACACTTCACATTTTGCTTGCCGGTGTTCCCCCGGCCGGGTTTTGGCAAATGTAAGACAAAGCAGGGAATCGGTTGCCGGGCACCACAGACCTGCAGGGCACACGCATAAATTGGCTAAGCCACGAATGCACGAATAAAACGATTCTTTTATCCGTAAAACGATCCACACAAATAGCGCCGGCGGCGCAGGGAATTCTTGTTTATTTTACTTGAACAGAACACAACAGCTAATGCATTCTTGTCTTTGTGGCCATCTTTCAGACTTATTCATCCGCCCTGCACAGATCCGTGAATTGGTGCTATTCCCTTTTATTCAGCAGAACTCTGAAAAAAACCGTTTCTTTTTTGTAAATTTAAGCAGACAAAACAACGGATTATGAAAAAGCTTTTGGTGGTTACCGATTTTTCTGACGCAGCCAGCCATGCAGTGGATTACGCCTGCAACCTGGCCAACCGGCTGAATGCAGCACAGTTTTTTATACTGAATACTTATGAAAGCGTGCCCCTCTATGATTCGGGCGAAGCGGGTTCTCTTGCATTAAACATGCAGGAGGCCGATGCACTGGAAGATGGAAGAAGAGAGGAGCTGCAATTACTTAAAGACCGGATCCACAGCCTGCTGACCCCCACTGCAAAGTTAATCACGCTGGTCATCAATGATGCGCTGGCACCAGCTGTAAACCAGGTGTGCGATGAAGAAGACATTGATCTGGTAGTTATGGGTTTTAAACCGAAGGACGAACTGGAGACCTTCCTTGTGGGCGACAATGTGCAACGGGGGGTAGATAAGATCCACTACCCGGTGCTGCTTGTGCCCCGGGATGCGCCTATTTCCATTCCGGATAATATTGTGCTTGCATCCGATTTTAAGGAATCGCTCAGCAAATCTATCCGGATAAAGCTGCATAAGTTCCTGGAGCGGTTCAATGCACGGGTAACGGCGGTACACCGTTGTATGAAAAGCCAGTTGAACGAAAGGGAATCCAAACTGGCCGATGAACTGCAACTGGAGTTGCAGGATTATCATTTCCGGCTACACCTGGCCAGCAACCTGGAAGATCTGCCAACGGCGGTACGGGCGCTTGCAAAGGAAGATAATGCATCCTTGATCATCTCCATCCATAAAATGCGGAGTTTTCTTGCCGGCCTGTTCCACAAAAGCATCACCAAGAACCTTGCCTGGCGCAGCGAGGTGCCGGTATTGGTGTTGCACATGGAGTGAAGTTCAAAATTTCATGTTTAAAGTTCCACGTTAGAACCGTTTACTACTTGATGATCATCTGATAACTGAATACTGAAAGCTAAACGCTGTTTCCTGCCCCGCAAACCCATTGACTATTGCCTACTCACTATTCACTACTCCCCATTGCCTATCGCCTCCGAAGGATGCTCTTCGTCCGGCAACACTTCCAGTTCCGCCAGGTATTTGCCGGGGATCTGTTTGTTTACCTTTGCTTCCAGACTGCGGATTTTTTCAAACCGGCCAATGATGGTATTGCCTTTTTTTGTGCCCTCCTTCAGGTGATTCATAGCATCGCGATGGGCTTTGGAGGCCTGACTTAATGCGCCCTCTACCCGCTCCATCTCTTCCAGAAAAAGTACAAATTTATTATACAGTTCGCCGCATTGGCGGAAGATCTCCTCTACATTCTTTACCTGGTTTTCCTTTTGCCAGAGCAGTTTTACCACTTTTAAGGTAGCCACCAGGGTTGTTGGGGTAATGAGCACAATTTTTCGCTTCAGCGCCTGGCCAAACAGGTCGGGCGCCTGGTTTAATGCCAGTGTAAGTGCTGATTCTACCGGCATGAAGAGGAAAACATAGTCTGGTGTATTGAGCCCGGCGAGAGATTGGTAATTCTTATCTGCCAGTTTTTCGATATGATCCGTAACACTGCGGATATGCAGCCGGAGCTGTTCCTGTTTGATCTTGGGGTCAGCTGCGTTAAAGTAGTTAACATAGGCCGTTAATGAAACCTTGCTGTCGATAACAACGTGTTTGCCATTGGGCAATTTGAGTACAAAATCAGGACGGCGGATATTTTCCTCCGCTGCGTCCCTGTAAACTTCTTCCCGTGTATAATCGATGTATTGCTGCAGCCCTTCAGTTTCGAGGATCATATTGAGCCGGTCTTCGCCCCAATTGCCCTGCATCTTCACCTCTGCTTTTAAAGCGGTGGCCAGGTTCCTTGCATCATCGCCCAGCTGCACATTCAATTGCTGTAAACGCTCAATTTCCTTTTTCAGCGAGGTTAATTCCTGTATATCTTCCTTGCGGGTAGCTTCTACTTTTTCCCGGAATTGGTCCAGGTTGGCCTTCAGCGGTTCCAGGATGGTATTCAGCTCTTTTTTATTTTCATCTACAAAGGTTTTCTTCTTTTCCTCCAGTACATCGGCGGCTAGTGTTTTAAACCGCTCTTGTGAAAACCGGTGCAGCTGCTCAAGCTCCGCTGCAAATAAGTCCACCTTCTCCTTCAGCGCATCTTCCTTTTCCTTCATGGCAACAAGCTCATTACTTAATTGCAGGATCTGCCCGTCGCGCGCTTCCACTTCTGACCGGGGAAATTTTTTTTCAGATTCCCGGGTCAGATTCAGCAATTCCTGCTGCCGGTGCTGTGCCGCCCATTTTTCATCTTTTAACGCTTCCTGCAGCGCCCGGATGTTCTCCTGCAGCAGCTCCCCTGCTTCGCGGGCAATATAGTGCTGTTGAACTTCCTCCCGCGACAGACGGGAAGCTTTTGCCTGTTCCAGCAACCCGATCTGCTGCTGCAATGTCTCCACCGCAGACCGGGGTACCATCCATCTTTTTGCCGCCAGGTACCCGGCACCTCCACCAATGAGCAACCCGGCAAGTAAATACAATGTTTCCATAAATAAATCCCTTCAATAATAAGAGCCTTTTTAAATTCCAAACAAATGCTAAAGCCAATCTTAACACAAAGATCAACTAATTATTCCGGAATCCCGTTAGTCAACCTTTCATTTTTGCGGTTCAGGACTGGCCATTTAACTTTGAGTGCATATGAAAAGAAAACAAACGATCCTGCTTTTACTCCTGGTGCTGCCGGGGATCTTTCATGCGCTTTATGCCCAAACAATTTTCTTTGCAGACCCTGCGGGCAGCGATAAAAATGCCGGGAGCATGCGATCACCCTTCCGTACGCTTCAGAAAGCCCTGTCTGCCGCGGCATCCGGAAAGGGAGCTGTGAGCATTTTTCTAAGGGGCGGTACCTATTACCTCGACACAACCCTGGTGCTTCGGGCAAACCAGTTCCGGCCGACCTCGCTTACACTTGCCAATTATAAAAACGAAGTGGTGAACATCAGCGCCGGCAAAAAGTTACAACCCCATTGGACGCCTTTTCGCAACGGGATCCTTAAAACATCCGTACCCCCGGGTTTGGTATTTGAACAGCTTTATGTAAATAACCAGCTGCAGGTACTGGCGCGCTATCCCAATTACGATACCGCTGCAAGGGTATTTCACGGAACGGCGGCCGATGCCATCAGCCCGGAAAAAGTACGGCAATGGCTAAACCCCACCGGAGGCTATGTGCACGCCCTGCACGCACACGAATGGGGCGGGTTTCACTATCGCATTGAAGCAAAGAAAACCGACAGCACCCTCCGGCTGAACGGCGGCTGGCAAAACAACCGGCCGGCCCCCATGCACAACCAGTACCGCTTTGTAGAAAACATTTTTGAAGAGCTGGATGCTCCGGGAGAATGGTTCCTGGATCGTTCCAAAAATGAACTGTATTATTATCCGCCCAAAGGGATGGACCTTTCCAGGGCAACGATAGTGGTTTCTGTTTTAAAAAACAGCATGGTGCTGAAAGGAGATCCGGGCAAACCGCTGCATCATGTAACCCTGGCCGGGCTTAATTTTCTGCATAACGAACGCAGCTTTATGGATACCCGGGAACCATTGGTCCGCAGCGACTGGACCATTTACCGCGGAGGAGCTGTATTGATGGACGGAACGGAAAACTGTGCCGTAAAAGACTGCAATTTCAGAGAGATCGGCGGCAATGCCATCATGATCAGCAACTACAATAAAAATGACACCGTCAGCGGCTGCCATATTTCATTTATTGGCGCCAATGCCATCAGCTTTGTTGGCGATCCGCGGGCACTGCGCTCCCCCTCCTTCCGCTACGAGGACTATATTCCTTACAACCAGCTGGATAAAACGCCCGGACCCCGTTCAAACAACTATCCCCAACACTGTATTGCAACCAACAACCTGCTGCACAACCTGGGGCAGATCGAAAAGCAGGCAACAGGGGTTCAGATAGAAATGGCAGCCGCCATCACCGTGAGTTATAACAGTATTTACAATACGCCGCGGGCGGGGCTCAATATAGGCGATGGTGCATTTGGCGGACATTTGCTGGAGCACAACGACGTTTTTAATACCGTGCTCGAAACCGGCGATCATGGCGCTTTTAATTCCTGGGGAAGAGATCGCTACTGGTCGGCAAACAGGCGCTATATGGACAGTCTTGCGGCCCTCCATCCCGAACTTATTTTACTGGACGCGCAGCAGCAAACCATTATCCGTAACAATCGGTTCCGCTGTGATCATGGCTGGGATATTGACCTGGATGATGGTTCTTCCAACTATCATATTTATAACAATGTTTGTCTCAACGGAGGCATCAAACTCAGGGAAGGTTTTTACAGGATCGTAGAAAACAATATCATGCTCAACAACTCCTTCCACCCCCATGTTTGGTTTCAAAACAGCGGCGATGTATTTAAGCATAATATTGTTATGAAAAAATATTTTCCCATACAGATCCGGTCATGGGGCAACGCCGTAGACTCCAACTTCTTTCCCGATGCCGGCGCATTGAAACAGGCACAGGAAAATGGCACTGACCGGCATAGCATCGCGGGCAAGCCGGCTTTTTTAAACCCGGCGGCGGGTGACTATACCATTGCCCCGGGTGCACCCGAATTCCGGACGGGATTTAGGAATTTCCCGATGCTGTTTGGTGTGCAAAAGAAAAGCCTACGCAAGATAGCGCTACAGCCCTCCATTCCTGTTCTGGCAGCGCCGGGAAGTATAACCGGTAAATCAACAATCGCCGGCTTCCTGGGTGGCAGGGTAAAATCGGTTGAGGGGCTTGGAGATCGGTCGGCCTACGGCCTTCCTGATGAAACCGGGGTTATTATTGTTGAGGCCCCCGGCAACAGCTTGCTGGCCCAATCGGGCCTGCAGGAAAGGGACGTGCTGCGCAGTGCCGATGGCAAGCCGGTAAGCGAATTGAAAGACCTGCTGGAAGTGTACAGCAGCAGCAATTGGAAAGGACGCATCCCGGTTACGCTCATCCGCAATCAGCAGCCGGTGCAACTGGAATTAAAAACCCGGTAGCTGCTGACTGCTTTCCGGGTTATTTTGTTTATAAACCGGATAAGATATTGGAAGGATAAACAGGATCTTCTTTTTTACTTTACAGTCTAAAACAAGCAATTCGTTATCAAGCCCGGCCCCAGCTTTTTCTAAAGCCAGTGCCGGGTTTTTTATTGGTTACAATACATTCTTCAGCTTCAGCACCAGCAGTTCACCGGGTAATGCCCCCGGTTTAAATGCAGAAAGATCTACCCAACAATCCCTCCCGGTATTCTTTACGTTTACTTCTTTTCCGTTGGCAAGAAGGACCGCTTTAGTATTGGCCGGCACATTCAGATTCTTTATCAGCACCCTGGGTTGATAATCCGGCAGGATACAAAACAGGTCGCGTCCCTTTTTTGTAAAGAAGCGTTCAATGTGCGCTGTATCTTTTTTTGGAACAACCAGGCTGGCTACGCTGTAACCGGCCATATAACTTTTACCGCTTTTGCCGGGAACAGTACCGCTGCTCCACTGGTAAGGATGCGCGTATGCCTGGGTGCCATAGATCGCATCGCCATTTATCTTTAACCAGTTTCCGATGGCGGTAAGCCGCTGCTGCATAATGACAGGGATCCGGCCATCGGCTGTTGGCCCTATATCCAGGAGCAGATTTCCTCCTCTTGCTACAATATCCACCAGCATCAGGATCAATTCCCGCTCGGTTTTATAATCAGTGAGTTGTTCATGGCGGTTATACCCGTACGAATGCCCGATGCCCTGGCTCTCTTCCCATACCCTGCTGGCATCCATACCTCCGCCATATTCAGAAGTAGTGTAGGTAGCGCCGGTATTGTGTTCACGGGTATTGTTACCCCACCGGTCGTTCACCACCACATCCTTTGCCACCGGCGAATCATTAAACAGCCAGGCCAGCAGCTCAGGGCTGTGCCAGGCCGTATCCGGCATATCCCATTCGCCATCTGCAAAAATGAGTGATGGCTTGTATTTGTTTACAAGATCTTTTAACTGGGGTAGCATATGTTCTGTTACATACCGTTTGCGGTCCTTTTGCCAAACGGGGTTAAACCATTCATACAGGGAGTAATAGTAGCCCATTTTTAGCCCGGCAGCTTTTACCGCGCCCGTAAGATCGCCCAACAGGTCGCGTTTAGGCGTACCCGTTACCGCGTTCCAGGCGCGTCCCCAGCTACGGTCAGCCTCCGGGCTGTTCCAAAGGCAATACCCTTCATGATGTTTGGAAGTAAGCACCACATAGCGGGCTCCGGATGCTTTAAAAACGTTTGCCCACTGCTCCGGGTCAAACAGCTCTGCCTTAAACATAGGCTCAAACTGCGGGTATTGAAAGTTAGCGCCATAATTCTTGTTATGAAAGGGAATGAAATTTTTATTTTTTTCGTTCAACCTGTACCAATACCATTCTGCATAGCTTTCGCCGCTGTTGGGTATTACCGGCGCATAGGATGGCACGGCATAGAGGCCCCAGTGAATAAAAATACCAAATTTATCCTGCTGGAACCAGGCGGGTATCCCCCGCTTATTGAGTGAGGACCAGTTGGGCTCATATTTTTGCGCCGCAATCGTATAGCTTAATAGGAGCATCAGGAAGAAGAGCAGGTTTCTTTTTTTCACGTTTTTGAGTTTTTATGATGAGAATCGTTTTGAGAATGCAGACCATTTACGCCCCGAAAACCCATTAAAGCATGGAGTCCTGCCGCAGCTTTTTCCGGTAACCGGCAGGGGTTGTTTGCTGTATCTGTTTAAAAAACTTATGAAAATTGGCCGTTGTATTATACCCGCATTCATAACAGATGGCGGAGATCGAATGCTGCTCATCATGCAACAATTCACAGGCATACCCGATCCGCAGCTCATTCAGAAAACGGGTGAAGGGTTTATTGGTACGGCTTTTGAAAAAACGACAAAAGGAATTGGTGGTCATATGGCAAAGATCCGCCACTTCTTTTAAAGCAACGTCTTTCTTGAAGTTTTTTAAGAGGTACTGGTAAACCGTATAAATACGCCCGGCGTCCTTTTCGTCATACCGGTTATTATAAAGAATGGTGGCCAGCGCATCAAATTCGGTAGAACCGGTTAGCAGCTCCACCACTTTCAGAAAATCGATAATTTTGGGAATTCCTTCAGTCTCGGTAATTTTCGACAACAGCTTGACTACTTTTTTACGGGTTTCTCCATAAATCCACATGCCACGCCGCGACTTTTGAATCAGCTGCTTAAAGCAATTAAGCGTTGCCTCATCATCAGTGAGGTGCGAAAGAAAATCGGGATCAAAGTAGATAGTAGTGGATTTCACAAAATCGATATTGGCATCGCTCCGCCAGATATGCGGCAGGTTGGGCGCCATCAATACCAGATCGTTCTTTTTAAAATTGGAAACGGAATCCCCGATGATCCGGGTACCCACCCCTTCTTCCACCCAAACCAACTCACATAAATGGTGAAAATGAAAAGGCCCGTCAAACCGGGTCTTCGCCGTTTTTTTTACCTGGATCTTGCCGGCTTTTGAAAATATGATATCAACAAACTGTGGTTTCACGCTGTTATCCGGCAATCCGTAGTTTCGTTCTTTTTGATCAAACTTTAGTCTATCAAAAATAGCTAAACAACATCGCTCCCCAATATCAATTCTTACCTTATCAATACACTATTTTATCATAAATTGTCAAACACATTACCCCCGCACACATAACAGCCCGTCTAAAATGGGATAAATCCAATGTAAATTAAATCGTTATTCACTTTCTGTATATGAAACCGGCGGGTGTTGCAGCTGTTCTGTAATGATGCAATACTGGATCCCATTAATAACTTCGGTATGCCAGATCCATTCTTTGATATCAAAGAGTTTATGTTTTGAAAGCGAGATTTGATGAATGGCATCCCCGGTAAAGCTGATTGGTAAATCCTGGCGAAATCCATCGTTCAAAATCCTGTTGTCCTCGTTTTTTATGGGCGGTCTCATATAATTATTTTTTTTAAATAGGTTCCTTATTTATAGAACAAAAGGCCTGCCAAAATTCAAAAACCAAACAAAATCAGGCGGCTACAGCAGGCAGCTTTTATTTAAGAACAGTTGATATCCTCTTGGTCTCTTGCATTTTGTTGTCTTTTTTGGGAATCAATATTTTTTAGCCCGGGGAATGGTACGGTGAGGGGATATAAAGACATCGGTATTTTTTTCTACAGTTTCGGGCAGACGCACGCTAATAGCAAAATCCCCCAATGTAAAGAATTACCCGGGGGTTAAGTTGCATTATAAACCTATCTTGAACGCCGCAGGGGCGTATTAATCGCTTCTGGAATCAGCGGATAAAAACAGTAACAAAAATATTTTAAGTATCTTTTTCAAAAAGCAGAAATTCGATGAATTCCCCCTTTTTTTCGATCAACAACATAGAAGCCTGGCAGGCAAATTGAACGTATACGGCCACTCCTGATCATACATAAAATTTCCATTATATATGCGTCTCTTTTTCCCGTTTTTGAAAAAAATTTTAAAAAAGCTCCGCCGGTTACAATATTTTTTTTGCAAAAACGTTTTTATATATAAGCATATTTTAACCTCAGGACAGGTATTTAAATAAGATTTTCAATTTTCTCATAAGCAGTTAGTTTTGGTTGCGACCCCTGTTTCCACAGGGGTCTATTTTTATAAGTCCTTTATTCCTTGCCCTTAGGGCACCAGTGCTTTATTATACAATAGCTGGTGCAATTGGAACATTTTTTCGCGGGGAAACTTCAGCACTTTGCGGTCGTAGGTAAACAAGCCATTGGTTTCAATTTCCACATCCGTGGTTTGTGTATATACAGCAGCCGAAAGGCCCCATTTGATCAGATCGGGGATGGACCGGATCATCTCACTATACTGTGCAAATAACTTTTCGTTATCGTCAAAAGAGCGGTAGCCCCAGTTTCCTTTATCGAGCCAAAGATGCTCTTTAACCGGCAATCCCAATCCTCCAAACTCGCCCAGCACCAGCGCCTGGGTTTGCCCGTATACTTCCGGATCGGGCATGGATGGGCCGGGATAATAGTGGAGGTCAACAATGGGGCCTGCGCCAATAAAGAAATTTCCGCCGCTCATGCCATTCACCAACCGCGATGGGTCATATTGCATCGTCCATTCAACAATCTCCTTCGTTTTAAACTGTCCCCAGGCCTCGTTAAAAGGCACCCATGTTACTATGGACGGGTAATTATGCAGGGCATCCATAATCGCCTTCCACTCTTTGCGGTAAATTGCCTCTGATGCAGCCGACCGGTTTTTATCAAATACCAGGCCCGGCACCTGCGATTTAAGCTGGTGTGCATCATCTACCTTTTTGCCGGCCGGCATCTTTACCCGAAGCTGCTGCGACCAGGTATTGCCTCCCCTGTCGCCGCTGGGCATATCCTGCCAAACAACGATGCCCAGCTTATCGCAATAGTAATACCAGCGCGCGGGTTCTACTTTTATGTGTTTGCGGATCATGTTAAATCCGAGAGCCTTGGTTTGTTCAATATCAAATTTAAGCGCCTCGTCTGTTGGGGCCGTATACAATCCATCGGGCCACCAGCCCTGATCCAGCGGTCCGTATTGAAAAAGGAATTGATTGTTGAGCATCATCCGCTGGATACCGTTGGCATCTTTTGCCAATGCAATCCTGCGCATTCCAAAATAAGATCCGGCTTCGTCAATGATCTTTCCCTTTCGTGTTACCGCTATTTTCAGATCATACAAAAAGGGCGTCTGGGGCGACCATAGTTTAGCATCGGCAATCGGGAGCACAATGTTATTGCCATCTGCCGAAACCTGCTCCGCTACCTGCTTTTTGCCGTCCCAGGCCGATACACGGATCTCATCGCCCGGCTCAAGCCCCGCGGTTGTTACCGAAACCTGCAGTTGCTGCCGGTCTACATCCGGGGTTTGCTTTGTTGCCTGAATATAGGTATTGGGTACACTTTCCAGCCATACGGTTTGCCAGATACCGGTTACCGGTGTGTACCAGATGCCGTGAGGCTTTTTTACCTGCTTGCCGGCGGGTTGCGGGCCATCGTCTGTAGGATCCCATACACGAACAGCCACCGATTGTTTGCTGCCTTTTTTTAAGGCATCGGTTATGTCTATTGAAAAAGGATCATAGCCCCCTTCGTGTGTACCTGTTTTAACGCCATTTACGTAAATCTGCGCCGCCCAATCCACAGCTCCAAAATGCAGCAGCACTCTTCCTTTACGCATGGAAGCAGGGATTTCGATGGTACGATTGTACCACAATATGCTGTCTTTTCCCACGGTTTTTCCTACACCGCTCAACGCGGATTCGATTGCATAAGGTACCAGGATATTGCCATCATATTGTGCCGGCACGGTACCGGCATCACTATTGGGTAACACCGTATATTGCCAAAGACCGTTTAAGTTTTTCCAGTTATTATTCCGGGTCAGCTGCGGACGCGGATACTCCGGGAGGGGATTGGCAGCATTCACTTTTTCGGCCCACTGCGTTTTTATCTTCCCCTCTACAGGTTTCCATTGAGCGTTTACATTTGCCGCGCCTACAGCTGCAACAAAAAAAAGAGACCATACTGTTTTTTTCACTTGATTATTGGTTGTTGTTAATAAATATCAATTATTCTGGATTTGCCTGCAATCGTATTGGGCAACCGGATCTGTTCAAAAATACAAATCCCCGGCATAAAAAAGAAGCGCTCCCCGAAGTTTGCGGAGAGCGCTGTTATACTTCGTCCTTGCTCAGTATTTCGTCCTTGCTCAGTATTTCGTCCTTGCTCAGTATTTCGTCATTGCTCAGTATTTCGTCATTGCTCAGTATAAAACCAGTATACCGATCAACGTACGTTCAGTTGTTTGGATGCTTCTTTTTTCTCAAGATTCACCACACCGGTGGTACCACCGCCTTTCAGTGTCAGCTCTACAGGGGCGTTGGTTTTCCAGGCTCCGCGGGTAAAGTCGGGAATATCCACACTGGAAGAGCGTTTGGCAATGGACCTGCCGCTCAGCGGGAATAAACAACTCCAGGCCACTCCATCGTATACGTCCTGATCCAGTGGGAGGCCATTGCGCAGACAATCGATCAGCCTCCAGTCCATCATAAAATCCATACCACCATGGCCGCCTATTTGTTTGGCGAGGTCACCAATTTTGCGAACAATCTCGGGTGTATATTGTTCATACAGTTTTTTCAATTCTTCCTCTTTGATCCATTCATGACCGAAGGCGATACGCTCCGGATCGGGCCATTTCCGCGCCATACCTTTTGTTCCGCTTAAGAGATGGATACGGGAATACGGGCGGGGCGAGGTTACATCATGCTGAATCATGATGGTTTTGCCTTTATTGGTTTTGATAGTGGTCGTGTTCATGTTACCACGGTAGGTTTTGCCAACAAACTGTTCGAAGTAGGGATCTTTGGCCGCAAGATCTTTTGCTATCTGCCCCATCTGGAAGTCGTTGCTGGACACCGATACAAGCCAGTCCATTTTATCGCCGCGGTTAATATTCATACACTGTGCCACAGGGCCCAAACCGTGCGTGGGATACAGGCAGCCATTGTGTTCATAGTTTTGACGAAGACGCCACATGTTCTGATAACCGGTATCTTTTTTAAAGTTGAGATCCCGCAGATCATGAATATACGCGCCTTCTGCATGTACCAGCTCGCCAAACATACCCTGGCGGGCCATATTGAGCGTTAGCAGCTCGAAGAAATCGTAACAGCAGTTTTCGAGCATCATACAGTGTTTGCGGGTGCGCTCCGAGGTTTCTACCAGCTTCCAGCAGTCTTCCAGGGTCAATGCAATGGGCACTTCGGAAGCGGCATGGCAGCCATTTTCCATGGCAAAGAGGGCCATAGGCGTGTGAAGATACCAGGGCGTGGTGATGTATACCAGGTCCAGCTTCTCCTTACGGATCATATCTTTCCATCCGTTTTCGCCCGAATATTCTTTCGCCGCGGGGCGGCCGCTTTTCTGCACCATGGCATTGGATTTGGCGGCGCGTGCGGGGATCAGGTCACAAATAGCAACGATCTCCACTCCATCGATATGTGACATACGCTGCACGGCGCCCGGACCGCGCATACCCTGGCCAATAAAACCGATACGGACTTTATCGATCTTTGGCGCACGATAACCACTCATGTTAAAACGGGCGGCGCTCTTTTCCAGTTCGTAAGAGCGTTGCATTGCCTCATCAGTAGCGGCAAATCCCGGCAGATCAATGGCAAGCGCACCTGCTCCTACTGCAATATTTTT
Source organism: Niabella hirudinis (assembly GCF_051201075.1). Lineage (NCBI taxonomy): Bacteria > Pseudomonadati > Bacteroidota > Chitinophagia > Chitinophagales > Chitinophagaceae > Niabella > Niabella hirudinis. Next base: position 237,907 of record NZ_JBPEHJ010000004.1, read on the forward strand.
AAGAAAATTTCTTCGGTTACTCATAATGGAAGTATTTTGTTATTTAGTAGATCTAATAAAAATACCTATTTATGCATCATCCCTGCTGTGCAAACGATTGTACAATAGGGCACACTGATTGAGCCCAACTGCACCGCCGTTGTTCTTTCCGGAGCGGATTCACAACATTTCACAGGCCTTAGAAGCACTATTTGTCACTAAAATCAGTGACATACACGCCGCAGTACACATTAAATTTATTTGTATATTTGAGCGATCTACAGCTTTCTAAATAATAAAATCCCGATGACGAAAACTTACGCAACCCCTGACTATCCCGAATTTGCACATGCCCCGGCTACCTTAAACAAATATATTGAGGCTTCCGGCATCTTCACCATTATGCTCAAAACAGGCGCCATTGTGCATTTTAGCCCGGGCAATGCAGATGATTTTCGAAAATGGCTCGTGGAGCATTGTATACCTGACATCCGCACCCAACGTCATAATTTACAGGATTAACTCCTTATCAATATACTGTTTTCGCTGTTTTACGGTTGTGATGCAGCCCCGCCGTTTATTCAGAGCGGGTACAAGGGCCGGCCGTTTTTTTCAACAAAGAATCGCATAAAAAATCCCGGCAATTACTTACCGGGATCACTTTTTGCTATAACCTTGCTGCCTATTTTACTTCTTCAAAAGGTACATCCGTTACATCATCTGCACCGGCTGTATTTCCGCCCGGCTGGTCATTGTTGCCCGGCTGTCCTGCATGGGCCTGCCCTCCTGCATCAGCGCCCTGGCCGGATTTATAGATATCCTCACTGGCCGCCGTCCAGGCCGCATTGAGTTCTTCCATTGCCTTATCGATGGCTGCAATATCCTGTTGCTTGTGCGCTTCCTTTAATTTTTCAACAGCACCTTCAATCACTGCTTTTTTATCTGCAGGCACCTTGTCGCCATATTCCTTCAGTTGTTTTTCCGTTTGGAATACCAGGCTATCCGCAGCATTGAGCTTATCAATCTTTTCGCGTTCTGCTTTATCTGTAGCCTCGTTGGCTTTTGCTTCTGCTTTCATTTTCTCCACTTCCTCTTTGCTTAAGCCGCTTCCTGCCTCAATGTGGATTTTTTGTTCTTTGCCTGTTCCTTTATCTTTAGCCGTTACATGCATGATACCATTGGCATCAATATCGAAAATTACTTCGATCTGCGGTACCCCTCTGGGGGCCGGGGGAATACCATCCAGGTTAAAAATACCGAGACTCTTGTTGTCTTTTGCCATAGAGCGTTCGCCCTGCAACACATGAATCTGTACACCGGGCTGATTATCGCTGGCAGTTGAAAACACTTCTGATTTCTTTGTGGGAATGGTTGTATTGGAAGGAATCAATGTGGTCATTACACCACCCATGGTTTCGATACCCAACGAAAGAGGAGTAACATCCAACAACAGCACATCCTTTACTTCCCCGGTTAATACCGCACCCTGGATGGCAGCGCCTACAGCTACTACTTCATCGGGGTTTACACCACGATTGGGTTTTTTGCCAAAGAATTTTTCTACAATTTCCTGTACTTTGGGGATACGGGTACTGCCGCCTACCAGGATCACCTCATCAATTTCAGAAGCATTCATACCGGCGTCCTTCAAAGCCGCTTCACAGGGCTTCAGACAACGGGAAAACAGGTTGTCGGCCAGTTGCTCAAATTTAGCGCGGGTCAGTTTTCTTACCAGGTGTTTAGGTACTCCGTCAACCGCAGTTATATAAGGCAGGTTGATCTCGGTTTCGCTGGAAGAAGACAATTCGATCTTTGCTTTTTCAGCAGCTTCTTTTAAACGCTGCAACGCCATCGGGTCTTTTCTCAGATCAATAGCTTCCTCCGACTTAAACTCTTCGGCAAGCCAGTCCATAATCACTTTATCAAAATCATCACCGCCCAGGTGGGTATCCCCATTGGTGGATTTTACTTCAAATACGCCATCGCCCAGTTCAAGAACAGAGACATCGAAGGTACCACCACCCAGGTCAAATACGGCGATCTTATGATCTTTTCCACCTTTATCAAGCCCATAGGCCAATGCAGCAGCCGTAGGCTCATTTACGATCCGGCGCACCGTTAACCCGGCAATTTCACCGGCTTCCTTGGTGGCCTGGCGCTGTGCATCATTAAAGTAAGCCGGCACGGTGATTACCGCTTCGGTTACTTCCTGGCCCAGGTAATCCTCAGCCGTTTTTTTCATTTTTTGCAATACCATAGCAGAAATTTCCTGCGGGGTATACAAACGTCCATCAATATCAATACGAACAGTATTATTATCACCCTGGGCTACCTTGTAACTCCAGTGGCTGATTTCTTCAGAAACCTCATCAAAACGGCGGCCCATAAAACGTTTTACAGACATGATGGTGTTTTGGGGGTTGGTGATCGCCTGCCGTTTTGCGGGATCCCCTACCTTACGTTCGCCGTTTTTCAAAAATGCAACAACGGATGGGGTTGTACGGCGCCCTTCATCGTTGGCAATCACCACAGGCTCGTTACCTTCCATTACCGCAACGCAGCTGTTGGTGGTTCCTAAGTCAATACCAATAATTTTACCCATAATATTTAAATTTCTCCTTTTATTAAAAATTACCACATTTTGTGGCAGATATTAGCTTTCAATGATTATGCCGCATTGATTAAATATGCAAAAATGTCAGTCATCAAACCATGAACGGCATCTTCGCCTGATTACACCCCCTGCCGGCCTATTCATTTCCCTTCAGGAAGCCCGTTTATATTTCGCAAGGGATGAATTTGTGACTCTTACACATCCAGTAAGTTCATTTTTTCATCCCCGATGTATCGCATGCGCGTCAGGTTAATTTTTGCCCTGGGAGCTGCAGCGCAGCGCTGATCCTGTTAGTAAACGACAATACGGGTAATAAAGGTGCAGCGCACCGGTAATCATTGCGGTTTGTACAAGCCGTGCACAGGAAATTACCGCCGCGCTGCGGCTACGGGAGGTGTTGGGCGCTCATCGTTATAAGGGTCAACGGCGCGCTGCGCCTGTTTGCCATTAAAAGATGCCATCTTTTTGGCGTGAAAGGCTTAACCGTAATACATTTCATGGCAACATAATCTGTTCTTGACTTGACGCGCATGCGATGGATCGGGGGCTCTGTATAAATGTAAAACCCGCCCGTACCGGATCGGGAGGGCACCAAATGAAGCGTGTAAAATGAAAAAACCGGCGCCCAGGGATGGAGGCAGAACGCCCAGTTTTTTATACAGGGCATAAGGATAACCCGGTCGATTATCATATTTATAGCGGTTTTTAGTTCATCCTTTCTATTTTTGGGACAATGAAGCACATACTGATCCTGTTCTTTCTTTTACATCAGGCACAGATAGCCTGGCTACAACCGATTGCACCCGCAACACCCGTTCTTTCGGCACCGGAATATCCTGCGGCAGCGATACCCGAATCAGAACTGAACATCCCTGTCCGGATTGACCTGGCACCTTTTTTTGCCCTGGCCAATAAAAAAGTGGATACCCTGTTTACTTCGCCGCATTTCCCCAATGATTGGGTTCAGCAGGGCTGTGATACCCGTTATAAATACAGTTTCCGCAGGGGGCCGCTGCAGTTTAGCCTGAACAATACCAGCCTCGATATTTCCTTTACCGGTTATTATAAAATAATCGGTTCTACAAGGGCCTGCGTTAATGGCAAAGCCCTTACCCCCTGGACGCCTGCCTGCCAATGTGGTTTTGATGAGGGTGAGCGCAGAGTAAAAGTGGGATTTTCTGTGGCTATATCCCTCCTTACCAATTATACCATCAAAATGCAGGTAACCCGCAGAGAGCCGGAGCCGGTTGACAAATGCACGGTTTGCTTTTGGGGACAGGATATCACCACCGTAATTATGGATGCACTGAAAAAGGAACTGGATATATCAAAGGCGGATATGGAAAAAAGCTACGGCCGCACGGATCTGAAACCCCGTTTTCAGGCCCTGTGGAACCAGCTGAACACCCCTTACAATATCAACAATATGGGCTGGCTTCAAATTAATCCGCAAAAAGTACGCATCAACGGCATTCGCACCGCTGGCAGCCAGCTGCAGATCAGCGTGGGGCTGGCGGCCAAACCGGTGGTGCGGTTTGAAAAACCGGCAACCATCGTTGCACCGGTCCCCCATATCGGCAATTTCAGCAGAAACCAGGGATTTCAGGTATATGCGGATCTAGTGATGAATTATGATTCGCTCAGCCGCATCCTTACCAGCCAGATAGCCGGAAAAGAATTCACCTTCAGCAAGGCCTTTATTAAGAAACGATTCATTTTTCAGGAATGCCGGCTTTTGGGAAGCCGCGACAGCCGACTGGTAATGCAGGTCAAATTTACCGGCACCAACGATGGCTATTTTTATGTTACGGGCAAGCCCTTGTACTATGCTGATTCCAGAACCTTACAAGTTACCGATGTGGACTTTGATATCCGCTCACGCGATGCGTTGCTAAAAACGGCGGATTGGTTGTTTTCTAAAAAGATCACCGGCGAAATTGAAAAAATGGCCAGGTATGATCTCGGAACCTTGTTGACAACGGCTACAACTAATATCAACCAGCAGCTCAACCGGCAGTTTATGAAAGGTATCAGCGGCAGCGGAAACGTAAAAGATATTACAGTGGCCGGCATTTTTCCGCAATCGGATTGGTTGGTGGTGCGTGCCTACGGCGATGGGTCCTTTTTGCTGAATGTGGCGGGGCTGGATCTGTAACAGCTGTTCCAGGTTTCAGATTCCAGGTTAAATCCTGTGTATGCTCAATACTGAATGCTGATAATCCGATAGCTGAAACCGGCAGTTTTATACCTGATCCCCTATTCACTATTCACTATTCACTATTCACTACTCACTATTCACTATTAACTATTCACCTCCCCCGCCATCCGAAGACGATTTCAGGTCTGGCCCTTCATCTTCGAGGTAAGTTGGTTCCGGCACCCGTTTAAAGCTGAAATGCCGCTGCGCCAGATAGCTCAGGAGCACGACCACCACGGTAGTACCAATTTGAGCAAAAACCGGGTAAATACCACAGGCTTCCACCAAAAACTTCAGTAATACCAGGTTAACGGTGAGATTGAATACGCAAACCAGCAGGTACCGGAACAGTTGCACCCGGCCGCGGATCTTGCTATCATCAAACACCACATATTTCATGAGGAAAAATCCTACCAGGAAGCTTAGTATAAAGGATGCTGCCAATGCCGCCACATGCGACTTCAGCGCATAAAAGCCAAAATGAAAATCCTGCCCCCGCAAAATAAACTTATATGTAATATAATACGCCAGCAGGCCCAGGAAGGTGTTACCCGCCCCCGAAACGGCGTACCGAAAGGTTTGCAGCGGCATGATCCGCCTGAACATCGGATAAAAAAAATCGATTAACGGAAGGATCCGGTCCCGTACACTGTGCAGATGTTGCCTCATCGGCGGCGAAGATATTCCTTATTAGCATGATTTCTGCGGCCGTGTTCCTTATTTTTGCATCAAAATTGTTAAGAATGAGCATTGTAGATATATTGAGGCCGATTGTTGCAGCTGCATTAAAAGAATTGTATCAAAAGGACCTGGCCCCTTCATCGATTGCGATCAACAGCACCAAACCCGAGTTTGAGGGCGATTATACCATCGTTTTGTTTTCATTTATCAAGGATTTGAAAAAAAAGCCCGAAGAGTTAGGAGCAGCAATGGGGCAACACCTGGTAAACCAGCACCCGGCGCTGATCCGTTCTTTTAACGTGATCAAAGGCTTCCTGAACCTGACCATTGCCGAAAATTTCTGGTTCGGCTTCCTGGATGCAAACTATAAAACCCCGGCACTGGCGAAAAAAGATCAGCAGGCCTCTAAAGTAATGGTGGAATACTCCTCTCCCAATACCAATAAGCCCCTGCACCTGGGACATTTGCGCAATAATTTCCTGGGCTGGTCCATTGCCGAAATCCTGAAGGCCACCGGCAGCGAAATCCGGAAATGCTGCATCTCCAACGACCGGGGCATTCATATTTCCAAATCGATGGTGGCCTGGCAGCTTTACGGCAACGGCGCCACACCGGAATCTGCCGGTATCAAAGGCGATCACCTGGTGGGCGACTATTATGTGATGTTTGGCGCAAAACACAAAGAGCAAATGGCGGAACTTATAGCAGAAGGCATGAGCAAGGAAGAGGCCGAAAAGAATGCACCAATTATGAAGGCCGCGCAGCAAATGCTGGTGGATTGGGAAAATGGCAACCCGGAAGTAATAGCGCTCTGGAAACAGATGAACAACTGGGTATATGCGGGGTTTGACCAAACCTATAAACGCATTGGTACCGATTTTGACAAAATCTACTATGAAAGCGACACCTATATATTGGGAAAACAATTTGTAGAGGAAGGCCTGAAAGACGGGGTATTCTTTAAAAAAGAAGATGGCAGTGTATGGATCGATCTTACCGCAGAAGGACTGGATGAAAAACTGGTGTTGCGAAAGGACGGCACAGCCGTTTATATGACCCAGGACCTGGGACTGGCCGATGAAAAGTACAAGGATTTCCCCTACGATCAAAGCATCTATGTAATTGCCGATGAGCAGAACTATCACATGAAGGTACTGCAGCTGATCCTGCAAAAGCTAAACAAGCCTTATGCCGGTGGTATTTATCATCTGAGCTATGGCATGGTGGAATTACCCAGCGGGCGCATGAAAACGCGCGAAGGTACCGTGGTCGATGCCGATGACCTGCTGGACGAACTGGTAAAGGTTGCAGCCGCTAAAACAGAAGAACTGGGTAAGGTAAAAGACTTCTCCGAAACTGAGCTCAAAGAACTATACGATACCATTGCACTGGGCGCCCTGAAGTTTTTTCTCCTCCGTGTTGACCCCAAAAAGCGGATGATCTTTAACCCCGAAGAAAGCATCGACTTTCAGGGATTTACCGGTCCGTTTATCCAGTACACCCATGCACGTATCAAATCCATTTTACGCAACGAGCCGGTAGCAGAAGGTATTGCAGATCCGCAGGAACTGGAACCATTGGAGAAAGAGCTGATCATCCTGCTGGAACAGTTCCGCGCCCAGGTGCTGCAGGCCTCCCTGGAGCATAACCCCTCCCTGCTGGCCATCTATGCCTTTAGTGTGGCAAAATTGTTCAACAGCTTTTATACGGCCCATTCCGTACGTAACGCTGCAACTCCCGAAAAGAAAAACCTGCGGTTAAAGATCTGCACGCTTACGGCGGCCACTATTGCCGCAACGATGGGCTTATTGGGCATCCGGGTACCGGAGCGGATGTAGGGTATGATTTAACCGCAAAGCACGCAAGGCTTTCACAGGGTTCGCAAAGACTTTTATAGCAGAAGCTACCGTTGCGATCATTGCGGGTTCTTTGCGTACCTCGCGGTTAAAAAGTGGCCAAAAAGGGATAAAAATTTAACAAGGTTTGCAAAGAAGGTTTAGCATTTTTCTGCAGTTTCCCGCCGTGACGCAACGGTGCTAAGACGCAATGGCCTTCTGTGTCCGGGGCCAGGGGCATTTCGCATAATGATGTTTTGATTTCCCGCAATGACGTAATAGCTTGGTGTTTCTTTGTGCCTTCGGGACCTTGTGGCATTAACGGCCGGGTATCATGGCGATCTGTTCCAATGCCTGCAAACCATCGCCGATCAGCCTGGCAATTTCGGGCTGCTCCTGCTGCATCTGCAATAGATGGTGCAGGACCTGCTGCTGCAGGTCTTTATTCATATTCCCCTCCTTCAATACCTCCAGGATCTCCAGCGCACAAAGCCAATCTTCATTGTGCTGATCCCGGAGCTGATGCCAAACCCGTTCCAACAGCCCGGGGGCGGCTTTTCCTTCGCGCACCTCCCTTACCGTTTGGTAAAGGCGATGCAGCGCCTTTGTATGGGCATCATAAACCGATCGGGGCATTTCCCGCGGTACAATAGTTACCTGGTCATAGGCATCTTTGTCGGCAGCACCGGAAAAAACGGAAATGATCTGTTCGCCCACCGCCATATCATACAGGCCCCATTCCGGCCGGAATAATTGACGGGCGGTAATGCCATCGATCACGGTACACGCCGAAAAACGGATCAGGATAACCTTATGATTCCTTTCAATGATTTCCTCCACCTTACCCCGTACCTGCATGCCGCTGCGAAACAACAATGCCGCCGGCCGACCGGTTTCGATACCCGCATTTTTCAGATCGCTTATAGTAAAATCCTCCAGCGGCAGATCGGAGTCCCGTAATTTTCCAACGGGCGATCCTATCCCCTGCGGATGCTGATCTTTACCATACCCCTCCAGCTGCCGGCCCTCAAACCCCAGGGCCGTAGGCCCGCTTGTCTGGATATAAGTGCCCTCGTCAATGCCGGGCTCTATAAAAATGCCGGACACCTGCAAACCCGAGCTATAAACAGCGGTACACAGTAAGCCGCAGTCAATCGCTTTCTGTAAGCCATAGGCTCCGCCCCGCCGGTAAGCAAGCGTATCTGCAAATGCATCCAGCACCTGCACCAGGTTTTGAAAATCGGGCGTCACAAACAGCTGCGGCTGGGGCCTGGTGATATCATAAGGATAGGTGACCGCATCAATCGTATACAGGAGCTTCTTTACAGAAGGCTGCATACAGGTAACACTTTCGCTAATGGAAGATAACAGGCCCGCACCATAGATCTTATAATTCTGAAGGTTGCCAATGAGGCCGTACTCTACCGTCCACCAATGCAGGCGCGCCAGCAGGGCCATTTCCGAGGGCGGACCCATATTGTTCTGGACAAAGGATAAAGCCGCCTCTGCCTCCAGGAGCTCTTTTTCCTGTGTACCGGCCAACTCCTTTAAAACCGCCAGCCGCCGGATCGCTTCAAAAAGCTCCTGGTCCTTGCGGGAGACCATGGCCTTTGTGCCTACCTCACCGGTAAACTGCAGATATGCCGCATATTCCGGCTCGCCGATGATGGGAGCATGCCCGGCCGATTCGTGTATAATATCCGGCGCGGGAGTGTATTCAATATGCCGGATCTGCCGGATGTCCGCAGCAATGATCAATACCCGGTAAGCCTGAAACTCCATAAAGGCATGCGAAGGAATAAAGCCATTTACCGTAACCGCACCCCAACCAATCTGCTTCAGGTGGTTGTTCATCGTTTGCAGGTCCGGTATATGCTCAATAGTAAGCCCGGCCTTCTTTAACCCCGGAATGTACGGATAATAGGCTACATCTTTGAGATACCTGTAATTCTGCCGCATTACATAGCGCCATACGGCATGGTCTGCCGGTGTATAATGCTCATAATGCTGGGCAACAATGTATTGTTTCAGATGACGGGGAAGTGCATCGATGATCGGATTATTGTAATTCTTCATCCGGCAAAAATACAAATTAAAACAAACAATCGTAAGTTTAGGGATTAATCGGGCTGACAGCTTTTAGTGATCCGTTTTCAGCACCGGCACTTCGGGAGATTCGAGAGTTGAGATCCCATCAGGAAGTGAGAGCCAGCTATTAAACATGGGTCCAGCCTTCAGCTTTCAGTTTTGAGCATTCAACCATATTCAGCCAATGTAAATGCATTGCGGACACCAAGCATAAAAACGTCTCCGTGCATCGGGCAACGTCAAACATCAAACATCAAACGTCAAACCAGAAATGTCCTCACTCCCCCATTTTCAAAACCAGCTCCCACTCCTCCGGCTTTACGGTTTGAACCGATAAACGGCCCAGCCGCACCAGGTCCATATCTTTTAACTGGGGTACTTCCTTGATCGCTGCAAGCGGCACCGTTTTCTTTAATTTTTTATAGGGCGCCACTTCCACAGCTACCCAGCGTTCATCCGTTGTGGTAGGGTCCTGAAAGGCCTCCTTTACAATTTTTGCAATGCCAACAATCTCTACTCCTTCATTGCTATGATAAAAAAAAGCGAGGTCGCCCTTTTTCATAGCCCGCAAATTTAAACGGGCGGCATAGTTGCGAACTCCGTCCCAAACCGTTTTTTTATCCTTCGCCAGCTGATCATAACTGTATTTAAAAGGTTCTGATTTTATAAGCCAGTAAGCCATAAGAGATGCAAAATTTAAAATATTGAATTCAGAATGATGTGTTGTTCCTGTTTGTAATCAGTAATTTTATGATGAATAAAAATAAATAACAATTACGAATCCGCAACAACAAATAAGTATTTGGGAACAGGAGGCCTTTTACGCGCCCCAGGATATCATCATTATAGGCGCAGGATTTACCGGTATGTGGGCAGGGATCTATTTAAAACAGAAATACCCTTCTAAAAAGATCCTCATCGTTGAGCGGGGTGTTACGCCAGCCGGTGCATCGGCGCGCAATGCGGGTTTTGCCTGTTTTGGAAGTCCCACGGAAATTTTATCAGACATAGAAATAATGGGGAAAGAGCGGGCGCTGCAACTTTTGAGCATGCGGTTTGAAGGGTTACGCACCATTCAAAAGATATTTGCGAATGGCCCTGTTGATTTTACCGTTTGCAAAGGATACGAGTTGCTGAATGATGAGCGGGCCCTGGAGCAGCTACCCTTGCTCAATACATGGCTCCGGGAACTTACCGGGAGCCCCTCAACTTTTTGCACTTTGGACGAGCAGCTGCCTGCTTTTGGGTTTGCCAACGTAGCCCACCTGGTGGAGAACCGTTTTGAAGGCAGCCTGCATCCCGGTAAACTGCTGAATGCGCTGCACCAGCTCTGTGTAAAAATGGGCATCCGTTTTTTATTTTCGACCGAAGTGCGCGATATAGAGGAACAGGCTTCCTGCCTTAAGCTTGTCACCGTAGACGGGCCCAACCTGGTGACCGACCGGCTGGCACACTGCACCAATGCCTTCAGCAACCGGCTGCTCCCCAAAATGGACCTGGTGCCGGCAAGGGCGCAGGTACTGCTTACAGAACCGGTTCCGGGTCTGAAATTCAGGGGAACCTTTCATTACCAGGAGGGCTACTATTACTTTCGCAACCTGGGTGACCGTGTGCTGCTGGGCGGCGCGCGCAACACCTCCCTCCAAACCGAATATACGCTCGACAGCTTTACCACCCTGCCTATACAGCAGGCGCTGGAAGCATTTCTCTGCAATGTGATCTTACCGGGGCAGCAACCGGTTATTACCCATCGCTGGGCGGGCATTATGGCAATGGGAAAAGAAAAAATGCCGATTGTAGAACAATGCACCAACCGGTCCTTCTGTGCCCTGCGCATGAGTGGCATGGGTGTAGCCCTGGCACCGGCGGTTGGCAGAAAACTTGCCGAAATGATGGAATAGGGTACACTGAATGCTTAACGCCTAACGCTAAAGGCTGAATGTTAACGCTGAATGCCGAAGGCGGATCCGATAATGATTAACTTTGCTCCTATATGAAATTTGGACAAGTAAGCAATCCCGGGTCTATCGATTTTACACTCCCGGACGACCATCCCGATACCACAAGAATACTGAGAGCAACAAAAAAACAACCGGGCTTTGAAGTTTATGTAGGCTGCGCTAAATGGAATCGTACCGATCTGAAAGGCTTTTATCCGCGGGGTACAAAAGATGAATTAACCTATTATGCCACCCAATTTAACGCCATTGAGCTGAACGCCACTTTTTATAAAATGCCCGACTGGAAACAGGTGGATTCCTGGAAGAACAAAACCCCGGAGGGATTCAGGTTCTTTCCCAAGCTTACCAATACAATCAGTCATTATAAACGACTGATTGATGTGAGGGACGATGTGAACCTGTTCTGTGATGCCATCAGCAATTTTGAAAGCCGGATGGGCATGGCTTTTCTGCAACTGCACGATAATTTTAAACCCGAACATGTTGACCGTCTTTCAAAAATGCTGGAACAGTTTCCGCAAGGCATCCCACTGGGCGTGGAAGTACGCAATGAAGCATGGTTTGCCGGCAAACAAATCAACGACCGGTATTGCAGCCTGCTTGAAAAGTTGGGCATGACCAACATCATTGTAGATACGGCCGGCCGCCGGGACATGGCCCACATGCGGCTGACGGCTCCAACGGCTTTTGTGCGGTATGTGGGCGCCAACCACCCTACAGATACCGACCGGCTGGATCATTGGGTTGAACGAATAAAAAAATGGCGAAGCGAAGGATTGCAGCAACTTTATTTTTTTGTACATCAGAATGTGGAACTGGAATCGCCCCTGCTGGCCGCACATTTTATCCGTTCCATGAATAAAACATTTGGCCTGTCGTTAAAAATACCGGATAAAGCCGGTGAACAGGGGTTGTTGTTTTAATTGATACTGCCACTGAAGCACTGAGAAGCTGTTTAAAAATAAGATTCCTTTGATACAGTTCCCGCAGACTTCGCTGAAGCATCTGTGTTCCGAACATTCGGAACTGCGTTTCAGTGGCAATAACCGGATCTTAGTGGCAACCCCAATAATGCACCCCTCTTTTTACTCCGCTTTAAGCAATAGCTCACTATGAGCCATACCGCTGCGGTGATCCTGAAAATAGGCCTTTAAAATTGCCTTATCATGCATCCGTTCTATTCCATGGCTGTTTGTAATAACAATGGAATCGATATGGCCCGCTAACCGGTCCAGCTCCGCATCGCTCCAGTTTCCCATACCAAAATAAAAGGTTCTCCTGGTAGTATCATTCTGAGGGGTCCGTACAACGATCTTTCCGGGATACATTCTGCCAGTCATTGCCAGGTTGCCATATAGTACTATGGAGCTATTTTTTTCGCCGGTGGCCTGCACAATCATTACCTGTGCATAATCACACCCGGGCAGTACTCCTATCCCTATAAGGAAAATCGCCACAAAAAGCAATGCGTTGATGGTTCGCTTTTTCATTTTGGATGTATTTTATAGCAGGTCGTATCAGCCGCCGCCGTACTACTTTTAATACCGGAACACCTTGCAGGTAACCTGTTTGCCCTGAGATAATTGAAATAAAAAAAACTGTATCAGAAGATCCATTGCTCCTGATACAGCCTCCATATAGTCAAAGCCTACAAGTATCTATTGTGGCTGCAGCGCCTCAATATCTTTAATGGCCACGGTCAGTTCCTCATCTGTAAAGGAATGGTTCACCAGTTTACCATCAAAATAATCCTGGTAGGCCGCCATATCAACAAAACCATGCCCGCACAAATTAAACAGGATGGTTTTGCTGACTCCTTCTTCTTTTGCTCTATTCACCTCCCGGATCACCTGCGCAATACCATGATTGGCTTCAGGAGCGGGAACAATTCCCTCTGCCTTCGCAAACAATACGCCTGCTTCAAAACATTCCAGTTGCTGAATGGCGCTGGCTTCAATCAGCTCGTCTTTTAACAATTGACTGCACAATACGCTGGCTCCGTGATAGCGCAATCCACCCGCATGTATGGCTGCCGGCGTAAAAGTATGCCCCAATGTGTACATGGGTAACAAGGGCGTATACCCCTGTGTATCGCCAAAGTCGTACATGAATTTCCCTTTGGTGAGCTTGGGGCAGGAAGCGGGTTCTACGGCAATGCAGCGTACATTTTTGCCTTCGATCTTATCTTTTATAAAGGGGAACGATAACCCCGCAAAATTGGAACCGCCGCCCAGTGGGGCAATGATCACATCCGGATAGTCGCCGGTATATTCCAGTTGCTTTTTTGCTTCCTGTCCAATGATGGTCTGGTGCAGCAGCACGTGATTCAATACCGAGCCCAATGAGTATTTGGTATCCTCGTCGCCGGCAGCAATTTCAATGGCTTCGGAAATGGCCAGGCCCAGGCTTCCGGGTGTATCCGGGTTGGCCTCCAGTGCATTTCTTCCCGCCTGCGTGTTGGTGCTGGGCGATGCATATACCTTTGCTCCAAAAGTATTCATCAGGATCTTACGATAAGGCTTCTGGTTAAAGCTGATACGGACCATATACACTTCGCAGTCGATCCCAAAATGGGCGCAGGCAAAGCTCAGCGCCGTTCCCCACTGGCCCGCACCGGTTTCTGTAATAATTCGCTTTACCCCGGCCTTTTTGTTGTAATACGCCTGGGGAATGGCCGTGTTGGGTTTGTGTGATCCGCTGGGACTGGTACCTTCGTATTTATAGTAGATCTTACAATCAGTTCCCAGCGCCTTCTCCAGCTCCGTTGCGCGGATCAAAGGCGTGGGGCGCCAGATTCGGTACGCATCCCGAACCTCCTCCGGAATATCAATATACCGTTCGGCCGAAACTTCCTGCTGGATCAGATCCATGGGAAACAAGGGCGCCAGGTCCTCACCGCCGATAGGCTGCTTGGTCCCGGGATGCAGTGGTGGCAAGGGCTTGTTCGGCATGTCTGCAACTATATTATACCATTGGGTAGGTATGTCTTTTTCATTCAAAAGAATTTTCTTTTCCATTTATGATTTGCGTTTTAATTAGAATCTAAAGAACTAAATTTAAAATACTTATACTATATACCCAATTTAAAATAAACATTTTTTAAAAATCAGGAGGAACACCTCCAATGCTCCGCCAGGCATTTTTGATTAAAGATCCCATATCCAACAACCCATTTTTATTAAGCCCCTATTACCCCGTTGTCGGAATACCACTAGCATTCATGCTTTATACCGAAAGACAAGCTATTTGCCCAGCCTGCTCTTTTATCGAAGCTGAAACACCTCTGTTTGAAAATTTTGCATAGTTCCCTTTACCTTATACCAAGAACTGTTGTCATTAAGCGGTATATAACGGCGTTCATCGTTTCGATAATGCCAGTCCTTATCTACCTGATAGTAGATTTGTATACCTTCGGCCTCAATAATGTTCCGGATCTCGTTATCATGATAATTATCTTCATCAAAATCGGTCAGCGCCTTCTGTGCCATCCGGGAATACAGGCTATTAAGTTCGAATAACATATCGTTGGTCCTTTTATCGAGCAGCTTTATATTTAGCCCAATTTCTTTGGCTTCTTTTGACAGAATAGGGTAACTATGCGAGGGATAGTCGGAATTTAGCTTTTTACTGATCATGGCGGCCTTTCGTTTGTCTTTCATGTGATAGGATAGAACGTCAGTGCAGAGCTTTATCGACAATGAACTGGCCCTGTCCAACGCACCAAATACAAGCGGATGGATATGCGCATACAAGTCTGGATAGGGGTTTTCTTCTTTTCCCGCTTCTTTCCATAACTTCAGAACCCGGGTCAATTCATCCTGACTTACACTTACCAAATCATTATCTTTATCGACCGGAGATAAGTCATGTGTTAGCGATGTATCCACTGCTGATAAGAATGCCAGCGGCCCCATATGAATTTCATCTGCTCCCAAAGCCATTATTGTGGCAGCTGATGAACATTCTTCAGATATAAATACAATTAACCTTTGGGTATGTTCTCTTAGCAGATTAATAATACGCAGCGATGCTTTGCCATCTCCTCCAGCCGATTTTATAAACAGATAAATCTGATCCTGTATCCCCCAGTCCTTTATGATCTCATAAACGGAATTTACATCATTCTGGCAAACAGCCCCTCTTACAGAATTCCAGTATACCAGGATTTTTATTTTCCCCGATACCTGAATTTTTTTTATGAGCTTTTGCGTTTCTGCAAATAATACCGGCGGTTTTATGATTTTTTTTTTGGTGGTCATACTACATATTATTATACGGCGTTACAACAGAAATTTGTTCCTGTTGCATGATTTATGTTTTTACAAATCAAATAAGGTAAATTACCGCGGTCAGTTGGTACTGGTCTCAATAAGTCCTCACAATAAAAATAAGAAAATTCCGATACTAAAATATTGCCCCGAACATGAAGCAGCGGTTTTCAAATCATTGAACCAAATTGCTGACCGTCATCGGCCGTTACCACCCGCTGGCCAATACATCTGCCAGGTGCATGGTTTTAATGGAATACTTTTTATTGTCGATATAGCCCTGCAAATGCATCAGGCAGGAAAGATCGGTGCTAATCAGGTACTCTGCGCCGGTAGCGATGGCATTTTCTACTTTTTGTTCCCCCATATTGATGGAGATTGAAGGAAATTTTACGGCAAAGGTTCCGCCAAATCCACAACAGGTTTCCACGTCCTTCATTTCGTTTAATACCAGACCGCGTACATGCGAAAGCAGGGCGCGGGGTTCCGACTTTATTTTACACTCCCGCAAACCAGCGCAACTGTCGTGGTAAGTGGCAGTGCCTTTTAAGGTAGCCCCGGTGTCGGTCACCTTCAGTATATGAACCAGGAATTCGGAAAATTCAAAGATCCGTGCGCCCAGTGTTTTTACCTCGTTATGAACCGATGAATTATCAAACAGGGCCGGGTAGTAATTCCGCACAAAGCCCACGCAGCTGGCGCTGGGCGCTACAATATAATCACTCCCTTTAAAGTCATTCAGAAATTTGGTACAGACCGCTTTTGCCTCATCCCGGAAACCGGCATTAAAAGCCGGTTGTCCACAACAGGTTTGGCTGGCGTTGTAGGTTACCTTGCACCCAAACTGCTCCAGCACTTTTACCATGTTAAACCCCGTCTCCGGGTAAAGCTGATCTACAAAACAAGGTATAAAAATCTGTACATTCATTTTTATTACGGTTGAACTTTCTGATACACGGCAATGGTAAGATATTCCCTGCTGACGGGCACCATGATCCTTATATCAAAGTTCCATGGATTTAGAGCTTGTTTAAAAATTTATTTTTTGAAAATCATTAAGATTAAGAATAGTTAAGCTATTTGTTTCTTAATGAATCTTAACTCCTTAATGGTTATTTTAATCCTATAATATTTATTATAAGTCTTTTTTACGCAAAATATAAACAGCTCTTACTGAAAAAAATAACAGGTCTCAAAGCGCAGGTCGCCATTGTACCCCAGCCTAAAGTTAACTTCTTTATAAAAATAAAAATCCCTTTATCAGGAATGGATCATTTTCAGCGCTGTAACAGCAGCCTCCTCTCCTTTGTGTCCATGTTTACCACCAATCCGCTCCTGCGCCTGTTCTTCATTATTCACCGTCAGCACGCCAAAAATGGTGGGCACCGGCAGCAGCAGATTCAGCTGCAACACACCCTGCGTTACCGAGTCGCACACGTATTCAAAATGCGGGGTATCACCTTTGATCACACAGCCCAGTGCAATAAAGGCATCGGGGGCATTGGCCGTCTCTTTAGTCCGCTCCCAGTGCCGTTTTATAGCAAAGGGCAGCTCCACGGCACCTGGCACCACGATGGTTTGATACCGAACCCCGTACTGGTCAAAAATCGTTTTACAACCGGCCTCCAGCGCATCCGCTACCGCCGCATTCCATTCAGTTTTTACTAAAACAACACAGGCATTCTCTTTCAGAATGCCCGCGTTAATATGGTATAAAGAACTGTTTCCTTGTGTTGCCATTTTCTAATTTACATTATAAACACCTAACTGAGCCAGGTACTTGTCTGCATCAAAACCCTGCTGGGTACGCGGATATTTTTCCTTAAGCTCTTTATAAAGCCCAACGGCTTCTTCTTTGTTATTGAGCACATGCTGCGCCAGATAAGCGGCACTAAACAAGGCTTCGGCACAAGCAGCCTGGTCGGCTTCAAATTCTTTTGCAGCCTTCTTATAATTGTCCAGCGCTTCGGCGCCTTTTCCCATATCGCCATAGGCATCTCCCAGCAATTTATAGGCGCGCTGCTGGATCTGTTTAGAGCCGGTTTTAAAATCTTTGAGATAGGTTACCGCCTTATCATTCTGATTGAGCTTTACATAGCAAACACCGGCATAAAAATTAGCCAGGTTACCGGTAGGTGTACCACTGTACTTTTTAGAGATGGCAATAAATCCCTGGTTTACACCATCGCCGTTCAGCGCAAGATTAAAAGAGTCTTTCTTAAAGTATTCTTCTGCTTTAAAGCTTTTATCCAGCGCTTCCTCGATCCGGGGCTTCTGAACAAAGGATTTGTATAACATATATCCGCCACCCAAAACCACAACCAGCGCCAAAACGGCGGTAACTTTTTTTCCGTGCTTCAGCCAGAAAATCCGTAAATTATCAACAGCGTTTGATTCTGCAACATGCTCGTTCACAGCTCCATGATTTCGCTTATCTGTCATTTTATTTTATATTATTTAGTTAGTTTTAATCTACAATGAACGGGTAATCCTGATCAACATATACATCTTTTAAAACCTCGTCATCGGAAGGAACCGGGCTTTCTTCTGCAAATTTTACAGATGCGGCCACTACTTCATCACAACGGCTGTCAATTTCCTTTACCTGTCCTTCTGTTACCAGTTGGCTCTCCAGGATATTTTTCCGCAGCTGGTTAATAGGGTCCTTTGATTTGTATTCATCCACCTCATCTTTGGTCCGGTATTTTTGCGGATCGCTGATGGAGTGCCCTTTATAACGATAGGTTTTAATTTCAAGTAAGGTAGGTCCGCCTTTTTCCCGGGCTCTCTTTACTGCTTTTGATACTGCATCATGCACGGTTTCCGGGTTCATACCGTCTACCACCTCCGATGGCATTTCATAAGCCGCCCCTAATTTGTAAATATCATGAATATTGGAGGTGCGCTCTACGGAAGTGCCCATGGCGTAATTATTATTTTCGCAAATATAAATTACAGGTAATTTCCATAACATAGCCAGGTTGAAGGATTCATGCAGGATACCCTGCCTTGCCGCACCATCCCCAAAAAAGCAAAGCACCACGTTATCCGTTTCCTTGTAGTTTTCTGCAAATGCCAGGCCCGTACCGGTGCCGATCTGCGCCCCTACAATACCGTGCCCTCCATAAAAATGTTGCTCCTTTCCAAAGAAGTGCATGCTGCCGCCTTTGCCTTTGGCACAACCGGTAGCTTTGCCATAAAGCTCCGCCATACAACTATCCACAGAAACGCCTTTGGCAATTGCCAATCCATGATCACGGTATGCTGTAATAAAAATATCTTCCGGTTTGGTAGCTGTCATGCATCCCGCGGCAATAGCCTCCTGCCCTACATAAGCATGAAAAAAACCACGGATCTTTCCCTCCATTTTATATTTTTCCTCCGCAGTAAGTTCAAATGTGCGGATCAGCTGCATCAGCTCATACCAGTACAGGTAAGTTTCTTTTGAAAATTTTGTTGCCACGGCTAAAAATTTGAGTAGCAAATGTACGGGAAAATTTCTGATTTATACCGTCTTAGAAGCTGTCTAAAAATAGTTCCCCAAAAATAGCAGTGGCGACTATTTCCTGCTCCCGGTAATCATTGGGGCCCAGATTTTTGCAGAAATAGAGGCATAAAATCTGCACGATCAGCAGGAAGCAAACCAACTATTACAACTATTTTTTACAGGTTCCATTTTAAACAGCCCCTAAAACCGCTAATTAAACCCACAATCAGTAATTTAGCCAAAATGTCGTTCCAGCTCCATTCCATATCGCTCCTGCAGTTTAAAAACTATACCAACCGCAGCTTCCTGTTTCCTAAAAAAGTAGTGGCGATCTGCGGAAAAAACGGCGTTGGCAAAACCAATATACTGGACGCCATCCATTATCTCTGTTTTACCAAAAGTTATTTTAGCAGTTCCGATGCGGCCAATGTGCAGCAGGGCGCCAAAGGGTTCCGTGTTGACGGAAGTTTTGAGCAAAACGGGCAAACCGAGAGCGCGGCCTGCATCCTCCGGGAAACCGGCAAAAAAGAGTTCACGATAAATGGAGCGCCTTATGAAAAGTTTTCGCAGCACATCGGACGGTATCCCTGTGTAATCATTGCGCCGGATGATGCGGTGCTGATTACGGGTGGCAGCGAAGAGCGGCGGGGGTTCATCGATGCGCTCATTGCGCAACTCGATGCCGAGTACCTGAAGCAGCTGATCCTCTATAATAAGGTGCTGCAGCAGCGCAATAGCTTCTTAAAAGCAGCCGCCGAACAGGGCCGGATGGACGAATCGCTGCTTGCCGTACTGGACGCACAGCTGATTCCTGCCGGCAACTTCATCTTTAATAAACGGCGCGATACCCTGGTAGCCTTTCTTCCGAAGGTAAAACGGATGTATACCGACATTGCACAGCGGGAAGAAGCGCTTTCCCTGTTTTACGAAAGCCGACTGCTGGAAGCCGGGTTTGAAGAGCTGCTCCGGGCATCCCGGCAAAAAGACCTGGCCCTGCAACGTACCACCACCGGCATTCACCGCGATGATATCACCCTCCAACTCGGCAACCAGCCGTTCAAAAACATGGCCTCCCAGGGCCAGCGAAAAAGTCTGCTGTTTGCATTAAAACTTACCGAGCTGGATGTGCTGACCACCGAAAAAAAATTCACGCCCCTTCTGCTGCTCGATGATGTTTTTGAGAAACTGGATGAAGACCGCATCAGCAACCTCCTGAAACAGGTATGCATTGAAAAAAACGGTCAGGTTTTTATTACAGATACCAATAAAGAACGTATCCTGCAACACATGCAGGCCATTGGCGCAGATATACACCTGGTGGAACTTTAATTGGCGGCAAAATCATTTCATATTAACTTAGAGCAATGATCTTTTTTCCATTAATCCATTATTTATATGAACCAAACTGCACCGGTACGTTTCCTGGCACTTGATGTTTTTCGCGGGCTAACAATCTGTTTTATGATCATCGTAAATACAGGAGGGCCTAACCCTTTTCAGGAATTGCGACATGCCCAGTGGAATGGATTTACATTGACCGATTTGGTTTTCCCCTCCTTCTTATTTGCCGTGGGCACTGCCATCAGCTTTTCAAAAACAAAATGGGAACAGCAGCCCTCCCGTACAGTGGTTACAAAAATATTAAAACGTACGGTACTCTTATTTTTGATCGGCTATCTCATGTACTGGCTCCCCTTTGTAAAGGTGGACCCTCAAAATCATATACATCCCTTCCCCATTGACGAAACCCGGATCTTTGGAGTACTGCAGCGCATTGCCTTGTGTTATGGCATTGGCGCCCTGCTCATTTATTATTGCCAGCGAAAAACGATCCTTTACACCTGCGCCGGTTTATTATTAGGATATTGGCTGCTGGCCACCGTATTTGGCGACTATACATTAAACGGGGCTGCCGCAACCAAACTGGACATTCTTACACTGACCCCGCAGCACCTTTATAAAAAAGGACCCGAAAATGCATTTGACCCCGAGGGATTGCTGAGCACCCTGCCCGCAATCGTTAACGTACTCATCGGTTGCCTTGCGGGCGCTCATATAAAGAAAAACGCTAAAAGCTATGAAATGCTGGCGCTGCTGGCTATTGCCGGCTTTCTGTTGTTATCGTTGGGCTATTTATGGAACCTTGTATTTCCGATCAATAAAAAACTCTGGACGAGCAGCTTTGTGTGCCTGACCTCCGGCCTTGATTGCCTTATTATAGCAACCATACTTTATGCTGTTGACTTTAAAGGTAAACGGGCGGGCGCAAGCTTCTTCGAAATATTCGGAAAAAACGCATTGTTCATTTATTTACTCAGCGAAGTGGTGCCGATACTGCTCTCCAGCTTTTATACCGCCGGCGGACAGTCCCTGTTTAAAGCCTTTTATAATGTCACTTTCGGACAATTGGGCACGGGCCATATCCCCTCCCTGCTCTGGTCGGTAAGCTTTATGTTGCTTTGCTGGCTTGTGGGATATGTCCTTTATAAAAGAAAAATATTCATCCGGCTTTAAGCGTTACCTTCGCACAAACGGATGTAAGGTGGCACAATATTCTTTAGGAGAAGCGCTGAATGAGTTTTTAAATAAAAGCCGGATCAAAGGCGATATACAGGCGTTACGTATTGACGGCGTATGGGAAGAGATCATGGGTAAAACCGTTGCGCGTTACACCGATAAGCTACAGATCATCGGCGACAAACTGTTTATATCCACAACTGTTGCCCCTCTTAAAAATGAACTAATCTTTCAACGCGAAAAAATTATCCAACGGGTAAATGAAGCCCTGGGGCAGAAAGTCATCAAAGAAGTAATTGTAAAGTAACCGGTTTGAGGTTTCACGTTGGATCCGTTTTGTACTTGATGATCCCATTGACTATTCATCGTTTCTTGTTTGAGAGTTTGAAGTGCTGAACGCCGAATGCTGATCCATTGCCTATTGACCATTGCCTCACTCTCACATTTTCACATTCTCAAATTTTCAAATTACTACAGATCCGGTGTAGCCGGGGTTTTCCAGCCCTGAAAAGCGCCTACCTCGTATTCAATCACTCCTGTCTTTGCATTATAGGAGGACTTAGACAACAATGGAAGCGGCATCGGTATTTTAGACTGTTCCGGATGATGTGTACGGTTATGATAGGTTTGCACCTTAAGCGGCTGAAGCGGTTTTCCGTTCAATTGTATATTCCCGATGCTCAAACGGATTACAGGCAGCTCTTTATAGTAGGTTACCCGACCGCCGATGGCAGGTTTTTGCGCTGCAAAATTGATCACGGTTCCGTATTGCTCCAGGAAGATCCCTTCCCAATTTCCAAACCACAATTCCTTGCCGGGGAACGCCAGCGACCCGATAACAAACCGTTCGTGCCGGTCGAGGTTCTCCACTTCCATGGTTACCCAGCTGTGTTCATATTCTCCCCAGGAGAAAATAATATCTTTCGGTGAAAATGAATCGGGAACCGGTTTACCAGGTACATAACCCGATTTGTAGAGTGTAAGCCGGTAGCGCCCCCTGTCCCATTTCACTTTATTGCGCACACTGATAAAATCACCCTCGGCATCGCTGCTTGCATAATAACCATCGGTCTTCAGCGCGCCCTTGTTACGTTCCATCCACCTGGAAAAAATACCTCCGCGGCCAATCCCTTTACTATCGCCGCCACTTATGGGTTTTCCGTCCGAAGCGGTTTGTATGCCCCCATAATATTGCATCCCGTTCAGCGTACCGTTAAAAGGCGCTATATAAAAACGGTAGTCGTCTGGTACCGGAGTTTTTATAGTTATATCAACAGAAAAACGCTCAAACAAAACGGAAGGCGTATCTAACCTGATGGTTGTATTAATAAAATGCAGCGGGGCCAGTATAATGCTGTCCGGATAGCTGTAATCCGAAGTCATTTTCTTTTTTAGCTCCTTATGAATATCCGAATTTTCATATTTCTTCCGGAGCGCCGTCTTCGATGTATCTTCCTGTGAAGCAGCAATTCCGTAAGACAGCAGCATAACCAGTAGCAGTGATCCGTATTTTTTCATTTAAACTATTATTAAAAGTTTCAAGTTCAGAACGATATCATGCCGTAAAGCGACTTTTGATATAGCCCCATGCTTCAGACCCGATATCATTCCAGGCCCAACATCAGGCTTGCGGAAACCGTATTGATTGTCCATTGCCTACTCCCTACTCCCTATTCCCACATTTCCCTATTCCCAAATTTTCAAATTCTCAAACCCTCACCCTCGGGTCAAATACGCCGTACAATATATCTGCAACAATATTCATCAGCACAAAGAACGCTGCCGAAACCAACACGGCTCCCATCACTACGGGATAGTCCAGTTTTTCCAGCGCGTCTACGGTTACTTTCCCGATTCCCTGCCATCCAAAAATATATTCCACGAAGAAAGCGCCCGCCAGCAGTTCGGCAAACCATCCCGTAACGGCAGTGATTACAGGATTCATTGCATTTTTAAGCCCGTGTTTCCAGATCACCGCTCGCCGGGGCAAACCTTTGGCATAAGCCGTGCGGATATAATCCTGGTCCAGCACGTCCAACATAGCGCTTCTTGTGAGTTGTGTAATAATTGCCAGCGGACGAATACCGAGTGTTATAGCCGGGAGCACCAGGTTCTTTAATGAAAAAATGCGTTTCCCCGTTACCGGATCAATATCGAACCAGTTACCGGTAATTTGCAGCCCGGTATATTTTGTAAGTACAAAGCCAAAAACATAGGCGATAATGATCCCCATAAAAAACGAAGGCGCGGAAATACCGACAATGCTTGAAAAAATGGCGCCGGTGTCCAGCCATGAGTTCTGCTTTACTGCAGCAACCACACCAAGCGGCACCCCAACAATAATGGCCAGCGCCATTGCGGCCAGCGTCAGCAGGATGGTCCCCGGCAGCGCTTCCATCAGCACACCCGCAACCTCCCGTTTCGTCTGGTAAGAGCGCCGCAGGTAGGGCAGCTTAAAGGCCAGTTTCTTCTCTCCGCCTATAAAAAATCCCTTTAATTTTTTTGAAACGATCTCTTCTCTGCTATGTACCGCAACCGGCGATACATCGTTTACATAAAGTAAAAACTGCTTCCATTTTGGCTGGTCCAGGTACAGCTCCCTGCGGATATTTTCCTGGGTTTTTCGGTCGCCCGTTTGCCCCATAATCAGCCGCGATGGATCTCCAAAACCCTGGAACAGGAAAAACACCAGCATTACCACACCGGCCATTACCAGTATGCTGTACCCGATCTTTTTTATGATGTATTGGAACAAGTTGAATCGAAATGGTGAATAGTCAATAGTGAATAATGAATAGCGGAACACCTTGGCCACCGGCCGCATTTATTTTTGCGGCGATGTTTGCAGCACTTTTAAAGCTTCATCAAAATTTTTATAACTCCATTTCCCCGCAACGGTTCCTTTCTTTAAGAGGTACAAGGTTGGGTTGGTTCGCGCCGCCATACGGATCATTACGCGGTCGCCGGCGAGCACCTCCAGCGCTTCAAACGAAGTGCCGGCAATGGCCCGTTTAACCGGTATAGCGGTACTGCTGATCATATAAACAGGCAGGCGTTCCGCAAGCGCCGTTTTATAAATGGGATCAAAGCCTCCCTTCCACACATTGGGGGGGGTAGACAGATCTTCATTAAATAACAGCAGGATGGTGCCGGCATCCAGGATGTTTTGCGTTACATTATTGCCGGATGCATCCGTAAAATCAAACCCTCGTATTTCCGGAAGGTTGTTCGATCCGGCCCTGATCAGTTTATCGTAGCGATTTATAAATTTATAGGTGCTGTCGTTAAAGTCGGCGGGGAAGTGTTCCGCGTTAAACTCTATTTTTTTACCCGCATTCTCATATACAAATATAATTTCTGTACTGTCCGGCACAGCATTGGCCGGAATTTTCAGTTTGCCGGGTATGAAGCTACCCTTTTTAAAAGGCAGGCAGTCCAGCACCGGGAGGTATTTGAGGGTATACCACTGAGCCCCGAAAGAAAACAGGGTGGCAATGATCATTAAAATACCGGTTATCCTGCCGGGGAAAAGGGGCCGGATGTATTTTTGATTAAGAAACAGGAAAAGGATCAATACCAGGAGCACCAGGTCTTTAATGAACGAAGTTTTAGAAGTAATAGGAATACAATCCCCAAAACAACCGCAATTAGTGAATTTTCCCGACAGGTAGGCATACCCGGTCAGGAAGGTAAAAAACACGATCAGTAACAGCAGCAGCCAGTTAACCAGTTTTCTTTTATAACCCAGCAGCAAGGCCACCCCGGCGATGATCTCAAAAGCAATCATCAGCACCGATAGTGTAAGGGTAATGCCATTCAATGCACTCATTTTCCATAGCTCGAAAAATTCCTGCATTTTATAGCTGAGCCCAATGGGGTCGTTGGCCTTGATGAGCCCCGAGAAAACAAACAGAATCCCCACAATAACCCGTGCAATTGCCGTCAATATTTTCATGGCGTTACCGGTTTGCTGCTGTCTGCTTCTCCC
Source organism: Niabella hirudinis (assembly GCF_051201075.1). Classification (NCBI taxonomy): domain Bacteria; kingdom Pseudomonadati; phylum Bacteroidota; class Chitinophagia; order Chitinophagales; family Chitinophagaceae; genus Niabella; species Niabella hirudinis. The sequence goes on from NZ_JBPEHJ010000004.1 coordinate 263,522, forward strand.
TGCAATATCAGTGCAAAAACAGCATAATTAATAATGTCGTTATAATTGGCATCGATACCTTCGCTTATCAGCGTTTTGTGATCATTGCCCAGTATCTGGCGAATGCGCAGCAATTTCATCAGGATCAGGTCCACAAAGCTTTCCTGGCTCATATTGCGCCAGGCCTCGCCATAGTCATGGTTTTTATCCTGCATCAGGCTCCGGGCAGTATCAATATACTGGTCATAATATGCCCGAACCGCAGTTTCCTGCAACTCTTCGGGGGCACCAGCAGGTAGCCCCAGCTGTATCAGCCCGATAACACTGTAGTTAATAATTCCTTTAAACTCACCGGCAATATCATCGGCTATTTTTTGTTGCTTCAGATCCTGTATCGTGCGGATGCGCTGAGCTTTGATGTAGATCTGGTCCACGATGGAGATGGTCCGGAGCACCCTCCAGGCGGTACCATAATCTTTATTCTTTTTCAAAAACACATCTTTGCATCCAAGAATCACCGCATCGTATTGTTCATTTGTCTTATTCATAACCGTATCACATCAAACTTTAAACCTGAAACCTTAGCCAACCTGTTTATCTTTACGCCCAAAAATAACAAACTAATCGGGATGTTCACGCTTAATTGCCGGGGAAAGTTGCTTTCCCTAGAAAAGCCCGCAGTAATGGGCATTTTAAATATCACAGAGGACTCCTTTTATGCCGCCAGCCGGCACCGGGCGGGCGATGCACTGCTCCGTGCCGCAGAAGCAATGCTTACGGCGGGTGCCTCCATCCTGGATATTGGCGGACAAAGTACCAGGCCGGGCAGCAACCTACTGCCGGCCGAACAGGAAGCCGCCTTAGTAGTACCAGCCATTGCAGCATTGCACAAAAGGTTTCCGGAGGCCATCATTTCTATAGATACATTTTACAGCGGGGTGGTTAAAAACGCTGTTGAGGCCGGCGCTTCCATGGTGAACGATATCAGCGCGGGGGCCTTTGATAAAGCACTGTTTCCCCTGGTTGCAGCATTAAAGATCCCTTATGTGCTTATGCATATGCAGGGGCAACCGGGTACTATGCAGCAACACCCGTATTATACGGACGTAACCCTGGAAGTACTGGATTTTTTCATTGAAAAAACAGCTACTTTAAAAAAAGCGGGTGTGCAGGATATCATCATTGACCCGGGATTTGGGTTTGGAAAAACGAACGAGCACAACTTTACCCTTTTAAAAAACCTGAAGCAGTTTACGATTCTGGATTGTCCGCTGCTCCTGGGTGTAAGCCGTAAAGGAACGATTTACAAAACCCTGGGCACAACCGCCGAAGAGGCATTAAATGGCACTACCGTGCTCAACACCATCGGGCTGCTAAACGGAGCCCGTATCCTTCGCGTGCATGATGTAAAGGAAGCCCGGGAAGCCATCCTGCTGATAGAACATTACCGGCAATCATGATTACCGGTGCTGTTCATACATTTTTAATGCATCCAGTTCACGGGCAATCAACAATGCCCACTCCCGTTGCCGGTCCTTATTTACCCCGTGTGCTGTTTCCTCATCGTAAGCATCATTTCGCTTTACCATTTGTTTGTTTACATCCCTGACAATGCGGTTTACTGCCTCCTGCAATCCAAAAACAGCCAGGTTGGACTCGTCCAGCTGCCGCTGCATTTTGCGCCGGTACAATTCTCCAATATCAAAATGGCACTGCTCATGCGCCAGCACGGTATCATTGCCCCTCGCTACCGGACGTACCCAGCTTACATAACAATTAAACACCGCCTCGGTATAAAATTTGGGTTTCTTTAATAAACTAAAGCTATTACTTTCCATTTTCAGGTCGCAGGAAGTTGCCGCTCCAAAACTAAAATAGCCGGTGGCAGATGGCGTTCCTTTAAAATCGTCCCAGGTAAGTTTTCTTTGGGGCGACCAATAAATCTCTCCTTCATGTTTCCGGAAATCCGGCACCCGGTAAATATCTGCCCAGATGCGTTCACAGGTGCTTTTTTTATCCGGCAGCTCGTCCCGGGTTATTTTGATTATGTTGGCTCCGTGGCGGCGCGCCATTTGCCGGAGCTTTTCTATAACCTCGTAGTAAGAGCAGTTTACGGAAAACCCATTGTCGGTGGAGCGGATGCTTCCTACCCTTATACCATCATTCTCAAACTTGTCTATTTTCTTTAGCACCAGCACAAAAGCAGTATCGGCCAGGGCCTCCTGGGGCGCGGTAATCTGGCTGCCCATTTTAGGCGCGCAGGCTGCAGACAAGAACAGCAGACCGGCTAATAAGTATCGCATCATAAGTCAGTTTAATTTTTTGAGCGGCCGTATCAGACAGCCGATTCCAGGATGCCGGTAAGCTGCGCCGCCGGTATTACCCCGCTTTGCCGCCACAGCATCTGGCCTTGACAAATGTATCAACAATTACACCATTCTTTATCAAAATGGCCATCCCGCTTTATGGGATGGCCATTCGTTATACAGTAAGGTGCCTGCGGCTTATTTCTTAGCAGCCGGTTTTTCAGCTTCTGCCTTAGGTGCTTCCTGCGGCATAACAACAGGCGCCTGTTGTTGCGGAGGTGCATCACCAACATGGGTAATTTCCACTTCAAAATACAGGCCATCATACGCTTTAAAAGGAGCACCCGGAGGTACGCCCTGCGTGTAGGCCAGGAATCCAGGGATGTAGATCACCCCTTTTCCGCCTTCTTTAAATTGTTTCAGCCCGTCTTCAAAACCGGGTATAGCGCCACCGGATCCTACCTGGGCGGTCATGGTATTTGCATCAAAAGGTTTGTCGCCATCAATTGTTTTGCCGGAATATTTCAGCGTCACAAATTTTCCATCGGTAACCTGCGTACCGGTACCGGGGTTATCAATTTTTACAAAAGTACCCAGGGCTGATTTTGCAGCAGTGATATTTTTCTTTTTCAGGTAGTCTTCCAGATCCTTGATCTGTTTGTCTTTTCCACCTGCTTTTTCAAATGCGTCTACTATGGCTTTTTGTTTCGCTTCTTCTTTTTTCTGATAGGCTTGTCCTTCCTTCTGACGATCAAGCATTGCCAGGCTATCGTTCTTAAATACTTCCAGCACTTTAAATGTAAAAGTGATCTTATCGCCTTTTTTCAGGAACGGGGGCAGCTGTGCTTCCTGTACCTGTCCTTTTTTAATAAGAGAATCTACAAGCAAAATAGCAACCAGGCTGTCTCCTTTTTTAAGTTTTGGAAGCAGCTCCATGGGGCTGTAGTTAGTTTGCTCCGGTGCCATTTGCTGAACCGGCAAATACTCCGGCATGGTTTCGTACGAACTGTACATAACGGTATCCTTTGCACCGGATACTTTCTGGACAACATGAAACTTCAAAATATTGCCGGTTTTTGTAGAGTCTTTGCTTCCACCGTCAATAATTTTATATTTCAGACCACTGGATGTCGTTTTAAAATCTGCATTCTTACAGGCCGTAAAAGCCGCTGCAGCAAGCAGGACCAGCCCAACTGTTTTTAGTTGTTTCATTTTTTGTTTTTGTGTTATTTGTTTATTCAGATATTAAGTTTGAGAACTGCTACATTAAAATGGCCGCCCGTGATAAAAGACAGCCAATTTAAAAAGTTCTTATAGTGTACTATTTTTTAGGCTCCTGTTTTGCCGATGGCTGCGGAGGCATTTTTTGCGCCGGCATGGTATCGCTCACGGCTGCAATCTCCACATCAAAGCTCAGCGGCTCATAGGACTTAAACGGCGCACCCTGGGGAGGTGTTTTACCATAGGCGAGGTAACCCGGGATATAAATAACACCCTTACCACCTTGCCGGAATTGTTTTAACCCATCCTCAAAGCCCCGGATAGCGCCACCCATGCCAACTTTTGCGGTAAAAGAATTGGGTCCTTCGAAGATACTGTCATTCAGGATCTTTCTACCGGTATATTTTACTGTTACATATTTACCATCTGCCACGGGAGCTCCAGTTCCGGGGTTATCCTGTTTTATAAATGTACCCAACGGAGTTTGAGTGGCGCTGATTCCTTTCTTTTTAAGATAATCGGCTACGGCTGCAATTTGTTTTGCCTTCTCGCCCGACTGCGCCAGTTCTGCATCCTCTGCTTTTTGTTTTGCCTCCAGCTCCGGCTTCAGTTTCGCCATTTTCTCTTCCTGTTCTTTTTGCTGGCGCGGGGCATCTTTGATCATTTCTTTTTGATAGTCGATCCGTGCCAGACTGTCCGATTTAAAAATCTCCAGCACCTTATAAGTATAGGTAATCCGGTCGCCTTTCTGCAGGGGGGCCGGAATTTGTGTTTCGGGGATTACGCCCTTTTTAATAGCCGAATCTACATGAACCACCACGATCAGGCTATCGCCTTTTCTAAGACCCGGAAACAGTTCCGAGGGATCATACACGGCCTGACCAGGAGGCGCAACCCGAACCGATGTAAAAAAGGGAAGTTTTCCGTAACTATTCGCCAGCGTAGAATCCTTATGCCCGCTGAGCCGGACGATCATGCCCAATTTTAAAACATTACCGTCCATCGCGCTGTCCTTTCCGTTTTCCTGCCCGCGAATGATCTTATATTTAAGCCCGCTAGGCGAGGTCTTGAACCCTTTATCATTACAAGCCGTCAAGGCAACTACTGCTAAAAGAAGCAGTCCTGCGCTTTTGAATCGTTTCATTGTTGCTTTTATATTTATTTTATCGTAATAAATGTTCATTCTCTTTTAAAGCCGCTTTAAATTTACCGATGGTTTCCTGCAAACTGTCCTTTGATCCGCCGCCGGATGCATTAAAATGCCCGCCCCCGCTAAAATAGCTGCGCGCAAATGCGTTGCAGTCAAAATTATCCTTACTCCGGAAACTCCACTTCCGTTCTTCTTCCCGGTCAATTACCAGGGCCGCCAGCTTAATGCCCTGTACGGAAAGAGGAAAATTCACCAATCCTTCCGTATCGCCGGTTTTTATTTCATACTTCAGTATATCATATTTGGGAATCGCTATCAGCGCCGTGTTATATTCATAAAAGAATTCCATACGGTGCTGAAGCACATGCCCCATAAAGCGTAGCCGGTTTTCAAGGAAATTATCAAATAACAGGCTATGAATTTCGGTGTGCCGGATCCCCTGCTCCATCAACCGCGCAGCCATACGATGTACGGCCGGCGTTGTGGCATCAAACCGGAAGGAGCCGGTATCTGCTATCAGCCCCGCATATAAACAGGAACTGATATCCTTGTTCAGCAACGACGCATCACCAGCGGCCAGGATAAAATCATAAACCATTTCACAGGTAGAACTTTTACCCGTATCGCTGATTCCGAAATCAAAGGAGGGCGTATCCGGCTCACGATGATGATCGATTAGCACTTTGAGGCATTGCGCACCGTACAGGTCCTGCTCAAAATTCTTGGTGCGGTGAAAGATATTGAAGTCGAGGCAAAAAAGCACTGCAGCCTCTGAGAGCGCGGCCCGCGCCTTTTCCTTTTCTTTATCGTAATTGAGTACTTCTTCAGCTCCCGGCATCCAGTTTAACCAGGGCGCCCAGTTGGTAGGCGATACCACCGTAACCGAATGCCCAAGCTGTTTGAGGTAATGCGTTAACCCAAGGGCAGAACCCATGGCATCGGCGTCCGGCTTCTGATGCATCGTAATGACCATTTTAGCCGGCTGCTTTAAAATGGAGAATATGTCTGTTATGGGTTTCAATGGGCGCAAAAATAGGTAAATCTGTGATTTGGAGTGGAGGATTTTTCCTAAATTTGCCGGCCAAATTAAATTAAATCTTAAAATGAGTAATCGCACTTTTACCATGATTAAGCCTGATGCTATGAAAAACGGGCATGCCGGCGTTATTATCGACCGTTTTATAAAGGAAGGCTACAAGCTTGTTGCGCTAAAAGTAACCCGGCTTTCCGCAGAAAAAGCGGGCGAATTTTATGCCGTGCACAGGGAACGTCCTTTTTATGGGGAACTGGTGCAGTTTATGAGCAGCGGTCCCATTGTGGCAGCCATTTTAGAAAAAGAAAACGCGGTAGCCGCTTTTCGTGAGCTGATCGGCGCTACCGACCCGGCAAAAGCAGCGGAGGGAACCATCCGTCAGTTATATGCTACTTCTCTTGGAGAAAATGCCGTTCACGGCAGTGATAGCGATGAAAATGCCCGCATCGAAGGCGATTTCTTCTTCAGCGGTCTGGAGCGCGTATTATAAGACGGATCCGTAACAAATCATTTTTAAAACAGGTAAAAAAAAGCCGGCACTGAATAAGGGCCGGCTTTTTTAGTCAAGGTAACGCAGGCATTACCGTACCCTCTGCCCGGTGATAAACCGGGCATGTAAAAGTACATTTTGCGATAATACCCTTTGATGACCAGGATGGTAAGTTGTCATTTTTTCTTCTTCCTGTATCCGTTGATTGGCGATAAGCAGGAGCGAGGGCACTGATGTAAGAAAAATCAGCGAAAGAATAGAAAGATAGCGTTTCATAAAACCGGTTTTTAATATAGTTAACGTGGAATAAAAGGCTGAACAGCAAGGTACTAAAAAAAATTACTACAGCCTTTATTTATATCATTATTATTTTATTAATTCCTTCATACGCGATCGGGATTTATTAAAAACATTCCGTCCCAGGTCTATCCCCCTCCGCAGTTCTTTTTGCTCCTCCTCCGGTAGATGGATAAATTCCTGGCATGCGCTGCTGCAACAATTGTCATACTGCTTGCGGCATTCCTCACACTGGATAAACAGCAGGTGACAGGCGTCATTTACACAATTTACATGCGTGTCTGCGGGTTTGCCGCATTGGTGACAGCAGGCGATCACCTCATCGGTTATACGTTCTCCCAGGCGTTGATCAAAGACAAAATTCTTGCCATGAAATTTATTAGGCAGCTTCTTTTCCTTTACCTGGTTTACATAATTGATAATGCCCCCTTCCAGGTGATACACATTTTTGAACCCCCGGTGCAACATATAAGCAGAGGCTTTTTCGCACCGGATGCCGCCGGTACAGTACATAATAATATTCTTATCGATATGTTCCTGCATCATATCCACGGCCATAGGCAACTGATCGCGGAAGGTGTCGCTTGGGATCTCCATCGCATTCTCAAAATGCCCCACCTCAAACTCGTAATGATTTCTCATGTCGATAACGATCGTTTCGGGGTCATTTGTCAAATTGTTAAATTCACCGGCGTTTACATATTTTCCCTTTCGTGTTATATCAAAATCAGGATCGGCGATGCCATCTGCTACAATCTTCTCCCGCACTTTTATATCCAGCACATAAAAAGACTTCCCATCATCATCCACCGCAATATTTAACCGGAGGCCGTTTAATGCAGGCGTCCCGCTCAAGACGCTCCGGAGCTGCTCCAGGTTGGCTGAGGGCACACTTATCTGGGCATTTATTCCTTCGGACGCAATATAAATGCGCCCCAGCACCCCAATAGCAGAAAGTGCCTTATACAGGCCATCACGGTAAACCACCGGGTCGGCGATCCTGAAATAACAATAAAAGGAGATCGTGGTACGGGGCGTTGTATCTGTCAAAATACGTTCTTTGAGCTCCTTACGTGATATGCGGTTGTGTAGTGCCATAGTATCCGGAAACTTGAATCACAAATTGGTGTGATAATTAAATTTATTAATTGGACAGTTGCAGGCTGCACCAAATTTCGCCGCAAAGATAGAAAATCCCTGTCTCCCGGGCAAATTAGCACCTGATTTTTCTGAAGAGATCCATTTTCAAACAGCCTCAAAAACCGGGATTTTAAATAAAACTAAAAAAATAGTTTGTAAACTAAATAATTAGTTTTAAATTGCTTTAAAATACGATTTCATGAAACAATTGACAAAAGCCGAAGAGCAGATTATGCAGGCGCTCTGGCAACAGGGGCCAATGTTTTTAAGAGAAATACTGGATCTGCTGCCCGTGCCCAAGCCCCACCAGAATACCGTAGCCACAATCCTGAAGATACTGGTGGAAAAAACGTTTGTAACCGTAAACGTATTTGGCCGGCAACACCAGTATGTACCCGCTGTAAGCAAAGAAGACTATTCCAAAAAAACCATGAAGCAGATTGTAAAAGGGTATTTTGAAGGTTCCTTCAGCAATGTGGTGTCCTTTATGGTAAAGGAAAATAATCTGAGCATTGAAGAGCTGGAAGCGCTCCTGCAGCAAATAAAACAACAGCAACAATCCAAAAAATAACGTTATGCTTGTTTACCTCCTCAAAGTAGCGCTTTGCTCGGGCATCCTGTATGCATATTATCATTTCTTTTTGAGAAATGAACGGTTCCATCAGTACAACCGGTTTTATTTGCTGGCGGCAGCCATACTATCCATTGTACTGCCATTGTTCCGGATCCGGTTTTCGCTGGAGGGGAACAATGTAATCACCCAAAGCCTGGGGAAAATTTACCTGTCGGAAGGAACTGACGTGGCAGTTGCCATACCAGTCAAACATATCGACTGGAGCGCTGCTGCGAGCTGGGCGGCCCTTACCGTATGTTTTATTCTTTTTGTCCGTCTTATTGCGGGCATTGCAAAAGTGGTACAAATCAAGAATCAAAGCCAGCAGGAACAATTGGGGCGCATCACCTTTATAAAAACCGTTCATCATTACGCGCCTTTCTCCTTTTTCAGCTGGTTATTCTGGAACAAAAAGCACAACCCCGCTTCTGACGAAGGCAAACACATACTGCTCCATGAAATGTATCATATTGAAAAGCGGCATTCCGTTGATCTCTTATTTATAGAACTGCTGCTGTGCTTATTTTGGTTCAACCCATTCTTTTATCTGTACCGGAAGGAACTGAAAATGATCCAGGAATTCCTGGCCGATCAATACGCTTCTAAAGATGCCGGTCCGCTCAGTTACGCAGGCATCCTGGTTTCCAGTGCCATTCAACAAAAACAATTACACCTGACCAATCCATTTTTTAATAACCAATTAAAACGAAGAATTGCTATGCTTACCAAAAATAATAAAACCGCATACCAGTACCTGAGAAAAATAATGGTACTCCCCCTTTCCGTTCTTGTATTTTGCCTGTTTGCCTTTACATACCATGCCGCCGCTTCCTTTTCAAAGGCAACCGGCTTTTCGGGCAACGTCCTTTTAGAAGCGTTCAATACCAACCCCTCGCCTGTTTCTTCAAAAAAACCATCTGATCAGCCCAATGATACATTGCGGATCTATAATGATAAAATCATCAGCGAGGAAGCTTTTAAAAAAATACCGTTTAATAATATAGCTACCGTTACGGTACTATCAAAAGAAAATACCCGCAAACTATACGGGAACAACCAGGCAGCGGGCGCCATCATCCTGCTTGCAAAAGGGTATCACAGTAAAAAATTAGAAGCCTTTATTGCTTCGCAGAAAGCAAACCGGAGTGAGGACCTTGCCCCCATAAAGCCATTTGCCGTAGTGGTGGTAGCGTTTACGGATAAAAACACCACCGTCACCCCGGTATCTGTACAGCCCGAATGGAGCCCTTTGAAAATCGATGGCGCCAACTACTTTACCACAACAGAAACGCCGGCCACCTACAACGGCGACTGGAGCCGGCATATCGAAGCCAACATCCGGGGTGAAGTGGCGGTTGCAAACGGGGCAGCTCCCGGAACCTACCGTACTGCTTACCAGTTTGTGGTGGAAACGGATGGTACGCTTAGTAATATAAAACCCCTGACGGCTATCGGCTATGGAATGGAAGAAGAAGGTTTAAGGGTTATTAAAAAATCGGGCAGCTGGCAGCCTGCGGTGCAAAACAACCATAAAGTGCGCGCTGTTTATATTCAAACCATCTATTTCCAGGTAGCTGTTGAGAAACCTGTGGCAGCAGCGATTCCGGCTTCGGATACGATTCCCCCCCAGAAAGTACGGGAGCCCGATATTTTTACAAAAACAGAAAAGGACGCAAGTTATGACGGCAACTGGGTACACTTTTTAACCATGAACCTCCAGGGGGAAACGCCCGTTAAAAGCGGCGCAAAACCGGGAAAATATACCGTAGTAATGCAGTTTATCGTAGACACCAATGGTGATGTCAGCGATATAAAAGCCATTAAGGACCCCGGCTTCGGCACAGCCGAAGAAGCGGCAAGAGTGATCAAAATCTCCGGGAAATGGATTCCGGCCATGCAAAACAGCCGGCCCGTAAAAGCGTACAGGAAACAACCGATCACATTTGTGGTAAACTAATACTTCGTTCCTTCTCAGCATAAAATATCACTTTTATGAAAACAATCGCTATCTATTTTTTTCAAATGCTGCTTTGCTCCGGTTTGCTTTACAGCTATTATCTGCTTTTTTTAAAAAACAGGAAGCTGCACAAGTTCAACCGCTTTTTCTTACTGGTCAGCCTGGTACTGAGTATTGCGGTACCGTTTATCAAAGTACCCTTTTATATTTCCATGACCACCGGAGATAATATAGGCATCCAGACCCTTATCCGGTATAATGCACTGCTTCTGCCTGAAGTGGTGGTTGCCTCACAGCAGCCCTCCCCCTTAAGCATCACTCCAATCCTATATGTTATTTACTGCGGCATTACACTGTTCCTTTTGGCAAGGATCATCAGCGGTGTGGTGATGTTGGTAAAAAAGCGTCTCTTTAGCAATACTCAAAGATGGCGTTCGCTGCTCATTATTGAAACCCACGAGCCGGCCGCTCCCTACTCCTTTTTTAGCTGGCTGTTTTGGTCGCCGGCTATTGATGAATACACGGAGCGGGGCAAAAAAATATGGCGGCATGAATATTTTCATATACAGCAATGGCATAGCGCCGATGTGCTGATATCCGAAATAATCAGCGCCGCTATCTGGATCAACCCCTTTTTCTGGCTGATAAAAAATGAGCTCAAAGCCATTCATGAGTTTTCGGCCGATGCCTTTGCGGCGCAGGACTCCGATGAGCTGGAATATGCCACGCTCCTGGTTACCGAAGCCATCCACAGCAAACAACAGCTATTGGTACACCCTTTTTTTAATACGCAACTAAAACGAAGAATTAATATGTTAACAAAACCACGCATTATGCACCGGCCGCTTGTAAGGCAGTGGATGGCATTGCCCCTGTTTATACTCTTATCGGCATTGCTTATTATAAGCTGCCAATCGGCCGACCCGGCTTCTAAACAAAGCGCTGATTCCACAACCAACAGACCGGCAACTGTAATTCCAGACAACAATGTGGCAGTGCCCGATAGTATTGCTGTAACAGATACCACACAGCGGATGACGCCGCCCAGGATCGTAAAAGACCCGGAAGTGAAAGAGGTAACATTTACCCCGCCAAAAATCGTAAAAGACGAAGAGCCTGAGGTTTACTCCAAAGTGGAAAAAGACGCCAGCTACCCGGACAACTGGGGCCAATTTCTGGAACGGAATCTCCGGGGTGAAGTACCGGTAGAGCATGGCGCCAAGGCCGGCAATTACCAGGTTATTGCCCAGTTTGTAGTAGATCGCGCGGGGGATGTGAGCGACATCAAGATCATCAAAGACCCCGGCTTTGGCATGGGTGCCGAAGTAAAGCGGGTGATCCGCAAATCCGGCAGATGGACGCCGGCCATGATGAAAGGGAAACCTGTAAAAGCCTATCGCAAGCAACCCGTCACCTTCCAGGTTACAGAAGGTTAATCATTGACGCTACGGAGATTCTGAAACACAGAGCGAAGGCGCTAAGAAGTTGTTTAAAAATAGAATGATTAAAAACCATTAAGGCATTAAGAACAGTTCAGTAGCCGCAGTTCTTAATACATCTTAACTTCTTAATGGTTTTTGAGAGCCTTAGTCTTTGTTATACGGAATTGTAATAATGAGAATTCTAAACAGCTTCTTAAACACAAAGCTTCGCGTCCTTGTTCCTTTGCGCCTTTGCGTGAAATATATCGCGGTATGCCACAGAGGCGCTGAAGCACTGAGATCATGAAGCGCCGCGATGGCGCTAAGGCCAAAGCTTCGCGTCTTTGCGCCTTTGCGTCTCCGCGTGAAATATATCGCGGTATGCCACAGAGGCGCTGAAGCACTGAGATCATGAAGCGCCGCGATGGCGCTAAGGCCAAAGCTTCGCGTCTTTGCTCCTTTGCGTCTCCGCGTGAAATATATCGCGGTATGCCACAGAGGCGCTGAAGCACCGAGATCATGAAGCGCCGCGATGGCGCTAAGGCCAAAGCTTCGCGTCTTTGCTCCTTTGCGTCTCTGCGTGAAATATATCGCAATAGCAAACATCAACAATATTGGTAATGAAAAAAACGGGCGTCTTCTACCTCTTCTTTTTTACGCTCTGCTGGAGTTGCAGCCATCCCAATTTCATCGGGTACAAAAGCAACAACTTCATCCGCCAGGAATTTCCCGAACGGTTTTTCATTGACAGCGTCACCAACACCGGGTTTTATAAAACCTATGGGTTTCGATATATGGATAAAAGCGCGTTGCGGGCACTAAAAAAAACCAACTTCTATCGCTGGTTGAACAGCCACAAAGATCATTTAATACCCGCGTACGCCGCAACAAAATACAATGAAGAACGGCAGCGGGAGTATATCCTGGTATTTAAAGTCAAAAAAGATTTTCCAATAACAGAGGATCGCTTAGCCGGCTTTCACAAAATCAACTTACTCCGGGGAATCAACAAAAAACGTTCCATCCAAACCTGGTATGCGCAGGATACTGCAAACAAGTGGATTGCATCCGCTGCACTCGTTCGCCCAAATACCAGCGATACGTCTTTCCTCGTATTGGGTTATATTCCCTACCTGGACTATTCAATGATAGCAACCCCTATTAACGCCGACCAGAATCTGAATAAAAATGGCATCCTGCATTACAGGGCAACTGCAGGCTACCGTTTCAACAGGTATGGATCAGACACCATCCTGCAAACGAGGAGCTTCTGGAATACAACGGGTATCATTCAATCTATAAAAAACGCGGATCAATTTATTTATCATGATTATTTCAAGGTTGCTGCTAATTCATTTTTTAAAAACGGAAGCATTTCCTATTTTGAGCCCGTCAATATATTAAAGAACTGGGACAAAAATGAACTGGAGCTAAGCGATGATATCTATTCATACAGCAACTACAAGCAAAGCTTGTCAACCTACCAATCCCTCTTAGGATTGCACAAAGAGGCCACCAGGGACAGCTCTGTAAAAAAAATTTCGTGCCCGGAAGGATTTTCAATTGCCCGCGCGGATCAATATATTCTTGACCGAATAAAGAACCGGAAAATTATCATGTTTAATGAGCTGGGCTTTGACGTAAGAAACCGGGCTTTCCTTTTTCATTTATTGGATTCACTAAAAAAAAGAGGCTTTACACACCTGGCCATAGAAGATCTCCATCAACCATTCGGGGCAAGCCGGGCCGGTGTAGGGTCGGGCCTGTATATCCGGGAACCCCTGCTTCACAATTTAATAGAATATGCCAACAATATCGGTATCCAGGTAATCGGCTATAATTTTTGCGGCGAGTGCCTGCCCGGCGAACAAAATAAAGCGGCAGCAAAAAAACTTTTAAACCGGGTGCAATTAAAAAAGCACCACAAACTAATCATACTTTGCGGAACGGGGGTTATTGAAAAATCTAAAAAAGGGGCGTTCCCCAAAACCCTGGCGGATTACCTGCAATACTATACGGGCTATAAGCCTTTTACAGTTGGACAAGTTCTGGAACGTTGGTTCTATTTAAAAGACTCCACCATCAACCACTATTATGTTTTGCGTTCCGATAGCAATTATTCAAATTACAGTCCTACCAATTCATCAACTGATGTGAGCGTGTTTCCACCTACAGACAAGCCCTGGTTTGACTACGACTTTTATTATCAGAACCGGTTGCTGCCATTAGAGAAATCCGTTTTCCACTATGCCGCTATCGACTCAGTTGCAAAAAAAGAAGTTACCCTGTACTTATATAAAGGGCAGAAAAGAAACCGACCCACCAGGCAGTTGCCTTTATTTGTAAAACAGCTGAAAAATAAATCACAGGAGGTGAACATTTATTCTGCCATCAGGGGAAAATCCCGTATTGAAATCCGGGACGATGCCAACCGGCTGCTGTTGAACACCCATTTTAACTAGTGGGGGCGGTTAGGATTTAACCGTAAAGCACGCGGGGGATTCAAAGTGAGGGTGCATAATATTTTTTGTATTCCTTTTTTAACGCAAAGGACGCAGCGAATACGCAATGGGGCTGTTAAATATCCTTGCGAACCTCGCGAATTCCTGGCGCGCCTTGCGGTTGAAACCGGACGCCAGAGCGGTTTCCAGGAAGATTACACCCCCCAAAGCGATCGCAGAAGAAAGTTATTAAATACCTTAGCAGAACCTTTGCGGTTAAAGCCATCCTCATTCACGAAGCCTCCCGGCCTGTGTGGCGTTGTTACCTTCTTATTTTAATGCCCTCGCTTCGGTTGCCTTAAATAACCCGCACTCAAGGCTCCCATCCCGCCAACCAGTCCGCCAATGATGCTGCTGATCACTCCCAGCAACACCGGGCTGTTGCCAATACCCAGCAATGCCCCCACCCTGGCCGCCAGGATGCCGCCATTGGCCGCATTGATCAGGAGGGCCAGTACCAGCCAAAGTAAAAACACGGCAGTAAAACCCGATAAAAAAGCAAGCGTCGGTTTTTGGGGAAGGATCAGCGTTACAACAAAACCTGCTGCGGCAATCATCCACCAGGGAAAATAAACCCCGCAGATATAGGATAATAAAGCGATGGCAAGAATACTGACAAAGAATTTCATATGTTGAAATTAAAATAAACCTGTTTTACTAAACCACTAAGGCGTTAAGAGGCATTAAGTAGTCATCCTTCTTAATAATCTTTCTCCATTTTTTAATCCCCGCCTGAATGATCATTCGGCCGTTTTTTCAAGCGCTTAAGTTCACCGGCTATCATTTGTTAATTGCAATTTATAATACGCTTCAAAACAATAACGATTCGTTTTTAGAAAAATCCATACGCCATTTCACGCGGGCGTCGTTTCGCTCCTCCGCGCTCATGAGCCAGAGCCGGTAATACCTGCCGGAGGCCCAGTCATCGATGGCATTATCATAAAAACGGCTACCGGGGTTACCGCTTTGTCCACCGGGATAAACACCATAGGCTTCTACAGGTGTACTTAACTGTACCACCATACGCCAGCTGGGGCCATGGCTTTTCTTGACGGCATTGATGATATTACCCCATCCCCCCACGTTCAAACCTGTATGCGCAAAGGGCAGCAGTGCGTCCTTTAACAGGTGATAAACACTTACATCTTTGAACTTTGCCCACTCCAGCTTTCCTTCCCGCTCCAGCCGGGTCATCAGCGCAGCCGTCTTATTCAGCGCATTGGTGATCTGTGTATGAATGGTTTCTTTTTCGATGGTATTGATATCGTCTGCATAGCCCATGACCGTAGAATCTTTTTTCAGCAGCTCCATGAATGTTTGCTCCGCAGGCAGTTCTACTTTAAAGCCGGCGCGGCCCAGCTCATCCTGCCAGGTATTTACCATCAGTGAGTCCATCCATACCTGATACACCGTTTGCCCCACAGAAGCGGGCCCGGCAAACTGATCCCAGTCCTTTACAATGGAATAATACTTTTTTGCGGATGCCGAAAGCCGGTCTTCATCAGTGTACTTCAACAGCAACGGCACCATATCGCGGGCCGTGATATTGTAATAGTTATTTTGCAGCGCCATCATGTCCTGTACCGTTATGTCCTTCATCCCTCCCAGGTAATGGTCAATGGCCCCGGCCCTCGGTGTAATATAGGTTCCGGGAATATAATAGGGATAGGCGGCATCAGCCGGACGCTGGTTGGCGCTAAACAGGTAGCCGCGCACGGGATCAACGGCATGCGGATTTTCTGCCTGCGGTATCCATGCCTGCCAGTTATAACTGCTGTCGGTACCCGGCATCACGTACATCCCCTGGCTATTCCACCGCGCCGGAAACTTCCCCTGCTGCCAAAGCGCGATGGTTCCGGACTTTGAGGCAAATACAAAGTTCTGGCCGGGACATTCAAAGAACTTTATAGCATTTACATAGTCATCGTAGGTCTTTGCCCGGTTTAGCAGGTAAAAGGTGTTGCCGTCATCGCCGGTATGATGCGCGGCCCATTTAACCGCCAGTCCGTTGTTTTGTGTAAGGGTATCCCGGAATGTTACATCATACATTACCGGGCCAAACACCGTATAGGAAACGGTATCATATACAGTGGACTGTCCCTTTACCTTAATGGCTTCAATACGCTGCTGCGCCGGCTTCCATTGTTGATTAAACCAGTATTCATGACGCCGGCTGTCTTTAAACCGGATCGAAAAATAATCCTTTACATCCCGTTGGGCATTGGTAACACCCCAGGCAATGTCATCATTAAAGCCGATAATAATATAAGGACTGCCCGGTAACGTAGCGCCATAAGCCCGGCCTGCCGGCGTGCTTAATTGCATCTCATACCATATTGACGGCAGAGATAGTTCCAGGTGCGGATCATTGGCAAGAATGGGCACTTTAGCGACCGTTTTACTTCCGGCCACCACCCAGTTATTACTCCCGTTATCACGATCTGGCATATACTGTTCAAAAGCTGTTAAGCGCGTTGCTTCTTTAAAATAAGCTGTATCCGCGCCCGCCGGTGCTACCGGTGATACACCTGGCGCGGGAAAGATGGTCCCCGGCGGAACAATCGGCTTTAATGAATCTGGTATTTGAGGGTATAATGCATCCAGCTGGCGGGTAGAAAAAACCTGGTGCAGGCGGGTATAAGCAAGGTCTTTCTCCGTTCCGGAGGCCAGCATTTTGGCCATCATTTTCAACAGCAATGCCGTTCTTAAATTGGTCCATTCTTCAGGCTCAAAATTCAGAATCTTATATTCGATCGGAAGCTCACTTTTTTTTAGCGAGTGAATATAGGCATTGATACCCGCGGTGTAGGCCGAATAGATGGCCTTCGAGCGGGCATCTTTTTCCATTACCTGCAGGGAATTTTCTGCGGCAAACTTCATCCCCAGACGCCGCTGCTCCCTGTCGTAACTGATGGCTTTAGGCCCTGCTATTTCGCTTACCCGGCCCTCCGCAGCCCGGGTTTGCAGGTCCATCTGGAACAGGCGGAATTTTGCATGCAGATAGCCCTGAACAAAATAAAGATCTTCATCGCGTTCCGCAAACACATGCGGCACCAGCCGCTCATCAAAATACACGCGTACATTTCCTTTGAGTTGCGGAAAAGACAATGCTTCATTGAAACTTGCCGCCGTATCTTCTGCATTTTGCCAGAAGCCCGCCTGGGGGCTTAAAAAACTGCCAAGGGGCATCGGTACCTTATCGCCAACAGGTTTGTTTAGCAGGTATACCAGCAATACAGTGACGGCAGCAGCGGCCAAAAAAGGAATGATTCTCATAAATAGACCTTGTAACAGCAAGTTAATAATTAAACATCAATATCCATTCGTCCGTGTAAAATCCTTGTTATTTCAATTGGCTTATCATTAAACTTTCGGTAGAAAATTATATGTCGGTTTACTTTCAGTCCAAAAAGTTCCTCTCTGATTCCATCATAATTTTTTCCGATGTTGAGGTCGTCTGCTATGTTTTGGCAATTATCAAGTAACATTTCATAGTAGTTGTCAGCTTGTTTTTCAGACCACTTTTCAAATGTATAATTCCAAAGTTACCAAAATTTGGTAACTGCGTAAATTTTTCAGGTTTAAGTTTTCAAATTTTGTTGCCAAGTTTATGTTCAACGGTTCATTCAGAATAATTGCCGCTAACGAACAGGGCTTTGTGCAGGTTGGGAATTAGTATTCCGTCTGCCTTTAACCGCTGCTGATTGAAAATATATTGTTGAAGTTAGGTACAAAAGTTGATAGTTATTTGTCTGCTGGAACTGAAGCTGGGATTTGCAATTAGCTGATGTTACAATGTCAAGCCCAACTTGCATAAAACCCAATGTTGTGCATTCGTACTTATCGTTAATATATTCTTTCAAAAGAAGTGCCATTGAAACGAAATACACCACTCGGGCTTGCTCCCCCAAACTACAACGCGCCTTGCTTACTTTTGTATATAGTCCAAATATGATTACTTACAAGACCATCCTTTTTAGTGTAATTTTTAACAGTATTGCCATCATATCTCCATGCCCCTGAATGAATAGTTCCAAACCAAATATTACCTAATGTATCTTCACCTATCGAAAAAACCCTATCTAAAGAGTTCGCTTTTGTATCTTCTTTTCTCAGCTTATAGTGTTTCGTGAATTGCAGATATTCTTTGCCATCATATTTTAATACTCCGATGCCCCCAAGAGGATTGCTACCACTATTATTGCCAATCCAAAGATTACCTTTGCTGTCTTCAAAGATTCCTCTAATATGCAAAGAACTATTTTTTCCATCCAGCCCAAGAGTTTCATCAGTTATTATTTTAAAATCTGAGCCATTATATCCAATTAGCGCTTTGTAGGCTCCAAACCAAATCGTACCATTTTTGCTCTTTAGAAAAGGTGTCGAAATTGCATAATGAAACCTACGTTCATCTTCGGATTTTGGTGTTACAGGAAATGTCCGATAGGAAAGTTTTCTTCCATCATACTGATATACCCCCGGATTTTTTTCAAGTTGATTATAACCGTCTAATTCATCACCTTTTAACCAGATGTCTTTATCTCCTAATTTCCACTTTGTTGTTGAATCGTAATTTCTTTCTTTGTAAATCGACATTTTTTGTCCATCATATATACTTAGTCCTCTACCACATTCAAACCATATGATGCCATTTTTATCCTCATAAATATTCCTTACTTGATTGTTACTTAGCCCGTTTTCAGTTGTAAAATATTGAAACTTGCCATTATAAAGCAAACACACGCCTTCCTTGTCACTACCAAACCAAATATTTCCTTTACTATCCTCTAAAAATGACCGAATCCCTGTTGTATATTTCAACAATTTACTGTCAGTTTTAGTCTGTACTTCCCGATTTTCCTTATTTGATTGACTTTGACTACCGCAAGAGATTGTTATAGCCAGTAAAAAAGTCCAGCAAAGGATAAAAATGTTTTGATTACCTAATATCACTTTCATTGTAACGGTGTCTTTAGTATGATGCATAACACGTAAATATACGTATTATTTTAAGTAACCATAAACAAACCGTACTACACTCCTAAAAAGCATAAACCGCTCTGTATCAACCCAAATCCTTTGCCGAAGCAACCTATTTTTATTGTAGATAAAAACAATTCAGCACTTTTAACATATCTAAAATACGTAGTACGAACTTCACTGATAAACGGCTCTACCTTGAGCCCGGCAGCCACCGCAATAAAAAAAATAATGAACTAAAAGAACTTTTTATTATTCGGGGTGCTTCTTAAGTAAACGACAATGATTCTACATTCTTTATTTTTTCGCTCCGGGCTTACCTCCTTCATCATTCGTTTTCGCACGTTTCCTTCCCGCCTCCATCAATGCCCGCTGCAGCAGGTATTCGATTTGCCCGTTTACACTTCTGAACTCATCGGCCGCCCATTGCTCCAGCAACCGGAAGGCCGATTGGTCGATCCGCAATATAAAACGCTTCTTATCTTTCAAACCCTATCTTTTATTGATACAAGGTACCGGCATTTAACACCGGGGTAGCCGCTTTTTCGCCGCACAATACCACCATCAGGTTGCTGACCATTGCTGCCTTCCGCTCATCATCTAGCTCTACAATATTTTCGGATGATAATTTTTTCAATGCAAGATCCACCATACCCACGGCGCCCTCCACAATTTTAATACGGGCAGCCACAATAGCAGATGCCTGCTGCCGCTGTAACATAGCCCCGGCAATTTCCGGCGCATAGGCCAGGTGGCTGATACGCGCTTCCCGGATTACGATTCCCGCAGGCTCCAGCCGCTCGGTCAGCTCCTCTTCCAGTATCTTGTTCACCCGCTCGCCTCCGTCTCTTAAGGTCATTTCAGCTTGTTCGTCCTCCATACTATCATAGGAAAAGCTAACCGCCAGGTGACGGATAGCGGCTTCACTTTGGGTACGTACATAATCGATATAATTGGCTACCTGGTAAGCCGCCTTATAGGTATCACCCACCTGCCAAACGATTACCGCCCCTATCTCGATAGGATTGCCCATTTTGTCATTTACCTTCAACGTTTGTCCCTGGAAATTCTGATACCGCAGGCTGATGTTATGACTGGAATAAAGCGGGTTTACAAAAAACAGCCCGTTATCTTTTACGGAGCCTACATACTTGCCAAAAAAGTTAAGCACCCGCGAATGGTTGGGCTGAATAATCATCAAACCCTTGATAAAAAAAATGCCCAATAATACCAGCAATATGCCGCCGGCAAGCGAAACAACCTGCCCTTCTGCATTTACAAGCAGGTATATGCCGCCGCCTATCACAGCCAACGCTATAACGAGCGCTAAAAAACCGGACATGGGTTTTAGAATTTTTTCCATGGTATTAATTTGATATTAAAATGATATCATAAAATTACATAGAAAACCGTCACCTTCCAAACTTTATTTCCGGGTGGCCTATCTATTGCTTTAACACCGCTGCAATACGGCTGGCAATGATCTCATTTCCTTTATCGGAAGGATGCAGCCCGTCATAGGTAAGATAAATGGCGGCCTCCGGGTAAGGATATTCGTCCGTTTCCGGGTTGAATGGTATTTTCTGAAACCCGGGATAAGCATAGTTTTGGTAGGCTCTGGTTTGCGGGTTTTTCAAACGCTTAAAGTGCACCAGTTTTTTTTCACCCAACTTTTTATCGTTGTAAAGATCAATTACAGGTATATGCGCCAACTGCCCAACGTTGACCACAGCCGCTGCCACCTGGCCGAGAGTTTGACCGTTCTTTTCACGGTAAGATCCCCATGCTGTGTTTTTTTGATTAAACAGGTACACAAAATCCGTCCGCTTCATGGGCGTGATCAGGATGATCCGTGCCTGGGGACTGATCTTTCTCAGATGATCCACAATGGTCCGGAACGACCCGTAGATAGTGTGATTGCCCGTGTTGGTTTCATAATCCTCCGGCGTGCCGATGGGCCTTCCCTGCCACCAGTCATTGGTGCCAAGAAATACCGTATAAACATCGGCTTCGGGTATATAAAGGGAATCAAAATGATCTGCAATCCGGCCGGCCGTCCAGCCATTGTATCCTTTATTGATATAGTGCAGAAACGGTAATTTTTCTGCTACCCTTGTCATATACCCTTTGCTAACCCGGTTTCCGGTTTCATCAAGATGGTCGTTCAGGTAGGTAATGCTGTCGCCAATGGCTACCCATTTCAATTCTTTTTTGCCAAAGCCATAAACGGCTAGCAGCAGCATACTTAATAAAAGGATCCGTTTCATAGCGCTCAGGGAATGATTTCAAATAAAAAAAACTGATTCTTTTGCTCCTTACTAAAATTATTGTCGGCAACCAGCAGCAGGGAAGAGTGCCCATTAGCAAGCGGGGGGCCCCATGTTATCCCTTCCACATTATCGATATAGCGTCCCAGGTCGTTCATATTCAACAACAGCTTTTTAGCAGCGGCCTGATAGCTTTTGTTCTGATGCAGACCGCTGATACCCGAAACATCGGTTGCTGCATGTACATCTGCGAGGTATATTTTGATGGTACAAAAGGAATTCCCCATAGAGAAGGAACGCTCCATTACCAGCAGCCGGTCGTCGTCCAGCGGCAGGATCTCCGAAATGCCGTTTACCCGGAAAGCCGTTTCCGGATTGGGTTGGCGGGCTACCGCATCCAATAAATAGGCATACTGGGCAATGGGTTGGCGCGTAGCGGTATTATACTTTATAATACGCACCGGTGCACCGGGGTAGTTCACATCGGCCCTTGGCCCGTCTTCATACAAAGGTTCCTCCACGCTTACAAAAAGATGGCGGTAATTGCCGGCAAAACCCAGCCCTTCAAAAACGCCATTTACCCGGGGACCTTTTTCAATCTTTTGCACCTGCATATTAGCCGGCAAGGCAAAGCTATCCCGGTAATTTCCTTCCAGGTCCATTTCCCAAATCCAGGGGTCTTTGATATTTACAACGCCATTCCGCCCGGCCCGGTCGCCTTCGCCGGACCATACCAGCCTGCCTGTGCGGGGATTAAAACGGATCGATTCCGGATCGGCGGCTTCCTGCGCGCCTTCTTTTAAAGAAGGAAATGTTTTACCATTGAGCATCTTTAGAGTATGTATGCCCGTAAACAAAACGGTATCGATCCGGCTGTTTGCAATCCCGCTCCGCGGGATCATTGCCGTGTAAAAGCGGGAAGGCGTGGTGGCGGACCGCTCATCGCTGATGATAAAATACCGGTCGTTTGCAGCATCATAGTCAATCCCCGACAAACCGCCTACCCAGGTACCCCCATACCGCTGATCAAAAGGAAGCTCGTAAACATCAAGGAGTTTTAACCGGGAAAGGGATGCAGGAAAGCGGGATGCCTTATTTTTTTGCGGAGCACTGCAACCAGCCGCAACCAGCAAAAAGGCCAGTAAAATATAGCCGTATTTCATATTGTTGAACCTGCCCGTTTTTTAAAATGTTACAAGCCTGTAAGCCGGATTCTGTACTTCGTCAAACTCAGCATGTTGTCAGGCTCAGCATGACAAAGTGGTTATCATTTATCTGTTCAAAGGGTTACCCCAATGAATCCATCTACCTACCCTTCCTGCCATCCCGCTCTGATCATTACCAGGGCGGGATTGTAAACGAGCCGCTCACCTTTTAAAACAGGAGTCCTGTTTTAAAAAGCAGGATTTACATGGTATTTCAGCATACAAGGTTTACCCGTATGGGGTATTACTACCCGATACCGTGAGCTCTTACCTCACGTTTTCACCCTCATGGCGTTAAAAACGCCACAGTTATTTTCTGTGGCACTGTCTGTTGCCCCGCCCCGGTAATCATCGGGGGTGGAACACCCGGCTATTCACCGGTGTACTGCTCTGTGCTGTCCGGACTTTCCTCCCATCGCAAAGCGAAAGGCGATAACCCGGCTTGTAACGGTGCAAATTTAAAATGTAAAGTGCAGAATATAAAATGTAAAACGCGTGCATCACATTTTTTGAATTTTTATGGTTTTTTCCACGCCGGGCTTTTCCGCAAATATCCTGTGTCATTGCCACTGAAACACCGAAACACAGATGTTCTTAATGCCAGGGCGATGGCCTTCCTTTCATTTAGAAAAACCAAAAATCCTCAGTGCTTCAGTGTTTCTGTGGCAAACATAGGAGACGCTAAGTTTTGCCGCAAGAGGACGCAATGCTGTAGAAAAAATGTTATGCACCCTGTAGAACAATGTGGTCGAAAACAACAGGCGCTCCACACTCCCGCCGCCCCAAAAAGCCTCTATTTCTTCAGGAAATAATCAAAAAAGCAATAGGCCACTTCGTTTGACTCCGCAGTGGGATCATGTTTTAGCCGGTTGGTCATGGCAACCCTGTTGCTATAACCCAATAATGTATTTACCCGAACCGCCTGGTTGAGCGCCGTCCACCGGTCTACCGGGTCCGATGATCCACCCGATACCAGGAACGGGCGCGGGGCCATCAATGCCATCATCTCATGCAGGTCGCGGCCTTCCTTTATCAATTGTGGATACAGGCCCTTTGCACCGGCTACAGCCCCTGTTTTGCGCCAGGTATTTTCCCAGGGCGGTGGATAATAGCCAAGATACCATGGCTCCCAGTAATTGACGGCGGATCCCTTGGTTTCATCAAACACCACTCCGGGGTCCGACCAAACAGCACAGGCAAATTTATCGAAAAGGCAGGAGGCAAACATCGCCCATTTTCCTCCAAATGAATGTCCCATGATGCCGATGTGTTTTGCATCAACATAAGGTAAGTCCGCCAAAAGGTACCAGGCATTGGCCGCTACATAAGCCAGCATCGACAAGGGCGCTACGGTTGCATTTTCGATAGAAGGATAATAAACGGAATAAGTGCCCGCCTTTGATGCTTCGGTGGTTCCCAGCGACAACGTAACATACCCCCTTTTGACCAGCTGCCAGGCAAAATCGCGATGGGGCTTGCCATTGCCCATAGCGGTTTCTGGTTCATAAAAAGTGGTGATTACAGCCGGCAGTTTCCCTTTTACCCTGGGCACGCACAGGTAGGCAATGGTTTTTTCCGTTGGGGCCCAGTTAAACCGGATCCTGTATTGTGTAAACCCTTCTCTTTGTGTGGTACCCAGTATTTCCATTTTTTGTTTCCGGATAAACGGAGGCCACCGGCCCATCATTCGGTGCCAGGTTGTTTCTATTTCAGCCCTCCGCTTCTGCCATGCCTGTTTGGTTAAAACGGTATCGCCGTTATCAAATTTCAATAGAGGGCGATAGTTACCGTAGTTATTTTGCAAATAAGCCGGAGGATGAAAACAGGAGGAAATTTTATTCCACAACTCCTGTTTATTTTGGCTATATGCCTGAAACGGATAAACGCACAAAACAAAAAGCAGCGTATATAATTTTTTATATTTATCCATTTTATTGAAGATTTTATTTTTGTGAATAGTCGTTTTTGCGGCCAACCCGGTTATGTTGGGTTTAAAGGGTATATTGGCCGAAAGTATGTACAACAACTGCAGTAGCTTTATGCGTTTCTGCCTATTTAAATCAATGTTGTTTCCTTAGCACACGGAGGTCCAATATATGCTCACTCCCGGTAGCCATCGCATATACGTCAAGTTAAGAACAGGTCTATTACCATAAAATACAGTATGGGTAAGCCCTCCAGAACAAAGATCCGATCTTTTAATGAGAAACAGGCGCAGCGCGCCGTTGACCCTTATAACTCTATGAGTGCTCCAAACTTCTCTTAGCCGCAGAGCGGCGGTAATTGCGTACGCCGGGTTATAAGAAAATGATTCATAAAACAGATCGATACATTTCCCGCAACAACGCAACGGAGCAGCGGCGCAAAGATTCAGTTGATCTGAAATAAATATCATTATCGTACTCGTACAAACCGCAATGATTACCGGTGCGCTGCAGCTTTCAGGGGCAAAAATCAACCTGACGTACATGCTATAGCCATCTGGACTCAGCCTTTCACGGAACAACTTTAGGCAGCGGACGTTTCAAACCCCATACTTTTCCCGGTTTTACGTCTTCCCGGCCCAACACCTGGATCCACTACCTGCCCTTTTTCGCGTTCCTTCGTTCCTGTACGGCGGCTTCAGTTATGGAATCGCTGTGATTGTTGCCCCAGCCGCTCCTTATAAAATTCAGTATCGCTGCGGCTTCCTCATTATTCAGAAATTTAAATGAAGGCATCCGGTTGGGGTTGTCCTTTGTGCTTTTTCCAAACAGGAACACATCAATCAGCGGCTGCTGCTGATTCAACAAAGGGGTTGTCCGCAGCGATGGGAACATGCCCGGGCTTCCGGATCCATCCTCCTTATGACAGCTTGCGCAGTAAATTGTGTACAGCCCTATTGCATTTTCCCGGCTCAGCTTTGTTTCCGGCGCTTTCCCCCGAAGCACTTTGGCCGTAACCCTGCTCACTTTGGTAATCCGGATGATCTTATCATCATCTGCCGCCGGCTTACTATAGGGGTTCCAGTCGCGGTTACTTGTAGACAGGTAAATATCACCTTCCGGCGATACACAAACAGCCCGCAGCCGGCCATAAATCTTATCCAGGTAGATCCTTTCTTTTACAATAGCGTGGCCGTCTTTTGAAAGGCCGAGCACACGAAGACTCCGGTCTTTTAAAGACACCAGCAGCAGGCTGTTTTTCCACTCGGGGATCTTTGAACTATTATAAAATGCTATTCCCGAAGGCGCAATGGTGGGCGTCCAGGCCAGTAAGGGGTCAATGGCATGCGTGCTGTCTGCAAACGCTTTTTCCTCCGCCAGGTTGGCCTTTCCTTCGATGGCGGACCACCCAAAGTTGCCCCCCTTCCGGATCAGGTTTACTTCATCATCAGCCGCATCGCCATGCTCTGATGTATACAACAGGGTGGTATCCGAAAAAGCAAGTCCCTGTATGTTCCTGAACCCCCTGGCCCAAACCGGACTGCCAGGCACCGGGTTATCTGCCGGAATGCGGCCATCCAGGTTAAAGCGCAGGATCTTTCCTTTAAGATCGGATGCATTCTGCGTACTGCCCTGCTGCGCCCCATCGCCGGTAGCCCAATACAGTTTATGATCCGGCAATATAGCTACCCGGCTGCCGTAATGCCCGCGAAAACCGGAAACAACCGCAATGACTTTGGGTTCAACAAGCGTATCCTTCTGAACCAGGTACCGTACCAGTTTTAGACCAATGCTATCTTTCATTGCGAACGTATAGGCTGCAAACAGGTAGGACCGGCCGGTTGCCGGGTCCGGCGCAGAGGATGCCATACCCAGGAGACCTGCAGTAGTCTTACCGGCAACATCCTCAATACGAAGCAATAATTTACGTTTTCCGCCAACAGGATCCATCTGGTAAATACGCCCTTCCTGTTCATTATACCAGAGCCTGTTGTCCGCCCCCCATATAAGCTCCCAGGGGACTTTATTGCTTACTGAAATTTCCTGCACACCCAGAACGGATGAATCCAATACAATATTAAAACGGATCTGCGGACCTTGCTGCGCCTGCCGGCACTGAAAAAGGACGCAGCTTAAAGCCACCGCTAATGCACCAGTTAGTACTTTAATACCAGCCCTTCTTTTTGTCATTTTTGATCTGGTTTATAGTTCATTAATTTTTCCAGCAGCCAGCTATCCATCCGCACCCGCTGCTGACCATAACAATACACCGAAGAAAGCCCGGCGTCTTCAACGATCCGCCATCAATTACACCGATCATTATATATCTAATTTCCACGGTTTTCTATACTCATACGAAAGTAATTTATTGGCTTCTTCCGAGTTGATGAACCGTTCATTTCTTGCATCCCATTCCAGTCTTTTTTTTGTTTGCATGGCAATGGTACCCAAATGTGCCATGGTTGTGGAACGGTGTCCTGTTTCCAGTGTAGCCCAGGGCTCCTTGCGTGATTTTATGCAATCTAAAAAGTTTCGTATATTACTAAAGGTGCTGTTTTTATAACCGCCCCCGGGGAATGCCGGATCATTCTTATCCAACACAAAATTTTCCGCCTGCATCTGCGATGGCCAGGTTTGGAATTGTCCGGGCTGGGCAGGTGCCACTTTATAATCATCCTCCCCGGCATACAGGGTTCCGTTAGTGCCTCTAAGTTCCAGAAAACCATGCGGCACAAAACTGCCGCTGCTTGCCTCCAGGATTGTTACCGTTACTAAAACACCGGATCCAAATTCGTAAGTAACATGCATAGTATCCGGAATGGTACGGTCATCATCCAGCACATACTTACCCCCATGTGCGCTGATGGCAACGGGTGCTTCTTCTCCAATCAGCCAGCGGATCAGGTCCAGGTAGTGAATTCCATTATTTGATAACTGGTTGGCATAATCATCCCACCAGCGGAACCTGTAGGGCGCAATATTATATTGATACGGCCGGTAAGCCCGGGGGCCCAGCCAGAGATCCCAATCAAAATTTGCGGGCGGGGCCTCGGGTTTCAGCTTTCCAATGCCATTGGGGTACATATTGCTTACGTAGCAGCAGGTTCCAAAAGATACTGTTCCTATTTTACCCGCCGGTACTTCTTTGGCCAGTTTTTGAAAGGTAGGCGCCGCCCTCCTGTTGAGTCCCACCGTTATAATCTGTTTGCTGTTTTTTCCAATATTAACCATCGCCCTGCCTTCATGGATTGTTTTTGACAAAGGCTTTTCCACGTATACATCCTTTCCCGCCTTAATAGCATCGATGGTCTGTAACGCATGCCAGTGGTCGGGCGTAGCGATACATACCGCATCAATGCTTTTATCTTCCAGTACTCTGCGATAATCTGTAAATTGTTTTACCAGGCCCCGAAACTGCTCACCCATTTTAGGCACCTGGGCGGGCATCGCCTTTATATAACGCGGATCTACCTCCGCATAATTGCGCGTAACATAGGGTTTGTATACATCACATAGCCCCGCTATCTCGCAGTCTGGCTGCTCCATAAATAAGCGCAATAACTGGGATCCGCGGTTGCCTACTCCAATGAAGCCGGTACGTATCCGGTCATTAGCGCCTATTATTCTTCGCCTTGAATCAATGAATGGCGCGGCAAATGTTGCTGTATCCATTCCGGGCACGGTCAGGCCGGCCAGAGCCAATGAAGCGCTTTTGATAAAAGTTCTTCTTGTCGGTTGTGTCGCCATACGATTATTTTTAGTTGAAATTAATTTAATGCATTTTTACAAGACACGGACCTGAAACCAGGAACTGGGTGCATTCCAAATTGTCGCTGTCATGCTGAATTTATTTCAGTATCTATGCATATTGCCGTTCAATAGACCCTGAAACAAGTTCAGGGCGAC
Source organism: Niabella hirudinis (assembly GCF_051201075.1). Taxonomy (NCBI): domain Bacteria; kingdom Pseudomonadati; phylum Bacteroidota; class Chitinophagia; order Chitinophagales; family Chitinophagaceae; genus Niabella; species Niabella hirudinis. The sequence goes on from NZ_JBPEHJ010000004.1 coordinate 291,913, forward strand.
ATTACGTTTATGGGAGTGCGACAATTTGGAATGCACCTGGAACTTTAAACCTGAAACATTGAACTTTTTTCATCACCATCCCGGGTTCTGTTTCAGATTATCATTTAATAAAATTTCACTTTCAGGGATGGAGTTCAGGTAATCCCTGTTCAATTTAAATCCATAGCCCGAAGACAGGGATTTCTGGAACGGATCCAGGAAGCCCGCCTCATCTACGGGGAAGGGATTTTTTGTAATCTGCGAGGCCTTGAAGCCTCTTGGCCGGGTACCCACAATCAGTTCATCGGCCGCTGCCCAGCGGGCAATATCATCCCAGCGGAAGCCTTCTGCAGCCAGCTCTACCCTGCGCTCACGCCGTATCTCATTGATCAGGGGCGATAGTTCCGGAAAATCCCATTTGGGATCAGTGGCAATATCGGAAATCAACAGGTTGGGCATGGCCACCCGGTCGCGCAACAGTTTAATAGACTTGTCGATATCCGTTTGGGTAAGTGTGCCCAGTTCGGCTTTGGCTTCGGCATAGTTGAGCAGCACTTCTGCATAGCGGTAAATGATGCCGGGCGACTCTTCATATTGCTGCACATGGTATGCCATTGTAGGGTTATACCCCTTCTGGATAATGTAGCCGCTGGGTGCATTATAATCGGCAGATACATTGAGCTGCGCGTAAGCTCCACTCCAGTTTTCCGTGCTGCCATTCTGCTGAATTTTCCAAACCTGGTCGGGAGTTGCAATCGTTTGATAAAAGCGGGGGTCCCGGTTTTGTGCCTCCAGGGTGAGGGTATTGTACCCCTGAAACTGATCATTACCCGTAATGGGTTTACCGTTGATGCAGAGGTAGGCGTCTGCCAGCTGCTTGGTGATGGTGCGGTTTGTGGGGGTGGTCATCCGGTAAAAGCGGTCATTGGTAAAATCCCGGTCACCGCCCGTAAGACCATTATCATATTTGCGCCAAAACATCATTTCACTATTGGTACTGTAATCTATCAGGGCAAACAGGTTCTTATAATCGGACCGAGGGTTGCCGGTACTGTATACACTGTATATTTTTGCATCGATCACGGCTCCGGCCGCTTCGGCGGCTTTGGCGAAGTATACATCCGGTTTGGCATTTTCTACGCCAAAGTCAGTACCGGCATGATATTTTTCCCAGGCCCCTTCGTACAGGGCTACCCGGCTTTGGATCAGCAAAGCGATCCAGCGGTTGATCCGCCCGGCACCGGAGGTTTTATCGGCAGTGAGGTAGAGCGCCGCAGAATCTAACTGACCGATGATAAAATCGGCCACGGCATTTCGCGGGTCCCGCGGATTCATCAACTCCGGTGAATCGACCGCCAATTCTTTTTTTACAATCTGTATCCCTCCGTAGCTCTGCAACAGCTTAAAATAGATCAGCGCCCGGAAGAAATACGCCTCCCCCAGGTATTGTTTGTATTGATCAAGCTGATAGTTTTTCTCCACCCTCCGGTAATTATCAAAGAAAAAATTAATCCGGCGCACATCGGCAAAGCTAATGGTACCGGAGGTGGTAACAACCCGCGTACCCTGGAGCCGCAGGTTGGGTGTATTGGCTACCTGGTTATCGCTCTCGTAGTCGCTCCCGTGATTTTCATATTTTGGAAAATTAGATGCGCTATAGAACGAGTTAATATAGGTGCGCATCTGGTCGGGCGTTTCAAAAAACACATCCGATGTGGTGGCATCCAACGGTCTGCGATCCAGAAAATTTTTATTACAGGCACCCAGCAGCAGGATTACCGGTACCATTATGATGATGCAATACTTTTTCATAATCTTCATAGTTAAATATTAGAAGGTAAGGTTCAGGCCGAGTGAAAGGGTGCTGGTTTGCGGGTAAATCATACCAGCGGTCTGATAGCCGCCAAAACTCCGGTCCGAGGCAATCATTGTTTCCGGGTCAAACGCCTTGGGCACACTGGTGATCAGCAATAAATTTTCTCCTGAAAAATAAACACGGAGGTTATTGATTTTAGCCCTGCGCAGCAAATCCGCCGGCAATGTATACCCCAGCTGAACGTTGCGGAGCCTGAGGTAGGCGGCGTTCAACAGGTACCGGCTTTGCACCTGCCGGTTCTTATTTGTTTCTGCCGTAAAATAGGGTTTGGCCAGGTAGGCATCGGTATTAGGTCCAAGGATATTGGTTTCATCGGCCGGGCGCCAATAGTCCAGGTTGGGCGAGTTTTTAAAAACGGCGGACCCTCCCCAGGCGGTGGTCAATCCCCAAAATACCGGTGAATCCGTACCGGGATAATAATCCTGCCTTCCTACCCCCTGCCAGAACATTGAAAAATCAAACTGCCGCCAGTTTACACCGCCGGTGATACCAATGTTGTATCTTGGCTGGTTATTGCCGATTACCACCAGGTCGCCGTGATCACCCAATGATCGTTTGCCATCATTTATAATACCATCACCATTCATATCCTTGTATTTCATATCACCGGGGCCCCAGGTACTCCAGTATTTAGATTGATCCGCCATTGGTTCCCCCTCACGCTGAATTAAGCCATCGCTGACAAAGCCCCAGATCTCCCCTACCTGTTTGCCCTTATACCAGGTATCCACAATTCCTTTATCATTGCGATACCGGAGGATCTCTGAACGGTTATCGCCAAAGCTCAAACCGGCATTATATCCCAATTTGGGTGATATTTGATCCTTCCATGACAACACCAGTTCAAACCCGGTAGTGGACAGCTTTGCATTATTGGTGGGCGGAGCAGCTGCCCCAATCTGGTAAGGCAATGTAAGGGCCGGCCCTACCATATCATCCGTTATCCGCTTGTACCAATCGGCCGCCAGGGTTAACCGGTTATTCAAAAATGCCGCATCAACTCCCAGATCAAGCGATGTAATCGTTTCCCAGGTAAGATCACTGCTAACCAGCAAGGGCGCATTGGCAAAAGGCGGCCGCTCACCATCAATGATCCAGTTTAACTGGCTGCCCGTTGGTATCGTGGCCAGGTACCGGTAATTACTTACGTTTTGCCCGCCACCGTCAATAATATTCTGGTTGCCCAGGGCACCGTAAGAAGCCCTTAGTTTCAGCGTATTCACATAGGGTTTGATGGGCTCCCAAAAACGCTCCTTTGAAATAGCATACCCGACAGCCCCGGCAGGAAAAAAGCCCCATCGTTTCCCCGGCGCAAATCTTGAAGATCCGTTATACCGGGCGCTAAACTCAACCAGGTATTTTTCATCGAAGTTATAGTTAAGCCGGCCAAAGACCCCCTGGGTGGCCCAATGATAGATCTGATCACTTACAACCCGCGAACCCAATGATCCGCTAATTGAAGGTACATCCACATTGATCAGGTTGGCGCCGGATCCGCTCAGTCCTGTATAATAACGGTATTCCTGTTCATACCCCGTCAGCGCTTTAATATAATGCCTGTTTACTTTTCTTTCATAGGAGGTTGTTCCATTGATGAGGGTATAGATGTTCTGGGAAAATGCCGATGCATAACCGGCAACGGGTTTACCGATATTGCCAAACAGACCTGTGCCCAGCTCAACGGGTACCGGCTTTGGATTGGAGGTGCTCCGGTAGCCCTGGTTATTATAATTATAAGAGAATATCGTCTTCCAGCCTTTAACGGGCTCCAGTTCGCCCCCCAGGGTGATGAAAAAATCGTTCGTATAACCATTATCCCTGCCCGTGCCCTGCAGATACCGTACCAGGGGGCTTTGTACGGTACCATTAATATTATAGAAGGGCATCATGGGGGCAAAGGTCAGCAGCCCGTTAAAAAAGTGCTCGCGCCCTACCGTAGTATAACCGATAGGATAGTCGGTTTTCACAGAGGCATACTTTACACTGGAATTAAACCTGAGCCAGGAAGTGATGGAGGTATTATAATTGCCGATAAAATTAACCCGCTTATAGCTATCGTTTCCCCACTCGTAGAGCCCGTTTTCATTTACATACCCGCCTCCCAAATAATATTGGTTTCGCTCATTGCCCCCGGAAACATTGATACTGTGTTTTTGATTGAATGCATAATCCCGCATCAGGAGGTGTGGCCAATCATTATTGGCATTTCCATCCCGGCGGCCGCCAAACAAATTATCAATCGGCCTGTCCGGGTTATACTCATAAGGGAAAGAACCATTTATATAATCCCGGATGCGCTTCATCTGTTCCTCGCTGTATACGGCGGTGGCCTTGGCATTTGCAGCTGCCTGGTTATATGCCGTAGCCCAGGTATAAGAGTCTACAAAGCTGGGCAACCGAACGGGGCTGTTCCACGACAGGTTGTTGGTGTATTGAATATTGACGCCGCCGGTTTTACTTCCCTTTTTGGTGGTGATCAGGATCACCCCAAACGGGGCCCGTGATCCATAAATAGCAGATGCCGAAGCATCTTTTAGCACAGAAACACTTTCGATGGATTCAGGGTCCACATTATTAATATTCATTTCCACCCCGTCTACCAGGATCAATGGTGAAGCATCGCCCTGGATAGATCCCATACCCCGGATGTTCCAATTAGCAGCAGAGCCGGGCTCTCCACCCCGCATATTCATGGTAATATTGAGATTGGGCGAAGCCCCCTTTATCAGATCACCCACATTATTTGCCGCACGGTCTTTTAACCGTTCGCCGGAAATGACATCAACGGCGCCCGTCAGGTTACTTTTTTTCTGTGTTCCATACCCCACCACCACTACTTCATCCATGGAACTTTTTAATAATTTCATTACAACATCTGCCGTTGCGGACGCGCCCGCCTCTATCCGTACCGTATCCATCCCCACGTAGGTAAATACCAGTACATCCTTTGGCTTGGCTGTAATAGAATAATGTCCCTGCTTGTCGGAAACAACATTATCAGTACCACCCTCCACATTTACGGTAACGCCCTCCAGGGGATTATTGGTTCCCTCTTGTATGATCTGCCCCGTAATCGCTTTTATTTGCGCATGCAGCTGAAAACAGGTTCCGCCTGCCAATAAAAGCCAAAGAAACAGGCACCGGTGTAAAAAGGTTTTTTTTTTCATTTGTAACAAGTTTTCGGTTTACAATTCGTTAGTATTTAGCATTCCCGCACTTTGTTCATCCAAAAACAAAGTCATGCCCGGATGCGTTCTTAAAATGGTGGAAGGGTATAAGCTTTTAATTTCCGCATACAACGTATTATAAACCGCCTGTGCTTTAAGCCTACCCGGAACAATACAATACAAATACCTTCCTTTTATCAGCGCCGGAATCGTGAGCGTAAGCGCCTTTGCCGGCACTAATGACAGTGCGGCAAAGCAACCATCATTTACCTGTTGCTGACGGCAAACACTATCCAGGCCTACCTGCTTCACCAGTTCAGGATCTTCAAAGTCTGCCGCAGGCGGGTCATTAAAAGCAATATGCCCGTTCTCTCCAATGCCTAAGCACACAATATCGGGCGGGTTTTGTTTTACCAATTGTGCATACCGGCTGCATTCGGCATGCAAATCCGGCGCATTCCCGTTTATATAATGCACGGTCCGAAAGGGCACTTTAGCAAATAACCGGTCTTTTAAAAAATTGCCGAACCCCTGTGGCGCATCGGCTACCAACCCCACATATTCATCCATATGAAAGGCATTGATCCGTTCCCAGTCAATTTCCTCTAACAACAGGGCCGCCAGGAATTCGTTTTGAGATGGCGCTGCTGCAAAAATGATATTCACCAATTCCTGTTGCTCCAGAAGCTGCCGGATCTGCCCGGCTACGGCAACAGCGGCAGCTTCGCCCATCGCCTGCCGCGTAGGATACTTTTTTACATGCACCGTGCTTTTCGCCGCTCCCTTTTCCATTTGTTTCTTATTAAATTGATTCCTTTTAAAACCGCTTTTACCCCTTCCTTCATCCGTTCTCACTCCATTTTAGTTCGTTTCCAGTTCCTGATCCTGTACCCCCGTACTGCATAAAATATCAAATAGGCATAACAGGGAATGAGTATCACGTATGCTAAGCGAACATTAAACACATCTGCAAAATATCCATACACCAAGGGCATTATGGCGTTACCGCAAAGCCCCATGATCATCAATGATGCTCCCAGTTTTGTAAAGCGTCCCAGTCCATCCAGGGCCAGCGGCCAGATACCCGCCCATACCAGCGAATTCGCCAATCCCAGCAATACCAGAAACCAGATAGAGATATCCGCACTATGTCCGAACAGCGTGACCTGCCCCTTTGTAAAAAGAATCAACACCGATAATATCAAACCGAGGATCGTGCACATTTTCAAAGCCGTTCCCTGGCTAAAAAACCGGGGTATACAGATGATTCCGGTTATATATCCGGTAATAGTGGCTGCTAATGTATAAGAGGGAAAAGACTTGGCTTCCAGCAGCTGAATCCCCATGCTACCTGCATAATTAATAATGGTATCGATGGCCACGATCTGTGTTCCTACATGTAAAAAAATAGCAATGGCACCCAACACCAGGTGCGGAAACTGGAAAATAGAGGTCTTTCCTGAATTGGCCAGGGCCACAGTTCCCTGCTCCTCCTCGGTATTGATCTCGGGCAAGGGAGAATACCGTACCATAATCCCCAGCACAAAGAGCACGCAGCCTACAACGGAATACGGAATGATTACCCTCCGGATCAATTCATCCAGCACCACAGCTCTTTGATCAGGAGTCATTGCCGGAATTTGCTGAAACAGCGTTGCATCTGAAGACCGGAGAATAACCGCCGCAAAAATAAGGGGAGCCAGAATGCCGGCGCCTTTATTACAAATGCCCATAATGCTGATCCGCTGGGCGGCCCGCTCTTTTGCACCAAGTATTGTTATGTAAGGATTGGCAGCGGTTTGCATAATAGCAAGACCGGTTCCCAATAAAAAAAGACCGGTTAAAAAAAGGCCATAGGTACGGCTCAATGCTGCCGGAACAAACATAAAAGCACCCGCTGCCATGACCCACAACGCAATCATCATTCCTTTTTTAAATCCGGTCCGTTTGAGGAGATAGGATGATGGAACGGAGATCAGCAAATAAGAAATATAAAATGCCAGGGCTACCAGGTAGGATTGAAAATGGGTTAGCTCGCAGGCTATTTTAAAATAGGGAATCAGAATGGCATTAATCCAGGATACAAATCCAAAGATAAAAAACAACACCCCGATCACTGCCAGGGATACCACCGTATCTCTTTTGCTTAACTGCTTTCCTTCCATTACCTGTATTCTTTATCTTTAAAAAATCAATAACAAACACCCGCCCTTACCGCTTCCCGCCGGAACAGTTTGCCTGGAACAGATGCGGCCCAGGCCACTCCAGTTATAAATGTGCTTTAGTTGTTTAAATCATATATGCGGCTCCCAACCCTTTTCATAACTGCGCCCCCACAATTTTGTGGCGGCCTCATCAGAACGGATGTGCCCGTTAGAGGGATCGGTTATCAGCATTCCGGAAGTTCGCTGTGCAATGTTACCCAGCTGCACCAGCAAGGTACTTTTATATCCTTCCACAATATCTGAATGGAGGGCGGCATTGCTTTTTATTGCATCAAACAGATTTTGAAAATGAAAGCCATCCAGTTTTTCTGTTGGGTTCGATAAATCGCCGGCTTTAAATTCCGTGTTGTCCTTTACTTCTTTCAGCAGCTTATTATCAAGTCCGTAAATGCTGTAGCTGTTGCCGCCATTGATCTGCAAGGCTCCCTTTTCTCCGTAAAACACGACACCTACGGAGGCTCCCTCATCATATCTGCCATTGGCGCTACGCCCCTCCCAGGTAATCATACTTTTGTTGGCAAATTCCAAAGAAATCGTTTGTGTATCCGGAGTTTCCCAATCATCGGTAAATACATACCGTCCACCGCCAGACTGCACTTTTACGGGATAATCCACCTGCAATCCCCAGCGGGCAAGATCTACCATGTGTGTTCCATTATTCAATGCTTCACCCGTTCCCCAATGCCAGAACCAATGCCAGTTGTAATGGATCAAATTATCCTTATAGGGTTTCCTGGGTGCAGGGCCTTGCCATAAGTCATAATTCAGCCAGGTTGGAACGGCTGTAATCTTTCCTGTTCCAATTGGTTTCCGGCTATTCGTATACCAGGTTTTTGCAAAATAGGGTCTGCCAATAACGCCATCGTGCAGTTCTTTAATGGCCTGCGCCACATTGGGCCAGGAGCGGCGCTGATTGCCCATCTGCAATGCCTTACCATATTTTTTCTGTGCCGCTACCAGCAGTTCACCCTCCCTTGGGTTATGACTGCAGGGTTTTTCCAGGTATACATGTTTGCCGGCCTGCATTGCCAATAGTGCTGCAGGTGCATGCCAATGATCCGGGGCGGCTACTACCAGCACATCCAGGTCTTTTTTCTCCAGCGCTTTTCTGAAATCCGGCTGCGCTTCCGGTTTAAAATGCTGAATCGTTTCTAAATGGGTGATGCATTTTTGCGCTGCCCGCTGGTCTACGTCACTAATATAGCGCACCAGGCAATTGGGCTGTTTGGCAAAATTACCTGCCAATGCCAGCCCACGGCTGTTTACGCCCATTACGCCCACATTAAACTTTTCGTTGGCACCTACAATACTTTTATAGCTGCGGGCTGTAAAACCCGGTAAAACACCGCCAACGGTAAGCGCCGCCGAGCTTAACACCGCTTTCTTTACAAAATCTCTTCTTGAATTGAATGGCTTTTGCTTCATAAACAAATTTTTATCGTTTTAACAGTGCAGACACATCAACTGCATTCCCGTCATTTTTTGCTGACATGAACCGCTTCCATAAAGGCCAATATTACCCATGTTTCTGCTTCCGTAACAGGAAGATGCCTGCTTCAAAAAAAACGGATGTTTAAAACATTAATGGTCATGGCATCGACCCCTCCATTTTTGCAAAAAATGCCTGATCCGGCAGCTGCACTACCTGTGCGCATCCAAACTACAACGCTTTATTCAATAATTCCAATTGCTATTTATAGCATTGAATTTTAAAGTAACCAGGAAAATTTCATCAATCGTGATTTAAAATTAAAGGCCTTTCTAAAGATGCAACGATCGATTCACGCAATCTTTACCTCAAAAAACGTAAAATTTACTTTATGGTTGCAAATTTTTTCAGGTACTCGGTGGGGGTATAATTCATAAACTTTTTAAAAATACGGGATAGATTATGGGAATCGCTAAAGCCGGACCGGGTGGCCAAATCCAGTAAAGAGCCCCTCGGGTGGGTAAGCAGGAGGTTTGCGAGATGCTCTATCCGGCATTTTAAAATAAACTGATAAACAGAGATACCCATTTCAGTTTTAAACTTTGTTTCCAGGTTTCTTCTGGATAGTGGCACGATGCGGGTTAGCGCTTCTATTGAAAGTGCGGTGGTATAAGACAACTCTATATATTGCACCAATTCTCTTATATACTCATTGGCAACATTATACTTTTCTGTAGATTGTCTCAGTTCTATGCGTGCGGGATTTACAATAACATTATATGGTTTGGTACATTTACCTGTAACCAGGTTATGAAGCAGTTTTCCCAGCTCATATCCGCCTTTTTCCACGTCCTGAACGATGGATGAAAGCGGCGGGTCCGACAGGTTACAGATCAGATCATCATTATCTACACCCAACAGGGCAATTTCATCCGGAACAGCAATATTATTCAGCTTGCACGTTAATGAAACCTGCAGTGCAAAGTGGTCATCACAAGCAAACAACGCTACAGGCCGGGGAAGCGAAAGCAGCCACTGATCAAGTTTTTCATGACTACTGCTCCACTCTTCACCATTAAGTGCCTCCGTTTCAAAATAAAAAAAATTTCCTTTATTTTTTTCTACTTCTTCCTTATATCCCTCTGCACGCTCCATAGACCAAACCACACCCTTATTGCCATAAAAGGCAAAATTACGGTAGCGCCGCTGCAGGAAAAATTGTGCGGCAATACGACCGGCGCCTCTGTAATCACCCGTAAGGTTTGAAAAATCCTCACTACGATTTTTATAGTTTTGTACTACTACCGGAATGTTGAGACATTTCAAAAAACTGGTATCCTCATGATCTCCATGCGCGATAACAGCATCTGCCTTCCATTCCCGGGCCCATTTCAATATTCCTTCTTCGCCATTAAGAATTTTATAATAGGAAGGCAAGCGGTAAAACAACCACGGGCCATGATCTTTGGAGTATTGCAGCAGGCCCCGGAGCAGGCGTCTGCTGAATTTACTGGAATGATCAATTAATAATAAAATCCTTATCAAGACATTTAATTTCAAGCTAATACTTAAAATGAATCTCCGTAGCACCATACCCATAAGATGGGTGGTACTGGTTTACAAAATAGCTAACCTCTTTCTTTAACCGCAACGCATCATGGATCTCATCGCGGAGTTTGCCGGTACCCACACCATGGATGATGGTGAGCATGGGCTGCATATGGGCCACCGCCAGGTGATAAAATTTTTCAAAGGTATCCAGCTGCAGTGTCAGCTTTTCAAAATTATTCAGGCGGGAGGAATCATCGGTCAGCTTTTCAATATGCAGGTCCACCACACTGCGGGCCGGCTCCAGGTGGCGGCGGGCTTCTTTTGCATTGTATACTTTAAACTTTTCACCAAGTTTACCAAGCGACACTTCCATGGGGTCGGGCTCGGGAAGCCGGTCCGGATAGGTATCAAACAATTTATAGGAGAACGTAGCCTGATTCTTCTGCCGGAGCTCTTCGATCTTTGCAAAGAGCTGTTTGGGTTTTATTTTTACGGATGTTTCAAAATGCGTAGCCTTGCGCTTATCGGGCTGCACCAGCGAAAACTCAAACTCAAAAGAAGGGCTATCGCTCATGTCCTCAAAAGGCACATCATGAATGTAAAAACTCTGAAACGGCAGCACGGTGTTCTTTAACTCAAATTCCGGTTCGCCAAAAAAGCCCAGCGCATAGTTAAAATTGTAAGTAGTATGCGTATTGTTGACCAGGTGTACCTTTAGCAACTCCACCACCTCATCTCCAAATTCATCCGTATCCGATACCGGTAAAAAATTCAGCCACACACCGTCTTCTTTCTTTGGAGGAGCTGTCTTCTCCTTTTTGAGATCATCTATAAACCGGCGTGGCGCTGGCTGCGGCTGTTTCTTTTTTTGGGTAAAATTTTTGAAGTAGGGAAAATCGATCTGGTCCAGGTATACGGGAAATTTAACGCCCCGCACATCCACCATTACCATTTTATCATTTATAAAATCTACAATAACCCCTTCCTCGTCCGAGTGCAGGATCAGCACCTTATCACCTAATTGATATTTCACACGCAAATATACGTTGGCTGGCGGTATTTGGAGACTGTTGGCTAAAACATTGGAGCCTTCTTCAAATGATAGGATTAATGAACATTCAATCCCTCCTTGCATCTAAAGAGAGGCGGAGTCATCAGACGCAGGCTCTTATGATCCTGACCACTGAGTATGGAGTCGCAATAATCTTTGATTTCACCTGGAGTAAATGGATTCTTCTTAATTTCTGAAAGGTACTTTCTTAACAAAGTGTCCGCATAGTTCTTTCGCATCTCCTGACTTAAATTATTCTGGAATACCAATAAATAGAGTATATCTGCATCTGGATTATTCTTCCATAATTCAAAATCCTTACCCTCAGCCCCCCGTTTTATCATTTCCTTTTTAATAACATTATAAACTTTCGGGAAAAACTGAATATATTCTTTAAAACACATCCCTTGCATTAAGCCTAACGCAAAATACCTGTATTCCCATTTTTTTGAGGGATTTTCAATGTACTTTAAAAGTTTGCTGGAATATACTTTTGGGTGATTAAACACAAATAAAAACGTGCTATCCTGGCTAATACTAAGTAATAACATATCCGGAATATTCACTAAGTCTTCCCACTTTCCGAGGGATTTAATCGAAAGATCAATATCATTCTCCATCCGATCAATAACCCTGGCAAATGAATCTCCCGTTGTGTCAATGGGCCCTTTTTGCCCGCTGACCGTACCTGTCATGAAAAGCAACAAAACAATAAAAACCTCTTTCATACTGACTATTTTTCTAATAGGTATTTGACACCTTCAGACCAACAGTAAGCCTCTAATAATCCGATCAGATATTATAGCTTCTGTTGCTGACCCCGATTTGCCAGGTTGCTGTTCCGGTAGCCATATAAAAAATAGATCAACAAGCCAACGGCCATCCATACAAAGAACCATAACCAGCTAATGGCAGGGATTTCAATAAGCAGGTACAAGCAGGACAAAACCCCCATTACCGGAATGAATGAATACCGGCGGATCACGGTTTTGACAGCGAGCACCGTGGCAATAACCAGGAACAACAGAAATAAAACCTCCTGGTATCCTTCGTTCCCGATATTTTCAATGGAAGTTACTACCCGCCCGCGAAACAGATATACAAACAGCGCCAGCAATACAGGAATAATATACCGCCCGTTGATATAAGGAATCTTAAACTTACCCGGTTCCTTTTTAACGGGTGGTAATACCAGCAATCCGCCGCATACCAGGATAAATGCAAACAGAGTGCCGATACTGGTCAGGTCGGTTACCAGTCCACTTTCCAGGAAAAGGGCCCCCAGCCCTACAATAACACCGGTGAGTATGGTGGAAAAAGAAGGGGTCTTATAACGGGGATGTATTTTCTGAAATACTTTTGGCAGCAACCCATCCCGGCTCATGCTCATCCAGATCCTTGGCTGGCCGATCTGAAAAACCAGTAATACGGAAGTGGTGGCTACTACTGCGCTTACAGAAACGATCTTCTCGACCCAGGGGGCTCTTTTTTCAAAAACAAAGGCCAGCGGGTCCGACACATTTTTGAACGAAGTATAATTTTCGATACCCGTCAGTATCAGGGCCACCGCTATATAGAGGACCGTACAGATCACCAGCGAATAGATCATGCTGCGGGGAAGATCGCGCTGGGGGTTCCTGCATTCCTCCGCAGTTGTGGAAATGGCATCAAAACCGATATAAGCATAAAATACGGCTGAAACGCCTTTTAACACGCCCTCAAAACGATTGGGAAGGAACGGTGTCCAGTTATTGGTATCCACAAAAAAAGCGCCGACAACAATAATAAAAATGATGACCCCAATCTTAAAGAGCACCATAAAGTTGGCCGATTGTTTACTTTCCTTTATCCCAATATAGGCCAGCCAGGTAATAAGTCCTGTAATAATAAAAGCCGGCAGGTTCAGAAACACCGGCATGTTGCCGATCCTTGGCGCAGCATTGTAGGCCTCGATGGCAAACTGGTGGTTCTTCAGGTCTTCCGGTGTAAGCCCTGCGGTATTTCCAGCCAAACCCTTTACCGCATCATTATATGCATTGATCGCCGTTTCAGGATCTACCAGCAGCCAATCCGGCAGGTGAATATGAAATACATGCACCAGCAGGTTATTAAAATAACCGCTCCAGGAAATTGCCACTACGATGTTGCCGATCGCATATTCTAAAATAAGAGCCCAGCCAATTACCCAGGCCACAATTTCACCAAAGCTTACATAGGAATACGTGTAAGCACTGCCGGATACCGGTACCCGGCTGGCAAACTCGGCATAACACAATGCGGAAAAACCGCAGGTTACAGCAGTAATCACAAATAATAATGATACACCCGGGCCGCCATGAAAGGCCGCACTGCCGATGGTTGAAAAGATACCGGCCCCTACCACGGCGGCAATTCCCAGGAAGGTCAGGTCTTTTACAGTTAGTATCCTGTTAAGGCCGTGGTCCTGCCCTTCCGGCTCAGCAATAATATTTCCTATCTTTTTCTTTCGAAAGATCGAGCCCCCCATCTATGATGAATTTTAGTGAAAATATTATAAAATGGTGGATTTTGGTGATAGAAGTTGTTTAAACTTTATGATGCGGTAATATTTCCCGTAGATCTACGCTATTTTTTCCTGCAGAGTCCGATCTCTATTGCATAGGCGTCAGGTTAATTTTTGCTCCTGGAAGCTGCAGCGCAGCGCTGATTCTATAGGTAAGCGACAAGACGGGCGGTAAAGGTGCCGCGCACCGGTAATGATTGCGGGTTGTACAAACCCGGTGTACAAAATTACCGCCGCGCTGCGGCTACGGGCGGTTTTGGGCGCTCATCGTTATAAGGGTTAACGGCGCGCTGCGCCTGTTTGCCATTAAAAGATGAAATCTTTTTTGGTCTCAAAGGCGCACTCTGCTCCATTTTATGGTAATAGACGGCTTCCTAACCTGACCACATGCGGTCGCTATCGGGATAGCAGAAAATCAATCAGCGGGAATCAGCGATGTATTGAATCTGCCCAAGATCCCCGCCTGAACGATCATTGGCCAGTACGCCAGCCCGAATGATTCCTGCTCGAATGATCGGATCAGGCGGGCATTCTGGCGAGGACGGGGCAGGAGCGGGAAAATCCGACATGCTGCTTTTTTAGAAGTTTGAACAACTTCAATACGAAGCCGCCCTATTTTATTCATGGATTCGTGGCAAAACTATTTGGTTTAATTTTCCCTTTTTACCAATTGCTGGGCCAGTTCTTTCAGCGGGAGTTTTCTTTTGGAAACGACCGCCATATCATCAAAATGGCGCAGGGCCTCGTTAAGAAACTGATGTTTTAACTGGATGGCCCAATCGTCAATCTTACAGTACCGGTAAATATCCAATACCCTGTTCACCTTATCCGGGTTGTTGCCTGCCAGCAATGCATCCAGTTCGTCTTTTTGTGCGCCCCTGGTGTCCTCCAGCGCTTTTATGAGCAGGAAGGTTTTTTTATTGGCAAGGATATCGCCGCCGGCCTGTTTTCCAAATTTTTCGGGGTCGCCAAATGCATCCAGATAATCGTCCTGCACCTGAAAGGCCAGCCCGATCTTTTTCCCCGCCTGGTACAGCAAATCAAGATTTCCGTAGCTGCCCCCGCCCAGGATGCCGCCCATCTGCAGGCTGGCAGCAAGCAGCACCGAGGTTTTCTGAGTGATCATTTCCAGGTATTCCGCCATCGTTACACTGCTGCGCTGTTCATAGTCCATATCCAGCTGCTGCCCTTCGCAAACCGCCACAGCGGTATGATTAAACAGCTCCAGGATCCGCTGCACCAGCGAAACATCAATCCGGGAAATATATTCATAGGCCCGGATGATCATGACATCACCAGCAAGGATGGCTGTACTCTCGCCATATTTATGGTGTACGGTCTGCCGGCCCCGGCGCAGCGGAGCTTTATCCATAATATCATCATGAATCAGGGTAAAATTATGAAACAACTCGATGGCCATTGCCACGTCCCAGGCATCCCGATGAATATCTCCAAACAACTCATTAGCCATCAGGCAGAGTACGGGCCGCAGCCGCTTTCCGCCCAGCGATAAAAAATAATTGTTGGGCTCGTATAAAGTGCGCGGTTCCTGCGGAAAATGTGTTTTTTCAAATGCGTTTGCGAACAGTGTTGATAATTCTTCGAATGTATGCATGATTCAACCAAAGATGTAAATGTAAAAATCCAAATGTAAAACCCTAACCCCTAAATCCCAAATCTCCCCCCGAAGTTTCTGAACACCAATCAGAAAACCGGATACCAAACAGTTGCTATTGACCTTTCAATGCCGTTTCCCTTAGGACACAAACGTCTAATGTATTGCTCGCCAATTCTACAGATTTTCACAGAAAGGGCTGTCTCAAAAGTCGCTTAACAGCATAATGTCGTTCTGAAGATGTCATCCCGGGCTTGATCCGGGATCTATTCTTGTTTCAGCATCTATTGACGAACAATCATCTTTAGATGCCGAAACAATCCCGATCGCTCCTAAGGAAAAGGCATTGATTAACTATTGCCCCTTGCCTCTCGCCCCTTTCTTTGCCGTCTTTCTGGCTGCTTTTTGCACAACCGGCTGTACCCAATGATAATCCAGGTACCGTTTTTCAATATTTGCGGCAACCACCTGTATCCGTACCTTATCACCCATGGTAAACCGGGTGCCCGTGCGCATGCCAATAATGGCATAATCCGCTTCCGAATGCTTAAAGGAATCATAATCGGCCAAACTGGTCATGCTTACCATCCCCTCGCATAAATGATCCACGGTTTCTGCCCAGAAACCAAATTTGGAAACGCCGCTAATAATGGCATCAAACTCTTCTCCAACAAACTGCTGCATATACTCCACCTGCTTATACTTGTTGGCGCTGCGCTCCGCCTCCATAGCGGCCCGCTCCCGTTCACTGCAATGCCCGCATTTTTCCTCCAGCTTTTTATCAATCTTTGCTTTATCCTCAAGGATCTCCAAAAGAATACGATGCACCATGATATCAGGATACCGCCGTATGGGTGAGGTAAAATGACAATAATTCTCAAATCCAAGCCCGTAATGGCCAATATTGGAAGAGGTATATTTAGCCTTGGCCATTGTTCGGATCCCCAGCTGCTGTAATACCGCTTCCTCCGGCCGGCCTTTAATATCTTTTAACAGCTTATCAAAAGATGCGGCAATCGTTTCAGCACTGGAGATATCAAATTTGTAGCCGAATTTATGAGCAAACGCTACAAAAGGCAACAACTTTTCCTCATCCGGCGTATCATGAATACGGTAAGGAAACGGCAGGGTTTTGTTGTTGATTTTTACCTTTGCAGCTGCCTCCGCCACATATTTATTAGCCAGCAACATCAGCTCCTCTATCAGCTGGTGCGCTTCCTTGCTTACTTTGAGCATAATCCCTGTGGGTACACCGTTCTCATCCAGTTTAAAGCGTACTTCAGTAGAATTAAAATTGATGGCCCCTTCATCAAAACGGTTCTGACGCAGACGTTGCGACAGTTTATTTACCACACTAATTACTTCGGCATGATCTCCCTGTCCGGTTTCTATGATTGCCTGCGCTTCCTCATAAGTGAAGCGCCTTTTGGAGCGGATCACCGTTTTGCCCAACCAATACTGTTTTACTTCCGCCTTCTCATTTAGCTGGAAGATGGCCGAAAAGGTCAGCTTATCTTCATCCGGCCTTAAGGAACACAGCACATTGGATATATGCTCCGGCAGCATGGGATTCACCCGGTCCGGCAGGTATACAGATGTGGCCCGCTGGTAGGCCTCTTCATCCAAAGCAGTACCCGGAACCACGTAGTGGCTTACATCTGCAATATGCACCCCTACTTCATAATTGCCATTCTTCAATATGCGGAATGAAATTGCATCATCAAAATCCTTTGCATCATCCGGGTCAATGGTAAAAGTGAGAACGTTGCGGATATCCTTCCGCTTTGCAAGGTCTTCTTTTGTGATTGCATCCGGGATGCGGTTGGCCACTTCCATGGCCTCATCAGAAAACGAGAGGGGAAAGCCTTTCTCAAGCAGGGTTTCCTTCATTGCTATGTCACCGGCGTGGGCATCGTCCAATACAGATAAGATGGTACCTACGGGGCGTTTATCTTCTTTTTCCCAGCGCAGCATTTTTGCCACTACTTTTTGCCCGTTCAGCGCCCCGTTCAGGTGTTCTTCCGGTACGTAAATATCGGGCAGGCCTTTTTCCTTATCGCCCAGTACAAAACCAAATCCGCGGTTCAGCTGCAGGGTACCGATAAACTCGGTGCGGTTGCGCTGTACCACTTCCATGATCTTTCCCTTCAGCTTTACATCATAGCCCGAGGTCAATTTTACACGCACCACATCACCGTCCATCGCATTGCGCAGATCCTCCGGCCGGATCATTACGTCTTCCTCCAGCCCCGGCACGATTACAAAGCCTCTCCCGGATTTTGTTACTTCTAAGGTACCCTTCAGTAATTGTTCACTTCCCGAAGACGATTTATTTTTTTTCTTCTTTATTTTTTTTGTCATATAAACATATCCGGTTTTTCAAAGTTTTGAATAAATTTCCCGATCAAGGTATCGAATTTTTTGCTCTCATCCAATAAAAAGCAATGCTGCACCGGCAATGCAAACAATGCTGCATGTTGCAATTGCTTCCTGAATTTAACCAGGCGCACCCGGTCTTTTTCCGTGGTTATGATGGCTGCAGCGCCTTCTTTATATGCAGCATAAACATCCAGCAGCCGGGCAATATCCCGCTGGTTGAAATCATAATGATCATCGAAATAAAATTCCAGGATCTCTTTTCCGTACCGCTCCAACTCTTTTCTTAAGGGCTCCGGGTTGGCAATACCGGTTATCAGCAGCAGGGCATCAACATCATCCGGAATCCATTCCTTCGTATTAAAAACCGGGTAGAGCTCCCCATATTGCAGAGCTGCAAAGAATAGTTGCTGCCGGGGCAAAGGATCTATTTCATTGATAATAGTACGCTGCTCGCCTGCCGTTAATGTTGCCGGGCATTTGGTTACCACAATGCAATCGGCCCTCTTATAGTGCGAGCGAAGATCCCTCAGCTGTCCTGCCGGCAGGTATTTATCTGTTGTAAAGCGATTATCATAAGACGTCAGCACAATATTAAACCCCGCCCTAACGGCACGATGCTGAAAGGCATCATCCAATATCATCACTTCCGGCTTCACGGTGCTAAGCAATGTTTCGATGGCCACGGCTCTTTTTTCCGAAACGGCAACGGTAATATCCGGAAACCGGGTATAGAACTGCATCGGCTCATCTCCAATCATTGCGGCCGTTGCACCACTATCTGCGAGCAGGAACCCTTTTGTTTTGCGGCCATACCCCCGGCTGATGGTTGCCACGCGATACCGGTCCTTTAGCAAACGGACAAGATATTCTACCATAGGCGATTTACCCGTTCCTCCTACCGAGAGATTGCCCACACAAATAATGGGGAGGGCGTACGAATGGCCTTTCTTTATACCCGAATCATATAAAAAACCAAAGATGCGAACGCCTGCAACATAGAGCCACGAAATGGGTAATAGTAATTTATTTTTCTTTTTGATAAGGTTCTTAAAACTCATAAATGCGCTGCGGCGTGACACAATAATTTAAAGGTACATCAAATTTATCGGTATCGGCAATCCGCGGTACCGGTTCAAAATAACTTAACCCTACCAGCAATGCATCCTGCCGTACTTCTTTCAGATACCGGTCATACACGCCTTTTCCATATCCAACCCTGTATCCCCGCTCATCAAAACATAACAGCGGAACAAAAACCAGGTCTAGCTCCAATGGCTCTGCAATGGGGCCTCCCAGCGGTTCGCCAATGCCAAATGCGTTAACCTCAAACAACGTATTGTCATCTACCCAAACTGCTTTCATCGCAGAGGTAGGTGCGTCATAAACAGGATACGCCACACGCATACCCGGATTCCGGAATTCAAGGTAACTTAAAATGGCATCGGTAGCGATCTCTTTGCGTCTTTCGATGGCCACATAGCTGAATACGCCATGCAAGGGCGGCAGGGCCAGCTGCTGCGCCTGTATCAGCAACAGATCGTCCCATATTGCCTGTTGTCTCAATGTGACCTGTGCGCGTTTTTTTAAATATTCCGTTCTCGCTTCCAACTTTAGCATTGGTAAAAGTACTAAAAAGCTGCAAAGAAAGAGGCGATGGGCAACGGGCAATAGTCAATGGATCATTGAGAATAAGATCCTGTTTAAATTTTATAGGATTGAAATAACCATTAAGTTAAGATGCATTAAGGCAATTAGGAGTTTAATGATGCTTAATCTTAATGGTTTACGAAAAATAAATTTTTAAACAAGCTCTAAAACAGAAGCCAACCTTAAACCTGAGACGTCAAACATCCAACCTGTTTATAAACACAGAAAAGATAGTAGTGCCATAATTTTTTTCAAAGCTGTATTTTTCAAACTGCTTATAATCATTACGGGGCGTATGTTCCAAAACAAACCAGCCGTTTTCTTTCAGCAATCGTTTTTCAATAATAATTTTCGGAAGTTCATCGATGGTGGCCAGCGCATAGGGCGGGCCTGCAAAAATAAAATCGTAAGCAGTGTTACAGGTTTCGAGGTATTTAAAAACATCCATTTTAACAAACCTGATATTTTCGATACCCAATGAGGTGGCCGTTTTTCTTATAAATTCAAACATCGCATGGTCTTTCTCCACAATGGTAAGATCCTCCGCGCCCCGGCTGGCCAGCTCATAACTGATGCTTCCCGTGCCGCCAAACAGGTCCAGGGTCTTGATGGCCTCAAAATCGATCCGGTGCTGCAATACATTAAAAAGCCCTTCCTTGGCCACATCTGTAGTAGGACGGGTATGGGGCATTTTTGCGGGGGGATGAATTTTTCGCCCTCCTAAATCGCCGGCGATAATTCGCATATTGCAACCTGTTTTAAAGTGGTGAAATAGTGCGCCGGATAAGCCGGTGCCGGTTCTTCTGCCCAGCCGGCCTTCATTAGCCGTATGTGAAAAAAATAAGCATACAGCATTTTGTAGAGCTGCGCATCCGCGTCTATAAGACCTGATATGTTCAACTGCACTTCTGTTTGTGCAAGCCCATAAACCTCAGCTATTTTCAGCAGGTAAAACAGCATGTCCTCCGGCGCCTGGTACGAATAGTGTTGTGCCAGGAGCAGGCTTCCATCTTTTACCGCCACCACCGAAAATGTATTATCGATGATATTAACGTCCATAACCGCACCAGTACGGTCGCCCATGGCCTCGGCAATACGGATCTTTTGAAGGTGCCAGTAAGAAGCGCCGGGTATATTATGGATACATTGGTTCAGCAATACAAACGGCACCGAATAGTTCAGCGCGATATCCGCTCCGATATATTCATTTAAAATATGATCCTGTGGATCGGCCCCTGCCAGGTGGAGCAAGGCGCTGTTGTCGCCCAGGTTCAGTTCGGCCGGCAGCAGTGTGTAGGCCGGAAAATCAAAAGCGATGATTTTTTTTTGCCGGGGATCCCGCATTTCCGGGATATCCTTCAGAATTTCCGCTATCTGATCGGGTCCTGCGGCATACCATTTCAGCGTTCCCAGCTTTGCGCCCAATGCATCGCAAACGGCATAAGCCAGGTACCCCGGCCCCGCCTGGATGGCCAGGACACTGTTTTCAAGGTCTAAAAAACAGGTTCCGTTTATTTCAAATCGCGGCTGCACGTACATTTTTTATTAAGGAGGCAAACGTACATAAAATTTTTGATTCACATACTTCTTATGCCACTAAGACACCAAGCCACAAAGTAACACGAAGTTGAAATACATTTTCACACTTCTTTTGTTTCAGTTTCATGCCCAAGGAACTATTGACCATTGCCTATTCCCACATTTCCACAACCTGTCCCGCTCCGCGCATAGGCGTCAAGTTATTTTTTGCTCCTGAAAGCTGCCCGCCCGGATGAACCCCGCCAGAATGCCTTGTCGGGCTGGCGTTCGGACGGGCAGCGCACCGGTAATTAGGGTCTGCTGTTTAAGTAGGGCCCGCACCCTGATTTCTTTTCCACTTGATTTTATCTTTCGCTGTGCGGCGGACCTACCACTTTGTACTAAAGCCGATAGAAGCACCCCCTCCGGAATCGAGCTGTAACCGATTCCGGAGCCCTTTTTGGGCAAACAAAAAGGCTACAAAAAAATGAAATGCAAGAGTTTTGCAGGGTTGGCTCCAATTTGCTTGTTGCATTCTCGCTCCTCGAAAACCAGAACTTATTGTCTTACCGTCTAATTTGCTTGAGTACCGGTTAAACAGCAGGCCCTAATCATGCGGTTTGTACAAGCGGTGGACAGGAAATTACCGCCGCGCCTGCGGCTACGGGATGTTTTGGGCGCTCATCGTTATAAGGATCAACGGGGTGCTGCGCCTGTTTGCCATTAAAAGATGCGATCTTCTTGGCGTGAAAGGCTTACCCGTACTATATTTCATGGCAACATGATCTGTCCTTAACCTGACGCGCATGCGAACCATCGGGATCCAAATTCTCAAATTTTCAAATTTGACTCAGGGATATAACAGGTATTGTTTCCGCATCTTTTTATAGGCCTGCAACCCCGGCTCCCAGCTTTTACGGATCTCCGCTTCTGTGTTCCCGCCGGTAATCTGTTTTTTAAAATCATAAACACCCGCCAGTTTATCAATATCGCCCATCTGGTTGCTTTGCGTTCTGTCGAAGAACTTCGATGGATTGGGGTAAGCCTTGTACAGGTCGATCATCCAACGGATATTGATCTGGCGCTTGCGGATCAGTTCCGTCATATCATATTCCCGCAGATCCAGTCCATAACAGGCCTGATCTTTATGCAAGGGGGTAGCGCTCATTCCTTTAATCCCAACCGGGGTAAAAGAAAAATCATATTTCCCCTTTAACGCCGGAGCGCCCAATACGGTAAAAGGATAATAAGTACCCCGCCCCTGACTGATGATCGTACCTTCAAACAAACAAAGAGAGGGATATAATAAAATACTTTGCCGGGTATTCAGATTAGGGGATGGAGCCACCGGTAATGTGTACGGCATATCGTGGGTATAATCGGCCACGGGGATGATTTTGATCCTTGCCTTCATTTTACCGGGCAGCCACCCTTCTCCATTGATCATTTGGGCCAGCTCCGCGATGGTTAGTCCATGTGCAATGGGTATCGGGTACGCCCCAATACCGGATTTCAACCGCATATCCAGCACCGGCCCGTCTACCAGGTATCCGTTTGGATTGGGCCGGTCCAGGATCAGCAGTTCCTTATTGTTTTCGGCACAGGCCTCCATAATACGCCCCATTACATTAATGTAGGTATAAAACCGGGTACCCACATCCTGTACATCAAAGATCATAATATCTACATCGGCCAGATCCTCTTTTGAAGGCTTGCTCTTTTTTCCGTATAAAGAAATAACCGGTACGCCTGTTTTAGCATCTACGGCATCGCTTACTGAGGCGCCGGCATCCGCATCGCCCCGGAAGCCATGCTCGGGACCAAAGACCTTTACAATTTTGATACCCCGCGCCAGCAAGCTGTCAACAAGATGTTTATCCCCGATCCTTGTTGTGGGGTTGGCCAGTACTCCTACCCTTTTTCCCGCCAGGTACGGAACATATTTTTCTGTTTGGTCCGCGCCGGTCCTGATGGCGGCCTGTTTGCCGGTTTGCGGGTCCGCTACGCGCGATGTGGCGCAGGAAATACATGCGGCCATCATGAACAGGTTCAAGAAAATAAGCTTCATATCATTGTTTTACAAATTCAGATCGAATCATTGCTAAAATACGGCTTCAGCGGGAAAAAGTACGTTTTCATCACCACCAGGGGCATAACATCTTTTTTTTGCACCCGTCCGCATCCGGAACGCCACCGCCGGGACTAAATTAAAAAAAACGGTGTTTCTGCGTTTCAGCAGCAGAAACACTAACACTCGTTAATGAAAAGAAAAATCCCCTACTTTTGTTGAAAACAACAATAATGTTACCAAAAGAAGTATATATCCTGTCGGCCGTACGCACCCCGCTGGGCAGTTTTGGGGGAGCACTCACTGCGTTAAGCGCTACACAGCTGGGCGCCATTGTCATCAGGGGAGCTCTTGCCAAAGCCGGTATTGAGCCTGCCCGGGTAAATGATGTTGTTATGGGTGCCGTATTACAGGCCAACCTGGGCCAGGCCCCCGCCCGACAGGCTGCAAAATTTGCCGGATTACCGGATACCGTCAATTGCACTACCATTAACAAGGTATGTGCAAGCGGTATGAAGGCGGTTGCTGTGGCGGTGCAGAGCATTACCCTGGGCGATGCTGATATTGTTGTGGCCGGCGGAATGGAGAGTATGAGCAATGTTCCGTTTTACCTGGATAAAATGCGATGGGGTAATAAATATGGAAATACAGCAGTTGTTGATGGCCTGGCAAAAGATGGGCTCACCGATGTGTATAATGGCGAAGCAATGGGAATTGCGGCCGAACTGTGCGCCGGCGAATGCGGCATTTCAAGAGCAGAGCAGGATGCTTTTGCTACCGAAAGTTATCGCCGGAGCCAGGCAGCCTGGGATGCCGGAAAATTTGATGCTGAAATTATTCCGGTTGAAATTCCTTCGCGCAAAGGCGACCTGGTTATTTTTTCAAAAGACGAGGAACCTTTTAATGTAAAATTTGATAAAATGGCAACGCTGAAGCCCGCTTTTAAAAAAGACGGTACCGTTACAGCGGCCAATGCCAGCACTATGAATGACGGGGCAGCGGCGCTGGTGCTCATGAGCAAGGAAAAGGCCGATGAACTGGGCCTGAAGCCGGTGGCCAAAATATTGGCCTATGCCGATGCAGAGCAGGCGCCGGAATGGTTTACCACAACACCTTCCCTTGCAGTTCCAAAAGCCATCGAAAAAGCCGGTTTAACTATGACCGATATCGACTTTTGGGAACTGAACGAAGCATTCAGCGTGGTGGGTATTGAAAATACACGGCGTATGAAATTGGATCCGGTAAAAGTGAACGTTAACGGGGGCGCCGTATCCCTTGGGCATCCTTTAGGCGCCAGCGGAGCCCGTATCCTGGTTACCCTGATTCATATATTAAAACAGCAAAACGGCCGGTATGGCGCAGCCGGCATCTGTAATGGCGGCGGCGGCGCCAGCGCGATGGTGATTGAAAATGTAATTTGAAAATTTGGGAATATGAAAATTTGAAAATGAGAAGGCAATATGAAGTATAACAACGGATCCAGCCTGAAACTTTAAACATTGAACCTGGAACTTTAAACCTGAACTGAAACCTGAAACAAAATCGCTGGCTGATCCCTGATGATGCACCCTCCGTTACTGCGATGCTTCATGCTGCTGTACTAAGTTTAAAAACTCAATAACACCAATGGCTTCCGTTTTCTCCGGCAATGAAAACCATTCTGTTCCTGGGTAAACGACAAATTTACGGGTTGCGCCCACATCTTCGCAGGCTGTGTGAAAGCCTCTTTTTATTTTTGGGGCATAAGAGCGTTTTATTTCGATCGCCCATACCTGGTTACCCGGACCTTCCAGTACCAGATCAATTTCTGCCTGAGTTGAAGACCGAAAATAACTGTATTGCCATTTACTGGATAAAGCAGCTATGATATTTTCTACTACAAAGCCTTCCCAACTGGCCCCAACAACCGGATGCCCAAGCAGACTATCAAAATCCGAAATTTTCAGAAGAGTGTGCAAAATACCCGTATCGCGCAAATAAATCTTAGGCGATTTTACAAGCCGCTTTCTGGTATTACCAGCCCAGGGCTGCACCTGGCGTACCATATAGAAATCTGTAAGAATGTCCAGGTAGTTGCGGATCGTTGTATGGCTGACCTCCAGACTCCTGCCCAGTTCAGAAAACACAACCTGTTGCCCGTGATAATGTGCCAGCATGGTCCAAAACCTTTTCATCCGGGAGGCCATTATATTCGGTCCCATCAATGGAATATCCCGTTCAACATAGGAACCGATAAAATCAACGCGCCATTCCCAACTCTCATCATCGGATGATGCCAAATAACTGTCGGGAAACCCACCTCTAAACCACAATTTTTCCGGATTAAATCCCAACGGGTCCGTTTTACTGATTTCCAATACCGAAAAAGGGCTTAACTCCAGGTAACGAATTCTTCCCGCCAGTGTTTCAGAAGACTGCTGTAGCAGATCACGGGAGGCGGACCCCAACAATAAAAATTGACAAGATTTTTCTCCCGATCGCTTGCGTATATCCACCAAACTTCTTAACAGCGGAAAAAGATCCGGCTTTCGTTGTATTTCGTCTATGATCAATAACTGGTCTTCAAAACGACGCAGGTATCCTTCCGCGTCTTCCAGTTTGCTAAGATCGGAATCCAATTCCAGGTCAAGATAAGCCACTTTTTTATCCCGGTTTAAACCAGCTATTTGAAGCGCCAATGTGGTCTTGCCTACCTGGCGTGGGCCTAAAAGCGCTACCACCGGTTTATTATTCAGCGCGCCGGATAATTTGGCTTCAAGAACACGATGAATAACTTGTTCCATTATAAAACAACAAAGTTAGCAATAATCATACAATTTGAAAATTTAATTTTCAATCTACATCATTTAATCAGGATTATAGTGTAATTTGAAAATTATATTTTCAAATTACACAGTTACTTAAATAAAATTTGCTAACTCATTCATATTTATCCAACTCACATTGAGCGTGTAATATGCAAATTTGAAAATGAGAAGGCAATATGAAGTATAACAACGGACCCAACCTGAAACTTTAAACATTGAACCTGAAACGGCTTTCAACCTTCAGCCTGTCGCTAATCGCTTTCATAATCTTCACCGCATGCTCCCGTGAGTTTTCAATAAACAGCCGGTGGGTATTCATCCCCCCGCAAATCACGCCTGCCAGGTAAATACCTTTTATGCTCGATTCGTGGGTATCCGGATCCAGCACGGGGCACCGGACTTCATCGTGACTAAGTTCTATGCCAATCTGCTCTAAAAACCGGAGATTGGGCTGGTAACCGGTGGCCGCGATCACAAAATCATTTTTAAGTGTTACAAGTCCCTCCGGTGTATCAATATCCACCTCCTGCAATCTTATTTCCCGGATCGTGGAATTAAAAAAAGCCTTTATGGAGCCCTCCTTAATGCGGTTTTCGATATCCGGCCGCACCCAATATTTTACCCTTGATCCGATCTCGGGGCCACGTACCACCATGGTAACCCGGGCTCCTTTGCGCCAGGTTTCCAACGCCGCATCAACCCCCGAGTTCATGGCTCCCACTACCACTACATCACGGAAAGCATAGTAATGGGGGTCCTTATAGTAATGGGTTACCTTGGGCAGTTCCTCACCCTGCACGTTCAGCAGGTAGGGAATATCATAAAAGCCCGTAGCAATAATAATATGATCGGCGGTATAGGCATTTTGAACAGTAACCACTTCAAACAGGTCCATCGTACGGGTAACCTGCTCCACGCCTTCAAACAGCCGTATATTCAGGTTAAACGAGCTGGTAACCCGGCGGTAATATTCCAGCGCTTCATTTCTTGCAGGTTTGGGATTATTGGATACAAAAGGTACCCCCCCGATCTCCAGCCGTTCCGATGTGGAAAAAAAGGTCATATTTACCGGGTAGTTGTAAAGCGAATGGACCAGGGCTCCCTTTTCAAGTACCACGTAGTCCATTCCGGCCTTTTGTGCTTCAATGGCGCAGGCCAGCCCAATTGGACCGCCGCCAATAATAATGATCGAAAAATGCTGCATCCCGCAAATTTCAAGAATCGGCGCCCAAATCCCAAATTTCCTTCTTTGGTATTCTGCCGCTTCTCACTTAAATTTGCCACTCTTAAAATGACAATTTACAAAGTATGGCAAGGAGTATAGCTTTCAGAGAAGCCCTCAGAGAGGCAATGAGCGAAGAAATGAGACGCGATGACCGTGTATTTCTGATGGGCGAGGAAGTAGCTGAGTACAATGGTGCTTACAAAGTGAGCCAGGGAATGCTGGCAGAGTTTGGCGAAAAAAGGGTGATCGATACCCCCATTTCCGAGCTGGGCTTTGCCGCTGTTGGCGTGGGCGCTGCTCAAAATGGTCTCCGCCCCGTTGTGGAGTTTATGACCTGGAACTTTGCTGTACTTGCATTAGATCAAATTTTAAATACCGCTTCTAAAATGTTGGCAATGAGCGGTGGGCAAATTTCCTGCCCTATCGTTTTCAGAGGAGGCAACGGTTCTGCGGGGCAATTGGGCGCACAACATTCCACCGCATTTGAATCCCTCTATGCCAATATTCCCGGGCTTAAAGTAGTTTCACCCAGCACACCCTACGATGCCAAGGGACTCTTAAAACAAGCCATCCGGTATGAAGAAGACCCGGTGATGTTTATGGAAAGCGAAGTGATGTATGGCGATAAAATGGAAGTGCCTGAAGAAGAATACTATATTGAGCTGGGTAAGGCCGATGTAAAGAAGGCCGGAACCGATGTTACCATCGTTTCATTTAACAAAATGATGAAGGTAGCGCTCGGTGCTGCTGCAGAGCTCGAAAAAGAAGGGATCAGCGCAGAAGTGATCGACCTGAGAACCATTCGCCCCCTGGATATGGACACCATCCTTGCTTCGGTGCGTAAGACAAACCGGCTGGTAATTGTGGAAGAGCAATGGCCCTTTGCTTCCATATCATCAGAAATATCTTACCGCGTGCAAAAAGATGCATTCGATTATCTGGATGCCCCCATTCGCCGGATTACCGCTGCGGACGCACCTTTGCACTATGCTGCCAACCTGGTAGCCGCCGCCCTGCCGGATGTGCCCAGAACGGTGAAGCTGGTAAAAGAGGTCATGTACATGAAGAAATAGGTTGCCGCCAGGTTCCGGAACCAATGCTACCTGTCTTGTGAATCAAATTAAAATGGTCCTGTGCCTAAAATCAAGAACAACGACAATCAACACGAGATCCTGATCATTGATGATGAAGCATCAATAAGGAAAACACTTTCGGAGATCCTTTCTTTTGAAGGCTACCGGATTACAGAAGCAACAAATGGTGAAGAAGGTTTGAAGTTATTTTCAGAAAAGACCTTTAACGCCGTTCTCTGCGATATTAAAATGCCCAAAGTGGATGGCCTTGAGTTTCTGGAAAAGGCCAATGCCCTTGCCCCGGATGTTCCCATCATCATGATCTCCGGTCATGGCAATATTGAAACCGCTGTAGAAGCCGTTAAAAAAGGCGCCTACGATTTTATTTCCAAACCCCCGGATCTTAACCGCCTCCTTATAACCATCCGCAATGCCATGGAAAAAACATCCCTGGTGGCGGAGACTAAGGTCTTGCGCAAAAAAGTTTCAAGGGTGCAGGAAATTGTGGGCACTTCAGCCCCCATCCAAAAAATTAAAGATACCATCAACAAAGTGGCGCCTACCGAAGCCCGTGTGCTTGTAACCGGCGCCAATGGCGTAGGAAAGGAACTGGTAGCCCGCTGGATCCACGAACTCAGCAACCGGTCCAACAGCTCCCTTGTAGAAGTAAACTGCGCCGCCATACCCACAGAGCTCATCGAATCTGAGTTATTCGGTCACGAAAAAGGATCTTTTACTTCCGCCATAAAACAACGTATCGGCAAATTTGAACAGGCCAATGGGGGCACGCTCTTCCTGGATGAAATCGGGGATATGAGCCTGAATGCACAGGCCAAGGTACTGCGGGCCCTGCAGGAAGGTAAGATCACCCGCGTGGGCGCCGATAAGGACATCAGCGTGGATGTACGGGTAATTGCCGCCACCAATAAGGACCTGCTGCAGGAAGTGGAAGACAAAAACTTCCGGCTTGATCTTTACCACCGCCTGAGTGTGATCCTGATCAATGTGCCTTCTCTCAACGAACGCAAAGACGATATACCCCTGCTGGTAGACCAGTTTCTTGACGATATCTGCAAAGATTATGGCATTACAAAGAAAGGAATTGACGAAGCCGCTATTGAATCATTACAGCAATATAACTGGACGGGAAATATCCGGGAACTCCGGAATGTTGTGGAGCGCCTGGTGATCCTGAGCGGCAAAACGATCACGGCCGGAGACGTGGGCAATTATGTTGCAATTGGATAAAATTCTGTAAATTTTACACTGCCGTATCTTTTAATGAATACAGATACGCTCTAAACCGCTCCGGTATCCTCCTGTTAAAAACCACCTCCGAAAAGTCTTCAGTATAAGGAATATTTTCCCTGATTACCCTGCAGGGGTTTCCGACCGCTATGGAGTCAGAAGGAATACTTTTTGTAACCACCGAGCCCGCACCTATAATAACATTATTCCCGATTTCAACCCCAGGCAAAATAATGCTGTTGGCGTAGATCATTACATTATTGCCAATCTTTATTGGAGGCGCTATGTCATGGGAGCTGCGGAGCTTTCCCCTGGTATGATTGGCCGATATAATTTTTACGCCGGGGGAAATGCCGATATTGTTTCCAAAAACAATCCCGTTCATCGCCTGGATATAGACCCCCGGGCTGTCGCCGGGATCACAGAGAATCCCCTTTTGAATATTTTCGCAGCAAGCAACCTTTGAGGTAAAATGAACCGGCCAGGAAACGGCAGCATTGATGCGGAACAATTTTTGAGGAAGAACGTACCCGAAAAACAACCGCCAGTATTTCATGTACCCATACCTTTGACGAAAATATTGCGGATAGGCCCAATTGACCAACCAGCCCCAGAAAACAAAGTCCAGACCTTGAAACACCTTCTTATACGTTTTCATATTGCTTTAATACACTCATTATAAAAAATAAAAGCACCAGGTAGCCCGCACCCGAAAGAAATGAAAAAAGAGACACGGCTAATGGCAAACTCTCCTTCAAAGCTCCCAAATAAAAAGCTAAAAAAGTAATCAGCAAAAAATAAACGTTGAACAGCAAAGAATAATGATTTTTCCGGATGACCATCGTTACCGGGGAAATGATGATAACCGCGCTTCTTGATACGATCCAAAAAGAAAGGATCAGTATGTAAACCCCGATATTATTCCACGAAGCGCCAAAGTACCGGTTCAAAACATACACACCCACCGTATTCATAACGATCACAAAAAACAGGGTAAGAAGCGCACTGTTATACGAAATTCGTCTTACAAAAGCACGCAATGCAGCAGGGCGTTCATGAAATAAGGCCGTCGCTTTTTTAAAAAAAACCCGCGATGCAGACTGATGCAGAATTAACATCGGGATAGAGATCGCTTTCATAGCCATCGAAAATACCCCGGCCTCCTTTTGGCTAAAATATCCCAATATAAGAATAGGGATACTGTTGTTCGCTATATTGTTAATAATGTCGGATAAAAATGTGTACCGTATAATGCCCGGGTGCGCCGAAACTGTTTTTTTTACGTATTGAAGATCGGGGAAGGAAAAACGGGAATGATCTTTAATACCAAAATAAACAATGGTAATAAATACGGAAAGCGCCAACCCCAACGGAAGGCCCCAATCTTTTACCCCCGTCAGCAAAAATACCAGCTGCAATAAAACGGTAAGAAAACCGCTCAGGGCGGTACCCGTTGCCAATACCCGGAACCGGCCAAGCCGCGTAAACAGTTCTGCAAAAGCGTTGCTGACCAGTGTAAACAGACAGCATAGCCCACAGAGAATATAAATATAAACAGGGATCTCCGGCTTTTCAAAAAAGGGAACGCCGGTAAACAGCAGCAGGACAAAAAAAACCGGAATAAAAACCATTCCTACCCATAAAATAGCGCGAAAAAGGTTTCTTGCGGCATCCTCCCGGTCTGTTAGCACAATGATATTTTCCAGGCGCAGGCTGGCGATCATGGACACAATCAGCACATAGCTTACAAAAACATTATAAAAGCCATACCGCTCGGGGCCGTAATATTTTGCAAGGAAAATACCCCCAAAAGCTAAAACTAATTTTGACACAACATTGCCGGCAAGTAATGGCAAAAAATTTCCCCTGGTGGCAATAAATAGTTTTTTAAGTTGCATGATGCTAAAATTAATCAGGGGCTGCCTCAAAAGTCCTTAACTACGCAATGTCATTCTGAAGATGTCATCCCGGGCTTGATCCGGGATCTATTCTTATTTCAGAATCTATTGATAATTCATCTTTTTGGGATGCCAAAACAAGTTGGCATGACAAATAGGATACTTTTGAGACAGCCTCTCACAACCAGGTACTCCTTGCCCGGCACTGATGCCATCATCATCGCAGTGGGACTATTTCAACGCCTTAATAATCTCCACAAAATCCACCGCAACAAGCGAAGCTCCGCCAACAAGGCCGCCATCCACATCGGGGCAGGAGAATAACTCTTTTGCATTGTTAGCCTTCACACTTCCACCGTAAAGGATAGAAACACCATCTGCTGCTTCAGCTCCATACTGCTTTGCAATTACCGAACGCAGGTAGGCATGAATTTCCTGAGCCTGTTCTGTAGTGGCAGTTTTACCGGTGCCAATCGCCCAAATGGGTTCATAGGCAATTACTACATTCTTCAGATCCTCGGCCGACAGGTGAAACAAGGATTCCCGCAGTTGCTTTTCCACATATTCATTCTGAGTGCCGGCTTCGCGTATGCTCAATGGCTCGCCACAGCAGAAAATGGGTTTCAAACCCGCTCCCAGCAACAGATCCAGCTTTTCTGAAATTTCCAGGTTGGTTTCGTTGAAATATTCCCGGCGCTCACTGTGACCAATAATACAATATTGAATGTTGAGTGATTTGAGCATATCTACCGATACTTCCCCGGTATAGGCGCCCGATTTTTTATTGGAGCAGTTTTGCGCTGCTACATAAAAATTCTTCAGCGTATTTACCTTCTCATTTGCCGTCATCAGGTAGGGAAAAGGAATACCAAAAATCACCAGCTGGTTTTCGCTGGTTTCTATATTTTCATCCAGGATATCCTTCAGCAACTGTTGCCCTTCCACATAAGTTAAGTTCATCTTCCAGTTAGCCGCTGCTATTTGCTGTCTCATGATTTCTTTGTTTTTGTTTGATTATAAATTTGGGTAATTAACGCTTTTTCGTTTTCCGTTATGGTTTGTTTTTTGGTTTGCATCCACCGTTCCAGGTGCTCTAACGCTTTTTGCAGGTCATACATTATTGCTGCATCATACCCCCAGGAAAAGGAAGGTATCCACTTAGGGCTAAGTCCCGCCCCAAAGATATGGGCACAGATCCCGGTAACGGTTCCCGAATTGAAGGAGGAATTGATGGCGGCTTTTGAGTAATCGCCCATCAGCACTCCGCATTTCATGCCTGCCGTATAAACGCCGGATGGCAAAGGCACACGGATGTTCCCTGCCGTATTTTTCAGGTTGCTGTTACTGGTTCCTGCCCCCAGGTTACACCAGCTCCCGATAACAGAGTCGCCAAGGTAACCATCATGCGCCTTATTGGAAAAAGGAAATAAAACGGAGTTTTTGATCTCGCCGCCTACCGTGCAAAACGCACCTATAGTAGTTCCCCCGTAAATCCTCGTGCCCATCTTTACTACGGCACCTTCCCCAATAAATACCGGCCCGCGGATGCAGGCACCCTCCATCACCAGGGCGTTCCTGGAAATATATACCGGTCCTTTATCCGCATTAATGAAAGCGCACCGTACATCGGCGCCCTCCTCTATAAAAACCGCGCCGGCAGTGCTCAGCCGGTTCCCATCATCTACAGGAGCCGATTGCCGGCCTGCCGTAAGCAACTCAAAATCGAAACGCAGCAGGCGGGCATTTTTTTCAAAAATATCCCAGCCATATTCGATAAGATCGGCGTCCGATTCCGGAATATGACCAGTGGGAGTACCGGAAAAATCAGTGGCAGCCCTGCCATAGCCAATGAGGATACCACCTTTGTCCAGCTGCAGAAAATCGCCTTCCGAAAAGGTTTTGAGCTGCGCTACCAATTGACGGGAAGGCAGGAGGTTCACCGGGATGAACCAGTAAAGCCCGGAGCCCTGTTGCAATTCCCTTTCAACGATTTGCTCCCAACGGCGGCGGTTGTTCATCATACCTGCAGGTAACTCTTCCACAGCCTTTGTTAGGCTGAAAGGGAATAGCTTTTCCGGCTGATAAAGCTGATGGGTAAAAATGACGGAACGCATATAAGGCACCTAAGATAAACAGAAATGGGGGCAAAACAAAACCCCGGGGGCTCCGGGGTTTGCCCCGCTCTGGCGGGATGAAAAAATTAAACCAATTACTTCTTGGCGTATTTCTTTTTGAATTTGTCGATACGACCAGCCGTATCCACCAGCATATTTTTACCGGTAAAGAAAGGGTGTGAAGTGCTTGAAATTTCCAGTTTTACTACCGGGTATTCATTACCATCTTCCCATTGAACGGTTTCTTTTGAGTTTGCAGTTGAACGGCTTAAAAAAGTATCGCCGTTACTCATGTCTTTAAAAACTACTAAACGGTAGCTTTGTGGATGGAGCCCTTGCTTCATAATTATATGATTTTTAAGGTTGTACGGATTTTGCCGTACGGTTGTGAATAAAATTTGAGGTGCAAAGGTACGAAAAATATTAAATGTAAAATAATGAATGTAAAATTTAAAATCCGGAAACAAGCAACCCGGGGTACCCCAATGCTTCTTCCACATTTCAACGTATGAATACTAATAGTATTTATTTGAAAGAATGCAGTATCGCCTCTCCCCCAGATCATGCAGATAACAGACGAGACCCATCACTTTTATCCCCCTTGCTCAGTATCAATCGGGTTCGCTGTCACTCTCAAATTTTCACATTTTCAAATTTTCACATTTTCAAATCCCCCTAACTCCGCATATTCTCCACCTGCAGCGGCAGGCCCAGCTCCCAGCCTTTTGAAGCCTGTATCACCTCCTGCAGGTCATCAATCTTTTTGCCCGTTACCCGCACCACATCCTCATGAATAGAAGCCTGCACCTTCAGGCCGGCATCCTTAATGAGTTTTACGATCTTCTTGGCATCCTCCTGCCGGATACCGTTGCGCACTTCAATTTCTTTTTTCCAGGCCTTTCCCGACTGGCTTCCCTCCTTCCCCAGGTCAAATGCTTCCGGGGCAATTCCCTGCTTGTGCGCGCGGCTTACCAGCACATCCAGCAATTGTTTCATCTTCATATCATCATCGGTTTCCACATGGATCTTAAATGTTTTTTTATCAAGATCCATCACTACATGAGATCCTTTAAAATCAAAACGGTTGGTAATCTCTTTCTTCACCACGTTTACGGCATTGTCCAGCGCCTGCGCGTCTACTTTACTGGTAAAATCAAATGAAGGCATATCTGAAAAATTAAAATTAACGATATATTGTTTGTAAAATGTTGTTTGTGATATGTTATTGAGAAATGTAAAATTTAAAAGTACTAAGAACTTCGGAAAATGTAAAATATCGGCGTAAAATGTTGTTGACAAACAGGACATTCCCATATCCCCACATTCTCACATTTTCAAATTCCCACATTCTCACATTTTCACATTTCCACATTTCCACATTTAATAATTATTTAAAATCCATGCGAACGCCCACATCGATAATTCTGCCGATAAAGTGTTATTATTGTGCATATACACCGAAAAGATATGCAGAAGGTTATACCCCGGGACATCAGTTGGCTGGCCTTTAACGGCCGCGTGCTACAGGAAGCAGCGGACCCTACTGTTCCGCTTAATGAACGGATCAAATTCCTCGGGATCTTTTCCAACAACCGTGATGAGTTTTTCAGGGTACGGATTGCCTCGCTTAAGCGCATGCTGCGGATTGAGTCCAAAATGAATATGCACCCCGAAAAGAATCCTAAAAAAATACTGGAGCAGATTCACGGGCTGATGGTCGACCAGCAGGAGGCTTTTGAACGGGTTTGGAAAAATGTACAACGCAGCCTCAACCGGCACCAGATCTATCTTCGCACCGAAGCGCAGCTCACCAATAATCAAAAAAAATTCATCCGGGACTTTTACGAAACGGAGATCGGCCCGAATATCATTCCCCTGATGATTGAAAACATCAGGAAGTTTCCAACGCTCCGCGATAAGTCTATTTTTTTGGGCGTGGTGATGCGTAAAAGCTACAACCGGCAGGATCGCAAATACGCCATTATTGAAGTACCGGTTACCGCCGTCGGGCGTTTTATTGAGCTGCCCTCCAGAGCAAGTCAGCACGATATTATACTACTGGAGGATGCCATCATTTTCAACCTCCCGCATATTTTCCGCTTTCTGGGTTACGATGAGTTCAGTGCCCATATTTTTAAGTTTACCCGTGATGCCGAACTCGATATTGACACCGCCGATAACACTTCTATTATTCAGAAACTGGAAACAGGTTTAAAGAACCGGAAAAAAGGCACACCCGTTCGCTTCACCTATGATGAGCGAATGGATCCCGAGCTTTTGAATTACCTTGTTACCCGCATGGGCTTTGGCAAGCAAGACGCCATCAGCCCTGCGGGTGCGATTCATAATTTCAGGCATTTTATCGATTTTCCTTCTAAAGCCTTCAAAAATCTGAGTAAACGGAAACAACCTTTTGACCATCCGCTGTTGCTGGACCAGCGCATTTCCGATGTAATCATGCACCGGGATGTACTGCTGAGCTACCCCTACCATAGCTTTACACCCATTATCGACCTCATCCGCGAAGCAGCCTTCGATCCCGAAGTGGTATCCATAAAAATCACCTGCTACCGCCTGGCCTCCCAATCCAAAATCGTTAACGCCCTCATCAATGCCGTACGGAACGGCAAGGAAGTAACGGTAATGCTGGAGCTGAAGGCCCGCTTTGATGAGGAAGCGAATATGGAATGGAAACAGCGCCTGGAGGATGTGGGCGCCACTGTTTTAACCGGTTTCCCTAACATGAAAGTACATGCCAAGCTCTGCGTTATCAAAAAAAGAAAGGGAACCCGAACCGGGCATTACGGATTTGTAAGTACCGGCAACCTCAACGAAAAAACTGCCCGTATTTATGCCGACCATTGCCTGCTGACTTCCAATAAAAAAATAATGGCCGATGCTAACCGGATCTTCGCATACCTCGAAAAGCCAAAGATCAATGAACAGGCTTTATCCAAATGCAGTACCATCATCCCCAGCCCCCATCTCATCCGGACCTTCCTGTCAAAATTGATCGACCACGAGATAGCCTTGGCCCGCAAAGGCAAAAAAGCAGAAATGATCATTAAGATGAATTCGCTTTCAGACATCGAGATGATCCAGAAACTTTACGAAGCCGCCCGCGCAGGTGTGGTGGTAAAACTGATTGTACGCGGTATCTTCTGTATGCTTTCGCAAAACAAACGGTTCAAACATAAGGTAACGGCCATCAGTATCGTGGACGAATACCTGGAGCACGCCCGTGTGTTTGTTTTTCATAACGGGGGCAATCCCCGGGTATTCCTTTCTTCTGCCGACTGGATGCTAAGAAATATTGAGCACCGTGTAGAGGCAACCTGCCCGGTGACCGACCCGGAGCTGAGAAAAGAACTGATTGATATCTTAAACATCCAGCTGAGCGATAATGTAAAAGCCCGCCTCCTGGATAACGAACTTAAAAATAAATATGTACATTCGACTTCTAAAAAAACAAGATCCCAGGAAGTGATCTATAATTACCTGATTCAAAAAAAATATTCATAGTTGAAATTAGCGGCTATTGATATCGGCAGTAACGCCGCCCGTTTGCTGATCACAGATGTGCGGATGATCAAAAAAAACAAGCCTGATTTTATAAAATCCAACCTGATCCGGGTTCCCCTGCGTTTGGGTTTTGATGTTTTTGAAAACGGCGAAATTTCACCAGGGAAAACGGCGCATATACTCAGCACCATGAAGGCTTATCGCCACCTGCTGGATGCTTACGGCGTGGAGCGGGTAAAAGCCTGCGCTACCGCCGCCATGCGCGATGCAAAAAACGGCGCCCAAATTATCGAACAGATAAAAAAAGAAACGGGCCTCGACATTGAAATCATCTCCGGCGACCGGGAGGCGGCACTGATCTATGAAAGCCATGTTGCCGAAAACCTTACCCGGGATGGATCCTATCTGTATATAGATGTAGGTGGTGGCAGTACGGAACTTACCTGCTTTACCAATGGGGCCATGACCTTTAAACGCTCCTTTAATATTGGCACCATCCGCCTGCTGAAGCAACAGGTAACCGAGGCACAATGGGAGGAGATGAAAGGTGATATCCGCAATCATATCAAAGGCATCAAAAAGATTACCGGCATCGGATCCGGGGGAAATATCAACAAGGTTTTTTCCCTGTCGAAACGCAAGGAAGGGAGACCGCTTTCGCTGGAGCTGCTTCGCGATTATTATAAGGAATTCAGCAATATGACCCTTGAGGAGCGGATGAGTAATTATAAGCTCCGTGAGGACCGCGCAGACGTTATTGTGCCTGCCCTGTTGATTTATATAAATGTACTAAAATGGGTAGGCGCCGAAGAGATTCTTGTTCCGAAAATCGGACTGGCCGATGGGTTGATCCAGAGCCTTTATGAGGAGATTGAAAATGTGGAAATGTGAGAATTTGAAAATTTGAAAATGAGTATTGGTTTCAACATTTACGGGCATTTCGTATTTTGATTTGAAATTTGAGATTCGTACTAACCGTATTCTTCGTATATTAGTAGGTTTGTCGAAATCAGAAATCAGAAAATGTCTATAAATAAAGAAGTAAAAAGGGTAACCACGCATACACTGGCAAAAATGAAAGCCGCCGGCGAAAAAATCAGCATGCTTACTGCCTATGATTTTTCTTTTGCCCGGATTATTGATGGCGCAGGTATTGATGTGATCCTGGTGGGCGATTCGGCCTCCAATGTTATGGCCGGGCATGAAACAACACTGCCCATCACGCTGGATCAGATGATTTACCATGCGCAATCGGTGATCCGCGGGGCGCGGCGCTGCCTGGTAGTGGTGGACCTTCCGTTTGGAGCCTATCAATCCAACTCCGAAATTGCCCTCGCATCTGCCGTCCGGATTATGAAGGAAACAGGCGCCCATGCGGTCAAAATGGAGGGCGGCGAAGAGATCGTGGATTCTATAAAAAAAATTGTTTCTGCGGGCATACCGGTAATGGGCCACCTGGGATTAACCCCCCAATCGATCTACAAATTTGGTACTTATGCCGTACGGGCAAAGGAAGACGATGAGGCCAACAAACTAAGAAACGATGTGCTGCTGCTGCAGGAAGCCGGTTGTTTTTCTATTGTATTGGAAAAAATTCCGGCCCTTCTGGCAAAAGAGGTTACCGAAAGCCTCTATATTCCCACCATTGGCATCGGCGCCGGCAGGTATTGTGATGGCCAGGTGCTGGTTATGCATGATATGCTGGGCATCAACACCGAGTTTAAACCAAAATTTCTACGACAATACCTCAACATTTTTGAGCAGGCTACCACTGCCATCCAGCATTATATCTCTGATGTACAATCGGGCAATTTCCCCAATGAGCAGGAGCAATACTGATAGCGCCCTCTTTCCGACATCGCAGTAATAACCACTAAAATCCTGTGTTGTTGCCACTTAAACACAGAAACACAGATTTTTTTAATGCTGCAGCAATACCTTGCTTTTTATGTAGAAAGCCCAAGGCCCCGAGTTTTAGAACTTTTGTGGCAAGTACAGGAGATGCAGATTTTCAGTGCTTCAGTGGCAACCCCCAGATGACTTTACCGGAGTAAATGGCGCCGTCCTTTATGTGCGCCCTAAAATCTTTGATATAAACAGGAAAACCCAAGGGTAATCTGCAACAAAAGACCCCGGCGATCCCTTTGATCTTCTCCTGTAGCTATCAGTCCGGTTTCAGTTTATTGCGGGCCTTCATATAAAACTATTTTAAAAAAGAAAAGGCGGAACAATGGGCGGCAGTTCTTCATCCTGCTCTTCTGTATAAGGCATTCCCTTTATAAAATTTACAAGGTCCCTGTTCAGGCGGCCGCGGTGCGTATAAAATAATCCATGCGGGGCCCCGGGGTATACCGCATACTGGGCGCCAGGGACCAGTTCCGCCAGCCGGTCGGAACTTACGGTCCTTGGCACAATCTGATCCTCATCTCCATGTACCAGGAGCAGCGGAAGATGCATGGCCTCAAGATCGCTTCTAAAGTCGGTTGCCGAAAAACTCGTAATGCAGTGCACCATGGCATGCATGGCTGCCCGTGATGCCAGGCCCAGGTAATATTCCAGCAAAGGTTTGCTCGCCGACCTGTTCAGGAGTGAGGTTCCAAAAAACTGTTTCATAAAAGTTTCCAGGAAACCGATATGGTCAGTTTTTATCCCCGTGATCATATCGCTAAAAACTCCCGCCTCCATGCCATAAGGGTTTCCTTCCGTTTTCATCAGGAACGGCAGCACAGGGCTTATAAGCGCAACCCGGCTGACGCGGTTGCGTCCGAATGTTTTCAGGTACCGGGCTACTTCTCCGCTCCCCATCGAAAAGCCAACGAGCACCGCCTCCTTCAAATCCAGTTGTATCATAAGTGCATTCAGATCGGCCGTCAACGCATCATACTCATACCCCATCCAGGGTTTGCTGCTTTTACCAAAGCCCCGCCGGTCATAGGATATCACCCGGTTTCCATTGTCTACAAGATCCGAAAACTGGTACTCCCACATTTCCATACTAAGCGGCCAGCCGTGTATCAACACCACCGGCCGGCCCTTTCCGTAATCGCAGTAGGCGATTTCTATCATTTCTTCCTGTACCGGGTCCTTGTAGGAGATTATTTTCATAGTTATTCTTTTGCCCGCTTTAAATTCATGTAGACTTTTATGAGGCTGTATCAAAAGTCCCTATTTTGTCGTGCCGTCCCGATGGCGACCGGGATTGTTTCGGCATCTAATGATGCTTGTTAGTCAGCAGATTCTGAAACAAGAATAGATCCCGGGTCAAGCCCGGGATGACAAGTTCAGAATAACATCATGCTGTAAAGCAACTTTTGAGACAGCCCCATGTTTTTTTGCAGCACCGTTTAACCCACAGCCCATCTATGAGCATGCCCCTTTCTTTTATAAAGCAGCCCTGCTACAGCCCCCATGGCCAGGGCGGCACCAATCCCAATTTTCAGATACCGGCTGAGTTTTGTCCGGATGTTCGGACGATTCTTATGAATCTCATTTACCTCTTTTACAAATGCTGCAATGTCCTCATCAGCGTATACACCATAGGCATCCAATAAAGTACCCTGCGCACCATCCCGGGTTTTCAGCAGGTATAAAATGGCGCTATCCGCCGGGTCGCTTTCCCCCTCAAACCGGTAAAAATTTTTAATAATTACTTCATCCGGTGCATAAAGCCGCTCTGCTCCGCTAAAGGAAAGCCCCGGGCCACTGATAAAAAAGTCTCTTGTGTATCCTTCTTTTATAGCACTGTTGATACATTCGCTGATTGTATTCATTTTCTGGGAAGACGTTTCTTTTTTCATGGTGGTCGTTTATCCATACCGCCTCAAAAATGCTGCCGGATAGCCGGCCCGTTTATTGCACAATCATAATGAGGCTATTCAACACTTTGATAGTGAAGCATTATTATTCATTGTTAAAATAATACGCGATGATACGCAAACTTAAATCCGGCAAGTACCGGTTGTATTCGCGAAATCCGGATAAAAAAACACATAAGCGGAGGAACCTCGGAACCTTTGATACGCTTGAAGCCGCCAAAAATCACGAACGGGAAATTCAATACTTTAAACAGCATTCCTGATTTTACCAGAAACAGGGACCAGTTCTTCTTTTAGGGGCAATCAGAGCAACCTGGTCAATGGTGAGGATGAGTCAATGGGTAATGATCAATAGTCAATGAGGTACAAAACCTTAAACCTTCCCCGTCCGTACCGGCGTCCGGTCAGGCGGGCTTTAAACCTGAAACTCTAAACCAGGTATCTTCAGTATTTACCGGTTACAATTCCCTCCAGGTCGTAATCATAGGCCTTTTCGATCTGCACATTGTAAAAGGCACCGATCGTTAATTTTTCGCTACTGTTGATGATCACCTCATTGTCCACTTCCACGCTATCAAACTCCGTACGCCCGATGTAGCGGCCGGCTTCTTTTTTATCGATAAGTGTTTTGAAAGTTCTGCCTACTTTTTCCTGGTTCAGCTCAAAAGAGATTTCCTGTTGAAATTCCATAATCTCCTGGGCACGGCGCTCCTTCTCCTCCTGGGGAATGGTATCGGCCAGTTGATACGCCGATGTATCTTCCTCATGCGAATAGGTAAAAATACCTACACGGTCGAAACGTTCTTTTGCCAGAAATTGTTTGAGTTCTTCAATATCGTCCAGTGTTTCACCGGGGAAACCGGCTATTAAAGTGGTACGCAAACAAATACCCGGTACCCTTTCACGAATGGTGCTTACAAGATCTTCCATTTCTGCCCGGGTAATCTGCCGTTTCATGGCATCCAGCATATTATCCGCTGCGTGTTGCAATGGCATATCCAGGTAATTGCAGATATTGTCCCGCTGACGCATTACATCCAGGATCTCCAATGGAAACTTTGTAGGATATGCATAATGCAGTCGAATCCACTCCAAACCGGGGATATCGGCCAACCGGTTCAGCAGATCAGGCAGCATCCGTTTTTTATAAATATCCAGCCCATAATAAGTCAGCTCCTGGGCAATCAGCATGATTTCTTTTACACCTTTTTTAACCAGGCCTTCTGCTTCTGCCACCACCTGCTCCATAGTTTTGCTGGTATGTTTTCCGCGCATCAGCGGAATGGCACAAAAGGAACAGGTGCGGTTGCAGCCTTCGGAAATCTTCAGGTATGCATAGTGTTTAGGCGTAGCCAGCAGCCGCTCCCCCAGTAACTCCGTCTTATAATCGGCTTCAAATTGCTTCAGGATCAAGGGCAATTCCATGGTACCAAAAAAAGCGTCCACTTCCGGAATCTCTGTTTCCAGGTTGTTCTTATACCGCTCGCTCAGGCAGCCGGTAACATAGACCTTATCCAGCCTTCCGCGCTTTTTAAACTCCACCTGTTCCAGGATCGTGTTAATGCTCTCTTCCTTAGCCTTATCAATAAAGCCGCAGGTATTCACTACTACAATATTATGATCAAACTTTTTGTTCTCGTGCACCACGTCAATTTCATTGGCCAGCAACTGGCCGCTCAGAACTTCGCTGTCCACCATATTTTTACTGCATCCAAGCGTAATGATGTTTACCTTATCTTTCTTTAATGTTCTTGCTTTCAAACCGGGGTTTTGTTTTTTAGAAGCTGCAAAGGTACGATAAGACGCCGACATGCAACGTTATTCACCCGCAGTGAGTGCATTTACCCCCGGAAGAAATGGCCAAAGCCGTCCCTTGGGATCTATTAGTAGATTACAAACCAAACAATTAAAACCCTCCGGGCAACTTATGAGTCCGGCCACTCAGTTTCAACACCTTCGGTCTGTATAAATGCCTGAAACCGTTTCAGCAGCTCCCGGTCTTCGCGTACGGTTGCCGGCAATACCCCCTGCGCCTTTGCAAATACCAGCAGCAGCCCTACGGCTTCGCCAATGCTCCATTCCACAGGATGCAGGCGGTAACATCCGTTGGTGATATGCGTAGTGCCGATATTCTTGCTGGCCGGAAAAATATTTTCCATTTTAACAGGCAGCAAGGCCCCCAGCGGAACCTGGAATGGCAGCGAAGGAAAATCGATATAATTGGTGCCCCGGCTGCCGGGATGCAGATCAATGTGATAATAGCCGATGCCGACCGAGTCAAAAAACGAAGCAGCTTTTTCCTTGTCAGAAGCAGCGACCCGGGCCCTGTTGTCCCGGCCTACATGCTCTTCAAGAACCGTGAACTGTGCCTTTATTCTTCGCGATTCGCGGATATAGGGATATTTTGCCAACCCATCGGCAGTACCCATAACATCCTTCCGCAGGCGCAGTCCCGGCCACCCCCGCCCACCGCCGGACCGGGGAGCCGCGGTTTGCAGCCAGTATAGTAAGGACAGGCTGAGCTGTTTGGCCCGGTCTACATGCCTTTTAAATTCCCGGGGCGATACATCCACTATGTTCCCGGGCATATAATCATTCTGCGGCCAGTTAACAATCGTAATGTCTCCTTTAAAAAACCCTTCCTTAAAATTTTTGCGGTCGATGATCTTCCGGTAGTTCCACAGATTCAGGAGTGTTCCGGTGGACCTGCCATCCGGCGAAAAACCCAGTTCTTTTGGCTGCAGGGTTTGAGGTTGCGCATATTGCAGACTCAATAGTTTCCCGGGCCAGGCGGGGTTGAGCGCGGGAACATAGTTTCTCCAAAACAAATAGTCCGCCGGTCTTGGAATGATATGACGCTCCCCTTCCATATAATCCATGGCAAAACACATGGTAAATGCCTGGTTGTTTTCCGGATCAGCCGCTTCCGCTGCATGCAGTTCCCCCGTTTGCTTCCGGGATTCCGTTCCGGTTACGTATGCCGTTCCCGTTAAGGGCAACAACTCGCCCAGCTCGGTTGCATCAATAAACCAGGCACCTTCCAATACCACCAGTGCCCCGTTTTTTGCATTCCTTGCGGTGAGCGATACCACTCTTGTGCTCCTCACAGCGGCTTTTAAAATCTGGTGCTGCATCAGCAATAACAACCTTCCGCTGGAAACATAGGGCATCAGCATTTGACGGATCACGGCTTCCGCTACAGCCGGTTCATGGCAAAGCCGGGAAACAGCGCCGTTTCCGGGATTGAGACGCGGATTGTTTTTTTCTTTTTCGGTTAAGGGATAATACTGGCGGTAATAATCGCGAATCCGGTTCCTGAGATCACGGTACGACAGCGGAGCACCATGTGTTTCAATCCAGGGGTGCTCATCCGGTGGTACCCCCTGTGCCGTCAGCTGGCCACCCAGCCAGTCGGTCTCCTCTGTTAACAGCACCGTTTGTCCATTCCTTAAGGACGCCAGCGCCGCAGCAACACCACCCAATCCGCCTCCCGCAATCACTACATCCGCCTTAAGCGTATTGTCGTTCCTGATAATTTTCACATCCGGATCGGCAGCGGAAAAATGAAAAGGGAGGGCTGAACTTAGGGCAGCGCCGGCGCCGCTCCCGCTTAACAGTCCAATAAAATTTCTTCGCTTCATAGTTGCTAAACAATCGTATAAATGATTGCTAATATAGGTAAAAACGCTTTTTTTCGCTGATCTTCACTGAGAATCTTCTTCTGCGTTTTATTCGCGTGAATATTGAAGATATGACCTTCCGGATTCTGCGGAAAAACCTCCCCGATATCCAAACCTCAATATCTTTGCAGCTATGAAATGGATGCCGGTTTCCTATATTTTGTTGCTCTTCTGTATCGTTTCCTGTAATGAGCGCTCTGAAAAAGCCGTTATCAGCAATGGCATTTCAGATACCCTTGCCGTTGCGCGAAAAAACACATTAACAAACCTTCACTATGACCTGTCGTTTGATATTCCGGCAAAACCAACGGCTGCTATTACTTTAAAAGAACGGCTGTCCTTCCATTACGCCGATGCCTCGGGTGCGCCCCTGCTCATCGACTTTAAAGAAGATCCGCAAAAGCTGAAAAAGATCACCATAAACGACAAGGAGATCCCAATCCACTACGAAAATGAGCACATCATTATTGATGCCCCACTGCTAAAAA
This sequence comes from Niabella hirudinis, assembly GCF_051201075.1. Lineage (NCBI taxonomy): Bacteria > Pseudomonadati > Bacteroidota > Chitinophagia > Chitinophagales > Chitinophagaceae > Niabella > Niabella hirudinis. The sequence continues at coordinate 336,830 of NZ_JBPEHJ010000004.1, forward strand.
AAGGCGCCAACCACATCCTGCTTCAGCTTATTGCAGGCAATGGCGCATTAAACCGGAGGGACGATTTTTTATACACCTTGTTTGTTCCCGACCGGGCCCGAACGGTTTTCCCCTGCTTTGATCAGCCAGATCTGAAAGCCACTTTTACCCTCAGCCTTGCTATTCCCGGGGACTGGGTAGCAATAGCCAATGGGAAGCTCCGTGATTCGACTATCAATAACGGGCGAAAACTCCTGCATTTTGCCCCTTCAGATAAGATCAGCACCTATCTTTTTTCATTTGCAGCAGGAAAGTTTCGTGTTGCCAAAGAACGATGGAGAAATGATGAGATCGAATTTTTTTACCGCGAAACGGATTCCGAAAAAATAAACAACAGCCTGCATGCCATCTTTGAGCAATACAAAAAAATGGTGGAGTTTAATGAGCAATGGACGGGCATTGCCTACCCTTTTCAAAAACATGGAATGGTTGCGATACCGGACTTCCAGTTTGGCGGCATGGAACACCCCGGCGCCATCCTGCTGCAGGCCGCTACCCTCTTCCTAACAGGAGATGCAACCGAGAGTCAGCTAAACAGCCGTGCCCATTTACTGGCGCATGAAGTGGCCCATATGTGGTTTGGCGACCTGGTAACAATGAGCTGGTTTTCGGACGTTTGGATGAAGGAGGTCTTTGCCAATTTTATGGCGGACAAAGCCACGGCCATGCCCCATCATGACCAGGGATTTTCCTTAAAATTCCTCACCGATCATCTTCCACCTGCCTATGCCATCGACCGGACAACCGGGGCTAATCCCATCCGGCAGCCCCTGAATAACCTGGAAGAAGCGGGCACTTTATACGGTGGAATTATCTACCATAAATCGCCGGTGATGATGCGGCAGCTGGAAGACCTTATGGGAACCGACGGTTTTCAGAAAGGCGTACGAACCTACCTGAAGACCTTTGCTTTTAAGAACGCCTCCTGGCCCGACCTTATCGGCATTCTTGATCAACAGGCTCCTGCAGATCTTCGCGCCTGGAACGCCGTTTGGGTAAATAAGCCGGGAAGGCCCGTATTTGATTACAAGATGAACTATGCTCCCGGCGGCGGCTCCATTACCGGCTTTGCCCTCTTTCAAAAGCCGGAGTTTGGCACAGGCCTGGTGTGGCCGCAACGCTTTGATATCAGCTTCTATTATAAAGGACTGGTACGCACGATTACGGTAAGCGATAGTCTGCCGGCGCAGGAGGTACCCCGGGCCCTGGATCGCAAACGGCCGCTGTTTATCCAATTTAATGCCTCTGGTACAGGATACGGAGTATGGCCCATTGATACCGCCATGCTCCCGCATCTTTTCGGCATCGATAACTATGTTAGCCGGGCCTCTGCCTATATTTCACTTTATGAAAACATGCTGAATGGCCGCTATACAACCCCGCTGCAGCTGCTCCGGCTTTTTGAATCGGGCCTTGCCAGGGAAACAGTGGAACTTAACATCCGACTACTCACGGGCTATATCAGTACAATCTATTGGAGTTTTATCGCGCCACAGCAGCGCAGCCTGTATATCGCAACGCTGGAAAACAGCATCTGGAAGGCGCTTCAGCAACAAAAAAACACCAACAATAAAAAGATCCTTTTCGGGTGCTATCAATCTGTTTTTGGTACAGAAACCGCTACTGCAAGACTCTATAGTACCTGGTATAGCCAGGACCCTCCGGCAAATGTTGTCTTAAAAGAAGAGGACTATACCAATCTCGCATTCGCGCTGGCGTTGAGAAGTAAGACCGGCGATAAGATCCTTCAGCAGCAATTGCTGCGTATTAAGGATCCCGACCGGGCCAAACGATTCCGGATCATCATGCCGGCGCTCTCCGCCGATTCCGTTGTCAGAGATCAGTTCTTTGCGGGCCTGCAGCAGCGCAAAAACCGCTCCAACGAGTCGGCTGTTAGTGCTGCACTTACCTACCTGCACCATCCAATCCGGCAGCCATCTGCAGAAAAGTACCTGGAAAAGACGCTGCAACTGTTGCCCGAGATTCAAAGTACCGGAGACATTTTCTTTCCCGGCAACTGGCTTCAGTCCAGCTTTGGTAACTACCAGTCTGCCCCGGCCCATCATATCGTTACGGTGTTTTTGCAAACTGATCATACATTAAACAGTTCCTTAAAGGCCAAAGTGCTGCAGAGCACGGACAACCTGAGGCGGGCGCAGGTTATTGTGCATTAGATCTGCAGGTGGAATTTGCGTTACTTTTTAATATAGGGAAATAGCCATTACTACTATTTTTTGCAGACGCGAGGAGATCCCGCATTGGCGGGAGCCCTGATTCGTGTCTCCACGAATCGGAAAAATCTTATACGCCACAGAAGAAAATGGCCAAAACCATCAAATAAATATTTCTTACCTTTAGTAGTCTTTGTTTTAAACCATCAGGACACCAATGATGCAGGAAAAAAAGTTTCAATTCTCCTATAAAATTTTGGAAGACAGCCATGCTTTGGCCGATGAAGATGCGGCCTTACTGGAGTTGGCGCGCGCAACCACACAAAAAGCCTATGCGCCTTATTCAGGGTTCCACGTAGCCTGCGCCGCAAAGCTGGCCAACGGAAGCACGGTTGTAGGAACTAACCAGGAGAATGCTTCCTACCCCGTTGGCATCTGTGCTGAAAGAGCATTACTGGCTGCCGTAGGAAGCGGGTACAACGATGAGCCCATCCTCACCCTTGCCATCTCTTATCACCCCGTCAATGGCAGCAGCAATCGCCCTGTTTCGCCTTGTGGTATGTGCCGGCAGGCTTTATCAGAATATGAAAAACGTACGGGAACGCCGATCCGCCTGTTATTATCGGGCATGGAAGGCCCCGTATACGTCATCAATACTATAAAGGACCTGTTGCCGCTGGCTTTTAGCGAAGATGACCTATGCTGAGAAAGAGAAATAAAAATGGATAGAGAACTATTGCTCAAATTTCCGCTCCAGCTCCACCCCCACTTTGCCGGCAAACCCTTCAATAGGAACAGTAAGTTTATATAAACTCATTTTTAGTCGTGTAATCCCGGGGAACCGCTCCTTCAAAGTGGCAGCCAGTTCGGTAAGAAACGTTTCCAGCAATTCCCGCGGACGCTGCATTTCATGGTTTACAATGCCATAGATTGCTGCATAGTTCAGGGTGTCTTCCAATTTTGTAATAACCGCATCCCCTTTTTGAAAAGAAACCGAAAGATTCATTTCAAAGGCGTTGCCCGTTGTTCGCTCCTCGGCATATAAACCATGAAAAGCAAAAAAGCGAAGCTGTTCCAGGTGTATGGTAATGACTTGTGCCATTCCTTGTTTTTTGCCGGCCTGTTTAATGAATGCCTTTCTCCCCCAGATAACGTTCTGCGTCCAATGCCGCCATACAGCCGCTTCCGGCTGCCGTTACCGCCTGGCGATAGATCTTATCCTGCACATCACCCGAAGCAAAAACCCCTTCAATATTGGTTTTTGAAGTCCCGGGTATTGTTTTAATATACCCCGCATCATCCATATCAAGAAATTCTTTAAAAATACCGGAATTGGGCTGATGACCAATTGCCACAAAGAATCCGTTAACTGGGATCTCCTCTATGGTTCCCGTCTGGTTGTTTTTTATACGTACACCACTTACCGTTTTTTCGCCCAGCACTTCTTCGGTATCCGTGTTGAAATAGACTTTAATATTCGGTGTTTTAAATACCCGGTCCTGCATCACTTTTGATGCCCGCATGGCGTCTTTGCGTACCAGCATGTGTACAGTGGTGCAAAGTTTGGACAGGTAAAGGGCCTCTTCGGCCGCCGTATCACCGGCGCCTACAATGGCCACTTCTTTTCCCCTGAAAAAGAACCCGTCACAAACGGCACAGGCGCTTACTCCAAACCCGTTCAGGCGTTCTTCGCTCGAGAGACCCAGCCATTTGGCGGACGCGCCGGTAGAAATGATCACGGCATCGGCTTCTATCAGCTTTTCATCATCAATCCAAACCTTGTGCGGCAGACCGGAAAAATCGACCCTGGTAGCAATCCCGAAGCGGATATCCGCTCCCATCCTTTTGGCCTGTTTTTCAAAATCGATCATCATTTCCGGCCCCTGTATACCTTCGGGGTATCCCGGATAGTTTTCTACTTCGGTGGTGATGGTGAGCTGTCCGCCGGGCTGAATGCCCTGGTATAAAACGGGGTTCAGGTTGGCGCGGGAAGCATAAATTGCCGCCGTATAACCCGCCGGTCCTGAACCAATAATTAAACATTTTACTCTTTCTACTCCTGTTTCCTGTGTCATATAGATGGTTTGATCGATTATGCTAAAACACCCCGATAACAATCGGGGCGGCATCGTACAACGCTTTTATGTTATATAAAACTGAATTATTACAAAAATACAGCGAAAAGGTTTATTCCATGTAACGGCTTCCCCACAACGAACGCATCCAAATGTGGATTACGCCGCTAATCGGCAAACTTTTTCCGCAAGGCATCCAGGCTCGACTGAAAGTTATTTTTTCCGGCAGTTGCGGGCTTGGCGGCCGGCTTCTGTTGGTTACCTGCCGGCCGGGGTATTCCTTCTGCGGGTGAGGCATCCTTCATACTCAGCGAAATTCGTTTCCGTGCTGCATCTACTTCAAGTACGGTCACCATCACCTTCTGATTCAGTTTCACTACTTCATTCGGGTCGCTTACAAATTTATTGGCCAGGTGCGATACATGCACCAGTCCATCCTGCTTTACCCCCACATCCACAAAGGCGCCAAAATTCGTGATATTGGTTACAATACCCGGCACTTTCATTCCGGGTTTCAGATCTCCGATGGCGGCCAATCCCTCGGCAAAACGAAATTCTTCAATGGCCTCCCGGGGGTCGCGACCCGGTTTTTCCAGTTCTTTCAAAATATCTTCGATGGTATATTGCCCCACCGTTTCTGTAACAAAATCCCGCGTTTTGATTCCTTTGCGCAGCTCGGGCTTTGTGATCAGTTCTGCTACGGTGCAGGCCAGGTTACCCGCCATAGCCTCCACAACGGGGTAGCTCTCCGGGTGCACCGCCGAATTATCCAGCGGGTTTTGCGCATTGGGAATACGTAAAAACCCCGCACATTGCTCATAGGCCTTGGGGCCCAGCATGGATACCTTCAACAGCTCTCCCCGGCTTTTGAACGCCCCATTCTTCACCCGGTATTCCACGATATTTTTTGCAGTAGTCGCCGTTAGGCCAGACACGTACATCAACAGGTGTTTGCTGGCCGTATTTACATCCACGCCCACATAGTTTACACAGCTTTGCACCACCTGATCCAGGCTATCCTTTAAACGATTCTGATTTACATCGTGCTGATACTGGCCCACCCCAATACTTTTTGCATCGATCTTTACCAGCTCACTCAGCGGATCCAGCAGCCGGCGCCCGATGCTAATGGCTCCGCGCACGGTTACATCCTCGTCCGGAAATTCTTCCCGGGCCACTTCGCTGGCCGAATAAATAGAAGCCCCGCTTTCATTGACCATAAAAACCAAAACAGGTTTTCCGAAATCGATGCTCCGTACCAGTTTCTCCGTTTCCTTGCTGGCGGTACCGTTTCCATAACCAATCGCTTCAATATCATATTTAGCAACCAGACGCTTCAATGCTTCGGCTGCACCATAGGCATCATTTTGAGGGGCATGGGGAAAGATCGTCTCATATTTAAGAAAAGTGCCGCTCTCATCCAGGCATACCACTTTACAACCGGTTCTGAAGCCGGGATCAATAGCCAGTACCCGTTTATGTCCCAGCGGCGAGGCCAATAATAGCTGGCGCAGGTTTTCTGCAAAAACTTTAATCGCTTCTTCGTCGGCCGAAGTCTTGCTGTTCATCCGGAACTCGGTTTCGATAGCGGGTTTCAACAGGCGGGCATAGGAATCCTCAACAGCAAGCCCCACCTGGGCGCCCGTTTCACCGGACGACCGTACAAATTCGGTTTTCAGCAAACCAATGGCAGTATCTTTTTCAATGGAAATATCCATAATCAGGAAACCTTCTTTTTCTCCCCGGCGGATGGCCAAAACCCGGTGTGACGGACATTTGGAGAGCGGCTCTTTAAAATCAAAATAATCACGGTACTTCTGGGCATCAGCCTCTTCCTTTTTGCTGGTGAGCACACGCGATGCAACCACCGATGTTTCCTCAAACATCTTACGCACCAGGGTACGGGCCTGCTCGCTTTCGGCAATACGCTCTGCAATAATATCCCGTGCGCCCTGCAACGCTTCCGCCGTATCTTTAACCAGCTCGCCGATATATTTGGCGGCTTCCGTTTCCACAATAGCACTCCCCTGCGCCAATAGCAGGTCGGCCAGCGGCTCCAGCCCCTTTTCAATCGCTATAGAAGCCTTTGTTTTACGTTTGGGCTTATACGGGAGATAAATATCCTCCAGTTCTGTTGCATTTAAACATTCTTCGATTCTTTTCTTCAGATCCGGAGTTAATTTACCCGCCGCTTCTATAGTTTTCAAAACGGTTTCCTTACGCTTTTCCAGTTCATCATAGTAACGGATCTTATCGATCACATTGCCCACCTGCACCTCATCCATATTGCCGGTTGCTTCTTTGCGGTAACGGCTGATAAAGGGGATTGTTGCGCCCTCCGCATGCAACTGTTCTACATTTCCAACCTGCTTTACCGGCAGGCTCAGGTCTGTAGCGATCTGGTGTATATATTTTACGTCCATTTTTTAAATTCGTTGGGGTGCAAATGTAAGTGGTGCTATCAAACAAACAAAGACCTGTGAATAACAATCTCCCCTCTCCAGAACCTTGCAGCGGATCGCCGGCCTCATTTTTTGTCACAATTTGCCGGACTACCCCCCCGTATGCTTCCTGTGGCGATACAGGTCTTCAAAGTGGCGGTTCTGTCCGCGGTCCGATTTCAGTCATTTTTCTTTTTTTGATCCGGATCATCATTTTTAAAAGCATACAACCTTCAGCAACCGTTGCCGGTCTGTTTTCCGGATACCCTAAACAATGGTACTTTTTTTGCACCCTGATGTTGCAAAACCTAAAACAGATCGTTTAACCATTAAACAATAGTGATGATGAAACAAATTCAATTAGCAGGTTTTTTACTCATGGCAATAGCGCTGCTATCCTGCGGCACGACCAAAAAAACAGGAACAACCATGGTAAAAAATGAAGATGCACAAAAACAGCTTGAGCACTTTCCAAAAGAGAAAAAAGGTTATAAACGCTACGTGATCCTGTTACCGGCCAAAGGCGCTGGTGAAGCCGATCTTAAAGTGGAACTGATGCCCGGGAAGGTAATACCCACTGACTGTAATACCCGCTCGCTGAACGGCAAAATAACAGAAAAAAATCTTGATGGATGGGGGTATACCTATTATGAGTTTTCCTCCAACGGAACCGTCATTTCTACAATGATGGCCTGCCCTGACGGTAAAAAAATAGAAAAATTCGTAGGCGCCCGCCCCGAACAGATTCGCTATAACAGTCAATTACCCATTGTGGTATTTGTACCCGATGGCTATGAACTAAAATACCGGATCTGGAATGCAGGCAGCGCTTCGGATGCCGCTGTTAAATAAGGCCGTTCAAATAACCATTCTTCTCAATCGCAGGGCTGCCCCGCTAATTTCCGGGGCAGCTTTTTTGTGGCGCTCAATGTTTGCAGCTGAAACACACCGAAAGGGACAAAGCGGCCCGGTGGTTTATTTCACGCAATGACGCGGAGGAGCAAAGACGCAGCGGTTTTATCAGGTGCTTCGTGCATCTTTATGCCCTTATGTCTTTGTGGCGTTCAGTGACAAACATAGGAAACACTGAAGGCCTGGACTTTTCTAAATTAAAAACAGGGCCGCTGCTATTGCATTAAAAAAATCTGTGTTTCTGCGTCTCAGTGGCCCCAAAAGTAATCAGTTTGTACACCGGTCACATAAAAAGGGCTGCTCATTTGAACAGCCCTCTGTATAGGAAACGAACCAAAACACTATTTAACTAAAGGCGCTCCTGCTCTTCTTTGAAGGCTTACTTTAACATTCGTATTCTTAAACGCCGCTACATAACCTCCTTTGTCTTCCTTCCGGATTACGGAATTGATCGCATCATCTTTGTAATCAAAAAAATCATCTACTTCAAGACGGATATTAAACCCGGCCGTTTTGTTGTATAAGGTTCTGCTTCCCCCAACGGAAAAATCACCGTAGATAATATCACTCTTCTCGGGCCAGTAATACTTATCTTTTTCAAGGCTATAAACTACAGCATAAGAACCGTCATAATCCATCTGCACCACGGAATAAGGCGACCCAACTTCGGAAACATACACAGTAATACCTGTTTCATTAGTATAGCGATCATCATCCCGCCAGTAATCCCTCTTGGAACAGCTTGCTAAAACTACAACTGCCAAAACTGATAAAATTGAAAATGTAAAAATCCGTTTCATGGTAGTTTGATTTTAATTGTTTTTTACTTTTTTTTGAGCCCTCGTCTTTGATATATAGAAGATAAACAGGTTATGAAAATTGCATGCCGTTTGTTAAAAAACAGATAAATAAAAACATTGCCGGTTGCTGCAAGACAACGTACTTTTGCCTTTTAATTTTCAACATGAGGAAGTTTTTTATCCTGTTACTTGTTTTGAGTATTGCAATGATTACCAGCTCCGCATTTGGCCAATACCTGGTGGTGGGCACTTATACCCATAACAACAGCGCCAGTAAAGGCATCTACATTTATGACTTTGATCCCCAAACCGGCCACCTTGAGCCCGTAAGCAGCGCACAAACCATAAACCCCTCCTATCAGGTAGTTTCAAAAGACCAGCGCTTTGTTTACTCCGTAAACGAAACCGCCAACGGGAGCATCAGCGCCTTTTCCGCTGATCGCGCAAACGGGAAGCTCACACTTCTGAATACGGTAAAAAGCGGGGGCGATGATCCCTGCTACCTGGAAACAGACCGGAGTGGCCGTTGGCTGTTTGCCTCCAATTACTCCAGCGGCAGCTTTTCTATCTACGCTATTCTAAAAGATGGATCACTGGGCGCCCTTTCGCAGCTGGTAACACATAAAGGCAGCGGACCGGATAAGAGCCGCCAGCAGGGGCCGCATGTACATAGCACTACCATATCGCCCGACAATAAATTCTTATTTGTATGCGACCTTGGAACCGACCAGATCGTTTCCTATCCCTTTAATGCTAAAACTGGTAAAGTGGACACGGCCCATACCAGTATTATTCAAACAGCACCTGGGGCGGGTCCACGCCATCTGGTCATTTCAAAAAATAAAAAATTCGTCTATAATATTGATGAAATGTTTGGAACGGTAAACGCTTATGCATTGCATAAAGGAAAGCTGCAGCAGCTCCAGACCGTAGACGGACTAAAAGCCAAAAAGGGAAAGGCTGCCGGTGCGGATATCCACCTCTCTCCCAACAATAAATTCCTCTATACGTCACAGCGCAGTAACAGCACGATTGAAGTTTACAAAACGGACCTCAAAACGGGAATGCTCCGGTTTGCAGGCGGGGTTTCCACCAATGGGAATTTTCCGCGAAACTTTACCATTGATCCCTCGGGTCATTGGTTACTTGCGGCCAACCAGAAAAGCGATAATATTACTATTTTCAAAATCAACCCTGATACCGGCATACCCCAGGCCACCGGCTACGAAATAAAAGCAGGAATACCCGTATCACTTAAATGGATCTTAAAATAAACAGACATGAAACCTACTTTTCTCCTTTTGTGGATCACCATCACAACACTGATAGCCGCCCAGGGTCAGGCCCAATCGCTGCCGGCGCAGCAATTCCGGAAAGAAATTGCAGATCCCACCGGAAAAAATATATTGGATGTAAGAACTACCGATGAGTATACAGGGGGGCATATTGCCGGTGCAGTAAACATTAACTGGATGGACAGTTCCTTTGGAAAGAAGGCGCTATTACTGCCAAAGGAGCAGCCTGTATATGTATACTGCCTCAGTGGTGGCAGAAGCGCCAAGGCAGCCGCTTATTTGCGCAGTAAAGGATATAAAAAGGTGTACGAGATGGAGGGAGGAATGCTCAAATGGCGTGCCGCCAAATTGCCGGAGGAAAAAACCACTACCGGGAAGGGATTGTTTTCTAAATCTGATTTTGAAAAGGCGTTGAAGACCGACAAATTAGTGCTGGTCGATTTCTATGCCGAATGGTGCGGGCCCTGTAAAAAAATGGAGCCCTATCTGAAGGAGATCGCGCAGGACAAGGCGGCCACTGTAACCGTGTTGCGGATCGATATTGATAAAAGCCCTGAACTGGCAGAAGCCCTGAAGATCGATGCACTGCCGGTGTTACATATTTATAAGAAGGGAAAGCTGCAATGGTCGCACCTCGGCTATCTTACAAAAGACAAGGTGCTGGCTAACCTGCAATAGCCGCTACTTCTTTTAGCACCAGGTTTTTGATATCCTCCAGCCGCATAATGGTTTCCGTTAACCGGTGCCTGGGAATGCCAATATCCATTACACAAAACAGTTGCAACTCCTGTTTAACAATCGTACAGTCAAATTGCTTCACCGCGGTCATCACCTCATTGAGCTGGGTATAATCAAATTGCAGGTGATAGATTTTTAGTACCGGTTTGCGTACCAATGGCGTTACCTGCAATGCCAGGGCGGCAGCCGATTTATAAGCATTGATCAGCCCCGGAACGCCCAGCAATGTTCCGCCAAAATAACGTACAACAATAATCAGCACATTGGTTACCTGCCTGCTATCGATCTGACCCAGGATGGGCCTGCCGGCTGTGCCCGAAGGCTCTCCCGCATCGCTTACCCGAAAGGCATTGCCATCAGTTCCCAGGCGGTAGGCAAAACAATGATGATTCGCCTTAGGGTGTTCTTTTTTTACAGCAGCCAGTATCCTTTTAAAATCATCGGTGTGCTGAAGCGGGTAAGCAATGGCAATAAAACGGCTTCCCCTGTCTTTAAACTCCGCCTGTCCGCCGGTTTCAATAGTCTGATAATAATTCCCCTGCTCCATCTTAAACTATAAACGGGTTATGCATATTCTTATAAATGGTTATTTCATCGGCCCCCAGCATGGTTGTATGAGGGAGCAGCTTTTCAGGCAATACAGGAGCGGGCAACCCGTTGCCGGCGATCATCCTGGTGTTTGTAATAACCCGGACTTCATCCCAAAGGCCGGCGTCAATAAAGGACTGCAGCAGCTGGCGGCCGCCTTCTACAAAAATGCTCTGAACCTTTCGTTCAAACAAAATATCCAGCATTCCTGCCATTAGGTTTTCATGCTCCACCCTGATCCACTCTGCCTGTTTGCTTTTTTTTTCCTGCCTGCGGTTAAACACCCATGCAGTATTGCCCGAATGCAGTAATTTCAGATCATCCGGCAGCTTGCCCGAAGCCGCAACTACAATTTTTAACGGTGTTTTTCCAAACCAGTTACGATTATCGAGCAGCGGGTTATCCATCACCGCTGTGGCGGCGCCCACCATAATGGCCGCTTCCTCCGAACGCCACCGATGCACCAGCCGGTTGGTTACCGGGTGGGTAATCATTAAACGCTCTCCGGCAGTCATTCCTCCTTTGGGGGAGCCGGAAGATGCCGCCATAATGCGATCCCTGGTTTGCGCCCATTTTAAAATGATATATGGACGTTTCTTTTCATGAAAGGTAAAGAACCGCTTGTTGAGCGCCATCGCCTCCTGCGTGGCTATATGTTCAATTACTTCCACACCTGCATCCCGGAGTTTTCCGATCCCCCTGCCATCGACTTCCTCAAAACTGTCGCGGCAGCCCACCACTACCTTCGGGATTTTATGCCGGATGACCAGATCCGCACAGGGAGGTGTTTTGCCAAAATGCGCACAGGGCTCCAGCGAAACATAGAGGGTTGCCTTCCCGATGAGCGCAGCATGCTGCTGCAGGGCATTTTGGATACAGTTTACCTCTGCATGCGCTTCTCCATAGCGTTGATGATACCCTTCGCCAATGACCCGGTTGTTGTATACAAGCACCGCACCCACCATCGGGTTGGGGGCCACGCTTCCTGCGCCCAACCGTGCCAGTTGAAAACAACGTTCGAGGTAAAGCCTTTGTATTCCGGTATCCATTTTTGCAAAAGTAAAAGAATTAAGTTTGCAGCATGTCTTTAAAAAATGCAGAAAAAAGTTTTGTACAGGAGCTGCAGGTTCTTTACCCGCAAAGTGAAGCGCAGCAGATCTGGTGGCTGGCTGTAGAAAATCTTACGGGATTTAATCTCCGGGAAAACGCAAATCAGCCATTTAACCCTGACCCCTGCATGCTGAAAATGCTGACCGGGATAAAAAAAAGGCTGCTGAAGGCCGAGCCGATCCAATACATCCTGAATGAAGCTTGGTTTTACGATATTCCTTTTTATGTAGATAAGAATGTGCTGATTCCCCGGCCGGAAACGGAGGAACTGGTGGATGCTGTCATCCGCGACTGCAGGAAGCAGCCGGCCGTACGCATACTGGACATCGGTACCGGAAGCGGATGCATCCCCATTATTTTGAAAAGAAAGCTCCCGGAAGCTACGGTTACCGCCTGCGATATCAGTTTGAATGCGCTGGCCGTTGCACGTAAAAATGCGGCTAAATATGACCTGGACATTCAATTTATTCAGCTGGATTTTTTAGAAGCATCCAATTGGAAGCAACTTCCGCAGGTTGATGTATTAGTCAGCAACCCGCCCTACATCCCCGTTGCCGGTAAAGCATCCATGCATAAAAATGTGGTAGACTATGAGCCGGCCCTCGCTTTATTTGTGCCGGATGAAGATCCTTTGCTCTTCTACCGGAAAATTGCAGATGCGGCAAAATCCATTCTGGCGCCCAACGGCCGGATCTGCCTGGAAGTACATGAGAACCTGGCGGAGGAAACCCAACAGCTGCTTGAAGCGAAAGGATTCGCAGCATCTGTTAAAACCGACATGCAGGGAAAACAGCGGTTTGTGCTGGCCGGCTTTGTCAATCATTAATGATCCTTTTTTAATGCGTCCGTTCCAGCCGGGCGCAGCATCATGCCCTGGAACTGCTTCATAGTATGTTCCATTCCTTCGGTACTGCCATCCAGGAAAATCACATTTCCTTTTCCATATTCTGCAAAGTTCTTGATGGCTTCTGTCCACATGCTGAACAAGATAAAATTGGTATCAAGGTTGGCCTGGCGCAGTTCCACCGCAGCGGAAGATACTCCTTTGGCCACTTCCTCCCTAAATAAGGCAATTCCCTGCCCCCGCAGCCTTGCCGCTTCCCGCTCGGCTTCCGCACTTATCTTAATTGCGTTTCCCTCGGCCTCAGCCGACTTGGTTTTGGTAATCAGCAATGCCTGGCCCTCATTTTCTGCTGCCGCCTTCAGGTTGTTACTGGCAACCACTTTGCTCATGGAATCGAGGATCATTTTATCAAATGTGATATCATTGATCTGGAGGTCCAGCAAATGATAGCCCCACTCCTCAAGCGTATGATCAATTTCCACCTTTACATACTGTACAATTTCCCGGCGCAGCCCCAAGACCTCTGCCTGTTTTTTTGTAGCTACAAATGCGCGTATATTTCCCTCAATAGTGCGCACCAGGGCCTGCATAAGGTTTCGTTCATCGATAAATTTGAATGCCACTTTTTTCACCGTTTCCTCCAGCTCATTCTGTACCGCGTACAGCAACATGCTTTTAAAATACACATTGGCCTGATCCTGGGTCACCGCCTGGAACTCAAGCTCTACCGACCGGTTTTGAACGGACACCCGGCGGTACACCTTCTCAATAAAAGGGATTTTAATATTTAAGCCCGGCTTTACAATGCGACGGTATTTCCCAAACATGGTAATGACGCCAATATAGCCCTGGTTTACTGTAAACAACCCGCTGAGCACCACAAGCAGTACAACCAGCACCCACCAAAAGTTTGTAATGAATTCCATAACAATGATTATATTTTATAAAGATAAGCATTAAGCTACCGTAAAAGAGATACCTTCTCTGTGTATCCGTACCGGCACCTGTTCCATCCGGAACGTTCCGGGAGCAAGAAAACAATCAAAAAGCCGCTTTTTCCTCCCAAACCTGCACCAGGTTAACAAGCGTTTCAACCGATTTTTGCATATCCTGGATGCTCACGTATTCGTGTTTTCCATGGAAGGCCATTTCACCGGTAAAGATATCCGGAAAAGGAATGCCCATAAAAGATAGCCGGGAGCCATCTGTCCCCCCCCGCGCGCTGCTCTTTTTAAATTCAATGCCACTCCGCTCCATTGCGATCTTTACATAATCGCCTATTTCAGGATGCTGATCAACCACTTCCTTCATATTCCGGTATTGTTCCCTGCTTTCAAATTCGTACCGGCTGCCGGGGTACCGCCCTGTTGCCTGTTTTGCAAACTGCTCTAACCGGGCCTCATGCAATTTTAGTTTTGAAGTGTCAAAATCGCGGATAATAAAACTCAGCGAGGCTTTTTCGGCGCCGCCTTCTATATGTACCGGGTGCACAAACCCTTCCCGGTTTTCCGTAGTCTCCGGGCTAAAGCTATCTCTTGGCAGCAGGTCCAGGAAAGTACCGGCTATTTTAATAGCATTAATGAGTTTATCCTTAGCGTAACCGGGATGAATACTGTTACCGTAAAAATGAATGGTAACACCATTGGCGCTAAAGGTTTCATCGGTATAGCTGCCCCTTTCTCCCCCGTCCAGGGTGTACCCAAAATCTGCTCCCAGTTTTTCCAGGTTTACATGGTCTACCCCGCGGCCAATTTCCTCATCGGGGGTAAATAAAATTTTAACGGTACCATGTTTTATCTCCGGATGCGTTACCAGGTAATGGGCAAGATCCATAATGATGGCAACCCCTGCCTTATCATCCGCGCCCAGGAGCGTAGTACCGGAGGCGGTAATAATATCTTCGCCCCTTTTTGTTTTCAGATAGGGATGATCGCCCGGCCGGATCACCTGCTGCGGGTCATCGGGCAGCACTATATCCCGGCAATCATAATTCTGATGTACAATCGGTTTTACCCCCGCACCAGAACAATCGGAAGAAGTGTCTACGTGACTGCAAAAACAGATCACCGGCACCTGCTTGTCTGTATTGGCGGGAAGGCTGGCATATACATAACCGCAATCATCCAGTTCCGCATCCGCTACCCCCATCTCTTTCAGCTCATCGACCAGGACTTTGCTCAAATCCTTTTGCCGGGCGGTGGAAGGTACGGTATCCGACTGCGGATCACTTTGGGTATCAATTGTTACGTATTTCAGAAATCGGTCAGAAACCGTAAAGCTATAGTTCATGATGGTTTAATTCTATCAACAAATAAAGATAAAAGCAGCCCATAAAGCTGCTTTTACTAAATTATCATTTAATCCTTGTTAAGGCATAATAATCAGGGGGCTTCCGCCTTCTATCTCAACCAATTCCAGGTCAAAAACCAGGTCTTTGCCGGCCAGCGGATGATTAGCATCCAGTACAATTTTATCGTCCGCAATCTCCTTTACCGTTACCTGAAACTGCTGTCCCTGCGGGTCGCTCATAACCAGGGGCATCCCCACTTCTACTTCCATATCCTGGGGAAGGCGATCTTTTGGCATTTCGATAACCATATCAGGATTTACCGGGCCATAGGCCTCATCAGCAGGAATAGTGATGGTCTTTTTTTCGCCAACCGTCATCCCTGTAACACCATCATCAAATCCTTTGATCACCATACCGCCCCCGATTTCGAAGGGCAGTGGATCGCGCCCCTCGGAGGAATCGAAGGTTTCGCCGGTGGTCAGTTTCCCGTGATAATGAACCTTTACCTTATCGCCTTTTTTTGCTTGTTGCATTGATTGAATTTAAAATGAATAAACTGATTCGAGGGCAAGGTAGGCTTTTTTGTGCAGATGCCATAATTTGTAGCGACCACCCTATTTTTGCAGCATGACGCTCAATGAACAGGCAAAAAAGTTACGTATCGTATTTATGGGAACGCCGGAATTTGCGGTGGCCAGTATCGATGCCCTGGTTAAGGCCGGATGCACCATCGCTGGCGTAATCACGGCCCCGGATAAGCCAGGGGGCCGGGGTATGGAATTGCAGCAAAGTGCCATAAAAAAATATGCGTTGGAACAGCAGCTACCGGTACTCCAGCCCGAAAAACTGAAAAGCCCGGACTTCCTTGATGCGTTGCGGACTTGGAAGGCCGATCTCCAGATCTGCGTGGCTTTCCGGATGCTGCCGGAAATCGTGTGGAACATGCCGCCCATGGGCACCATCAACCTCCACGGCTCGCTGCTGCCCCAATACCGCGGCGCGGCACCCATTAACTGGGCCGTAATCAACGGCGAAAAAGAAACCGGGGTTACTACATTTAAATTACAGCACGAGATTGATACGGGCAATATCCTGCTCCAGGACCGCTTTCCTATTGATAAAGAAGATACAGCAGGAACGGTTCATGATAAAATGAAAGAAATCGGGGCGCACTTGCTGGTAAAAACCGTAGCCGGGCTGGCAAATGGACTGCTGAAAGAAATTCCGCAGCCGGATGCCACAACGCTTCACCATGCACCAAAAATCTTTACTGAAACCTGCCAGATCGACTTTCACCAGCCTGTGGAAAAAGTCTATAACCTGGTGCGCGGACTTTCGCCCTATCCCGGGGCTTTTACACTCCTCAACCATAAAAAACTGAAAATATTCAAGGCGGTCATCAGGACCACAAAAACCGACCTGCAGCCGGGTTCCTATCAAACAGATGCCAAAACCCTGCTATCCTTTGCCTGTACCGATGGACTGCTGGACCTGAAAGAGGTTCAGCTGGAAGGGAAAAAGCGGATGAAAATTGAAGATTTTTTGCGGGGCTACCAGTTTTAACCAATAACCGGGTGTTGACGGGCAGTTTTTAACGGCTCCGCTACAAAGCTGTCGGTTTAGGATAAAATTTGCGGCTCTATCGCGGTTTTTTTCAGCGCTGAGCAGGGCCTTTGTAATGCTTTCTCAAAAAATCCTCCGCTGTCTGAACCTCCAGAATTGAAAAATAAAAATCTCTTGTATTTTCCGTTATAATGTGTGTACAGTTGGCGTTATAGGCTGCAAAATATTGTAAACCATCTTCAAAATCATTGATATGCTTATCCGCAGCCGCCCGTTGCACTTCTCTATTGCCACATTCGGTTATGGTAAGACCGGCAGCCAGCAACCCAATGCGTTCCCTTGCCGACCGGGTGCCATGTTTTTTCTCAGCAAAATAGTAGGTAATGGCAAGCGTTACTGCTGTGGTTACCAATTGATGCCCATTAGCAGATGCCCAGCTTAATACACGTGAAGCATAGGTAAATAGGGGGTATTCCTTGTTAATCACCGCAACCAGGATATTGGCATCGATGAATAATTTCATAGTAATAGCTATTTATGACTCTTATAAAATGCGGCTTTTTGTTTTTTGCCTATCGGTTTTGCATTATAGGTTGCCGGCCCCTCGGCCACCATGTTCACCCAATCCTCGATGGGGATATGCTCAATGTTTTGATGCCGGCCCGTGGCAATCACTTTTTGTAACAGGAGCTCAACAAGGCGCGACAAACTTAACCCCTCCGAAGCCGCATATTCTTTTGCACCTTCAATAATAGCACTGTTAAAACTCAGGGTTACTTTGGCGTCCATGGCGCATTAATTTTATACGACAAAGATATTTTATTTATACGTATTGCTCAAATATCTTTCTCAGCCAACAAGTCCCGTTAATAATCAGTTATTAATGGCTAACTACTACATCAAAATCGGCAGCATTGATCCGGAGCGCCGTGGCAGCAGCATCGCTGATACGAATAGCAGGGCTGTTTGGCTGTTTCAGGCTTTTTATATCTCCCAGCACTTTTGCATACACAGTGGTCTTGGCATTTGGATTGGATAATTTTATGATCGTTCCTGCGGGAACGCCGTCTATCAGTGCATAGTATTTCCCATCGCTCCAGCCTTTATCGGTTTTAAAGAGGCCGGCATGTACGGATTTATCCGCTGCAGCAGCTCCATTTGCCTGCATTTCATAGGCGTTTTTAAAGAACCCGCTTTCATCAAAATTTGCAGGCGGTGGTGCAGTTTCTGCGATGGGAGCAGATGAAACGGCAGGCGTTGCCGGCTTTTCTTCTGATCGTTTTTGAGGTTCTTTTTTTGCAATGGGTTCCGGGCTTTCCTTTGCTTCCGCTGCTGCTTCCGCCGGGCCCAGGAAGCGCGAAGCAATATACCCCGTAACACCTGCGCTGGTACGGATGGTAGCCCATTCACCTTTCAGATCGCCGCTTACCGTAACAATTTCGTTGTTTTCGGCCCTGCCCACCACCGGCTCATCGGTACCGGGGCCCTTCCGGATATTGATTCCCGTACCCACAATGGCCATTTGCTTTTCGGCTTTGACAACGGGCGGCTCTTTTTTAGCCACTGGCTCCGCAGACGGATCAACAAGATATTGAGCAGCGGCATACCCTTCTTTTCCATCGCCGGTACGCACAGCAGCCCATTCATCATTTACCTGACGGGTTATTGTAATAATTTCATCTTTTTGCGCCTGACCAACAATAGCCTCATCCGTACCCGGCCCCTTCCGGATATTGATATAAGTGTCAGAAGCCACTTTCGCTTTTTTGCCAGCTGTTTTTTTCACTTCGGCCTTAGCAACTTCTTTTTCCTCATCGTTATTCTTTGCATCCGCAGATCCGAGAAACTGGGAAGCCACATAGCCTTTTTTGCCATCTGCTGTACGGATAGCCGCCCATTCATCACTGGTTTTCCGGGTAATAGTAATCACCTCATCTTTTTCTACCTGGCCAATAACCGGTTGATCCGTACCAGGGCCCTTTCGTATATTCACCGCAGATACAGCCACCGCCTTCTGACCCGCCTTCAAAACAACACTGTTTGCAACAGCCTCCTCCTCCACACGGGGGGCTTGTACCGGCTCCAAAAACCGGGAGGCCATATAGCCCCTTTTACCCTCACTGGTGCGTACCTCTACCCAATCGCTATTGACCCTGCGTGTAACCGTTACCACTTCATCTTTTTGCAGGGTTCCCGCCACGGATTGGCTGGTACTGGCTCCTTTGCGGATGTTTACCGCAGAAGTAACCGTTACCTTCTGACCCGCTTTCAAAACAGCATTGCTATTGTTTTTTGCCGTCTCGGCTTTCTCCTCTTCTTTGCTCTCGTTTTTTGCTACAGCATTGTTGGTCAAATATCCTACCAGGATATCCTGCCCTCTGGCAACTTCGCCCTTTTTCAGCTTGTTCCAGGACTTCAGGGTTTTAATATCCACCCGGTTGAATTTCCTGCTGATCGTTGTTAAGTTATCTCTTGCACCTGCTTCATAATAAACAGGGATTCCCTTTCTGGATCGGGTATTGAGGTTAGAAGCCGTAACCGGCACTTTGATGGATTGCCCTATCCTCAGCTCCTGGCTGGTTTTAAATCCATTCGCTTTTGCAAGGGCAGAAAGAGACAGGCCATATTTCGTACTTAAATACTGTAATGATTCGCCGGAAGTGACCCGGTGCTCCACAACAGTCCCTTTGGAAGTGGAATGTGCAGTCAGTTTCTTTTGCGCATGGGCAGTACCCATCATTAATATCAATCCGGCCGTAACAATAAACGATTTCATGTGTGCTAAAAATATGTCTTAAGAAAATCCTTACTAATGCACGAATTTACAATAATATTTACAACTTAGCGGTATTAGAATTTGTTAACTAAAAGGAATATTTTGCGGGCAAATAATTGATATTTTGAAAAATTGTACCTTTGCGCCCCTATGTTTATAGAAGTTTTTAAATCCAAGATCCACCGGGCCGTTGTTACGGAGGCCTTCCTCAATTATATGGGCAGCATTACCATTGACGAGGACCTGATGGACGCCGCCAACCTGATTGAAAATGAAAAAGTTCAGGTCGTAAACGTTCATAACGGAGAACGGCTGGAAACTTATATAATCAAGGGTAAAAGAGGTTCGGGAACCATCTGTCTTAATGGACCGGCGGCCCGTAAAGCGCAGGTGGGTGACCCTGTAATCATTATTTCCTATGCCTCTATGGATTTTGAAGAAGCCAAAAAGCACCAGCCCAGGATCGTTTTTCCAAAAGAAGGAAACCGCCTTTAGGGCTGAACAATTTGAAAATTTGAGAATGTGGATATTCTATAGACGATAGATATTAGACGATAGACATCTAGTATCTAATATCCAACGTCTTACATCAAGCATAAAAACAGATCTAACGTTAAACTTCAAACCTGAGACCTGAAACCAAGGTCTCCCCCTCCTGATGAAACACAACCTTCGTATTTCCCATCCAGAAATAATCCCCTTCTTTTAAAAGCACTTCAGTGGTATCAGATAAGCGTATGGAATTTTTTTCCGTATTAAAATAAGTACCGTTCTTGCTGGGCGCTTTATCCTGTAAAAAATAAGCATACCCACCACCGGCAGCACGCCTGCGTAAAATCTGACAATGATTTTTTGATATAAACCGGTCAGAGGTTTTAATGCCAAAATCGGCTGTCCCACCCGGCAAATCATTCCAACGTCCGATAGTAACCAGGTCTTTATTGATAAAATAATGCTGCCCTTCCGTAAGGATGTTCGGTTCTACTTCTATATAGGCGTCCGCACTGCTTTGCCGGGGATCAATATCGATAACCGATCCTTCCTGTTTTTCGGGCACCTCAATCTTTCCATCCAGCCCGTTATAAAAAAACTGATTCAGTTCCCTTCCCGTTCTGAAGCGCTTCAGCGGATTTTTTTCGAGGCATTGGTGCACCAGCATTTGCAGCCATACAGGAATATCACAAGCGTCTGGCCGCATGCCCTCTTTTTCTTCTATAGCGGCCATCCGTTTCCGGCAGATATCCGGCACCGGTGCGCTCTTATGCTTTTCTTCAAGGGCAATCATCTCGTTTGCCTGCTTATAATCTTTTACAGGGAACGGCACGCCACCGGTAAGCAGTTCATACAAAACGATACCCAGGCTGTAAATATCCGAAGGGGTATCCACCAGCGCAGCCCTCCACTTTTCAGGCGCCTTATACTCGGCCATTCCATCTTCCTTTTTGCTATGACGGACCGCATCCGGATCTGCAAAAGACAATCCAAAATCGATGAGCACATACCGCCAGGATCCATCACCATTCCTGGTGCGGATGATGTTCTTGGGGTTAATATCATTGTGAATGATTGCGTCCCGGTTAATGATCACTGAATCGTGCGCACCATGCTGCGGGGCGCTGCCATAGGAATGATAGTGATGGCAATAACTTAAAGCCGAAGCCATTTGTGCAATTACCTCCAGGGTATCATCAATAGAAAAATATCCCTCTCGCTGAATGACGGATTCCAGCGTTTCGCCATCTACATATTCCATTTCCAGCGAGGGCTTATTATCCAATATATACTCCTCATAGATCTTCACAATATTGGGGTGATCCAGTTTTTTGAGTATATCCACTTCATTCTTAAAATCACGGTACTCTTTTGCATCTTCGTTTTCCAATACAAAATCCAGTTGCTTTAGCGCAACAATATGCTCCGGATCTTCCTTGCTGCGGGCCTTAAACACCGCCGAAAAACCGCCATGTCCCACCACCTTTAGGATGTCATATTTTGATGCTAACTCCTGCATTCCTTTTTTAGTTTCTGGATTCTCGTTTCTGGATTCTGGATTCTGGATTCTCGTCAGGATTCCAGAAGCTGAAATTCCAAAACAATGGTGTCATTAAAACAAATCGAATCCCCGTTCTTTAAAATATGCGGCACCGTGGCATTGCTTAAGCTGATGCCTGAAAAATCATCCAGCGATGCATTAAAAACCTTGATCTTATGCGAGGGATTATTCAGAAATTTTGAACGGAAGAGTTTATAGGCGCCAATCTCCTTATCAAAAACAATAACCGCATGCGACCGGCTTATAAAATTATTAACCTTGTACGGCTCCTCATTCTTTTCCTCTATACCTACAAAAGCGATATCATTATGCATCTTGGGGCCGTTTTCAATTTTGGGGTCCTTTCCCCGGCCAATAAAATAATGCTTACCCGTTGGCTCCAGGATATACTCCGGCTCCCAGGTAATCCCTTCTGTAGCTGTCACCCGGGCTTTTTGTCTTTTTAGTGCATCCTTCGGCGTTAATACTTCCACGCCGATCCCCTCCGTAATCGCCGTTACTTTAGCTGTGTCCGGCGACTCAAGCCGTATCTCTATCTGCAGGTCGTCCTTACAGGCAACGCCTCTCGATTTAAACTCCCGCTTTACCCGGTTCAGGAATTGAGGATCTTTCACCAGGCTCATGAGTCCTACGTTCTCCACCGCATGATCCTTGTATGCAGAATGAAAAACCAGACCCGATACCACCGTATTGCTATAGCCCAGCATCCGCACGGTATTGCTGATGGCGCCCACGGTAATCTCCTTCAATTCTTCAATATTATCGGCCTTTGCCGCCAAAGCATTGCGCTCCGGTACTTTGCTGACGGACTGTTTTGCCGCTTCTTCTTTCTTTTCGCCGGCTCCAAATGCCGTATCATCTGCATTGAGCCTTTCCGAAAATTGTTCAAACTTTTTCTTAAACCAATTCATCTTCTTTAATTATCGGTTAATCTAAAAATATCCTGCGGCCTTTAACTGCTTTAAAATATCAACCGCCAGTGTTTTGGCGTATTCCGAGTTACCAATTTCTTCAATCCGTATGGTAAAGGCAATGGGCGCTTTGAGCTTTGGCGAAGCTACAAAAAAAGTATACCATGAATCCGTAACCCGCTTCAGAACCACTTTATTTCCTCTTTTCACCAGTTTATCCCGTTCCGGACTGCCGGTTTTTCCATGCACATCCAACCCCGATGCGGCTGAAACTTTTGCAGACTGTTCCCGCATAAAGCTTCCGATCAGCGGGGCAATCTGCGGCTGGCTGGCAATTGCAACAGCTTCCTGCCCGTAAGGTTTATTGCTCCAGCTTTTAAACAGAAAACGGGAAGGTTGCAACATGCCGCTATCCGCAAGTGCGCCCGACATTTTAGCCAAATGCAGTGGCGTGGCCGAAAGCTCCCCTTGCCCCCATGCCAGGTCGGAGTACGGCGACTGCAGTCTCCGGCGCGTATTCACCAGCCGCTGGCTGTTAAAAATATTTTTTCCACGAGCCACAAATTGGCCCCATTCTTTAAAGTATTTTTCGCTGTCATAATCTTCCGGCCGCTGAAAATGAAAACCACCCCGGTTCAGGATATTCATCCCCAGGGCATCGTACAGGTTAAAAAGAGAGGCCTGCAGATTCTTATCATTAGCCAGTTTGATAAAATAAACATTGCTGGAATGCACGATGGCCGAGCGCATATCCACATTCGTATTTACCGGCTCGCCCTGATGGATGACCTCTGCCGGGTAAATAAAATAGCTAAACTGTGCTGCCTGCGGCCCATACTGGTTCATGGCTGCTGTGGCATCGATAATTTTTACCGTTGATCCGGGCCTCGAATTAAATGTAATACCAAGGTCCTGCGGTACCACCACCCGGTCCTGAAAAATCTGTTTGAAAATAGTACGGTAATCCGAAGGATCGATATTACTGATCAGCTTCAGGTCTTTATAAGATGGCGCCGGGTTGGAAGCCGAGGCCAGTACATCGCCAGTGGCAGCATTTATGGCCACAACGGAAGTCCGGAAGGGATTGGAGGCCGTGGTATTCTGAATAACCGCATTAATTTTCTGATTTAACGCCACATCCAGCGACAACCGGATATCCTTGTCCTTATTGTTTTGCAGTTCTACCCATTGTCCGTCCTTTCCTTCCTTTAAAATGGGCGCCAGCGCACTGTAGTCGTACCTTACCAGCTCCGATTCCTTTTGCGTAACAGGCAGGAAACGGTCTTCCTTATAACGGTCTGATGTTTTTTGGGAAGTGGTATTAGTCACCTCAAATCCCTTCAGCAGGGTATAATGCCGGTACTCGGCCGCGTAGCCTGCTTCTTCCTCATTGGCGATCTCCTTATTATAATCGCCCAGCCAGAAAAGCAGATCGGCGCCAAAAGGATAATACCGGTTCTGATCCCGTTTTAACTGTTCGGCATAAAGCACGGGGTTGGCTCCCAGGGTAACCAGCCGGTTTTTAAACTGGTCAAAACTGGCCTTGCTGGATGTAGCCAGCAATACGCCATTGCGGTCGTAAATATTCCCCGAACGGATCTCCCGGAGAAAAATCCCGATGCGCGGGTTATAACTGTATTGCCAGGCGCCTTTGCGATTGAGCACCAGCGCCGGTTTGGTAATGTATTCGTCCGATTTATACTGGTACCAGAACAAGGTTCCGATAAAAAAAATCAGCACTGCAAAGAATGTGAGAATGGCATAGGCATTCACATTATCAAAATTCTTTTTTACATGCTCCATTTCAAGGGCATCTCCTTTCTCATTGGAGAGGATCAATACCAGTACAAATGCGCTCAGGGTAATAATGATGCCGGCATTACCTTTACTCAAGAGGGGCACCGAGATCCCCGTCAACGGGATCAGGCCCAGGGTTCCGGCCGTGATCAGGAAAAACTGAAGCATAGTAGCAATGGCGATGCCGGCAACCAGGTAAAAAAGAAATGGTTTGCCGGTGCGGCGCGCCGCCAGCAACGACCGGTAAGTGAGCAGGCCAAATGCCAGGAAAATCGAAATCAGGGCTACCAGCCCCAATTCCTCACCAATACTTTCCAGGATCATATCCGTGTGATAGGCCGGCATTACACTGGAAAATCCTTTCCCCAGGCCCTGCCCCAAAAAGCCCCCCGCATTCAACGACCAGATGCCCTGTGCCACCTGATCGCCACCGATGAGCTTGTTCTCCCATATATTCCTGAACATCCCATTCCGGTCGGCCAGGCGCTGGGTAAATTCAAAAGGCAGGGTGGCCAGCAGGATAAATGAGGAGATGATCAGCACCATAAAAAACACCGATTCATAACGCTTTTTAAAAAATGCATACCCCAATGTGCCCGCGCAGGCAAGGATCGCCACCAGGGGCAGATAATTATGTTGCGCATTGTTGATAAACCGGGAGGTAACCATAAGCAATACCACGTAAACAACCGCTACCAGTACCATCGGAAAAAACTCTTCTTTCGCAAACGAATAAAAGAATAAAAACGTTAAACAGAGTACAATGGCCGGTCCCAGGTCGCCCAGCGCTGCATATATGCCCAGCAGGAACAGGAACAAGAGCAGCATCTTTATATTGTTCCGCGTCAGCCAGCGGTTGTCGGGGATATTGCGGAAGTACGCGGAATTAACGGCAAAGTAAGCGGCAAAAAAAACGATCATTAAAACCTTGGATAGCTCACTCACCTGAAACCCGAACAGATTTACTTTTACCCCGCTCCCTTCCGGCCCCGTGCCGATAAGGGCCAACATCAGCATCAGCACTATCGAAAGGAGCATCCAGGAGTATCCCCGCGGTGCTTTTAACCCGCCCGACAATGGCAACAGGTTATAAACCGGATCGAACCACCGTGAATGATAAAACCGCATAACGGCGTTTTCCTTTAGAAAGAACAGTACCACGGAAAAGAACAGCAGCACGCCGGCGGCACATTTTGCCATACCGCTACCATGTATCATATCGCGCAGCGGATCCTGCATGCTGTACAACACCATAATACCAGTGCCCGACAGGAGAAATAATATTGGTAAAATAAACTGATCGCTCCGATAATTCTTCAGCCAAAGTACCAAATGGAATACCCAGAAAGCCAGCACAAACAGGACCAGGTTGGTAAAAAATTCCTTTTTGAAATCATCGGGCGTGCGTACGGTAAAGATCTTATCATTTTTGATCTGTCGAAACTCGGTACGGTCCAGGATCCGGATCTTATGAACCCTGCCCTCAAAACTGAATGATTCATCGTCCCCGATAGCCGCTACACCTTTTGCCGGTCCAAAATCATAACCGGGCTTCATAGCAATAACCCGGTAATTACTGCGCTTTTCCAGGTTATAAAACTCATAGGAGCCATTCTCATTCGTACGGGCAAAAAATTCTACGGCTTCATTGCCCCGCTGCACGCTGAGGGTATCATAGTAATTTGAAGGAAAGACCTCGGTCAGTTTCACCAGCACGCCCGCAGCTGCCTGCGCGCCGCTGCTGTCGGAAACAGCCAGCCGTACTTTACCATGGATCGACAGTTTTGTCTTCGTATTTTGCACCGCTACTTCATCAGGATACTTAGCAGGATTTTTTAGTTCGGCAGCATAAAGCGCACTGTCCATATCCAACCGGGTAATGGCATTCAAAAAGCGCAGTTTTCCGGATTCGCTCGAAGTATTCAAAAACTCCGTAGCGGGAACCATCAGGCTGTTCTTATTCAGGGCTCCCAGATTGGGCAATTGTCCTTCTCTTTCTACCAGTGTTTTTATTTTACCGGCAATAAAACGGATATATTCTTCATCCGTAAAATAGCCTCCCCTGGTAAAGATCTGCTGCAGTGTGGCAGACTGCACGGGGGCTACCAGGTTCACCATTTTACCGCTTTCATACCCGTAATCCGAATTAATAAAATCCGCTTTTTTATGCTGGTAGTACTGATAGGCCATAAGGCCCAGCAGCAGGGTTACCGCTGCTAAAAGAACCCGTTCGATCCGTCTTGGATATAATTTTATTTTTTGCTTCATCTGTTAATAGCCTTGCAGTGCATTACGGCGGATACTGTCCCTGTAAATAGTATCCGTTGCGTTAATTAATGTATCCATATTCTGTAACCTTGCGCTGTCCATTAGCGGTATTGTATCATTCCGGAGGGGTAATGTATCCGGCACTGCCGCCGGCGTTTCCTGCCGGGTAAAAAAGGAGCGCGTTCCTGTCCAGTTCAGTAAGAAGCCTACAACCAATGCAATAATGACCGGCCATAGGCTTATTTTTTTTTTGCCGGGAGAACGATGATAAGCGGGCATAATTTCTTCTGTTTCGGGGTTCGCAATAGGAATTTCAATCGCCTGTTTTACGGTCTTCTTACGTCCCGGCTTCTTTGCTACCGTATACGTTGCCAAAACCACGGTAATATTATCTTTCCCTCCCAGCTCATTGGCCTTATCGATCAGCTGCTGTGCCTTTTGCGGAAGCGTACCAGACCCGGATAAGATGGCACTCATCTGCGCCTGGGTAACAAGATCCGTAAGACCGTCAGAACAAAACAAGGCAATATCATCCGGTAAAAAACTGTGTTCCCCGATGTCGAAATAATGATCAGAATCTTCCGCATCCAGGAATAATTCTCCCACCATTTTGCTGATCTCATTCCGGCGCGGGTGCTGCATAGCTTCCGTTTCTGTAAGATAGCCGCTGTCCTCCTTCATTCCTACAGATGAGTGATCCCGCGTAACTTTGAGCATATTGCCATTCCGGCAAACATAGCCGCGGCTATCGCCCACATGGGCAAGGTACATCATTTCCTTATCCGCATCCAATACCGCTACCGAAAGCACACAGCTCATGCGGCTCAGCACCTCGCTGGCCTTTCGCTGCTCAAACACTTTGTTATTGGCCGTAATGGCGGCTTCTTTCAGCAATTGCCGGGGTGCGCCAAAGCTGAAATGCTGCAAATACGTTTCGATGGCTTCTTTTGCGATCAACGCGGCTTCCGCGCCCCCCTCATAGCCACCCACCCCGTCAATAGCTCCCGCCAGCGCACGTGAAGGGGTTGCCCAAAGCGCGGGAACCGCAATAAAATTATCTTCATTCTCCTCCCGTTTGCGGCCCAGGTCTGTTTGTCCGTATAAAACGATCTTCCTGCTCATGGTTTCACTTTAGATTGTAACAGAAATACCACCGCAATAAACAATAACATTAGCACACCGATCATAATTTCTTTTTTTGTTGACTGGTTTACCGGTTGAAAGGTTAACCGGGCCATCCTTTTCAACTTTTCAACATTGCAACCAATAAGTTTAAACGGCCGCCTTAAAATCCAGCTGAAAGATTCCGCAAACAATAGTGGACTCCGATTTCAGCGGGTGCCACACGGGGTTTTCTCCCACCCTGCTCAGCTCCAGCCGTTGCTCATTTACAAAAGCATCTGCAAACAAGGCAATATAAAAGGCTCTTGCCCCTTCTTCATACCGGATCATCATGTGCTCTTTTTGCAGGCTGTCGCTGGGCTCATTAATACACAGCAGCGTAGCGGTGCTCGTCATACCATCGATGGCCTTTGTGATCTTCAGCTGTTTCTCCCGCATGGGAAAACTATAACGTTGTTTATTGAGCACGAACTGTATGGTAGCCAGTTTATCCGGTGACGCACTGTTTCTTGAACCGGGCGATGGCGCCTGTACGGCAGTAAAATCTCCCAAAAACTCCTTACGGAACTTTACCCGGAAATGTCCCTTTGATAAAATATCAATATTGGAAAAAGTAGTGGGATTCAGATCGTATTTGGAATATTTGGAATGCTTGCTGCTAACCGAAACTTTTATATGTTCGGACGACAGCTCCGACCATGATTTTTCAGAAGTGGGCGTACTTACCACCTGTATGGTTCCCGGTTCAATCTCCTGGTTATCAACTCCCCGCTCGGCCGGGCAATATTGAAAGTCCCAGAAATTTCCGATCGGTTCATAGCGGGGATACTGATCCTTGCGCTGGTTAATATAATCGTAAAATTCGTCCAGGACCCCCTCGGTAATACCAGCCAGCCGTAATTCGGCATGTTTATAATCTTCCGGGCGCATCAGGATGAGGTAGCTGCAATCGTACATCATCCGTTTGTTAAACGATTCCCGTTCGATGGTTTCTTTAAACGATACCAATACATGGTCGACCAGCGCCTGGTTGGTAAGCCTTATTTCCGCCTCTTCTTCCTCATCCGGCAACAGCCATCTTTTTAATTTATCAAACATATTATTGATTTCTGATTTGAGATTTCTGATTTCTGATTTGAGATCACATTGAGAACAAAAACGTTCCTAACCTCAACCCTGAAACTTTAAACCTGAAACTTGCTCCTCAAAGCTTCTCGATCCTCCGTTCCACGATCCGTGCTATCTTCATCCCCGGGTCAAACACTACTGAAACATCAATATTATACGGAATCCACCCATCGGCTTCATTTTGTTTTATCTTATAAAGCATGCTAAAATCCACGTAGGTATTTCCATTGGGATTATGCGTAAATACATACGATGAATTATTGATATCCGCTTCTGTAAAATGCCATTTTCCATGATAGGCGGCACATTCCTTCTGGATGCGGGTAAGCAGTTCATCGGAACGGTTATAATATTGCTGTACCGTGTCCCGGAAAAAACGCGACAGGCTTCCGCAGTCCTGTCTTGTACGGTAATAATCATTGATCCGGTTCCTGATTTGGGTTTCCTTTTGCCCAAGGTCTTCACTGATTATTACCTGTGTGGAAGTCATTGTATCGTTCTTAGCCCCCACGGTATCCGGACCCGGATTTTCGGCGGGCGGCGGTTGTAATTGTTTTTTCTGACGGGGTTTTGATACCGGCTTTTCCGCAACGGGTTTATCAGCATTTTTGTTGATTCCAAACATGGAGAGGATCCCGTCTTTGTTCAGGGCAAAAACGATGAGGCCTGTTACAATAAAAAAAACCAGGAAAATATATCCGAACCTGTTGGAGCCGGTTTTCTGCGCCGGATGTGTGGACAGGGGCGGATAAATTGTTTCAATGGGCTGTGGAGGTACCGGGGTAAATACGATGGTTTCATCGCTTTTTGTTGTAGCCGCATCAATCCGCCGGAGCTCCTTCCGCTCTTCCGGGTTTTTACCCAGGTATAATGGCAGCAATCCCTTCCAGGGCTCCGGAAGTAAGGAGGTATCAATATGCTTGCGGACGATATTTTCCTGTATCTCAAAATCCGATATTTTTGACGCATCATAAGGCGCCTTTCCGCTTACCAGGTGATAAAAAGTAACAGCGAGAGAGTAAATATCCGTTTTGTAAGAAAGCGTTTTAACATCATAAACCTGCTCGGGACTCATGTACATCAGCGTTCCCATCCGGGAGCCGGTTTGAGTTACGGTAACATTATCGCGCAGCTTGGCAATGCCAAAATCCAGGATCTTTATTTTTCCGTCTTCAGTCAGAAAAAGGTTGGACGGTTTTATATCCCGGTGAATAATGTTTTTGCGGTGTGTATACTGAAGTGCATTCACCAGGTCGTTCCACCAGGTGATCAGTTGCAGGTTAGAAAAATGAACACCGTTTTTCATCATCTGGGAAAGATCGCTCCCCTCCAGGTATTCCATAATCATACACGGGCATCCATCTACCGTGGAATAATCATAAATATTGCGGATATGCGGATGGCTCAGGTGCACCATCAGGCGGGCTTCGTTCTCAAAACGGCTCACCACCTCCGGCATGCCGCAAAACCGCTTTTGTAATACCTTTACAGCGGCCGGCTTTTGCAGGTAGTTTTCTGCATACCAGACTTCGGCCATACCTCCCTCGCCTAATTTGTACCTTAGCTTATAACCATTAATGGTTGTATTCTCCATGCCTTGTTTTACTTGCTTAACCTGCTTATAATGACTCTTCTTACAGTACTCCCGAAACTATATTCCAAATATACGTTATAACTCCGGAGATTTTGAAAACCCCGCAGGCAGGCGGGCTCCTAAAATTGACATAAAAACGGTGAACGGGCGTTTTACATCGGGCAAGGCTCAAAAAAGGGGGCTGATAGGTTCCAAAAATCCACCTTTTAATGAAGTTCCGGAGAAATGTAACAGATCAAATATCCCATGAAAAATGCGGAAGTGGATCTCGTTCAAATCAAAAAGTTGTCGCTTATAAAACGAATACTTCTTTTTCACCTGCCCGGCCGGTCAGGCGGGTTTTAATTTTTTCATTCAGTATTTCACATTGGAAATTTTTACACAAACGAACGTTAAGCTTTAATAATCTTTAAATAACGGCAAACCAAACAGAATAAAAATCAATTTCACTTATATTTGCGCACTTAAGTCATAATAATTTGTATATGGAGAAAAGTATTGTAATTCTTGCGGGCGGCGGTCCTGCGCCTGGTATTAACACCGTGATTGGTTCTGTAGCTAAAACATTTTTAAAAGACGGCTACCGGGTCATTGGTCTGCACGATGGATATAAAAATCTTTTCAATGGTAAAGGGTTCACCACCGATATCGATTTTAAACTTGCGGATGATATTTTCAGCCGCGGAGGTTCTTTTCTTCGCATGAGCCGGTACAAACCAAAAGACGATGAATTTACAAGCGAGTTTTTTGAAAAGAACAATATCCAGCTCCTGGTTACGATCGGTGGCGATGATACCGCATCTACAGCCAACCGCATTGCAACTTTCCTCCGGAATAAAAACGTTCCTGTTCAGAATATTCACGTTCCGAAAACCATCGATAATGATCTGCCGCTTCCTTATGGTCAGCCTACATTCGGCTACCAGAGCGCACGCGAAGAAGGCGTAAAGCTGGGCAAAACCATCTATGAAGATGCGCGCACTTCGGGCAACTGGTTTGTGGTTTCTGCAATGGGACGTGAGGCCGGTCACTTGGCGTTTGGTATCGGTGTAGCCTGTCATTATCCGATGATCGTGATCCCCGAAATGTTTAACAAAACGAAACTGACCCTGGACAAGATCACCAGGCTGATTGTTTCTTCTATTGTAAAAAGGAATCTTCTGGAGATCCCCTATGGTGTTGCCGTTGTAAGTGAAGGAGTTTTTCATTTTATGAGCGATGACGACATCAAAGCTTCGGGCATCCAGTTCACCTATGATGACCATGGACACCCGGAACTGGGCAATGTAAGTAAGGCGCATATCTATAATATTCTTTTGCAAAACGAATTAAAGAAACTGAATATCCCTGTAAAAAGTCGCCCGGTAGAACTGGGATATGAGCTGCGTTGCCTGGCCCCTACGGCTTATGACCTGGAGTACTGTACCTTCCTGGGAATTGGGGTTAAAAAGCTTTTTGACCAGGGTATTACCGGCGCCGTGGTTACGGCCGATGCAACCGGAAATATCAAACCACTTTATCTGAAAGATGTTGCAGACGAAAAAGGAAAGGTAAAACCGCGCCTGATCGATATGCAAAGCGCCGATGCGCAGATCGTATTTGCGGATACCCTGCACTACTTAACACAGGCCGACAAAGAGGCCGCGAAGCAGTACCTGGCAAATCCGGAGGAATACCTGTTCAACAATATTCTTGAGTGGAATTAAAATAAAAAACTGAAACAATTAAAACCGCCTTTGTTGCGCGGTTTTTTGTTTTTAATTTGTAGCTTCCGGTTTAAATCAGCAATACGAGCCTGATGCACATCGGGACATAACATTAGAAATCGAAACATGACAGAGACGCAAAAAGTTCGAAAGGGAGCCCCGGCCACTACCGTTTCCAAGGATACGGATCACAGCCTGAACCGTACAAAAATTGTAGCAACCGTAGGTCCGGCCTGCAATACTTATGATAAATTGCTCGACCTGGTAAAAGCGGGAGTAAACGTTTTTCGCCTGAATTTTTCTCATGGCGTGCATGAGGAAAAAAAGCAAATCATTGAATATATCCGCGAAATCAATCGTAAAGAACGCACTACAGTGGCCATCCTGGGCGACCTCCAGGGGCCCAAACTTCGCGTAGGTGAAATGGAAGGCGGCGGCATTACCGTGGAGCCGGGTGATACCTTCATCTTTACCAATAAGAAAATGGTGGGCACCAACGAAAAGATTTACATTTCCTACCCTAACTTCCACAAGGATGTAAAAGTAGGCAACAAAATAATGATCGATGACGGAAAGCTCGAGGTTATTGTACGGAAGATCCTTCCCAACAATGATGTAAAGGTAGAAGTTGTGCTGGGTGGATTCCTGTCTTCCAAAAAAGGCGTGAACCTCCCCGACACCAAGATCTCATTGCCGGCATTGACACCTAAGGATCTGGCCGACCTTGATTTTATTATACAAGAACAATTGGGATGGGTGGCCCTTTCCTTTGTACGCCAGGTAGAGGATATTAAAAAACTCCGCAAGATCCTGGACAAAAACAACAGCAAGGCCAAGATCATCGCAAAGATTGAGATGCCCGAAGCCATCCCCAACATCCGGGAAATCATTCATGCCTCCGATGGCATTATGATTGCGCGGGGCGACCTCGGTGTGGAGCTGCCGGTGGAAAAAGTACCCCTGATCCAAAAGAGCATCATCCGCAAATGTATTCACCGGGCAAAACCCGTAATCGTTGCCACCCAGATGATGGAGAGCATGATTGACCGTTCCAAACCCAACCGCAGCGAAATCACCGATGTGGCCAATGCCGTGCTTGAGGGTACCGATGCCGTAATGCTGAGTGCCGAAACGGCAAGCGGTAAGCACCCGACATTGGTGGTACAAACCATGCGGAAGATCATCCTGGAGATTGAAAAAACCGAATATCATTATGACCTGGCCAACGAGCTGCAACCCCAGCCGCATTCGCCTTCCCTTTCGAGCGATGCTATTTGTTATAATGCCTGTAACCTGGCAAAGGATACAAGGGCCGATGCGCTGATTGGCATGACGCAAAGCGGCTACACCGGGTTTATGCTCAGCAGCTATCGCCCCAAAGTACCGCTGTACGTGTTTACAAAGAGCCATACCCTCATCGACCAGCTGAGCCTGAGCTGGGGTATCCGTGCCTTTTTCTATGACGATGACCAGCACGACCTGGATACCATTTTCGCCGATCAGATCAATATCCTTAAGAAGAATGGTTTTCTTAAACGGGGCGATACCGCGGTAAGCACCGGCAGTACACCGGTTCATCTGAAGTTACATACCAACACGATAAAAGTTACCGAAGTACAATAAAGAAAAAAGCCTCCGATCGGAGGCTTTTTTAATACCCTGCTGCCGGACAGTTTTAAGGAAGTCTCTGACACCGTTGGACGTCCACCGGTGTATTCCACCTTTGTCAGGTCTCTATCTGTTTTATATATCAAACACGCATCACCTCACATCTGTTCTGTTTGCCCGCCGGATCCTAATAAAAAAAGGCTGAACCAAAAGTCGCTGTTTTGTCGTGCCATCCCGATGGCGATCGCATGCGCGTCAAGTTAAGGGGATGTAAACATGCCGGCAAATCTGCGCTATTAAAGGCTTTGAGGGGCATAGCCCCGGAGGGTTTTGGAACGTTGTGCTTCAGCGCGACGTTAGCAGCGAAAAGGCAAATGTGAGTGCCATAGGGACGGCAGATATTTCGGGCTGACGGCTCTCTACCCTTCGTCCGGATGGCGAGACGGGTTAAAACCCGCTCTTACAATATTCATCGCCGCTATGCGGCGGGTACAGCTTCATGCTAACCTGACGCAGATGCGATGGCGACCGGGATTGTTTCGGCATCTAAAGATGATTGTTAGTCAATAGATGCTGAAGCAAGAATAGATCCCGGGTCAAGCCCGGGATCACATCTTCAGAACGACATAATGCTGTAAAGCGACTTTTGAGACAGCCCCTTCTCTGAATACCGTCGTTTATATAATAATTAATAAACCAGTCTTGTTTTAATGGTATGCTTTACATTATTCAGGATAGAAGCGGCCTTTTTTGACACGCCTTTCTCCACATCCAGCACCACATACCCGATCTCATCATTTGTTTTCAGATACTGACCGGTAATATTGATATTATTGTTAGATAACAGGGTGTTGATCTCCGAAAGCACTCCAGGCCGGTTATAATGAATATGCAGAATCCGGTGCACACCTTCCTGCGAGGGCAACGCCAATGCCGGAACGGTATGAGATCCGTTGGAGATACCTTTTTCAATAAAATTAAACAGCTTGGAACTTACATCCACACCAATATTTTCCTGGGCTTCCTCCGTGCTTCCTCCGATATGCGGCGTCAAAATCACGTTGGGAATATTCTGCATCGGACTGGTAAACTTATCCCCGTTCTTTTCCGGCTCCCAGGGAAATACATCAAGGGCCGCGCCGCTGATATGCCCCTCTTTCATTGCCTTGCTCAGATCGTCCAGGTTTACCACTTCGCCCCTCGCATAGTTAATAAGAATCGCATTCTTCTTAAAATATTTCAGGTTGTTTTTTGTGATCAGATTCCGTGTTTGCGGGGTATCCGGCACGTGCAGCGTAACCACATCCGATAGCTGCAGCAGCTCCTTCAATGATTTGGCATCCTTGGCATTACCCAGGGGCAGCTTTGTTTCTACATCATAAAAAAGCACTTTCATTCCCATGGCTTCGGCCAATACGCTCACCTGGGATCCTATATTTCCATAACCGATAATTCCCAATGTTTTGCCCCTCAGTTCATACGCACCCTTCGACTCCTTCATCCAAACGCCATCATGTGCGGCCTTGATCTTATCCGGTAACCTCCGGATCAGCATTACGGCATTGGCAATCACCAGTTCTGCAACCGACCGGGTGTTGCTGTAAGGCGCATTAAACACCACAATCCCTTTATCTGTGGCAGCCGACAGATCAACCTGGTTAACTCCAATACAAAAACAACCAATTGCCTGCAGCTTTTCCGCCGCATCCAAAACCTTTCTGGTAATACGTGTTTTGGAACGGATGCCAAGAATATGAACATTCTTAATCTCTTTGATTAATTCATCTTCCGTCAGCGCTTTTGTTAATTTTTCTACTTTAGAATAACCTTCGTCTTTAAAACGCTGCACCGCAAAATCACTGATATTTTCCAGGAACAAAATCCGGATCTTCTCTTTTGGATAACTGGTCTCTTTTGTATTTGTCATACGGGCAAATATCCTAATAAGTTAACAAAAATTAAAATTTTAACGGCATTAGTTTTGGTCAGGAGAAGATAAGACTAAATTTGTCCCTTTAAAAATCATTGTACCTTGAGAAGAGTTTTAGTTATTACAGCGTGGATATTATTAACGATTGGTTGTAAGTCGAAAACACAGGCCCAGAAAGAAAAAGCGGTTATTGCTCCCGCAAACCCCGCAGTCTTTGATGTAGAGCAAATGACCGAAGCAGACAAAGCCCGGTACCAGAAAACCCTTAGTGATTTTTTTGATTCGGCACTGATTCACCGCGGATTTAACGGAGGCATTTTGGTAGCCAAGGGAGGTAATATTTTGTACGAATCTTACCACGGCTATCAAAATCCCAATAAAAAAGCAGATACCATTGATGCCCATACACAGTTTCACCTTGCCTCTACCAGTAAACCTTTTACCGCAGTAACGGTACTCAAACTTATACAAGCCTCCAGGATCGGCTTACAGGATCCTGTAACGCGTTTTTTCCCTTCCTTCCCCTACCCCGCGGTTACTGTAGAACAATTACTATCGCACCGGAGCGGACTCCCCAACTATCTTTCTGTAATGGAGGACAAATCCAAATGGAACCCCAAACAGATGGTGTCGAATGACGATGTACTGCATTTCCTTGAACAATATAAACCGGCGCCGATGTTCCGTGCCGGCAGCCGCTTTGCCTATTGTAATACCAATTTTGTAATGCTGGCCCTGATCGTGGAAAAAGTTACCGGCAAAAAATTCCCGCAGTATGTAAAGGAAACGATCTTTGATCCGCTGCAGATGACCCACACTTTTATTTACACTCCCGCAGACAGTGGCAAGGTAGTTATGTCTTATAAACCCTCCGGGGCGCTTTGGGTCAACGACCAGTTTGACAATACCTATGGTGATAAAAATGTGTACAGTACCCCGGAAGACATGTTTAAATGGGACCGGGCACTGTACAATCCCAGCTTCATCCGGCAGTCGTTGCTGGACTCTGCCTACCAGCCGCACAGCCATGAAAAACCCTCTATTCACAATTATGGCCTGGGCTGGAGGATGCTGAATTTGCCCAACGGAAAAAATGTTATTTACCATAATGGAAAATGGCATGGGTTTACCCCCGCATTCGGAAGACTGATTGATGAAAAAGCGGTGATCATCATCCTGGGCAATAAGATGAACTCCAATATGTATAACATGGCCCGCAAGGCCTACGATTTTTTTGGAGATTATATGCAAACCAAAGTGGGCAGCGGAGAAGAAGAAGGCGAAGCCCGCACAAGTGCAGCCATGGCGATGCCCGTATCCAACCTGAAACCGGCACCAAGGGCGGTTAAAAAAACAGCAAAAGCCGCGCCTGCAAAACCAACCCGTGCCCGAACAGCCAGCAAATCTGCGGCAAAAAGGCCCCCGGCTAAAAAAGCAGCTTCTGTTAAGAAGAAAGCAGCCCCCGCTAAAAAGAAAACAAAGAAATAGCCGCAATGCTGCTATAGTATTTTCGCCACGGAGTCACCAGGAATCTGTGTTATTGCCACTGAGGCTCAGAAGCACGGAAGCCTTTGTACCAACTCCAACCGCCCTGTCCGCCTCATTTCCATACTGTCTTTTATTCTGAGTTGTTCCTCAGTGCTTCTGTGTTTCAGTGGCAAAAAAACCCGGAAACCTTCCTATCTTCGCGCACTTATGAAGTATCACGAGGAGATCATGCACCGGCGCACATTTGCGATTATCAGTCACCCGGACGCCGGTAAAACCACGCTTACAGAAAAGTTCCTGTTATTTGGGGGCGCCATCCAGGTAGCCGGCGCCGTAAAAAGCAATAAGATAAAAAAATCGGCCACTTCCGACTTTATGGAAATCGAGCGGCAACGGGGCATTTCGGTAGCTACATCGGTAATGAGCTTCGAGTACCAGGATATTTTAATCAACCTCCTCGATACACCGGGACACAAAGATTTTGCGGAAGACACCTTCCGTACCTTAACAGCTGTAGACAGTGTGATCCTGGTGGTAGACAGTGTAAACGGTGTGGAAGAACAAACCCGCCGCCTGATGGAAGTCTGCCGCATGCGGGATACGCCGGTGATCGTGTTCATCAACAAAATGGACCGCGATGGAAAAAACCGCTTTGACCTGCTGGAAGAAATTGAAAAGGAATTGAGCATTTCACTGCACCCGATGACCTGGCCCATCAACAGCGGAAAGGATTTTAAAGGCGTTTACAACCTGTACGATAAAAATATCCGGCTATTTACGGCCAATACCAAGGCAGATGAAGAAGATACCCTGGCGGTTTCCGATATCAACAACCCGGTGCTGGATACGCAATTAGGCAGCCATGATGCTGCCCAGCTGCGGGAAGATGTGGAATTGGTTGACGGAGTAAACGGTGAACTGAACGTTGCCGACTACCTGGCGGCAAGGGTTTCCCCGGTATTCTTCGGCAGTGCGATCAACAATTTTGGCGTAAAAGAAATGCTGGATACCTTTATCCGCATTGCTCCGCCTCCTCAAAGCCGCGATACCAGCACGCGGAGAGTAGACGTGGAAGAAGAAAAACTGAGCGGCTTCATTTTTAAGATCCATGCCAATCTGGATCCCAAACACCGCGACCGTATTGCCTTTTTCAGGGTATGCTCCGGGAAGTTTGAACGCAATAAATATTTTCACCACGTGCGGCTGGATAAGGACGTGCGATTTAGCAACCCTTACTCCTTTATGGCGCGGGACAAAAGCATTATCCAGGATGCCTATGCCGGAGATGTGGTGGGATTATTCGACACCGGTAATTTTAAGATCGGCGATACCCTTACCGAAGGCGAAGAATTCTATTTCACCGGTATTCCCTCCTTTTCTCCCGAGATTTTCAAAGAAGTAGTGAATAAGGACCCAATGAAGACGAAGCAACTGGAAAAAGGATTGCTACAGCTCACAGACGAAGGAGTGGCCCAGCTCTTCACCCAGTTTGGAGGTACCAAAAAAATTGTTGGCTGCGTTGGTGAGCTGCAGTTTGAAGTAATCCAGTACCGCCTGCTGCATGAATATGGCGCTTCGGTCGACTTCAGGGCGCTACCCTTTTACAAGGCCTGCTGGCTTACCAGTAAAGACACTAAAAAGCTGGAGGACTTTGGCAAGTTCAAACAGGTCAACACCGGTGAAGACAAGGATGGCAATATGGTATACCTGGCACAAAGCGAATGGTTCCTGAATACCGAGATTACCAATAACCCGGATATCGAGTTTCATTTCAGCAGCGAGATCCATAAGTGATCCGCGCGGGAAGATCGCCCGCTGATCCACGCTGATGAAATCCAAAATGAATCACCAGTCAAAAACAGCCCGAAAGATCTGCGATAATCCGCGGGTAACATAGCCCGCTGCCCTTACTATCGGACTTTCTCAACCGTTTTTTTACTATCTTCCTTTTTTTAAAGCGTATACGCATGCGAATTTTCGGAATACTGACCCTGGTCTTAATCCCCGCTCAATACATAGCGGCCCAGGATGCCCCTGCGATATTCAATACCGCCATGGTTGAAAAGAACCTCAGTTTTCTGGCCTCTGATGCCATGAAAGGCCGGGCAATTTACTCCCCCGGGATCGACAAAGCAGCCAATTTTATTGCAGCCTCCTTTCAAAAGAGCGGGTTGCAACCCTTACAGGGTGATTCGTTTTTACAGTCATTCAACGTTTATAGCGCTGCATTCAGAGGGCTTACAGCAAAGGCAGATCAAAAAGAGCTTTTGAAAGACGATGTCATAGTCATTACCGGCGAGCCCGAGCTCGAAGTAACCGAAAAATCGGGCTATACTATCAGCACCATCAATGCCGGCAGTTCATTGTTCCGAGACGCATCGGAGGCGGTCAACAATGGCAGGAACAATATTGTGCTGATCGATGAAAGCTTTGCACAGGATTTTAAACGGCTGGTATTCTTTAAGCGGAACTTTTTTAAACGGACCGGCTCCACCATTTTTATTCTTGGAAAACCAGCACTGCAAACCTACACGATCCGGGCATCACACGTCATTAAAGCGCACCCGCTGGCCAATGTAGCAGGGGTCCTTCCGGGAAGATCCAGAAAAGATGAATACGTGATTTTTTCTGCACACTATGACCATGTGGGGATCGGCAAACCAGTAAACGGAGATTCCATCTATAATGGAGCCAACGATGATGCCTCCGGCACAACGGCTGTAATGCTGTTGGCCGATCATTTTGCAGCCCTCAAAAACAATGAGCGTTCTATTATTTTTGTAGCTTTTACCGCAGAAGAGTCCGGCGGCTTTGGTTCTCAATATTTCAGCCGGCAGCTGGATCCTTCAAAAATAGCAGCAATGCTGAATATTGAAATGATTGGAACCGATAGCAAATGGGGTAGAAATTCCGCTTATATTACGGGGTTCGAAAAGTCATCCCTCGGGCCCATCCTCCAGGAAAACCTTAAGGGAAGCGGTTTTGCATTTTATCCCGATCCTTATCCCAAAGAACAACTGTTCTACCGTTCCGACAATGCCAC
Source organism: Niabella hirudinis (assembly GCF_051201075.1). Taxonomy (NCBI): domain Bacteria; kingdom Pseudomonadati; phylum Bacteroidota; class Chitinophagia; order Chitinophagales; family Chitinophagaceae; genus Niabella; species Niabella hirudinis. The sequence goes on from NZ_JBPEHJ010000004.1 coordinate 377,120, forward strand.
TCTGGCCAAACTCGGCGTTCCCGCGCATACTATTTCCACATCAAAAATGGACAATGAGCCACATTACCATCAGCCCGGCGATGAAGTAGGTACACTGGACCTTGCCAATATGACGCAGATCATCCGGTCTATCGGCATCAGCGCACAATCCATCATTGCAGGTAAAGACACACCCTCCCGGGTAAAAGATGAATAATTTTTTTCAGATTTTTGTGTAAACAGCCGGATACCTGCATCTTTAGCTATAAAAATCGGTTATGAGAATCATTTACCTGGCGGCCCTGTTGGTTTTAACGGTTGCAAACAGCAATGGCCAAAACAATAAGTTTGAAGACGCGCTCCGGAAAGGAAACCTTGAATTTAAGATGCCGGACAATTTTGACACAGTGCCGGCAATAGCCAACCCGGATATGAACTACGAGCTGGCATTAAAAAGCAAAACAAAGGATCTGGAGATCCGGTACGCCATACGCCCTTTGAAAGACCGGATTGATGATTTTGAAAAAAGGGCGAAAGACAGCTCTGTAAAGACGTTTGCCGGCTCGCACCCCAACAAAATGTATCAAGCCACACTCATGGCTGTAATGATGAACACATCTGGTAATCGCCAGCAGATCCCCGGGTTTAAAAGCTTTTCGCCGGAAGCTGTTAAACAAGAATTTAATGCCGGCTGGGGCGCCACCACGGCATTCCCATTAAAATCGGTGTTTGGAAAAGGTTATAGTAGTTGTATGCTGGTAACCCTGCACCAGGACAACCAGGCCGATGTATATATCTTCTACCTCTTCAACAACAGAGAAGACCTTACAACTGCGATACCGGCATTTCATGCCATAAAGTTTAAGAATTGATGCGATTAATATTTAGCTACAATCCCTGTATAATTATGCGGGGTGATCTGCCGGAGCTCTTTTTTGAGCGTTGCGGAAATTTTCAGGCCTTTTATAAATTCATGGATCGCAGCTTTGGTAATCCCCTCCTTGCCCCTTGTTAAGGCTTTAAGCGCTTCATAAGGGTTCGGATATTTTTCCCGGCGCAGGATCGTTTGTATCGCTTCTGCTACTACAGCCCAGTTATTTTCCAGGTCCTGTTTCAGTTTGGCTTCATTCAATACCAGCTTGCCCAATCCTTTTTCAATACTTTTGATGGCGATCATCACATGCGCCACCGGCACACCTATATTTCTTAAAACGGTACTATCCGTAAGATCGCGCTGCAGGCGGCTCACCGGCAATTTGGCCGAAAGGTGCTCCAGCAGAGCATTGGCAATACCGAGATTGCCTTCGGCATTTTCAAAATCGATGGGGTTCACCTTATGCGGCATGGCGGAGGAACCTACTTCGCCGGCCTTTGTTTTTTGCTTAAAATAATCCATGCTGATATAGGTCCAGGCATCGCGGCAAAGATCCAGCAGGATGGTGTTCAGGCGTTTGATCGCATCAAAATGCGCAGCCAGGTTATCATAATGCTCAATTTGCGTTGTGTACTGCATGCGTTGTAACCCCAGCACTTCGTCCACAAATTCATTACCAAATCTGATCCAGTCTGTCTTGGGATAGGCCACATGGTGGGCATTAAAATTACCGGTGGCCCCGCCAAACTTCGCAGCAAAGGGGATATAGGAAAACAGCTGTACCTGGTTATCGATCCGCTCTACAAATACCATAAACTCCTTGCCCAGTTTGGTTGGGGAAGCAGGCTGTCCATGGGTTTTAGCCAGCATCGATACATCCTTCCATTGCCGGGCCAGTTCCTTCAGGTGCGACTGTAAGTTGATATAAGCCGGCATCAGTTCCTGCTCCATACTGCCCTTCCAAAGCAGGGGAATGGCCGTATTGTTCACATCCTGCGAGGTAAGGCCAAAATGGATCCATTCTTTTGCATCCTTTGCATCGGTTTTGTCCAGCTCCGTTTTCAGGAAATATTCCACCGCTTTTACATCATGATTGGTTGTTTTTTCAATTTCTTTGATAGCCTTAGCCTGATCGGTATCAAAATTTTCAACAACCCCGCGCAGGTGCTTTTTTGCAGCGGCAGATAGTTTCAGGAACTTCTTTTCCGCCAGAAAAAAAAGGTATTCGATTTCCACAATGACGCGGTATTTGATCAGGGCGTATTCGCTATAATATTCCTGCAGGGGTTGTACCTGTTTATGATAACGGCCGTCTACCGGCGAAATTGCTGTTAAAGACATACTTAAACTTTGAACATTAAACTTTAAACAAACTAAATTTGCACAAAAATAAAGGATTCGGCGTGGAAGAAAAGATAAGAGTTGGAATAATTAATTACCTCAATACAAGACCTCTTTTATACGGCTTACAGTTTCCCCCTATTGCGGAAAAAATCGAACTGATCGAAGACGTGCCTGCAAAACTGGCTGAGCTGCTGCTCAGTGGCCAGATCGATGTGGGATTGGTTCCCGTGGCCATCACCCAAAAACTGCCCCGGTTTTTCATCAATGGCACCTATTGTATCGGGGCCATTGGCGATGTAGCTTCCGTCTGTGTATTTAGCCAGGTGCCTCTGAAGCAGGTAGAACGTCTTTACCTCGACTATCAGAGCCGGTCTTCCGTTGCGCTATGCAAATGGCTTATAGAAAACCATTGGAAGATCCGGCCCGAGATCATCGATGCCCGGGATGAATCTTATCTTGATGCCATAAACGGCACTACGGCCGGCTTGGTGATCGGCGACCGCGCTTTGCAACAACGCCCTAAATTTGAATATATCTATGATCTTGCCGGGGAATGGAAAAATGCAACCGGCCTACCCTTTGTTTTTGCCGCCTGGGTAAGCACGCGCAAGCTCCCGGAGGATTTTATCCGTGAGTTTGACAGGGCCAACGCCTATGGGCTGGAGCACCTGGATGAAGTGATTGCCCGGATACCCGGAGGGATCTATGATCTCAAAAAATATTACTCGCAGGATCTGAGTTATAACCTTGATGCAGAAAAAAGAAAGGGGCTGGAACAGTTTTTAAAGATCGTTGCGGCTTATTCATAGTAGCTTCTCATTCATCGTAGTTTTATGAAATCAGGAGAAGGCTGTTAATTCATTACGGAGTATCATCCCATATCCTATCAATACTCCCGGGGAGCCTGGCTGGCATGTCTTATCCTTGCAATAATAATCGCGTCTTCTGCCACCAGGTACGCAACACGGTAACGATGCAGTTCAAAAGCGCGATAATTCCCCGTGTTGTTGGTCTTATACTTATCAGGCGCATGTACTTCAGGCCGCGCGGGCAATTCATTTATCTTTTGCAGGAGCCAAAACCGGTTTACGATCAGGAGATTGATAGCTTTCCCTCCACGATCAGATACCAAAAAAGCAGGAAAGTTTCCCTCACTCGCATCTCACGGCCTTACCAACAACTATTAAACACTCTTTTCACCCTTCTGCTAAAGGATCTTACATCCCAAACATGACAGTACATGACGGGGTATTATTCCGGATATGCTAACTTCCGGGTCGGACGATCTTCCTTTTGATCTTTAAACGATGATTGACATGTACCGGGTTACCGCATTCCTTCTCTTTTGGACCATTGCAGGCAGATGCTTTCACACAGCAAATGCACAACCCAAAAGCGATCCGCTCCGTTATTTAAGAGCCGGCTTTATCAACCCGCCGGACACTGCCAAACCCGGCGTGTACTGGTATTTTATGGATGGCAACCTGACGGCCAATGGCATCCGCGGGGATTTGCGGGCAATGAAAAAGGCCGGGATCGGGCACGTGATCTTTCTGGAGGTAAATGTGGGCGTTCCCCGGGGAAAGATCAACTTCCTCAGCGAGGAATGGCTATCGCTGTTTAAACAGATCGAAGCGGAAGCCCGGAAACAGGGTATTGCTATCACCCTCGGCATTGGGCCGGGATGGGCAGGAAGCGGGGGGCCCTGGGTAACCCCGGAATATTCGATGCAGCACCTGGTAAGCAGCACAGCAACGGTAACCGCTGAAGACCCGGGTCCTGTAATGTTGCCTGTTCCCCGTCCAAAACCACCGTTCTTTGGCGAAGGAGCTCTAACGCCCGGGCTAACACAAATACGGAACAACTTTTACCGCGATGTAGCCGTGCTGGCGTTCCCGGCTCCTGCCTCAAAAGATTCCATCGCCGATGCGGATTACCGGGCACTCTATTACCGGGCTCCTTTTAGCTCCTTCAAAGATGTACCGGCCTATTATCCGCCGGTTGCCGGCAACAAAATACCCGAAAAAAAAGCGGTTCAAAAAAACACAGTCATCGACATTACAGACCACCTGACGGCTGATGGAAAACTCAACTGGAAGCCGCATTCCGGTACCTGGATCGTAATGCGCTTTGGCGTGCGGAACAACGGTGCCGTCACCCGGCCTGCCCCCCTGCCGGGCCTGGGTTTTGAAGCCGATAAATTTGACACCGCGGCGCTCAATAAACACCTGGATTTTTACGTAGGCAAAATCCTGAAAAAAATCGGGGCCGTTAACTCAAAAGACAAAGGCGGCCTCAAATTTCTCCATATCGACAGCTGGGAAATGGGCGCACAAAACTGGACCAAAAATTTCCGGCAGGAATTCAAAAAAAGAAGGGGCTATGATCCCCTCCCCTTTTACCCGGTATATGCCGGCCGCATCATCAACAATGCGGAGATCAGCGACCGCTTTCTCTGGGATCTGCGTAAAACAGCTATGGACCTGGTATTGGAGCGCCATGCATTACAAGTTAAAAAATATGCTTACCGAAACGGGCTGCGGCTGTCTATTGAGCCCTACGACATGAACCCCACGGCAGACCTGGAGCTGGGCGCCATCGCGGATATACCGATGTGTGAATTCTGGAGTAAGGGCTTTGGATTCAATACCCAGTTCAGCTGTGCAGAAGCCACTTCCCTGGGGCATCTGCAAAACAAGCCGGTAATAGCAGCAGAGGCATTTACGGCACAGAATGATGAGGCCTGGAAACAATATCCCGGATCGATGAAAAACCAGGGCGACTGGGCCTTTGCCGCGGGCATCAATAAATTCTTCTACCATACCTACCAAAGTCAGCCACTGGCCGATTCATTGAAACCCGGCATGACCATGGGGCCCTACGGCGTACAATGGAACCGCAACCAGACCTGGTGGCCGATGGCCGATGGTTACCATCAATATATTGCCCGCTGTTCTTACCTGCTGCAGCAGGGCAATACGGTTGCGGACATCCTGTACCTTACGCCGGAGGAAGCCCCGTTTGTATTTACCCCACCTGTATCCGCCCTAAAAGGAGATGCCTATCTGCGGGACCGTAAAGGGTATAATTTTGATGCCTGCCCGCCTGGTCTGCTCCAAAAAGCCCGGGTACAAAATGGCAAAATTTGTTTTCCCGGCGGAGCATCCTATCAATTGCTGATATTGCCCCGTTACCCTGCCATGTCGGTTTCATTGCTTCAAAAAATAACCCACATGGTACAGGAAGGCGCCACTATTGTTGGTCCGCCGCCTCAAAAAGCACCGGGCCTCTCCGGTTATCCTGCAAGCGATGCCACTGTGCGCAAACTGGCAGCTACCCTGTGGGGGCCGCTTTCTCAAAGAACAGCGATGACCGTACGCACCTATGGCAGGGGGCGCATCATCTGGGGAAGTAACCTGGAGCAACAAATGGATGATCTTTATTGTAACTACGAGGTACTGGCCGGCATTTTGCGATCGAAGAACCTGAGTGAGAACTTTAGCAGCAACCGGCCGCTGCGCTACACCCAGCGCCAATTGCCTGACGCCGATCTTTTTTTTGTTTCCAACACCACGGAAAACGCTTTTACAGCCGGATGCCGGTTCCGGACAAAAAAGAAATATGCCGAATGCTGGGATCCGTTGAATGGCCAGTTTGAGCGGCTGGAACCGCTAAGCAGGGAAGATCAGCAGGTATCCCTCAACATATCATTTGCATCGGCACAAAGTTATTTTATCGTGTTTACAGATACACCCCCCGATGCCCGGAGCACATTCCCCAACAGACCTTTGCAAACCGATACGCTGGCGGGCAGCTGGAGTGTTTCTTTTGATCCCAAATGGGGAGGGCCCACCCGTACCTCTTTCAGCCATTTATCAGATTGGACTAAAAATGCCGATGCGGGCATCCGGCATTACTCCGGCATCGCCGTATACCGCAAAACATTTGATGCACCGCTGGCAGCCAATAAAAAAGGGGCTGTTTACCTCGATCTCGGATCCGTAAAACAATTGGCAAGAGTGCTGTTGAACGGGCAGGATCTTGGCGTATTATGGACGGCGCCCTGGCGCGTGGACATAACCCGGTGGCTTCAGACAAAAAACAATCAGCTGGAGATCCAGGTGGCCAATCTCTGGATCAACCGGCTCATTGGCGACCAGCAGTTTCCGGATGACGGTGTACAAAAGGGAAAATGGCCGGCCTGGCTGCTTGAAGGCAAACCCAGAACCAGCAAACGATATACTTTTACTACGTTTAACCCATATAAAAAAGAAGATCCGCTCATCAGCTCCGGCTTATTGGGCCCGGTAACCCTGGTAAGCACACCCTGAATATTCCCGAAACAATCAACATGAACGTTTAAAAGAAAAAATGATTAAAAAAATCCGGACTACTATTTTAAACAGGTGCAGGCTACTTTCTTTTTCAGGAACAATGTGCGCTGCATCCCTGCTGCCAGCCGGTATAGCAGCACAATCACTAATGCCGCCCCGCCTCCCGGTTTCGTTCGCAACCGTCAGCCGCCAGTTCGTCAACCCCGGAAAAGAATTCCAGACTGCCCCCCTGTGGGTGTGGAACACCAAAGTTACAACCGCCATCATCGACTCTATGCTGCAGGAGTTTAAAGCCAATGCCTTTGGAGGCGTATTTATACATCCCCGCCCCGGGCTGATAACAGAATACCTGGGTAACGAATGGCTCTCGCTCTATAAACACGCTGTTCAAAAAGCAGCAGCACTGGATATGCAGGTATGGATCTATGATGAGAATTCCTACCCAACCGGGTTTGCCGGGGGGCTGGTGCCCGATCAAATGCCCGAATCTTACAACCAGGGACAGATGCTTCAGCTCTTCAAATCCGATACGATCCCAAAAGACCGAAATGCTTATTTTATCTGTTTAAAAAAAGAAGGTGATCACTTCACAGATATAACCAGCCGGGCCGCAACATCCGCGGACAACAAAGGCGACTACTACCTGTTTCGCAAACAAAGCTATACACCCCAGGCGGGAATGGTAGGACCGCCCAACTATCCCCTGGTAGACCTGCTTGTAAAAGGGGTTACCGAAAAGTTTATTGAGGTGACTTTTACCCCTTATAAAAAAGCATTTGGAGAGGCATTCGGCAAAACGGTTCCCGGTACCTTCTCCGATGAGCCCAGCATTCCTACCCATGGCAGCCAGACCACCCGGTGGACCCCGGATCTCTTTACAGCATTCCGTCAAAAATGGGGCTATGACCTGGTACCACAGCTGCCTTCCCTTTTTGAAGAAACCGGCGACTGGCGAAGGATCAGGCACAATTACCAGGAAACGCTGCTCCAGTTGTTCATCGACCGGTGGTCGAAACCCATGCAGGCGTTCACTCAAAAAAATAATTTAAAATGGACCGGCCATTATTGGGAGCACGGCTGGCCCGACCCGGGTGAAGGTCCCGATAATATGGCGATGTACGCCTGGCATGACCAGCCCGGTATCGACATGCTGTTTAACCAGTTCAATGAATCCAGCCCCAATGCACAGTTTGGCAATATCCGTTCGGTAAAAGAACTGGCCAGTGTGGCCAACCAGCTGGGTAAGGAACGCACCCTTTGTGAAACCTACGGCGGGGCCGGATGGGACCTGACCTTTAAAGATATGAAGCGCCTGGGCGACTGGCAGGCAGCACTGGGTGTCAACTTCATGAACCAGCATCTGGCCTGGATGAGCATGGCCGGGGCCCGGAAATATGACTATCCGACCACCTTCTCTTATCAGAATTCCTGGTGGCTCTATTACCGGCCGCTGAACGAATATTTTGCCCGCCTTTCCTATGCGCTTTCCCGGGGCGTACAAAAAAACAACGTGCTGATCATTGAACCTACCACTACCGCCTGGATGTATCACAGCCGGGTTAAAAGCAATGAACGATTCTTTGAAACAGGCAACCAGTTCCAGTCTTTCATAACCCGTCTTGAAAAGGCACAGGCCGAATACGATCTTGGTTCCGAGAATATCATCAAAGATCATGGCGCTGTCGATAAAAACCTGTTCCGGATCGGTTACGCTTCTTATACAACAGTGATCATTCCCCCCGGAATGGAAAACGTAAATAAAGAAACCTATTTATTGCTGAGGCGATTTGTTGCCAATGGTGGCCGGCTGGTCCTGTTTAACCCGTTAAGCTGCATCGATGGTGCAGCCATGACACCCGGCGAACGCTTCTCCGGCAACCAGCAGGGCGTTACCATATACACACAGCCCGATCCTTCGTTTATGAAACAGGTATTCCGGTCTCCAGATTTCAACATCCACATGGCCGCGCCTGCTCCGGAAGGCGGCAGTCTCCTGCACCACCGGCGGATCATCAACGATGGTCAGCTGTTATTTTTATCCAATGCCAATCTCACACAATCCGCAGCGGGAGATGTAACCATAAAAGGCAAAAAACACATCCTGGTATTGGATCTGCATACCGGCGCTACGCTGAAATATCCCGCGGGCATGCAGGAACAAACTACCCGCTTTACATTTGATATTCCTCCTGCCGGCAGTATATTGTTTTTTATTGCAGACAGCGAACAAAAGACCACCGGCACTTACCCAATCCCCGGTAACGGCACTGAAGTTCCGGGCAGCACCATACAGGTACAACGCCCGGCGGAAAATACGCTGATGATCGATTTCTGTGATCTCCGGGTCCGGGAAAAGGAAAGAAAAGACATCCATGTAAAAGATGCCACCCAGCTGGTATTTACAGAAAACGGCTTCCCCAGGGATCCCTGGGACCACCAGATGCAGTTTAAGACCGATTTTGTACAGCGGGATACCTTCTCCAGGGGCTCCGGCTTCACGGTATCGTATCATTTCAATATCGATAAAAATGTGACCACCAAAAATTTCAGGGCCGTTGTTGAACAGGGAGACCTTTGGAACGATATCCGCATCAATGGCAAAAAGCTATCCCCTGACAACGATTGGTGGATGGACCGGTCCTTTACCGTTTTACAGGTGGGATCTTACCTGAAACCGGGAGCCAATACCCTGTCCCTCTCTATTGATCCCATGCGCATTTATGCAGAGATCGGTCCGCTTTTCCTCCTCGGAGACTATAACCTGGAGCCGGATGTAAAGGGCTGGAGGATCGCAGCGCCCCAGCCGCTGACCACCGGGAGCTGGCGAAAACAGGGACTTCCCATGTATGGCCATACCATTGTATATCAGAAAGCATTCACCCTCGCAACAACGGGCGGTAGCTATTCTCTCCGGCTAGATTCTTTAAAAGGATCCGTGGCCGCTGTAACCGTAAACGGAAAGGACGCAGGCATCGTATACGCGGAGCCCTACCAGCTTGATGTTTCAAATCTATTAAAAAAAGGATCCAATACGGTTGAGGTAAAAGTAGCAGGCAGTTTGCGCAACCTGATGGGGCCTCATTATAAATCGTATCGCCCGGGCTATACCGGCCCCGACAGCTGGAACGGTGTAACGGAATATCCTTCAGGCGATAAATACCTCCTGTTCGACTATGGGCTCAACAACATCCGGCTATTCCGGAACCGGGAAGATTAAATAACAATTATTTTAACGTTCATCATAAAAAAACATGGAACCCACTATTTTAAAAATCGGATTAATGGGTATCGGCCTGGACGCGTACTGGGAGCAGTTTGAAGGACTGGAGCAACGGCTGCAAGGGTACCTCGGTATTGTAGAAGAAAAGATCAGCGCCATGCACACCAAAGTCATCAATGCCGGGCTGGTAGATACGGTAGACAAGGCCTTTGCCGCCGGCAGCCTGTTTCGCAGGGAAGAAACCGAACTGATTTTCCTGTACGTGACCACCTATGCCCTTTCCTCTACCGTGCTCCCTGCTGTACAGCGCGCAAAAGTACCGGTCATCATTTTAAATCTTGCGCCCGGGGCACATATCGACTATGCCGGTTTTAATGCCATGAATGACCGTACCAAAATGACCGGGGAATGGCTGGCCTGGTGCTCCGCCTGCCCGGTGCCCGAAATAGCAAACGTATTTAAACGTACCGGCATATCTTTTCACCAGGTAACCGGCATGCTGCACAACGATAAAGCCTGCTGGCTTGAAATAGAGGAATGGGTAGCTGCCGCAAAAGTGGCGCATACAATGGCTCATAACCGGATGGGATGCCTGGGACATTACTACAGCGGCATGCTGGATATTTATACCGACCTAACCCGGCAGTACGCCCATTTTGGCGGGCATATAGAGCTGCTGGAAGTGGATGAACTGTCTGCCTTGCGCAAAGAAATTACAGACGAAGCCATTGCAGAACGGATAACCCTCTTCAGGAAAACCTTCGAAGTGCAGCCCGATTGCCTGGAAAGCGAGTTAGAACGGGCGGCAAGAACATCCATTGCGCTGGATCAGCTTGTGGCGCAGTATCAGCTCGGCTCCATTGCCTACTATTATAAAGGAACCGGAAATACGGAAAACGAAGACACCATGAGTTCCATCATCCTGGGCAACTCCCTGCTTACGGCCAGAGGCGTTCCCGTTGCAGGCGAGTATGAAATAAAAAATGCCCAGGCTATGAAGATCATGGATCGTTTTGGCGCGGGCGGATCGTTTACGGAGTATTACGCCATGGATTTTAAAGACGATGTAGTGCTAATGGGGCATGATGGCCCCGGCCACCTGGCTATTGCCGAAGGGAAAACAAAAGTACGCCCGCTGGTAGTATATCACGGAAAAGTAGGCAAAGGGCTGTCTGTTGAAATGAGTGTAAAGCAGGGCCCTGTAACCTTACTTTCTGTAGTGGAAACTGCAGAAGGCAAACTAATGCTGCTGGTAGCCGAAGCGGAATCCGTAGCCGGCCCCATTTTACAGATCGGCAATACCAACAGCCGTTACCGGTTTCCGTCCGGGGCAAGAAACTTTGTCAATAACTGGAACGCACAGGGACCGGCGCACCATTGTGCTGTGGGAGTCGGGCATATCGCGTCCAAAATTGAAAAACTGGGAAAACTTTTAAATATCGAGGTAGTCCATGTAGCTACCTGAGGTTCCATTTTTTAAATGCTGTTTAAAAATGGAATTCTTGTTTACGCAACGCCCGTCAAAGCGGGATTCCTCCGCACGTTGTACAATAAACACGATGCTCCTACAGTGCCGGGAATACGTTTCTTAACTTACTGCATATGCAGGTGCCCGGGATGCAGAAATACAAACAAATCATTATTCGTTTTTTTGTCCATTTTTTTCATAAGATAAGCCATGCCCAATTACCAGCCACCACGTTTTTTTTTACGATCTTGCCTGCACAAAGAAAACAACTATATATGAAGCAATTATCGCTCTTGTTCGTTTTTTGTACAGCCGCCCTGTTTAGTCATACACAGGAAAAAATTTCGCTGGCGGGCAACTGGCAGGTGCAGCTTGACCCCGACAGCAGTTATTATATAAAAAATCAACGACCTCCAACCTATAGCAGCAGGATACAATTGCCGGGGACCACCGATGAGGCAAAATTGGGTATTAAAACCAGCGGTTCGGATTATGGCATTCTCACAAGGGTTTACAAATACATTGGCCCCGCCTGGTACCGGCGGCAAATTACGATTCCCGTCAACTGGGCCGGCAAAGACATCAGCCTGTACCTGGAGCGGGTTCTATGGGAGAGCAAAGTATTTGTAGATGGCAGGGAAATTTCTACACTTTCGCCTTTGTATGTGCCACATCGCCACCGTTTAGGCCGGCTAAAACCCGGAACGCATACCCTGGATATTTGTATTAATAATGATTTAATCCACAATATAGGCGACAAAGGCCACGGCTATACTGAATATACACAAAGCATCTGGAACGGGATCGTGGGGCGTATCGAATTACAGGCGGCCAGCCTTGCCATCAGCCAGGTAAAAACCTACCCCGATGCGGAAAAAGAAGCACTGCGCCTTGAAGTTTTTTTATCCAACGCAGCAGCCAGAAACCTTACACTTTCTGTTACCATTAAAGACGCAAAAACAGGAGCGCTGTTAAAAAAATCAGCGCAACCGTTTACCGCCAAACAGGGTGAAAACAAAGTCACGTTCCTTGTAAATAAATTGACAGGGGTAAAAAACTGGGATGAATTTACGCCCAACCTTTACGAGGTAACGCTTACCGCCAGGCAGGAAGGCCATATCACTGTATGGAAAGATAAAATAGGGTTTAGAAAAATATCAACAACGCAGCACAAAATCCTCATTAACAACAGGACCACTTTTATCCGGGGTAACCTCGACTGTGTACATTTTCCCCTAACCGGTTACCCCTCTTGCAATGTGAAAGACTGGGAGTCCATTTTTAAAAAGTATAAAGACTATGGGCTCAATACGGTACGGTTTCATTCCTGGACACCGCCGGAAGCAGCTTTTGAGGCGGCCGACAAAGTGGGTATTTACATACAAACAGAAATCATCTGGCTCGACTGGTGGATGGCGGGCGAACAAAAGGACCGCCCGGAAATGAATACCAAGGGCTACCCGCAGGGGTTGGGTCATAACGCGGATGCCGATGCCTTTGTACAGGCAGAAATGAACCGCGTGCTGGAGGAATATGGCAACCACCCTTCTTTTCTGTTTTTCTGTATTGGCAATGAATTGGGTAATTCTGATTTTAACGTAATGCAACAATGGATTGAAAAAGTTAAACAGGAAGATCCGCGCCGGCTGTACGCGGTTTCTACTGCCCGCAAAATCACAACCGCCGATGATTATATGGTAACGCATAATATCCCCAACATCGGCGGCACTTACGGCTATAGCCTCAACAAAACCGATGCAGGATTAGAAAACAACTATAGCAAAGCCACCATTCCTATTATTGCGCATGAGGTGGGACAGGTACCCGTGTACCCCCAATGGAAAGAAATAGACAAGTATACGGGTGTATTGAAAGCACGAAACCTTGAGGGCTTTAAAGCCGCTGCTGAAAAGAATGGTGTTGTAGCCATGGACGAAAAGTTTCACCAGTCAACAGGCCGCCTGCAGCAACTGCTGTATAAAAACCTGGTGGAGAATATTACACTGGTTCCGTCCAGCGCGGGTTTTCAATTGCTGAGCATGCAGGACTACCAGGGTCAGGGCGAAGCATTAATTGGCTGGCTGGATTGTTTTTGGGATGACAAGGGCACCACCCCTGCAAAGGAATTTAAGGGATACAGCAACACCGTTGTGCCATTAATACGCACGGCAAGTTTTACTTATACGCGTGGCGACACCTTAAAGCTGGATATGGAATTGGCCAATCATTATAAGACGGATATTCAAAAAAAATTAGTATGGACCATAGCGGATGCGGCCGGAAACCTGATGCATAAAGGTTTAGCTGGGCAGCACATTTTTCCGCAGGGCCTGCTCATCAAAGCCGGCAGCCTTTCCCTGCCGCTTAACAGCTTCCCCGATAAAGCCGCTCAGTATACATTCAAATTATATTTTGAAGATGAAAGTTACAGCAACAGTTGGCCCTTTTTTGTTTTCCCTGAAGCAAAAGAAAAAACGGTTACTACTGATGGCATTTATGTAGCTACCCAATGGGATGCAAGCGTGGACAGTGTTTTAGCCGGAGGAGGAAAAGTATTGCTGCTTGCCAGCAAGCTGGGTACAAAAGCCACATCGGCGCCGGTATCGTTTACGCCGCTGTTCTGGAGCGCCAGCTTCTTTCCGGGGCAAAGCAACCAAACACTGGGCTCCTTTATCAATAATAAAAGCGAAGCCTTTAACTATTTCCCAACAGAAAGTTTTACCAGCTGGCAATGGTTCAAAATAACACCGGGAGCGAAATACTTTAACCTGTCCAACATGCCGAAGGACTATCAGCCACTGGCGCAGCCGGTTTCGGACTTTCATTACAACGAAAAACTGGGCAGTATTTTCGAAACCAAAGCAGGCAATGGTAAATTGCTGGTATGCGGCTATGCCCTTCAGCAGGAAAATAATGCTTATGCGCAACAGCTTTTTTACAGTTTGACTTCTTACATGAAAACCCCGGCATTTGCGCCCAAAGATGAATTACCGCTTGCTTTGCTAAAAGAAAAATTAGCATCTATACCCCAGGCTACATCATCCGCTCCTTTGCCAGATCAATTTAAAAACGCCGCTCTTTTTATCAGGGGAGGCGCCAAAGCAGCAAAAGCAAAATATTGGGAAGCAGCGGATGACAGTATTTTAGTAAATAAAAAATACCAGTACCATATTGCAGGTACCGCCTATTCTGTAATCCACCCTTCGGGTACAGCCTGGGATGGCACTAATTTTTCCATAAACTTACAGCCGCCTGCCGGAGTAAAAGGCTATATATACTTTCATCTGATCAACGATCCTAAACGTAAAGGAGAAGGTACGATTACTGTGGAAGGACGTGAACTTAAAACCGGGGACATACCGGTAACCGGTAAATGGATTAAAATATTTATGATGCGAGAAGATACGAATGATGGCAAAGTTGCCATACAGCTTGTATCTGACGGCGCGGCACCCCTATTGGTAAACCAACTCATAGTGGTAGAAGAAGAATAATTTCGGTATAAAACGATTGGAGTTTTTAGAAGCTGTTTAAAAATGATATTTGCTTAATCCTGGTAAGCACCGTTGGCACGTTGTTATCTTAAAGGGGCTGTATCAAAAGTCGCTGTTTTGTCATGCCGTCCCGAGCGATCCTATCGTGTGGACACATCTACTGAAAATAGTAGAAATGCCAGATGCTTTGTCTTCGCCGGATCTGCGACCGTTTAATAGCGAATATCACATTGAAATAGTATGAAATTGAAGGAGCTGCAATATTCCCCGGAGCCTGCCCTGAATTTACCCGAAGGGGCGGGCATGTGCGTCAAGATAAGAAAAGACCTATTCCCATAAAATACAGCAGCGTAGGCCTTTCAGATCCAAAAGACCTCATCTCTTAATGGCAAACAGGCGCAGCGCGCCGTTAACCCTTATAACTATGAGTATCTAAAACTTCCCTTAGCCGCAGCGCGGCGGTAATTTCGTACGCGGGGCTTGTACTACCCGCAATGATTACCGGTGCGCTGCCCGTCCGACTGGTCATCGGGCGGGCACCTTTATTACCCGTATGGTCGTTTACTAACAGGAACAGCGCTGCACTGCAGCTCCCAGGGACAAAAGTTAACTTGCCGCCCATGTTCTTTGCGGAATGAAAGTCTGTGTTCCGATGCATTCTATTGTATGTTACAGGCTCCCCATCGTAATCTTTATTCGTGATAACCGATCAATCTCCCGAAACGTGTCCACACGATAGGATGGCGATCGGGATTGTTTCGGCATTTAAAGATGATGGTTCGTCTATAGATGCTGAAACGGGAATAGATCCCGGGTCAAGCCCGGGATGACATCTTCGGACCCGGGAGAACGACATTGTGCTGTAAAGCGACTTTTGAACACCTAATACAACAATCCCCTAACTTCTTCCGCAGTCAATTCCTGTACCGGGCTGAAAGCCGTGCTGCTCATATAGTTCAGCAAGGAGTACCTTAGTTGCCGCGCTACAATCCGTTCGCTAAGATTGCTGCTGATATCCAGGGTACAAACCAACAATTTGCCGGAACCTATCTTCAGCTCAAACACCACGCCCAGTTTATTGCCATGCCAGGGATCGTCAATTACCTGTACCAAGGGTTTGTAATTTTGCGGGAGCTTATTTAACACAACAGAACGCTTTGCCGATGCCGGCGGACGGCTGTAGCTGGCCGTGCGGGCATGCAACAGCTCCCACCACTGCCAGTTGCTGTAAAAATCTGTAGGAAAATCTTTAAAGGCCGGATGCGCAGGATTGCACAATATGCCGCAGCCCGAAGGCTGATCCGGGAACAATTGCGTATTCCAGAATGGCGTAGGAAATCTTAACGGTCTTGCTTTCTGCAGAGCGCCAGTAAGCAGCAATATTTTTTTACCTGCTTGCAAGGCAGCAGAGGTTGCCGCATCCAGAGTATCTGCAATTAGGATATCAGTATAAAGTTCTTTTATTGCAGGGTATACCCATATATTCCAGCTGTTTTGATATGGCGTGCCTTTTGCTAAAACGGTAATAGTCAGTTTTTGCGCTGTTGTAATCTTGTCTAATGGAAAGGAGACATCGCCCAACTGCTGTAATGAGCCGCTGGTGACCGTAGTGGCGGGCAGCGATCCGTTATACAATATGCGGCCCGCACTGTCAGTAACCTCCCACTGGGGAAATAATTTCAGTGTTTTATTTTTTGCATAGTAGGCTATTTCAGCACTGGCGTTAAAAGTTTCAGCAGTTTGCCATACCCGTTTTTTCATCCTCAGCAGCGGTACGGCCTCGCTGCAAAACCGGCGAAATGCCGTAGGTTTTACCAAACCTTTAGAGTCCCAAAAAGCATCCAGTATGCCATCCAGCGCCACACCCTGTCCCGGATAATCGTGAAGATCGAGCAGCTGAAACCCGCCATAACCCGGCGTGCGCAGCTGCCGCTCTATTTCCTCCTTATACAACTCAGTAACAAACCTGCCCGATGCCTGTTGAAAATAAGCATCCATGCCCTTCATACCATTTTTTTCCATCAATGTTCTAAACTGTTGGTAATGCGGCACCGTAAGAACACCCGCATACTTTTTTATTTCATTATAGCCGGGGTATATAAACCACTGCCCTACTTCGTGTGATATAACGGGTACTTTGGCGGGAGCCCTGTAGTCAGACAACGTAGCTGGTTTTTCAAAATCAAAAATTTCTTCGCCACGGCGCATATACCGGCGACCATCTTTGCGATAAGCATGCAGCACCAAAAAATCATCGTAAGGGCCGGCTTCAAATTTACCCCCGGCTTCGGGGTTGGATACCCGGGTATAAAGGTGGCGGGGGTCGTAGGTTTTCCCCTGTTGTACCAGGTCGTCCAGTACTTTATAATTGCCCCGCAGTTCATTGCCCATAGCCACCATGCAAAATGAAGGATGATTGCCATAGGCATCTAATACACTTTTCAGCTCCCGTTTTAAGTAATGATCACGGGCCGTATCGGCGCCCATGGGTGGCGCCTCATTGCCAAAAAATGGCAATTCGCATTGCAGGTAAATACCCGCTTCATCGGCCGCTTCAAATGCAGCACGCGGCGGTGTCCAGCTATGAAACCGTACATGGTTAAGACCGTAGGATTTGCAGATCGAAAAAATCCGTTGCCAGTCCTTTACATCACAGGAGGGATAGCCGGTGAGCGGAAAAATGCCGCCATCGTGCGTACCCCGCATCAATACCGGCCGACCATTAATAATAAACTGGCCATTTGCTGTTGTTATATTTCTGAAACCGATATCCTGCGCTATTACCTGCGCTCCATTTTTTATGATAAGCGTATATAAAAATGGATCAAACTCATCCCAAAGGCGGGGAGAGAGAAGCTGGATCTCAAAATCAGTACCGGTCTTTTTACCATGGGCAAGGATTTTTTTTGATTTTTTTTCCATGAGAGTATACGCTACGGCAACAGATGACGAACCATGTTTGGTAAGCGACACAGTAATTTTTTTCTCTGCAGCCGAAGGATAAACCTTTATATTACTGATGGAAGTTTTATCCTGCGCCTGCAGTTCCAGACGGCCAATCATACCATTCCAAATGGTTTG
This sequence comes from Niabella hirudinis, assembly GCF_051201075.1. NCBI lineage: Bacteria > Pseudomonadati > Bacteroidota > Chitinophagia > Chitinophagales > Chitinophagaceae > Niabella > Niabella hirudinis. The sequence goes on from NZ_JBPEHJ010000004.1 coordinate 394,914, forward strand.
CATCATATCTGAGTATGCATGGCTCCAGATACCAATATTATAGAGCGGCCTGTTATCCACGCAAACCACCAGTGTATGTTGGCCCGGCGATAACACGCCAAGTTTTATCCTGTTGGGGGTAAGCAGGCGCTCACCAAAATCCTGTGTCTTTTTTCCGTCTACCCAAACATTCACTTTCCACAATGCCCGTTCTATAAAAAGCACAGTAGTCTTCTGTTTCCAGGATACAGGAATGGTAATGGTGCGGTGATACCATGCCGGACCGGTATAAGCGACTTTGCGGTTCAGCACATCTAAACGCAGGTTCGTCACTCTGTTTCCAAGTCCTGCTTCGTCCAGGCTTCCGGGGAGTTGAATGGTATACTTAAAAAATGATCCCCCTCCTGTAGCCGGCGGCGGTTCGGTAATGGTGCTATCTAATCCCACGCGCCATTTGCCTTTAAGCGAAATAGCCTGCTGGGCTGCGGTGCATAAAATGTACAGAAGGGCAACGAAGAGTAGAAATATTTTTTTCATGAATGATAAAATACAATGACAAAAGCAACGAATACAACCCACAATACACAAAAAGAGCCCACCCGTTAAAAAGCAGGCGGGCCCTCGTTTGTCTGACTGCCATGGATGCAGCATTTTATGGGTGCATCTGTGGCAAAATTCACAAGTTTCTTGTGTACACAATACTTCCGCGTCTAAACAGGTTGGAAGTATTGGTATAGGTAAAATTGACCAGGAATTTTTTTGCAACCGGGTCAAAGCTGCATGGCCCGTCTGCGGTTATGGCAACACTGGCTTCTGAACCGCTATTGGGCATAATGGTAACACTGTTATCGTCATTTACACGCAGGTAGAGGGTGAGCCCCGAGTTATTAAATACCGGTAAAATTGTTTTAAAGATATTATTACCCTGGTAGGAAATATCTTTATTTTCATTAACGGCTTCAACGGGATTGGGCTGGCGCTCAAGCGTGCCGGTGCAGGTGAAGCTGCCGGCAACCCGGGCACTATAAAAAATATCTTTTCCTTTTAGTGTATCGGAATAGGAAACCCAAAAAGTATCTACCGAATTTCTAACGGGCACATAAGCAGACTGTATCAGTACATTTTCTCCGTCTTTCCACCCTGGCAGCGCCACTTTTAAGGAATCGGGATGTAACAACACATTGGTTATGGCACCCGCCGTGTTTTTGTAGGTAAGCCTGGTGGTGGTATTAACCGTGTCCAATGCGGCGGTGAAATTAATTAAAACATTTCCACTATTGTCGAAGCCGGCGCCGGATGATGGGCGGTTACGAAGGGTACTGCTATAAATGGGACCATATACCCTTACAGCAGTAATCGTTTGGCCAATGGATTTGTTGCCGGCCGCATCGTACGTATATAGTGTAAATTCCTGTACATATTCACCCAACCCAGGAATATATGCTTTAACAGTTTGTGCCGTTGTTTCGCCATTGGCGTTTACCACTATCGAGTCACGCTGGCTGTTGTACCGGATCACGTATTTTACAATGGTGGGGTCTGAGCTGGGGTTCCAGGTGAGCTGAACGCGCTGATTGCCCGGGTTAGCCTTAAGGTTGCTCACCGTACCGGTATACGTTATTTCCCTGCCATTTAGATATTTATCGTAGTTATACCCCTCCTTTTCACAAGCCGTTAAACAAAACAGGATTGCCAGCAGGGTTATTATTTTAAAGTTCATATCAAATATTTTAGTCTGTTAATTCGGATTATCTCAATCTTGGATCACCATAAAACCGCAGCTCGGATACAGCCCCATAGTTACTGCCGCCCCAGTTTTGTTCCAGCGCAAAACGTATATATTTTACCGGTATTGCGGAAATAGGAATATTAAATTCTATGCCGGCATTCCAGAATGCAATATCTGCCGATGTTACAGTTCCGGGGCTGGCCTGGTTACCCGATGGCGGATCAGGAAACCTGTAATTGCCAAGGTTCACCCAATCCCCCATTACCGTTCCTTCGGGCTGCCCGGGAAGCAGCGCACGGTCTGCAGGCTGATCCTTATCGGATCCCCAGATGGAGAATACTTTAGCATTTTCCCCGCCCCAGTACCTGCCTGGAAATGGCCGGTCCCAGATGGTAAAGCGGCTCAACTTCGCCTTTAGTCCGATACCAAAAGTGCAGGTATAAGGGAACGTATTATCGGCCCCCTGCAAGATAGCTGTATGCCAGCAGTCTTCCTGGGCCACAATACCATTATAGAGTTTAAATACACCATAGCTTGGCTGATAAGGCGGCTTGTCTGTTGGCAGGGTATAATCAAAAAACCGGTTCCGGTCCAGGGGCACTTCATACAAGGGTTCAATCGTTTCAAAAAGGGTGTCAGAAACATTGCCAAAGGCATCGGCCACATAGGCGCCCATCAATTTTGGAAGGGTATCCAATCCACGGGTGCTGTATTTTATTTCTTCAAAATTGCTATACCGCTGCTCGCGTATAATATACTTTCCAAAGCCGGGGTCATTATAGATCATCACCACGCCTATGTTTTTCTTTAAGGGATTTTCCGCCGCTGCCGCCACGCCCGAAAAATCGGGACTCAGGCTCAGGGTCTGACGCACAAGCAGATAAGGTGGAGTGTCCGGATGCACGGTTACTTTAACGGGATCAGAAGCAACGCCGGCTCTTGTAACCACCTTCAGTTCTACCTCGTAATCCTTCGACTCCGCAAAACCCTCCACCACGGTAGTATCACTGTAGTAGCTCGATTTGGTTTGGCGAACAGCGCCGGTTTTATCATTGATCGTGTAATCTGCCTGCACATATAAAGTGTTCTGTGTGCGGGGAAGCGTATAAGTAATAACAGCCCCGCCGTTGACATTTTGCACACTAACATTGCTTACGGGCTGAGGCTTGGTCATGTCGGTTGAAACTACTTCGTTGCCCTGGCCCGCCTTGGTGCAGGAAGCAAAGAGAAAGGCCGCAAAAATCGCAATTGGCACAATTATTTTATTTTTCATATCTGTATTGTTTTGGATAACTACCAAAGGGGGTTCTGAACATTCTTTTTATTATAAAGTATTACCGCATCCGACAAAGGCCATAAATAATCTCTGTTAGTGTAAGCCGGTATAAACTGGGTTACCTGCTGATAAAAAGTCTGGGGGGTCGATTGCCGGATACTCCATCCCTGCATGGGTCTTGAAAGCTGCCCGGTCATTTCTTTCCATCTCCGCAAATCCCATCCCGCCTGGGCTTCAAAACACAGTTCTGATCTCCGCTCGCGATGTATGATCCGGCGCATGCCATCTTTGGTGCTTACCGCGCCGGGGGTTTTGGAAAAATTGGTCCAGGAGGCCACCACTCCGTTCAATCCCGCTTTAGCCCGCACTTTATCAATATATTCATATACCTCCGGCGATGGTCCGTTTGCCTCGTTCAAACACTCGGCATACAATAAGAACAATCCCGATAACCGCATCCTGGGCATATGATAAGGTTCGATGCTCACGGGCTTATCATCAATATAATTGGATAGATAATGTACAAGCTTTTTAGGCCAGATGGCGGTAATATTGGTCCGGGCCGCATCCATTGGTCCGGATATGCTATTGGGGCCCTGCGCCTTCACGCTTTTCATCGCTTTCTGATCGATGGTACCGCCGCCGTACCAGTAGCCGCCGTCAAAGCCAATACTGGCATAATATCGGGGTTCCCTGTTAAAATTGGCTGCTATAGTACTGTAATTAGGAACAATATAAAAGGAATGGGCATCATCGCTGGTACGCAAATTAAAACGGCCGTTATAATCCCAGGTTTTATCTTCTTCGATGGGCACGCCATGATTGGTGTAGAACAACTCCGTTGTGGCAATCGGAACAGCAAATGTACCCGGGGCGCCATAAGAGTTTTCCGATCCGGAATTAGCCGAATAGATACGTGCCATACATTGAGGCTGATAGGGGAAGGTGAAATTAAGCGCCCAGATCAGCTCGGGGTTGATATCCCATTTTTCTGTAATGGCGTTTTGAATGGTCAGCAACCGTTTCAGCGAATCTGAAAGATTAGGCGGAAAAGTAGCATTTGGAACAAACTCATACAATCTCTTCCCCACTAAGGCTGCTTCATCAATAGCGGCCTTGCAAGCCGTTGCGGCCCGGGTCCATTTCTGAACATCGAAAGAGGGATTAAACAGCTGTGTTCCTTCTTTGTCTTTAAAATCAGCGTAATCGGGGTTTCCATTAAACAACGGGCTGGCCGCAGTAGCCAACACCTCTGCTTTTACCGACAGGGCTATCAGCTTCGTAACACGGCCCAGCTCATCAACAGGGTTTAATATCTGCTGCGGCAAATCGGCGCTCGCTTCGTCTAATAGCTGTGCCACATACTTAAACACTTCATCCACAGGTTCCCTTCTTATCTGCAATGCCTCTGTAGGAGCATCGATAGGAAAATTTTCTTTATACAGGGGTATGGGCCCATACATGCGAGCCAGGTAATAGATGTAATAAGCTTTCAAAAATTTAACCTCTGCTATCCATCTTGCTTTTTCGCCCGCTGTAAGGTCAATAGGCTTGTCAATATTTTCGAGCATAATATTGCACTTGCGGATTGCCTGAAAAAGATTGACGCCCCCAAGCGCCCCTTCCCAGTAATTCAATAAAGGAGCCGATGTAGTCATGGCATTTCCTCTTGCTATTTGCAAAAAAGTGGCAATACCGCCCAGCTCCGGGGGATAGATGATTTCAGAAGAAATAGCAAAGCCCGGATCGCTGGCGTAAGAAAGCGATTGAAGCGCATTGTAACAGGTAAATAAATAGTTTTCGGCTTCGTTCCGGTTTCTGAACGCATAGTCCAGCGTGCCTACATTCGGTGGTGTTACATCTAAAAACTTTTTACAGGATGAAACCATGCTGATGAAAAGCACGCCGCCCAGGAACAGTTTTATTAAAAGTGAATTATTTTTAAGCATATTTTACGATTTTTGAAATCTGTATATTAATCTTCATTTTACAGCCCGATATTAATACTCAGGCTATACTGGCGCTGCAGCGGGTAGTTAAACGCATTTCCACCCATTTCCACATCCCATAATTTAAAGTTGGTAAAATTGATCAGGTTGGTGGCACTCATATATAAACGGCATTTGGTCAGGTGCATTTTGTCAACCAGGTTCCGTGGCAGCGAGTATCCCAGCTCAGCATATTTCATACGAAGATAGCTGCCGTTCCTGATCCACCAGGTGCTGGTTTGCATGTTGTTTTCAATTAACTGGGCCTGGGTAGCCATGCGCGGGTACAACGCGTACATATCCTGGTTATCGAAAGACCAGTGGTCATCCGCATAAGCCTGCAGCAGCGAAGTTTGTCCCCGAAGCCCCGGCGGAACTATAAAGGGACTTGTAGTACGCGGGTTAATAAAAAATGAAGTACGTGCAGATCCCTGGAACCGGGTTCCCAGGTCAAAGGCCTTATAACGCAGTGTAAACCCAAAACCGTATGCGATCTGGGGCGTTACGGGAAAGCCGATGGGCGCCATGTCTGCACCGGTTATCCGGCCATCACCATTCAAATCGCGATATTTAATATCCCCGCCCATAACAGGTCCGGTTGCACCCGGAAAAACCTGGCTGGGCGATGAGGCGGCTTCCTTGTCATCAACAAAAAGGCGCTCGGCAATATAACCCCGTGGTTGACCCAATATGCTTCCATTGGTATACCTGTAGGATTCGATATAGTTAGGTTCCTCAAAACTGGTATAACGCCCCTGGGAGTAGGTGAAGTTGCCCATGAACTGAGCGGTTAAATCACTGGAAAACTGCTGCAGGTAATTGGCCGTCAGATCGACCCCGTGCGATTTTGCAGAGCCCAGGTTAGCAAACAATGATGCTTCCAGCCCGGTAGATTGGGGTACCAGCCGTTCCAATAAGATATTCTTTTTATGCATGGTCCAATACTCTGCAATGATGTCCAGCTTGCGGGCTATTGTTATATCCATACCATAGTTAAAGCTGGTGGAACGTTCCCAGGTAACATCCGGGTTGGGGTAATTTCTGATAGCTACACCCGGACGTATGTTGGTATTGTTGCTGCCAAAAACCGATCCGGCAAAAGAGCCGCTTCCAAATCCGCCACCGAGCGATACATCAGAAAGGTAGTAAAAACGCTGGGGGCCGATATTGTCGTTACCTGAAAGTCCTACAGATGCTCTTAATTTGAGTGAACTGATGATATTGGAAATTTTATCACCCCAGAATTTTTCTCTCGACACAATCCATGCCACCCCTCCGGTTGGGAAATAACCAAACCGGCTATGCTCGGCAAAACGCTCTGTACCATTGTACCCAAAGCCATGTTCCAGTACGTACCGGTCTTTATAGGTATAGTTTATTTTGCCCGCAAAATTCAGGTTGCGGTAAGGCAAGGCATATTGCAGACTGGGTGTATTGCTATTGGGCGCAGTACCGTTGGCATTGAGCTTTTGGGTACGTATGCCCACCAGGTCGGCATCAATTTTATGATCGCCAAAGCGGCGGCTATAGTTCAGGTTGCCCTGGAAATGCACGGTTGATGTGGCATTCTTTTGACCGGCCTGATAAATGAGGTACTCCGTGGCTTCCCCGGGAGCGGAGTTGATCCAGTAAAGGCTATAGGTATTATTGGTTCTGTCATAACCGGAAGGAAGCTGTACTGTGTAATAGAAGGGCTTGTAAGCCATCTGGTAATCGAAATAAGCATACCTGTTGGTGCTGAAAAAACCGTTAAAGGAAAGACCCCGGGTAATAAAATCGAGCTTTTGATTCAATTTTAAAATAGCCTGCATGGTAGATGTAGAAAAGGTTTTAAACCCTCTTAACATTTCGGCATAAGGATTGTAATATTGCAAAGACCCATTAAATCCCCCGCTGGAGCCTGCACCTAAGCCATTACCAAAAAGAATATGCTGGGTAAGGCGGTTGGCCGAGTCCGGCTCATAATAGGGCGCAAACAAAACCGGGCTGGTGTGGGTAGCCTGAGCATAAAGATCGGTGCTAAAGCTGGCATCATTGGTGATGGGGCCGCTGTATTCATTAAAATTACCCCAAAGATCAAGCGAAACCAGCGTTGTTTTGGTAACATCCATATCGATATTGCCTCTCAATTGGTAGGTTTTAAAACGCACGTTATTGTTGAAGTCATTCATAGGGCTGCGCTTCAGGTTTCCGTTGTCAACGTTGTAAGTGCCGGAAATAAAATACCGGGCAGTATTACCGCCGCCGCTTACGTTGGCCGTTGCTTTGGTGTTGCTGGTTCTTTTTTTGAACAGCAGGTCCAGCCAGTCCACTGCCGGGTATACATAACGGTTACTCCCCGGCGTATTGTTGATCGTTTGCTGGGTATTGTATATTTTATCTGCCGTAAAAAACGCTTCTTTAAAAGGAGGTCTTGCACCCTCTGCCTGGTTATAAATGTTCATATAGGTAATGGGGTTCGCCAGGTCGATCATTTTGGTGGCTTCCGAAATTACATTGTCAACCCTCAGGTCGATCTTTGGTTTACCCGAAGCCCCTCTTTTAGTGGTCACCAATATAACGCCGTTCGCCCCCCTGGCGCCATACAGGGCTGTAGAGCTGGCATCTTTCAGTATGGTAAAACTGGCAATATCATCTACCTGCAGGCGGGCCAGATCATCTTTGGTAAGCTCAATATTATCAATTAGGATAATAGGCTCCTGCCGGTAACCGAACGTTGTAGCCCCTCTTACAAAAAAGTTGGAATTATCAAGGCCTGGTTGACCGCTTTGCTGAAAACCAATGATTCCCGCTACCTGGCCTACCAGGGCATTGGTAAGATTGCTGGCCGGAGTAATCATCTTTCCCGGCTCAATAGTGGCCACCGAACCCACTACCGCTTCTTTTACCTGCTTTTTTCCGAATGCAGTAATAACCACATTTTCCATATCGGACTTTGCCGGCAGCAGTTTTATCTGCAATTCTTTTGTTTGTGCTGTGGTGGTCACCGTTTGTGCTACAAAGCCCACCATTGAAAAAATAAGTTGCGTTCCTGGTTCTACATCAATTACAAATTTGCCATTGAGGTCGGTGCTTGTTGCTGCCGTCGTTTTTCCCGTGGCAGAAACGGTGGCGCCGCTTAAATTAGCATTACTTGAATCTACTACATTTCCCGTAATGGTAATTTTTGAGTTTTGTGCTATCACATTACCCCAGCAAGACAAAATACAAAGAAGCAACGCAAGCCCGGGCAGCCGGTTTCGTTTTTTTCGCATGGCAAGATGTTTTAAGTTTTTAATTTCTTACAAAGTAAGGTGCAATCAAAAAAAAAAGCAATGGATTCACCAACGAAATCTATGGACTATTTTATGACTACGATAGAAGCGATAGCATCCGGGTTTGCGCCAGGTATTATGGCCTTATCACATTATAAAACCGTTATAGGATTATGGAGTTATAAATTATTTGAATGCATTGATAAGCGCTGGTTTAAGTCGGCAGTTCTATGCAATTCCGCGCAATCAACGGAAATCCTCAGGCAATTTTTTTTCTTTTCCTGTATGCGGCCGGGGACTGGCCCATGAACTTTGAAAACAGCCGTGAAAAATAGAAGGGATCCCTGTACCCCAGCCGGTAGGCCACTTCCTTTATATGCAGGTCCGAAAACTCAAGCAGCTGACAGGCCCGCTGTATCCTGATCTGGCCAAAATACTCCAAAGGCGCATATCCGGTACCTTTTTTAAACAGGGCGCAAAAATGAGACACCGAACGATGTACGTGCGCGGCAATCTCTTCAAGTGAAAGTGTTCTTTCAATGTTATCGCGCATAAACCGTATAACCTTTTCAATTTCGTTTTCTTCCTGGGCAATTTTCGGTTTGAAAATATGCGGGTAACAAAATGTTGCAAGAAAATAGCCAAACTGCATGTTTACATAGTTCAGGTTGTCGATGCTATAGCCCGCTTCAAGTGTATGATAGATATCGTCAAACAACTGAAACCTTCGCTCGTCATAGGAAACAAACCCGGTAAAATCATTGCGGACTTTTTTAAGCTCCTGTACAAAATGAGCAGCACTGCTGCCTTTAAAATGGACCCAAAAAATGGACCAGGGCGTTGCTTCATCGGCGCCGTAAATATGTTTGCACTGTTTTGGCAGGATCAGGTAGTCGCCTGGTTCAACGATTAGCTCCCGCCCTCCTATCTTCGCCCACCCCTTTCCGCTGGTGCAATATATAAGGATATTTTGCGGCGACCCATGTTCGCGGTACCGGTAATGCCCTTCAGCATTGGGATAGTAGCCAATATCCGTAATATGCAGGTTTGATATAATGGGATGCTGCTCACATTGCTTTATCACAATATTGGGCAGTACAACGGCACGCTGCGCATTAAACCCGTCTTTTTTTCTATGTTGGTTCATGATGTTTTATTTATTAAGCCAACAACTTTTCAGCACCCCTGTTATCCTATGCACGAATCGTTAATTTACCCGCAAAATTAGCAAAAAAAGAAATATTTATATCCTGTAAGGAAAATTTGAGCGCATTCCAAATTGTCGCACTCCCATAAACGTAATGTCACCCCGAAGATGTCATCCCGGGCTTGATCCGGGATCTATTCTTGTTTCAAGGTCTATTGAGCGGCAATATGTATAGATGCTGAAATAAATTTAGCATGACAGCGACAATTTGGAATGCACCCGGAAAATTTGTAAACATAACATTTCTTGCATTGTTTTTTAACGGAGAGATTCTATGCTTTGCCACTGAAATACAGAAGCATGCTTATCGAAACAGTCCTTTGATAGTCTGGTTACTTAATGCATCCGATGGATTGAATTGATCACTTCCTGCATATTGCATCAGGCTATAACGCAGTTGCCGGGCAGCAGGGCGCTGCTCCAGGTTGGTATGAAGATCCATGGAACAAATGATCAGCTTTCCTTTACCTGCTTTCACTTCTATTAGTGCGGCCATGCTGCGGTTTTTGAAAAAGTTATCTACCACCCGCACCAGCGGTTTGATTTTTACCGGCAGGCCATCCAATATCATCGACTTGGAATGCAGGACCATATCCCACCACTGCCAGGTGGAATAGGTTTCTGTAGGAAATCGGGAAAACGCCTTGCTGGAACTATCGATCAGCAAGCCCATCGCTCCCGGCTGATCCGGAAAATGCACCGGGCTCCAGAACACGGTGGTATAGCGTCCTGCTACACCCTTCACAGCTGCCGTATCAGGATTGAGGACGACATTTTTGCCCTGATCTAAAAGACGCAAGGCTTCATCGGGCAGGGTCGTAAAACAGACATTATCAGCTTTCACCACGGGTGTTGGAGGATATACCCAAACCGGCCATTCGTTACTGTATCCCGCATTTTTTACCTGCAGTTTTACAATGAGCTTTTTTGCAACGGTAACGTTTTTCAATGCATATTCCAGCTTGCCCACATGGTTTCCATTGCCCACGGGAATATCCCCTGCCTGCCATTCGCCACCACCGAGCTTTTTTCCGGCCGCATCGGCTACAGACCATATCACCGTTGTATTTTTTAAGGGCGCATTTGTAAAATTGGCCATTTCGACAATCCCGGAAAAAGTCTCATCACTGGTATATACCGCTTTTTCAAACCGCAGCAGCGGCACTACAGGCCCGCAGAATTTCGAAAAATCTTTTGCACCAATGATCCCCTTATTATCCCAGAAAGCATCCAGCAATCCAACCAGCGCCGTGCTTTGTCCCGGGAAATCATGCAGGTCCAGCAGCTGAAATCCGCTCATGCGGGGCGTTTTCAGCGCCCGTTCTATCTCCTCCTTATACAAATCAGCCGCCAGTTTTCCGCTGGCCTTTAAAAAATCACCGGCAAGCGGAAGCAGGCCTTTCTTCTCCAGATCTTTCTTTATCGTAATAAAATTAAGCGGCTCCAATACCCCGGTATATTTCCTGATCTCCTTCATATTTGGGTATACCGAATACTGGCCAATTTCATGGGTCACCACAGGAACAGGAACACTGTCGATGGAACGCCTGTAGTCTTCATCAAAGCGGGGCGGCCGGGTATTAAAAATACCTTGCCCGCGCACCCAGCCCTTGCGGGTCCACTGTGTAATATAGTATTGATCTTCGGGCTGAGGCCAGCTCCCTTTTCCAAAGGAAAAAGAAGTGGTTGTATAAAGATGACGCGCATCCTGGCTCTTCAGCTCCTGCACCAGCGCGTTCAGCCAGTTAAAGTTCCCTTCCAGCTCATTGCCCATACTAAAAAAGCAAAAGGACGGATGGTTGCCATAATTCTTGATGATCCGTGCGGCCTCCTGCTTCAGGAACCGGAGGGTGGGATCCTCCTTTTCCGGAACGCCGGCCCAAAAAGGCAATTCTACCTGCAGGTATAATCCAAGGGAGTCCGCTACAGCAAATGCCGCCTCGGGCGGGCACCAGCTATGAAAGCGCAGGTGATTGAGGCCATAGCTTTTTGCAGTTTTCATCAACTTTAACCAGCCCGCTTTCTGCATGGGCGGATGACCGGTCAGCGGAAAAACAGCACACTCCAGCGTACCGCGCAAAAACATGCGGTGCTCATTAATTTGCAAAAGACCATGCCGGTTGCTGAGCCGGCGCATACCAAAATTACCCGTATAGCTATCGGCTACCCTGGTTCCTTTTAGCAGCTTTACGGTGGCCGTGTACAGGTTGGGCGAAAACTCATCCCATAGTTTTGCCTGCGTGATGGGAAGCTCTATAACGGCGCTGCTTCCGCTCATCACTATGCTCTTTGATATGACCGGTTTGCCTTTATAAGCAACAACAGCCTTCAAATGATTTGTTTCCTCCTGGTGCTGTACCGCGTTCAGTTTCACCTGTAACAACACCTTGTTTTGCTCTATATCCGGGATGATCATTACCCCGTCGATCGATTGTTCCTGCGCGGTGATTTCCATTTTTCCAATTACGCCATTCCATATAATCTGTGTTCCATCGGTATACGCATGCGTGGCATCCCCGATGGAAAATTGCTGACGGTTGTTTACTCTAAGTACAATGGAATGTTTGCCAGGAGCAAGAGCCGGCAACGCAAACTCCTGCGGTGCGCTGAGGCTGGCAGCTGATCCCAGTTCTTTACCATCAATAAACACTGTGGTTTTCCAGATTACACGTTCCAGCAGCAGCTTCAGTTTTTTTTGCCCGAAACTCTTTGGTACCTCTATCACCCGCCGGTACCAGGCCGTGCCCACAAACCGATTCTTTCTCCACAGGTTGCGCATCACCTCCTTGTTCATTACATCGGTAGTTACCCGCGGCGGGTAACCGATGCCTGCATCATCGAGCGTGCCGGGTAATGCTACCTGCAGGCTAAATGCTTTTGTTTCGGGCAACGCAGGTGAGGAAACCCTGGCCGAATCAAGCGCTACCAGCCAATTGCCGGCAAGATCTATTTTTTGTTGTCCCTGAACTGCAGTGCAGGCCGTTGCTGCGATAAAAAAAGCGATACGATATACTTTTTTCCTCATAATATATAAAATCTGAATAAGACAGGGGCAAGTTCGTAAAAAAGCGATTAACGGCAGCCACACATCCATAGCAGATATTATGAATAGGATGGACGATTTTATTACAACAATCACACTATATACCAAGCTACGCGCAGAGACTGTTTAGAAACAGGATTTACCTGAAATTATCGCCGCGTTGCGGCTACGGGCAATAATTAGCACTACTATTTTTTGCAGAGCAAACATGGCATTTACACATCAAAAAAACACCTTCGCACAGTTTTTGAAGCAATCATTCGATTTAAGCCCCCTAAGGCAGCCGGAATCCTGGGGATAAGGCCTATTTTTGCTGATCTCACAAGAAAACGGAGGATTTGATATGAAAGTAGTCATTTTTGCAGGGGGATTGGGCACCCGTTTGTCAGAAGAAACCGATGTACGGCCCAAACCAATGGTCGAGATCGGGGGAAAACCGATCCTCTGGCATATTATGAAACTCTACAGCCACTACGGGTTCAACGAATTTGTTGTATGCCTCGGGTACAAAGGCTATGTTATAAAAGAATATTTTACACAGTACTTTTTACACAACGCAGACCTCACGGTGGACCTTGCCAACAATTCTATCGACTACCATGCCAGCGCCAGCGAAAATTTTAAGGTAACCCTGGTCGAAACCGGCACCCTCACCAAAACAGCCGGCCGTTTACAACAGGTACAAAAATATATCGGCAATGAGGACTTCATGCTCACCTATGGGGATGGGGTCAGCGATGTCAATATCCGGCAGTTGCTCAACTATCATCAGCAGCATAACAAAATTGCAACCGTTACCGCCGTCCAGATGGACTCCCGTTTTGGCGGACTGGAGCTGGACGCGGACAATAATGTATCCGCCTTTCGCGAAAAGGCCAAGGACGAAAGCAAATGGATCAACGGAGGCTTTTTTGCATTGAAACCGGAAGTATTCAGTTATCTGCAGGGCGACATGAGCAATATGATGTGGGAAGATGAACCACTGGAACAGCTGGCAGACGCCGGGCAACTGGCCGCTTTCAAACATACCGGGTTCTGGAAACCGATGGATGCATTGAGAGATAAGATCGAACTGGAAACGCTCTGGCAAAACAACAACGCAAAATGGAAACTGTGGTAAACAAAGCAGCGCTCACGACCGCTTACTCCGGAAAAAAAGTATTCATCACCGGGCATACAGGATTTAAAGGCACCTGGCTGGCGTTGTGGTTAAAGGAACTGGGCGCCCGGGTAAAAGGATACGCCCTTGCCCCGGAAAACGCGGCCTGTATCTTTAATGTAACACAACCCTTTGCCCCCGGCGAAACTGTTATTGCCGACATCCGCAACAAAACAAGACTGGCCGGTGAAATAGCGGCCTTTCAGCCCGATTATATTTTTCACCTGGCGGCACAGCCCCTGGTGCGCCGGAGCTATGACATTCCTGCAGAAACATTTGAAGTGAACGTAGCGGGCACCGCCAACCTGCTGGAGTCCCTGCAAAAAGTAACCGGGAAGTGTACAACACTGGTCATTACCACAGACAAGGTATACGAAAATAAAGAACAGGACATCCTTTATAAAGAAGAGGATCCTTTAGGCGGTTATGACCCTTACAGCGCCAGCAAAGCCTGTGCTGAGCTGGTTGTAGCCTCCTTCCGGAATTCTTTTTTTAATACGGCAGACTATGTTCACCATCAAAAGGCATTGGCTTCCGTAAGGGCGGGCAATGTGATTGGTGGCGGCGACTTTAGCAAAGACCGGATCCTGCCGGATATTGTAACCGCATTAAAAAACCAGCAGGCGATCCTTGTACGCAACCCCGCGGCAGTACGTCCCTGGCAGCATGTATTGGAACCACTGGGTGGTTACCTGCTGCTGGCTTCAACACTGCACCAGGATCCTGCTTACAGCGGTGCTTATAATTTTGGACCAGAGCCTTCCGATCATCTTACTGTAAAAGAGCTCGCCGAACAAGCAATTGCCGCATGGGGCAGCGGCAGCTGGAAGGATGGCAGCAACCCGCAGGCCGTACATGAAGCGCACCTGCTACAGTTGAATATAGAAAAGGCGAAACAACAGTTAAACTGGCATCCAAAATTAACGGCGAAAGACGCTGTTAACTGGACCATCGACTGGTACCGGCAACCAGCCGCGGCAGCAGCATCCTTTACCGTTAACCAGATCAACCGGTATATGGCATTATGATATTTACCTCCACTCCTTTATCGGGCAGTTTCCTGGTTACGCCCAGGGTTTTGGGAGATACCCGCGGATGGTTCATGCGCACCTTCTGTAAAAACAGCTTTGCAGAGATCGGTCATCATAAAGAATGGGTACAGATGAATCACTCTTATACGGCCTTAAAGGGAACAGTACGGGGCCTGCATTTTCAGCAACCGCCCCATGCGGAGATAAAGCTGGTACGTTGTATTGCAGGCGCTGTCTATGATGTAATAGTGGATCTCCGGGAAAACTCGCCAACTCATTTGCAATGGTTTGGGGCCGAGATCTCCGCGTTAAACAAGCAGATGATGTATATCCCGGAAGGATTTGCACATGGCTTCCAGGCGCTTACGGATGACGTAGAGCTCGTTTATTGCCATTCGGAATTTTATACACAGGCGGCCGAATCGGGCCTGCGGCATAACGACCCCAGGATCGGCATACAATGGCCGCTGGAGGTGGTTGAACTATCGGACCGTGACCGGCAGCATCCCCTGTTATAGGAAGGAACCGGAATATTTAAAAAAAAGAAATTATAAAAATAAACAGATGAATTGCAGATTTTGCAAAACAGCACTTAATAACGTATTTATTGATTTGGGTAACTCACCGGCTTCTAACTCTTTTTTAACAAAGGAAGCCCTGAATGAGCCTGAAACATTTTACCCCCTCAAAGTATATACCTGCCCGGAATGCTTCCTGGTACAGGTGGATGAGTATAAAAAATCAGATGCCATTTTTGACAGCGGCTACGTCTACTTCTCCTCCTACTCTACCAGCTGGCTGGCGCATGCAAGGGCCTATGTAGAAAAAATGCAAGAGCGTTTTGGATATACCGCCCAATCCCTTGTTATTGAAATTGCCAGCAATGATGGCTACCTCTTACAATATTTTAAAGAGAAAAGCATCCCCGTATTGGGTGTGGAACCTACTGCCAATACCGCCGCGGCGGCCGCGGAAAAAGGCGTCCCCTCGGTCGTGGATTTCTTTGGTGTACGTTTGGCCCAACAGCTGGCCACAGAAGGTAAGCAAGCGGACCTCCTGCTGGGCAACAATGTGCTGGCTCATGTACCGGATATTGTGGACTTTATTGAGGGAATGAAAATCCTGTTAAAAGAAAACGGGGTGATCACCATGGAATTTCCGCACCTGATGCAGCTGGTAGACAATAACCAGTTTGACACTATCTACCACGAGCACTTTTCCTACCTTTCCTTTTATACGGTGAAGAAGATATTTGAAGCCGCCGGTCTGGAACTCTTCGATGTAGAAGAACTACCCACGCACGGCGGATCGTTGCGGATTTACGCCAAACACCAGGAAGACCCAACCAAGGCGATTAGCAGCCGGGTAGCGGCATTGATAGAAAAAGAACAAGCAGCCGGTTTACAGGAAATGGCCTACTACTCCGGTTTTCAGAAAAAAGCATTTACGATCAAACAGCAATTGCTGCAGTTCCTGCTGGACCAGAAACGATCGGGCAAAACCGTTGCCGCTTATGGTGCAGCTGCCAAAGGCAACACCTTGCTGAATTATTGTGGTGTAAAAAACGACCTGATCGATTTTGTGGTAGATGCCAATCCGCATAAGCAGGATAAATGGCTCCCGGCCAGTCATATCCCCGTAGTAAATGAAGCGCAGCTAAAAAAGGCCCGGCCCGACTTTGTACTGATCCTTCCCTGGAACCTTAAGGAAGAAATCACGCAACAGCTGGCTTACATTAAAGAATGGGGCGGCCAATTTGTAACGGCCATCCCTGCATTGCAATTCGCATGAGAAAGGTACTCGTTACAGGCGCCACCGGGTTCATCGGCAAATACGTTGTCCAGTCCCTGCTGAAACAGGACCTGGATATTATAGCCACGTCCCGGAACATCAGCCCGGCCGGTCTATTTGATCATTCCCGCATCAAGGTAAAACGCTTTGACCTGCATCAGCAAAACGGGGAAGGTGATCTTTATAGTTACTTTGAACAACCAGACGCAGTTATTCACCTGGCCTGGGAAGGACTGCCCCATTATAAAGAAGCCTTTCATTTGGAAGAAAATCTTCCTGCTCACAAGCAGTTTCTCTCCAACCTTGTTAAACAGGGCCTGACCGACCTTACGGTTACCGGTACCTGCTTCGAATACGGGATGCAGGAAGGGAGCCTTGATGAAACCATGCCAGCTCAACCAGGTAATTCCTATGCAATAGCAAAGGATCAGTTAAGGAAAGAGCTCGAAACACTGCAAACCCAAAAACCGTATAATCTTAAATGGGCGCGCCTGTTTTACATGTATGGTGAGGGCCAGGGGCCAAAATCCCTGCTCCCGCAGCTGGATGCGGCGCTGGAACGGGGTGACCCCGTATTCAACATGAGCGGTGGAGAACAAACAAGAGACTTTATGCCGGTAGCAGCAGTAGCAGACGCCATTGTAAAACTGGCTTTGCAACAGGAGGTTACGGGCATTATCAATATATCCGGCAACAACCCCATAACGGTAAAACAATTCGTTTTGGATCACCTGCGATCCAAAAACCAGAAGATTCAGCTAAATTTGGGCTTTTACCCATATCCCGATTTTGAGCCGATGCATTTTTGGGGCGACAACAGTAAATTAAAATCAATCAAATAAAATCGATGAGCAACCCGGTACAGGAATTTATACAGGAATGTAAGGACAGAGTAGACAGCTACGGGCAGAACGAAGCATTAAAAAATGCTGCCGCTGCCTTTAACACGGAATCGAACAAGGCACAGTATTCCTATAACTTTAAATGGATGGGGCGCCCCATCATCCAGTATCCGCAGGACATGATCGCCATGCAGGAACTGATCTGGGAAATTCAGCCGGACCTCATCATTGAAACCGGTATCGCCCATGGCGGATCACTGGTTTTTTATGCCTCCCTGCTGGAACTGATCGGCAAAGGCGAAATATTGGGCATCGACATCGATATCCGCGAACATAACCGTAAGGAAATTGAAGCACACCCGATGTACAAGCGGATCAAAATGATCCAGGGTTCATCCGTGGACCAGGCAACCGCCAACCTTGTATATGAAGCCGCCGCCGGCAAGGAAAAAGTGCTGGTGGTGCTGGACTCCAACCATACCCATGAGCATGTACTGGAGGAGCTGCGCCTTTATGCGCCATTAGTGTCCCCCAACTCCTATATTGTCGTTTTTGACACCATCGTTGAAAACCTGCCCGACAATTATATCCCGGGCATCACCCGCCCCTGGAGCACCGGCAACAACCCCATGACCGCTGTAGATGCCTTCCTAGCAGAAAACGATCAGTTTGAGATCAACAATGCTATCGACAATAAGATCCAGATCAGCGTGGCACCACGCGGGTACTTAAAAAGGGTTAAATAACCGTGAAAGGAATGGAACAGCCGCTGATTAGTTTTTGCATGAGCACTTATAAGCGTCCGGACCTATTGACGGAGCAACTGAAGGGCATCCTCCGGCAAACCTACCCGCACTTCGAGATCGTTATTTCAGATAACGATACCGACCGCTCCGGGCAGGCAGCTGCAGCATCCGTAAATGATCCCCGTATCCGCTATTTTCCCAATGAGATCAACCTGGGCATGGTGGCCAGCTTCAATGCCAGCGTGCAGCGTTCAAAAGGAGCTTTTATTGTAATGATCACGGATGATGACCCCGTTTATCCGCACATGCTCGAAGACCTGGTAGCCCTCATGAATGCCCATCCGGGGTTTGGGGTTTACGGCGGCTGTGGCGACTGGCTGATCGAAAATGAATTTGCGGCCCAAACGCTTGCACTGCCGGTGGGCGTTACCTCGCACCTGCTGAGCACCATGGAAGAAAATACGGTAAAGACCATACCCGGAAAGGATTTCGCCAATGCCTACCTGGACGGCTTTTTCTCGGGTACTTTTCTTTTATGGAGCTGTTTAATGGTAGAACGTTCGGTCATGCTCCAGATAAAAGGAATGCCCGATTACGGGAGCGAGCTGTTAACCGATCACGCTTTTGTGATTGCAGCAGGTTCAAAAAAAGGAATGGTCTTCATCAACAAAACGATGGGTGGGCAGGTTGTTCATGGCAATAATTTCGGGTACGACATTTTCAGATTGGAGCAGAAATACATCCACACGCCCCAATGGTTTTACAACTATCTTGAGGGGCAGCTCAATAACCTGGAGGGCTGGGAAGGCCTAAAACCTAAAATATGGGATTTTTCCGGCCGGTCGTGGGTTGAGTATAGCTTGCAGATCGCCCGTGCCATGAAGGAGCCCGCCCAGCAAAAGGCGTTCAGAAAATTGCTGAATAAAGGATTTTCCAATAAGAACATCCGCAAATGGAAGTATAAATTTTTTATCAAATACCGGTACCCGGGCCTCTTTAAGTTCCTGTTGTCCTTAAAAAAATAGCAGTACCCCATTATTCCATGCAGCCGTTCATATCCATTTGCGTACCCGCCTATCAGCGTCCCCTCTATCTGAAAAGATTACTGGATAGCATCGTTATACAGGATTTTGAGGATTATGAGGTGATCGTTACGGATGACAGCCCGGATGATACGGTCAGGGATCTTTGTGCATCGTTTGACGGGATCAGGCATTTGACTTACCATAAAAACCCAACACCACTGGGTACACCGTCCAACTGGAATGCGGCTATCAAACAGGCCAAAGGAGCATGGATCAAATTGATGCACGATGATGACTGGTTTGCCGGCAGCGATGCCTTACAGCAATTTGCCGCCTGTGCAAAAGCGAATGATGACGCCTTTATCTTTTCGGCATATTCCAATGTATATGAGCATAACGGCCCGGAGAAGGAAATGCTGCCACAAAAATCAAGGATCCGTCAAACCATAAAAGAGCCCACTGTAATTTTAGCCCATAACTTCATTGGCCCTCCCAGCACCACCCTCCACCGGAATGACGGCAGGCACTGGTACGATCCTAAACTAAAATGGCTGGTAGATATTGATATGTACCAGCGGAGAATGCAAACCGACCGGCTTGTTTACATCAACAAACCGCTTATAAAATTTTACGTCAGCCATACCCAGGTAACCGCCTACACAAAAAATGTGGGAAAGGTTGAAATTCCTGAGCATTTCTATTTTCTTGAAAAAACAGGCATCGCCAAACTGAGAAACCTGCTGGTATACGATTACAACTGGCGGTTTATCCGCAACTTTAATATCAGCAACCAGGATCGTATAGCGCAATATGGTTATAATGGGCCAATACATCCCGTTATCAATGCAATGATCCGCACACAATCAAAAATACCACGTGCGTTGCTGAACAACAGCTTTGCGTCAAAAGCGCTGATGTTCCTGCACTACATCCGGAATAGAAACAGGATCCGGTAACAATCATTCCTGTTTAAAGGCGATACCACACAACCCGGAAAACATCTGATTGTTCTTAAAATCACGGATCTTTTTATTTTTACCGGAATACCAGGCCAGCATTATGAGAGGCAGGGAAAACAAATAAAGTAAAAAACGGATTGCCTTGGGCCACGAGCTCCGTTTCAGCCAAATAGCATAAGCATGCATCAATGCCTGGGTGTTTACCCCATAAGCGTATAATTCCTCTACTGACAAATGACCACCCTTCATCATTTTATGGATCGCATAGGGCGTGTACCGGTAAAAGTCAAACGGCGCCTCATGCAGGTACCATACAAACGGAACGGTAAAAACAACTTTTCCGCCGGGACGCAGAACCCGGTGTATTTCCGACAAAACTTTTTCCGGATACGGGCAATGTTCCAGTACTTCGGTTAATAATACAGAATGAACACTGTTGTCTGGCAAGGGTATGGTATAGCCGTCCCAGGTAATATCGGGCTTTATGGATTTATAAGTGGTGGCATCTTCCAGGTCCATGCCTACATACCGGTCGATAGCGGCGCTGGCTTCTATATACCTGCGGTACGGCATATAGCCGCAGCCTACGTCCAGCAGGATCCCGCTGAATGCCCCCATGGCATGCGTGATATGCTCCAGGATATTGGTTCTTGGGATGAACCCATCCACATTCGGGAACCAGGGAAACACCGGTCTGAATTCTTTATATACAAGCTCCTTATTATACTGCTTCATAGTACTTTGTTCTTAAACAAACAGGTGCAAATTTAATATTAACACTGGACAATCCCCTTTTAAGCTACTTCGGAGAAGCTGTTTAAAAATAGATTTATTAAAAACCATTGAGGCATTAAGAGCCACTAAGTATACTTAATTCTTAATGAAATTTCATTTCTTAATGGTTTTTCAGGTTGGCTTAGTTTACTATAAGTCTTTTGTTAATCAAAATTTAAACAGCTTTCAAAATTTACAGCAACAACTTCCTGTACGCGTTATCAAATACTTCTTTGCTGAAATGAGATTGTGTATAAGTATAGGCATTGTTCCCCATACGCCTGCGTTCTTCCGGATGGCGGATCAGCCATTCCAGCAGCTGCACGCCCTCTGCCACAATGCCCGGCTCCGCTGTTGCTGTAATCAGCAACCCGTTCTCCTTATCGGTTATATAATCCGGTATGCCGTCCACATTTGTCGACAATACCACTTTGCCCCGGGCCATCATATCCATCACTACCAGGGGGAGCCCTTCGTAGGCCGAAGTAAGGATCAGCACATCTGCCAGCTGGTATTCCCTGTGCAGTGCAGCCGGATCGGTGATCTGTCCATGCAGGGTACAGTAGACGGCTACTTCCGGCGGAATGATGGCTTCCACATCCCCTACAAAAGAAAAATGTACGGCCGCTTCCTTCCGGTGCAGTTCTCCTGCAATAGCAGCGATCAGGTGCACCCTTTTTTGGGGAGCGCCCCTCCCCACAAATAATACCTGTAGCGGAAGACGGTCATTCATCGGCTGTAAGGGAGGGATATCAATCTTATTATCAATAAAAAGCAGCCGCTCATAATACTTTGGGGGCAACTGGCTGGCGGCATACTGCTGCTCCACATCCCGCTTAATTTTCGGCGTACTAAAAATACGCTGGTCCATATCATTAACAAAGCCCAATGAAAAAGGAAACCAGGTATTCAAATGGCAAAGTTCTATACGCTTTGTGCCTTTTTTTACATGCGGAATGATCTTATAAAAAAAAAGCGACTCGCCGCCAAACACTACCGGGTTTTCCACCCTGTTGATCCAGGATGCCAGCACCCCTCTGAAAAAAAAGTTTACAAAATGATATAGCTTATTGTCAATATATTTATGCAGGTCAATGATCCGTACGCCTTCCTGTTGAAACAGCGGCAGGAACTTATTATTCTTTGGTTTCTTGCTGAAGATGATCAGCGGCCGCTCATTTGCGATGCACGCTGTTATGTCCGCATTTACTTTTATAGAGCCGCCGATATCAGCGCTCGGGAAAAACAAAAAATGCCGGTGCCGGGTCTTCAGCCCGAAAAAATAACCGGCGATCTTTCCCAGCAGTACAAACGGGTACATCAGTACCAGTTCCAGCTGCTTTTTCCGTACGGCCGCTTGATACCTGCTCATCCGGAATATTTTTGTAGTAACCGGGCCAGGTAACCCTGACCAAAGCCAATTTGCAACTCATCTAAAATACCGGCGATGGCAGACACATCAATATCAAACGAGCTACCCCTTTCTACCAGCGTATAACTTCCCTCCTGCTGCAAAAACTGTTCAATGGCCTTTACAACAGTTAGCACATGATAGCTTTCGTTGTTGGCAATATTCGTAATCTGGTTCTGATACAGACCTTGCTTCAGGATATGGTCTGCCACGGCAAATACATCATCCAGATCGATCAGGTTGCGGGAGGCATGCGCCCACACGTCAAAATTGGTACTGGTACGTATATGATTGATATAATAGTTGAAGATCGTATTGGGATTTCCGGAGCTGCCTACCACGTTCGAAACCCTGAAAATATGAAACCTGGCAGCATTACGGCAGATATAATCCTCCACCCGGAGCTTATGCTGCACATAATACCCGGCCTGCTCCGTTGGGTCATAGATGCCGCAGGTGCTGAAATACACCAACTGTTTTTCCGGATGCGCTGCGAGCGTCGTCTGCAACAATTCCATCTCACGGGCATAATCGGCTTCGCGATGACTTTTTGAATTAGACACACCCGAAGCGAACACAACAAAATCGTCCTGCTGCTGATAAACCGAAAACCGTTTTGCGATCATACCATTTCCTACAATCATGTGTTTATCTTTTCTATTGCATCCATCGCCCGCCGGGCAATTTTATCCCAGCGAAAATAATCATAAAATACGGCCGGCATCACACCGTTTTCCTGTTGCAGCACCGCCGCCATTTCGGCTGCAAATTGCCGGTCATCCCTGTCGGCAACAACCCGGAGCTGCGTACCGGCCACCTCCTGCGGCACCCCAAAAGCGCCTTTTTTATACGACACGGCCGGGGTATTGCTGCCCAATGCCTCTACCAGCTTTGTTTTGATGCCGCCCCCTTCTGCAACCGGGTTAATAAACAGGTCTGCCGCCAAAAAATAAAGCTGGATGTCTTCTACAAACCCCCGGTACAGGATGTCCTTTTCCTCCTGCGCTTTCATTTCCTGTACAAGCGCATCGGGAAGCCCTCTCCCGCAGATCAGGATCTTGTAAGCCCCTGAAAACTGCTGCCGCAGCAGCGGGTTGATCGATCTTAAAATGGCCACTACGGCATCCAGGTTGGGGCCATAACTGAGCGTACCATTAAAAAGTACCAGGCGCGTGCCGGTATCAATACCCAGCGCGTTGCATAAAACACGCTTTGCTTCCTGCTTTGCCTCCGCAGAAACAGGAGCCAATTCAATGCCATAGGGCACCACCACACATTTTTCTGGCATTAAGGAGTAATGTTGCAGCGCAAAATCCCGGTCCTCCGGGGTAATAAAAAAGCTCAGATCCGCAAGCCGGTGTACCTGCTTTTCATAGCGGAATAAGAGCTTCCACCACCATTTTTTCAGATCCCGGAACCGGAGGCCTTCAATATTATGAGAGCGGACGATAAGCTTTTTTCCTGCAAACCGCTGCAGCAATATACCCAGCCAGCCAAAATAAGGATGTTCCAGTACCAGGTAACGGATCCCCCGATCCTTCAATAAACGCCGCAGCCTGAAGAACAGCAGGGGGTTCAGGTACCGGAATTTATTCCGGCTGCTCCCCAAAACAGGGGGTGTGCTATACAATGTACTTAACGGTTCATTTTCCACAACGGTGAGGCAGGTTAGCGCACCATATACCGCCAGGTGTTTCGAAAAATAGTAAACAGCCTTTTCCCCGCCTGTAACAGGCGGAACGATCTTATACGGAACCAGGGATGCGATCTTTATCAAACCACTGCTTTATTGCTTTTCCTTCGATCCGACCACCATTGCAGGGCACCACCTCCCAACACCAATATAACAACCAGGATGGAGCTGACATAGGAAATGGTCAGTCCCTTCTGAATGGTTTGCGGTTCAAATACAAATTTAACGGCGTGTTTTCCTGCCGGCACAACAAGCCCTCTCATAAAGTAGTTCGTCTTAACAATGGGAGCTTCCTTACCATCGATGGTTGCTTTCCAGCCCGCCGGGTAATACACTTCACTAAAAACGGCAAACTGGGGCACATTGCTGGTACTGCTATACTCAATTTCATCGTTGGTGTACTTTGTAAGCAGGATCCGGGATGCAGTATCAGCCTGAACACTGCCTATAGCAGCCATTGCCGCTTGCGGCACAACCGCCGTATCCCGCAATTGCGTGGTGCCGATTGCCTGTAGTTCACTGGCCGCATCTGCCTCCGGCTTCAATCCTTTTACAAACCATGCAGCACCATAAGCTCCGGCATTGGGAATGGTTACCAGTTGCCCCTGCTGGTTCTGCGTAATAATATACCTTGTATCCAGCGCATTCAACAGCTCTTGCGGAGGTTGTCCGGCACCAAAATACCGCTCAATGATATCCTGATAAATACGCAGCTTGGCCGCATGATACCCCAGTACCGAACGGTGATAATAGGCCGTATGGTTCCCGTTCATGGCCTCCACAAAATTCAGCACCCGGAAATGCGGGTCCTTATCCTGGAGAATCTGCTCATCCGCCGGCGTTTTAGCAAAAGCCATGGCATCACCGCTGTCTTTGGGAACGTATACCTCATCCGGCAAATATTTTTTATCAACGGACCACAGGTCCACAAAAAGAACAAGTCCCAAAATAACCGTTGCTATGGCCGGCTTTAATGCATTTTTCAAATAGAAATAAAGAACGCCCAGCAACAGGGCCACAAAAGCCAGGGTACGCAACAGCTGGCCACCAAACAAAGCTTGCCGGTCGGCCTTCAAACCCGCTACCACAGCAGGATACAGGCTTGGATTGGCTTTATCAAAGCCGCCACCGGTCAGCATGGTTTCTGCCAGCCCCGGCGTATAGCTTTGCCCCAGGTATACTAACACAATCAAAGCAATCAGTCCGCCCAATACATACAGGATCTGTTTAAAATGCTGTTTTAACAGGTCCTTTCCTTCTGCCGAAAAGAAGAGCTTTTGCACGGTAACAGCAGCCATCACCACCAATGCCAGCTGGGGTATAACAAGGGCCATAGAGGGCGCCCGGAATTTATTATATAAAGGCAGGTTATGCAGCAGGAACAGGTTTATTCCCGGAAAAAAGCTTCCCCAGCTCATAACAATGCTCAACGCCGTAGCCGATAAGAGCCCCCATTTTAACGGTCCTTTTATGATCACAAAACCGATCAATGCCAATAAACATATAAGCGCTCCTACATAAGGAGGGCCATTGGTGCCTACTTCACTGGCTTTGATCATGCCGCCCCAATAAATAGGCAAATTGGCAAGCTGTGCGGTGGCCTGCGCCGGAACGCCCTGCTCCGACAATTTTTCAATTACTTTAGAATCTTCGCCAATCACTGTTGTACCATCCCCGATACTGGCGCCGCCCACTGCTTTTGGCATTAATAACACCAATGGCTCCTGCATCCGCATACTATAAGAAAAAGCATAATCCTCATCCAGCCCGGTGGTTTTCGTATTGGTAACCTGGTCTCCTTTTATCTCCACCGATTTTCCACCACGCATGGTAAACTCCGTATACTCTTTAGTGGCTGCATAACTCAGGTAATAGGACCCCAGCCCCACCAGGGCGGCTACGCCACTCAGCACAACGGCGATGCCGATTTGTTTAAAGTCCTTTTCACGGATCCACCGGGCAATATAAAAAACAGTAATGAACCCGGCTATAATAAAGAAGTAATAGTTGATCTGCGGGTGATTCGACATCAGCTCCTGGTAGGCCCCCAATGTAGCCACCGCCAGCCCTATCCAGTACCGCTTATTATAGATCAGCAGCAACCCTGCCAGCAACAGCGGCATAAAGCCGATCGCATACATTTTGGTTTCATGCCCCGCCTGAAGGATCACCGGGTTATAGGTGGCAAAGCCGTAGGCCAATGCCCCTAAAACAGCGGTCAGGGGATTCAACCCCATCGCCAGCGCCAGGATATAAAAACAAATACAGGCAATAAACAGGAAGTTGGCCGGGTTCGGTAATCCCAAACCAAAAATTTTTGTAAGATCGGGTAATACCGATTTTCCCACTAAATAGATCTGGTAATTGGGCATCCCGCTAAAAAGAGCGGTATTCCAAAGCGGTGCTTCCCCTGTTTTTTCTTTTATCTCCAATGCATTCTGTGCCGCACCCTTCCAACCAATAATGTCATGCTGGCTCAAAACATTGCCCTCCAGTACTGGTTTACAAAACACCAGCGATACCACTACGAAAATGACAACAGCAATAACATGCGGAACTATTTTTTTAACCCAATTACTTTTCATGCGTTATTTATTAATGTGCCTGGATGCTTGATACTACTTGATGCTTGATACTCGATGCTTGATACTCGATACTTGATACTCGATACTCGATATTTGATGCTCGATGTTCGATGCTTTGATGCTTAAATCCAACATCCAGAATCGAGCATCCAGAATCCAATACCCAATATCCATTTTCTAAAGTGAGCAAAATAATGCTATTTTACAAGAAATTAGTTGATGCGCTGGTTAATATTTTTATCAAAAGTTGCTTTTTTGTGTGGCGTTACGGTGATCCTGGCCTTCTCTCTCCTGTTTAATGAATGGAATAAAGGCGAAACGGTCAGCTCCTCTATTATTACCTCCGGATACGCGCTGGGGCTGATCCTGATCCCCCTCATCAACATAATCTATCTTATCTGCTGGATCACCGGGAAGAAGCCGGGAAGCATTGTACCCCGGTGGCTGATCTTTTTTAATATCATCTGCCTCCTCCTTATTTTTGCATACACATTTTATATTAATGATCCATACTATCACCAAAAATAAGCCCACAAAGCTGTTTATCCTGCTGGGCTGTTTTTTTGTTGCCAATGCCATCGTAGCCGAAGTAATCGGGGTTAAAATATTTTCACTCGAAAAAACGATCGGGATTACGCCCTTTAACCTGAACCTCTTTGGCAATGCCTTTTCCTTCAACCTTACGGCCGGCGTGCTTTTGTGGCCGGTGGTCTTTATCATGACGGATATCATCAACGAATATTACGGCATGAAGGGGGTCCGGTTCCTCTCCTACCTGGCGGCAGCACTCATCGGATATACCTTCCTTATGTTTCAGGGTGCCATATCGCTTTCCCCCGCCGACTTCTGGGTATCTAATTTTACTAAAAACAACGTTCCCAATGCCGACCACGCCTACCGGGTAATGCTGGGCCAGGGTTCCTGGATCATCATCGGATCACTGAGCGCTTTTTTACTGGGGCAGATCCTGGATGTAGCCGTTTTTCACCGCATCAAAAAAGTTACCGGCGAAAAAGCTATCTGGTTGCGGGCCACGGGCTCAACCCTGGTGTCCCAGCTGATAGACAGCTTCCTGGTACTCTTCATAGCTTTTTATATCGGGCCAAGGGTTTCCGCCAACCAGGGGGAGCCCTGGAGCCTTGTATTGGTGCTCAGTATCTGTGTTGGAAATTATATTTATAAATTCATCGTGGCTATTATCATGACCCCCGTGATCTACTGGGTGCACAATGCTATCGAAAAATACCTGGGAACAGAACTGGCAGCGTCTATAAAAAAGGATGCAATGAAATAGACTTGAGATTTGAGACCTGAGAACTCAGATTTGTACCGATGGCTACCCTATCTGGAACAATTTGAAATGCCTCGCGGAGTGCTAATGACGGACAACGTCAAATCTCAAACATTAAACGTTGAACATTGAACTTAAAACGTCTCTGCCCAACCAATAAATCTTAGTATTTTTAAAGAAATCAACCTATCTTTGCGTGGTTTTTTTAATCTCCAACTAATATAAATGTCTGATAATCAATCACCCGCAATTTTACTTTTAGAAGACGGAACCGTTTGTTCAGGAAAAGCCTTTGGCGCCATTGGTACTACTACCGGTGAAATCTGTTTCAATACCGGCATGACCGGCTACCAGGAGGTATTTACGGATCCCAGTTACTATGGCCAGATCGTGATCATGAACGCTGTGCATGTAGGAAATTATGGGGTGATCGATGAGGATGTGGAGTCTGACAGTGTAAAGATCCTGGGAGTGATCGCCAAAAACCTGAATGAGAACTATTCCCGCAAGAGAGCCAATGGTTCGCTGGATGAATACCTGAAAAAAAACAATATCGTTTCCATACACGATGTAGATACAAGAGCGCTTGTAGCACATGTCCGCACCAAAGGTGCTATGAACTGTATCATTTCATCAGAGATCTTTGATGTGGAGGAACTTAAAAAACGCCTGGCAGAAGTGCCTTCAATGGACGGCCTGGAACTGGCCTCCAAAGTAAGTACAAAAGAAATATATGAGTCTGGTGATCCGCAGGCCGGCATCCGCATTGCGGTGATGGATTACGGGATCAAACGCAATATTATCAAATGCATGACCGACCGCGGCGCCTTTGTAAAAGTATTTCCGGCAAAAACATCTTTTGAGGAAGTAAAAGCCTTTAACCCCGATGGGTACTTTATATCCAACGGACCCGGTGATCCGGCAGCGATGGAATATGCCGTAGCGCAGTTGAAACAGATTCTGGACGAAGGCAAACCGATGTTTGGCATCTGCCTGGGGCACCAGTTACTGGCGCTGGCCAATGGTATTGCCACTTTTAAAATGCACCACGGCCATCGCGGATTGAACCATCCTGTAAAGAACCTGGTTACAGGCCGCTCCGAAATCACCACACAGAATCATGGATTTGGGGTAGACCCGGATTCCGTAAAAAACTCAGAGCTGGTAGAAATCACCCATGTAAACCTGAACGATCAATCCATCGAAGGTATCCGGATCAAAGGGAAACCGGCGTTCTCCGTTCAATACCACCCCGAGAGCACCCCCGGCCCCTACGACTCAAGATACCTGTTCGACGATTTTATCAACCTCATCAAACAGTCGAAACATAATTAGATCTTCAGTTCGCCCAACCGCTGTAGTGCATACAGCATACAGGTAACATGCATCGACTGGATAAACGCATTATCCCGGAACATTTCCTTAAACTGTTCCATGGACACCAGCTCTATCCCGATTTCTTCGTTGGCATCCAGTTCCTGCGCCCCTGTTTTGCGCCCCCCGGTTGCCAGGAACATATACATCCAGTTGTTATTGGTAGAAGGATTTGCACAGGTTTTGCCCAGGTATTCATACTTCGAAAACTCGTAACCCGTTTCCTCCTTTAGCTCCCTGCTGATCGCCGCTTCCAAACTGGCATCGGTATCATCTACACAGCCGCCGGGAATCTCATAATGCGTTTCGCCTATCCCATGCCGGTACTGGGTTTCCAGCAATACCTGGTTATCCTCCGTAAGCGCAAAGGCCGTAACCCAGGTAGGAAATTCATATACATAATAGGGATCTACTATTTTCCCCTCAGGTGTTTCGCACCGGTCTCTGCGCACGGTAAACCAGAGGTCTTTAAACAGGTATTCGGATGAAAGCGTTTTCCAGTTCATTACGGCCATTTTTATTTTTCTCTTAATGCACCTGCAACAGTTCCACTTCAAACAACAGGGTAGCACCACCGGGAATATCACGACCCGCGCCCCTGTCGCCATAAGCCAGGTCGGACGGGATCCACAGCCGCCAGTGGCTGCCTTCCTTCATCAGGGGTATAGCAATCTGCCATCCTTTGATGAGCGCCTTCAAAGGAGCCGTAAAAGGCTGGTTCCGTTTAAAAGAGCTGTCAAACTCGGTACCATCCAGCAAGGCACCCCGGTAGTGTGCCGTTACCGACTGATTAACGGTTGGCTGCTTTCCGGCGCCCTCTTTGATCACCTCGTACTGGATCCCTTCCGGAAGTGTTTGCACGCTTTCCTTATCTTTATTTGTCTCAAGAAATTTCCGGCCTTCTTCTTTTTGCACCTCAAGTTTATTATTCATAAATGCTTTCAGTTTATCCTGTAACCCCATGATATGTTTTTATACTATCAAAATTAAATAGCCCCAAAGATAACAAATCCGGTTCAAAAAGACCGGCGCATTCACTACCCCGCCAGGGCGAACGCATCTAAATTAGAGCCTGCTGTTTTAGATAAGATCGGCACCCTCGAGGATGTAGCCACTTCTTTAGCAGGATCGAGGTTATCGCTGCAACAAACAATGCAACCTGCATCGATTAAAGCATAGAAATTCTAAAGCCGGGTGTCCGCCGCGGCGGACCTACCACTTTGCATTAAAGCCGATAGAAACACCCATCTGGAATTCCCGCGGAGCGGGATAACCTCCCGATTCGAATCCTATCGTGTGGACACATTTCTTAAAGATGGTCAAAGAACCTGGAGTTTCATAAAAGGCAAATTTACAACAACTGAATAACGAATACTTATCGAAATAAAGCGGGTGTGGCCCAAAGGGTCCAATGTGCATAGCCCCTGGCTGCGCCAGGGGTAACAGATGGTGTATAGGACGCGGCCCCGGAGGGGTCGAATAGGGTCTCATAATAAATATTTTTCGTCAAATTCAACGCCATTCTCAATTAGCAACCGCTTATATTCATCGTAAAACATTTCATTCTTATGATGCTCTTTTTGATTCCTGACATAGTTGATGATGATATCATAGGTTATAAAATATTGTTCTGTCCGCTCTGATTTACATTTAATTTTCGAAGATCCAATCTGGTTCATTACATTCGACCCCTCCGGGGCCGCATCGGCTACGCTTCTCTTCCCCCGGCTTTGCATATAGCACCCTGCGGGCACAACTACAGAATGATCGCCCGGTACAACCCCAAAAAATGTGTCCACACGATAGGATGGCGATCGGGATTTTTGGGCAAACAAAAAGGCTAGCCAAATATATAAAAAGGGGCAAAACACCGGCACAACAACCTTTCATGATAAATTTTATATTTCGCCAAAACTTACTTTTTTTATCACTTTTGGCGAAATCTAAAATATGGGAACAATCATAGGAAGAACAGATGAAACCCGGATCCTCACAGACATTGCAAGTACACCAGAAGCAGAATTGGCAGCCATTTACGGAAGGCGGCTTGCACAACCGGATCACCCGCCAGATCCGCCTGCCGCCATTTCCCTTGGCCGAAACCGAAGCCCTCTTCCGGGCGCATCATGTTGAGCTGGACCGGCACCAGGTGCTGCAACTCTATATGGCGATGGGGGGCGTGCCCCAGTACCTCAAACAGGTAAAGCGTGGCGAAAGCGCCGTACAGGCCATTAACCGGATCTGCTTTTCAAAAGACAGCTACCTGTCCAACGAGTTCGATAATCTTTACCGTTCGCTTTTCGACAGCGCCCAGCATCATATCACCATCGTAAAAGCATTGGCCGGCAAACCAACAGGACTTACAAGAAATGAGATCATCCGTACCCTGCGGTTATCATCCGGCGGCGGCATTACGCAAACCCTCGATGAGCTTACAGAATCGGGGTTCATCAGTTCCTATATTCCTTTTGGGAAAACCCTCAAAAACAGTATCTACAAATTAGCGGATGAATACTCGCTGTTTTACCTGAAATTTATCGCCGTTAATAAAAAATCAGGAAAAAGCACCTTGAGCAACTAAAAACGGCCCTGGGTATTTCAGGTATTTATACCAGGGAAAGCATCTGGAGAAGTGCCGCAAAAACACCGGGCCAAAGGGGCGCGCAGATCGATCTTGTGATCGATCGCAACGACCGATGCATTCATCTTTTTGAAATGAAATTTACCACCGGCAAGCTGGCGCTAACAAAAGCCTCCATCGCGGATCTGCTGCGCAAACAGGAGCTTTTTATGGAACATACCGGAACCCGGAAAACAACATTCCTCAGCATGATGACCACCTATGGTATCAGCAATGCAGACGATCATGCCGGCATCATCCAGCACCAGCTTACGATGGACGTATTGTTTCGCCCTGCCGGCCTCATGTTTTAACCTTCCCGCAGGTGTTTCCCCGTCAGGTTAATAAATACATCTTCCAGGTTCGCTTTTTTTACTTCCTTCGGGCGCTCAAACCCGGTTGCCACCAGGTTATCAATTAACTGATCCGGGGTATCCAACGCAACAATGGTTCCCGAATCAATAATGGCGATCCGGTTACAGAGGTATTCTGCCTCATCCATATAATGTGTGGTAAGAATAACGGTGGTACCCGCGGCATTAATTTTCCGGATCAACTCCCACAGGTTCCGGCGCGCCTGCGGGTCAAGACCGGTAGTAGGCTCATCAAGGAATACGATCCGGGGCTTATTGATCAGCGTTGTAGCCACCGAAAACCGTTGCTTTTGTCCGCCGCTCAGATCTTTGAACTGCGCCTTTACCTTTTCTTCCAGGTTCACCATTTTCAATAACTCCATCGCATTTACCCGCTGGTTATACAGGCCGGCAAAAAGATCGATCAGCTGTACCAGGTTCAAGCCCGGGTAATATCCGCTGGCCTGAAGTTGTACACCAATAACGCCTTTGATCCGGTCCGGCTCCCGGTCCAGATCAAACCCCGCCACTATTACTTTTCCACCCGTTTTGGGGCGTAGTGTTTCAATGATTTCCAGCGTAGTGGATTTGCCGGCGCCATTGGGGCCCAGCAGCCCGAAAATTTCGCCTTCCTGTACCTCAAACGAAATGCCTTTTACCGCCCTGAATTGATCATAATCCTTTACCAGATCACGTACGGAAATTATAGGAGTTGTCATGGGGCTAAAACTACAACTAAGTTGGCAAAAAAGGACGACCTTCGCCGCAAAACAATGAAGATGAAGGTTTACAAATTCGGAGGAGCATCCGTAAACAGTGCCGAGCGGATTTCAAATGTGGCAGCTATCCTGGAGCGTTTTTCCGATGAGGACCTGGTAATTGTAATTTCCGCAATGGGCAAAACCACGAACGCCCTTGAAAAAGTAGTACAGGCTTTTTACACAGAAAGAAAAGATGAGGCCCTGCAGCTTTTTGAAGAAATAAAACGACAACATCTTACAACGGCCAAATACCTGCTGGTTACCCATTACCTGGCCTGCGAAGCCCGGCTGCGCGATTTTTTTACCGAGGTGGAATGGATGCTGCACGATGCCCCGGTGCGGGAATTTGATTATTATTATGACCAGGTGGTCAGTGTGGGCGAATTGCTGTCTACCTGCATTGTCAGCTTTTATCTTTCCGAACGCGGCATTCCAAACAAGTGGGTGGATGTGCGCGATATTTTCCGGACCGATGATAATTTCAGAGACGCCAACATCGATTGGACATTTACACAACAGCAGGTCAGCCGCCAGATCGTTCCACTCGTTCAGCAGAAGCAATGGGTCATCACCCAGGGGTTTATCGGCGCCACTGATGAAAACGAAAGCACTACGCTGGGGCGCGAAGGCAGCGACTATTCCGCCGCCCTTCTTGCCAATATGCTTCAGGCGGAAAGCCTCACTATCTGGAAAGATGTAGCCAGTATCATGAGTGCGGACCCCAGGCAGATCCCCGATGCCCTTCCTATCCATTCCCTCAGCTATAATGAAGTCATCGAAATGGCATACTATGGCGCACAGGTAATCCATCCCAAAACCATCAAGCCGCTGCAGAATAAGAACATTCCGCTATACGTAAAATGCTTCCTGGATGCTGATCTGCCCGGAACCGTTATCAGCGATGCCATCAGCAAGGACCTGCCCCCGATCATTGTTATTAAAGACAACCAGGTGATGATGGAATTAAAAACGAAGGACTTTTCCTTTGTGGGGGATGCCCATGCTTACCAGCTGTATCAATGGTTTAATGAGCATTCCCTGCGTCCCACACTTACCCAAAACGGCGCTATCAGCCTCACTTTTGCCTTTGACAACTGGGAAGAGAAGATCAGCCGGTTTTCATCGGCAGCAGCCGAAGTATTTGATGTGCATATAACCCCGGGGTTAACGCTTACCACTATCCGGCATTATAATGAAACAGCCCTGAAGCAGTACATCCATCAAAAAGAAATATTGGTAAAACAGCAAACGCAACGCAACATCAGAGTGCTGCATCATTAATCATCTATTCCCCGTTTACGGTAATGGTTTGCACCATTTTTTTTGCAACCGGTTTTTCCCGCAAAATGGCAGGCGTCCAGGCGGGCATCTTCTCCAGTTTTGATAACAATACTTTATCAAAATAATCGTCCACTGCTCCTTTCAGGATCTTAAAGTTGACCGGGCTGCCATCCTTATCGATAATAAACTCCAGCTGCACATAGGCATGGGTCACACTGTCTGGTAATTCCTTTACCATTTCGGATCCGACCCTTTTTACATATTCTGAAAATGCAGCGGCGCCACCGGGATACTCCGGCCATTTAGCTACTGCATCGGCTACAAAATCTACTTTCCGGTGACTGGGAACAAAATTTGATTTTGGACGTTGTTTGGGCTGAAAACGCGGCGTCAGCACCGGGGCATCGCTGATCACGTACTCCCCGTTATCTTTTGTCATAACCACCGGCAGTTGCTTGTGCTGTTCAAAATATTCAAATGCTTCTTCCAGTTTTACGTTGAGCGCCTTGTAGGAAGGATCCGCTTCCAGCAGCTTATTCAGATACTCATAGCTCCGTTTTACGCTGTAGTTAATCGGGAATATATGAACCGGTATATAATCCAGCCCCGCGCTTTTTGCCCCGGCGGTCAACAGGTAAAGCTCATCAATCTGGTCATTTTTAATAGGAATACACCCCACAGTAGCGCAGCCTCCGTGTATAAAAATATCACCGCCGGGTTTGGCCTGGTCGGCAAGAATGCGGTCCGATGCATTGGGATAATTCAGCCCCAGCGATAAATAATAAGCGCTATTGGGATTAAACTCATTGATATAATAAAAGCCCTCCGGCACCTGGTAATCACCCTCAAATCGCTTGGGCCCCAGGGAACCGGCCAGTGCGCATACTTTATAAATTTTCAGGAGTTTGTATTCTTCCTTTATTGAATTCTTCACCCATACTTCCAGCTGGCTGTCGTATTTGAACGAGCGGAGGTATACGTACTTCGCCGGCCAGTCGAGCCCCTTCAGTTTAAAAAGATTCTTCAGGTATTCCCCTTTTCTTTGAAAAGATTCTTTGGGACGCGGAAGACTGGTTTGCGCATCAAAAAAAGCCCCGTAAGATACAGTGGGCGTATAGGAATTTTGTGCAGAGCTGAATATAGAAAATGTAAAAATGCTTGCAATAACAAAGTAACCCCTTTTTCCTCTCAGTTTTAAAGCCATCTTAATTCAATAATAGTTCGCCGGATCAATTAATCGCCGCTTAAATATTTTATCCCTAACCGCCGCCATCTTTCCTGTATTCCAATAGTAACGAAAAAAGCAGGCGCATATTTCGGTTAAGCGCTACAAATTATCTACAAATTTAGCTTTTATGTGTTAAAAAATATACAATATATCCTGGATCATTGAATTTCACCCATTTAAAATCTGCTTTATTTTTCGGTTCCGGATGCAGGAAGCTTCTTATTTTTGAAACTTAAAATGATTGATTTACGTTCTGATACCGTAACGCGTCCTTCGCCCGGCATGCTGCAGGCGATGATGCAGGCTACAACCGGTGACGATGTTTTTGGGGAAGATCCCGCGGTGAATGAGCTGGAAGCCCGTTGTGCCGCCTTGTTCCGGATGGAGGCCGCAATCTTTTGCGCCAGTGGTACCCAAACCAACCAGATTGCCATTAAATGCCATACCCAGCCCGGCGATGAGGTTATCTGCGATGCAGACGCCCATATTTACCAGTATGAAGCCGGCGGCATCGCTTTTAATTCCGGAGCATCGGTTCGTTTGCTGCCCGGCAACTATGGGCGCATTACGGCCGCGCAGGTGGCTGCAGCCATCAATCCGGATGATGTGCACAAATCGCCCAGCAAACTGGTTTGCATAGAAAACACCAGTAACCGGGGTGGCGGAAGTTGTTATGATTTTGAAGAACTGAAAAAGATCCGGGAAGTATGCAATACCCACGGCATGGGCTTTCATCTTGATGGGGCCCGGTTGTTTAATGCCCTTATTGCCCGCGGAGAAACCACTGAACAATATGGAACCTTGTTTGACAGCATTTCCATTTGTTTTTCAAAAGGTTTGGGCTGCCCCGTTGGCAGCGTATTGCTGGGAAATAAAGCCTTTATTGCAAAGGCACGGCGCTTCCGCAAAGTGCTGGGAGGTGGTATGCGCCAGGCCGGCATCCTTGCAGCCGCCGGCACCTACGCCCTGGAGCATCATATTACCCGGCTGCAAACAGACCATACACATGCAGCGGCCATTGCCGGGGCACTGCAGCACAGCCCTTTTGTTGAAAACATTTTACCGGTAGCCACAAATATCATTATTTTTGAAACAGTCGGCATTACTGCGTCCGACCTGGTTGCAAAGCTCCGGTTACAGGGCATTCTTTGTAATGCTGTTGCCCCCAACCGCGTCCGGTTTGTACTCCACCTCGATATTACGGAGCAGATGGTACGGCAGGTGATCGAAAAGATCCGGCCCATTTAAAAACTACTAAAGAAAAAATTATGTTACCCACCCAAAATCCTTCCAAAACTAAAAGCTGGAAAAAATTAGCTTCCCATTCGGAGATGATGAAAGCCGTGTCTATGCGGGATCTGTTTGCCGCCGATGATCAGCGTTTTCAACGATATTCTATTCGTCATGGAGCCCTGCTCTTTGACTATTCAAAAAACAGGATCACCGGTCAAACGCTTCAATTGCTGACGGAACTGGCAAAGGAAACACAATTGCCGGATGCGATTCGCGCCATGTTTTCGGGCGAACTCATCAACCGGACCGAGCATCGTTCGGTATTACATACTGCGCTCCGGTATTTTGGTAAAGAAGCCATCATGAGCAATGGCGAAAATGTAATGCCCGCTGTACGCAAAGTACAACAGAAAATGAAGCGCTTTTGTGAAGCTGTACACAGCGGATCGCATGTGGGGTATACCGGAAAAAAAATCAGGTCTGTTGTAAATATCGGGATCGGGGGAAGCGATCTCGGACCTTTTATGGTTACAGAGGCCCTGAAGCCCTACACCGTTAAAGGCATTGAAGCCTATTTTGTATCAAACGTTGATGGCACCCAGATCACGGAAGTGCTCAAAAAAGTAAACCCCGAAACAACGCTTTTCCTGATCGCGTCTAAAACGTTTACGACCCAGGAAACCATGACCAATGCGCATACGGCCCGGGACTGGTTCCTGAAAAAAGCCAAAGACCTTAAACAGGTTTCCAAACATTTTGCCGCCCTGAGCACGAATGAAAAAGAGGTAAAGAAATTCGGCATCGATACAAAAAACATGTTTGAGTTTTGGGATTGGGTAGGCGGCCGCTATTCCCTTTGGTCCGCCATTGGTTTATCCATTGCCCTAACCATTGGATACAGCAATTTTGAAGCGCTTTTGAAAGGAGCTTACGATATTGATGCGCATTTTAAAACGGCGCCGTTTGAGCAGAACATCCCGGTGATTATGGCGCTTGTGAGCCTTTGGTATATCAATTTCTTTGGAGCACAAACAGAAGCCATACTTCCCTATGACCAGTACCTGCACCGCTTTCCGGCCTATTTTCAGCAGGGCAATATGGAAAGCAATGGCAAAAGCGTGGACCGCAATGGCAAAAAAGTCGCCTACGCTACGGGGCCTGTGATCTGGGGCGAGCCCGGCACCAACGGACAACATGCGTTTTACCAGCTCATACACCAGGGCACCCCTTTAATCCCCTGCGATTTTATAGCCCCGGCGCAAACGCATAACCCGGTGGGTGATCATCATCAAAAATTACTTAGCAATTTTTTTGCTCAAACAGAGGCCCTGATGAACGGGAAAACCCTGAGGGAAGTAAAAGAAGAGTTGAAAAAATCGGGGCTGTCAAAAGCCGATATCGACCGGCTGGCACCCTTTAAGGTTTTTGAGGGCAATAAACCCACTAACTCCTTCCTGGTAGAAAAGATCACCCCCTTTACACTGGGTCAGCTGATTGCTTTGTATGAGCATAAGATTTTTGTACAGGGAGTCATCTGGAATATTTACAGTTTTGACCAGTGGGGCGTTGAGCTTGGCAAACAGCTGGCCAACAAAATCCTGCCGGTCCTGGATGATGATGCACCGGTAACAGGACACGACAGCAGCACCACCGGCCTGATCAACGCATATAAAAAGATGCGCTAAAAAAGGTTATATTTGCCGGCTAAATACCCGGTATTTAAGAATTGGTGATATATGAAAAAAATTGAGCTGGAAATCGTGGCCCTGTCGCACAGTATTACGCAAACGCACTCGTATGCCGTAGTACTGGGTGAAGTAAATGGCTTGCGCCGCCTGCCGATCGTTATCGGCGGCTTTGAAGCACAGGCCATTGCAGTTGCCCTGGAAAAAATGAATCCCAGCCGGCCGCTGACCCACGACCTGATGAAGAATTTTTTTGTAGCATTTAATATCGATCTGCACGAAATTATTATTTCAGATCTGCAGGAAGGCATCTTTTTTAGCAAGCTCATCTGCTCCTCCGATCATGACACGGTAGAAATCGACAGCCGTACTTCCGATGCTATTGCCCTTGCTGTACGGTTTGGCTGCCCCATTTACACTTATGAAAACATACTGGAAACGGCGGGTATTGTGATGGATGAAAAAGGAGAGCCCAAGGCAACAAAAGAAGAAGCCGTAGGCGGTACCACGGGCGAACCCATGCGGGACGATCTGAAAACACTGAGCCTCGAAGAGCTCAATGTAATGCTAAGCGAAGTGCTGGAGAACGAAGACTATATCCGGGCCATTGCCATACGGGATGAAATTAACAGCCGCACGCGGGGATAAGCGCGCTGGTTCATTACTTAATTACGCCTTCAAAAAAAGTGGTATTTTTTTCCAATTGCAAAATAAACTTAGGGCTGCATATCATCGCAAGGCGGCCAGACGGATATCATGATCTGGAAACCGTTTTTTACCCCCTCCCCCTTTATGATGTAATGGAGCTGCTGCCTGCTTCCCAAACAGAGCTGATCCTTCATGGGCTTCCCATACCCGGAAACAAAGAGACCAACATCGTATGGAAAGCCTGGCAGATGCTGAAACAGGATCTGCCGCAACTGCCCTCCGTCCGGTTTCACCTGCTAAAAAACATTCCGGCCGGCGCCGGCCTTGGAGCGGGAAGCGCCAATGGGGCAACCGCCCTTACAGCACTGAACCATTTCTTCAATCTGCAATTGTCGCAAAAACAATTATTAAAATACGCTTTGCAGTTGGGCAGCGACTGTCCGTTCTTTATTTTGAATACACCCTGCTACGCCATGGCCCGGGGCGAAGCGCTTCAACCCATTTCACTGAACCTCTCCGGCTATTATATCGTGGTGGTGAACCCGGGTATCCATATCAGCACTCCATGGGCGTTTAGCCGTATTACCCCGGCCCCACCCGCCCGCTCCCTGGAAGAATTGCCAGCCGTTCCGCTTTCACAATGGGCACCGCTGGTCACCAATGACTTTGAGCAACTGGTGTTTGATGCCTATCCTCAGGTGAGCGCCATTAAAACACAATTATTGGCTATGGGCGCTGTTTTTGCCGCCATGACGGGCACCGGGAGCACTGTATTCGGTTTGTTTAAAAACCAGCCTGATATACCAGTGTTTCCGGACACTTATTTTGTCAGATGCGTTTCCCTGGATACGAGAATGCTAAATGCTGAGAGCTGAATGCCAAACGCTGAAGGCTAAATGCTGAACGCCTGTTTCCGTACCAAAATTCGTTTCCCCGGATCTATTGACCATTGCCACATTTCCAAATTTTCAAATTTCTCATTTTTTCTGTATCTTGCAGCTATGCTTATAGCAGCTACACGTCAACTTCCATTTTTGCGACAGCATCTTGATCTGTTGAACCACTGACATGCTGTAATGTGGTGAGCCGGATCTGCTCCGGTAATTGCTTATTTTCTGATTCTTTATTTTTTATTCCTAATTTCTAATTTTTCTGTTTATGTCTGCCGTTACTCAAAGTAGTGAACATTATTTTATGGATCTGGAAGAAGCCTGTGGCGCGCACAATTACCATCCGCTTCCGGTTGTATTATCAAAAGGAAAAGGCGTATTTGTATGGGATGTGGATAACAACCGGTACTATGATTTTTTAAGTGGCTATTCGGCCGTAAATCAGGGCCACTGCCATCCCCGCATTGTAGCTGCGTTTACAGAGCAGGCGCAGCGCCTTACGCTCACGAGCCGGGCATTTTACAATGACAAACTGGGCGATTTTGAAAAATACATTACCGGCCTGCTGGGCTATGATAAAGTATTGCCGATGAATACCGGCGTGGAAGCCGTGGAAACAGGAATCAAACTTTGCAGAAAATGGGCCTACGAAGTAAAAGGCATTCCCGAAAACGAGGCGCTCATTATTGTTTGTGAACAAAATTTTCATGGAAGAACCACAACGGTTATTTCCTTTAGCAGTGATGATTCCTCAAAAAAGAACTTCGGCCCCTTTACCGGCGGCTTTATAAAAATCCCTTATAACGATACCGCTGCATTGGCTGCGGCACTTCAACAAAAGCATGTGGCAGGTTTCCTGGTGGAGCCCATACAGGGGGAGGCAGGTGTAATAGTGCCGGACGCAGGTTATCTTTCCACGGCCAAACAGCTTTGTGAAGCAGCGGGCGTATTATTTATCGCCGATGAAATACAAACCGGCCTTTGTCGCACGGGGCACCTGCTGGCCTGTGATGCGGAGCAGGTAAAACCCGATATCGTATTATTAGGAAAAGCCCTGAGCGGCGGTATGATGCCCATTAGCGCCGTATTGGCCAATGATGAAATCATGCTGACGATTAAGCCAGGCGAACATGGTTCTACTTATGGCGGCAACCCGCTGGCAGCTGTTACGGCCATTGTTTCTTTACAGGTATTAGTGGATGAGGACATGGCCGGTAACGCCCGGGAACTCGGCGCCTTTTTCCGGAAACAGCTCCGGGAATTGGGCTCACCACATATACGCACGGTAAGAGGCAAAGGACTGCTCAATGCCATTGAGATTCATGCGCCGGATCCGGAAGCCGCCTGGAAGCTATGCCTGGAAATGAAAAAGAACGGGCTCCTGGCTAAACCCACACATGGTGATAAAATCCGGTTTGCGCCTCCCCTTTGCATTACAAAGACGCAGCTGGAAGAGGCGGTTGAAATGATCCGCCTTTCTTTAAACTGTCTCAATGTCTAAAATAATAACGCATTACTTTTCATCGGTACTGATCGGTATTATCGATGGTATCATCATCCCGCTAACAGTATTTTGTTTCCTTAGCGGTTTGGGCCGGGCCCCATCCGATGCCTGGGACTTTACCCTGTATGCAACATTGACAACCGCCATACTGCTGGCCGCCAGCGGCTTTTTTACGCGAAAGGAGGAATTGTCTCACACCCACGACAAAAAGATCCTGGATGTATACAAGGGCCTGGATGTTGCCGACCATATAAAAGCGGACCTCATCGAAGATGCGCGGAGGGAAAGCAGCGAATGGGGAGCAGCATGGAATGATAAAGCGGCGCCGGATACATCATTGCCGCCAATCAGCTACGCCTTATTTATTTTTGCCGGTTGCCTCACGGGCGGCCTGATCGTCCTTTTGAATGCCCGGAAGTACCCGCTCCCCGGCTATTTATTTTTCTTAATTCCCACGATCATACTGGTAGTTGCCGGGTTTATAAAATACCGGCTATTTGGGCGGCCGGTTTGGGGAGGAGTTGTATTAACTGCCGGAGGGGGTATGCTTGCAGCACTGGGAGCCTATTGGATTGGCACCTTGTTGTAGCATCGGACGAGGTTTAAAGTTTAAGGTTCAACGTTAAATTCTGAACATTAAACATGGAACATTAAACCTGAAACCGTATTCAATCCTCCTGCCCGGTTTCTTCCTTCAGCTCCATCTTCGGAAACAGGATCGTCAGCATCAGGATCACTGAAGCCAGCAATGCGAGGTACAGGCCTATTTGCCGTTCCGGACAGTCCCCCGCTTCGCAGCGGCCAAAAAGAATAAAATTCCGGATCGCCCAGGACAGATTCAGCACTCCAAACAGGAGGTTCAGCCTTTTAGCCCAGATCCGGGCGATAAATGTAAGCACCAGGATCAATGTTGTTAATATAAAGTGGTTATAGGCCGGTTTGCCATAACGGGTACCGGTAGTGTCAATTCCCGATAAGCTAAGTCCGATAGATCCTATCTGTGCCCAGGGCATAAAACAGGCAATTGTCAGGATGATTGCGGCAAAAAGCGCCAGCCACTGGGAGCGACTTAAAATTTTCATCCTGCAAATAAAGAACAATCACCCTTATAAAACAAGAGCGCCCCTTTAAAAAGAACGCTCTTAAAATTTTATAGGATAAACGGCTGAATGGTCGCGTATAAAAATCAGAGGAAAACCACACTGATCTTTTTTGACCCTGTAAAGCAGCAACGGCCCGTTCAATTATTCCGAATACTATGCCAAAGTTCAAAAATCGCCGGAAAAAAAATTATCTTGCAACTGGTAAAAAGGCCGCTTGAGCAAAATCATCAGCATACCGGTAACCGCGGAAGAAAGTGATACGGAGCTTCTGGATCAGTTCAAACTCAGGAACGATCAGGAAGCCCTGGCCCGTTTGTACCTGAGGTACAGTGATTTAATATACGGTGTATGCCTCAAATACCTGGAAGATCCGGAGGATGCTAAAGACGCTGTAATGAACATTTACCAGGAGTTAAGAGAAAAGCTGCCCCGGCATGAAGTACAGCATTTCAAAAGCTGGCTTTATGTACTGGCTAAGAATCACTGCCTTATGATTTTACGGGCGGAAAAAAAAAATATTACGGTAAATTTAGATACACAGGTTGTGCAATCAGGCGATCTTTCGCATCTGGATAGTGTTATTGAAAAAGAGGAGACCTTTAAAAAACTGGAAAAATGTATGGAATTGCTTCCGGACGAGCAGGAACAAACCATCCGGCTGTTTTATTATGAAAGCAAATGTTATAATGAAATAGCGGAAACGACCGGTATGGAGTGGAACAGGGTACGGAGCCTGATACAAAATGGAAGGAGGAATTTAAAAAACTGTATGGATAAAAATGCCAACTGATCCTACATATCAGTATACCATCGAAGATATCCGGCGCTATCTGAGCGGCAGCATGTCTCCTGCAGCCATGCATGAAATGGAAAAGGCGGCGTTAACAGACCCCTTCCTGGCAGATGCATTGGATGGCTACCGGCAGGCAAACCCATCCGCAACAGCCGCCCATCTGAACGAAATCCGGAGCCTCATTATGGG
The DNA here is from genome assembly GCF_051201075.1 of Niabella hirudinis. NCBI lineage: Bacteria > Pseudomonadati > Bacteroidota > Chitinophagia > Chitinophagales > Chitinophagaceae > Niabella > Niabella hirudinis. Next base: position 438,359 of record NZ_JBPEHJ010000004.1, read on the forward strand.
GCAGGATGTGCAAAAAACATCCGCTCCTCCCGTGGTAACATTGTATACGCCCCGTTCAAAATGGTGGAGGGCTTTGGCCGCGGCCGCCGTCATTGGCGTTATGGCAACCGGGGCCTGGCTATTTATGAAGCCAGGGCCTGCCCCAGCTCCAATCGCTAAAGTTAAGGAGCCCACGGCACCGGTAGTTGCGGCACCTCCGGCAGAAGCCCCTTCCCAGGATACCGCCATCCAAACAAGTTTGGCAAACACGGCGGCTGTAGAAAAAAAAGAAAATCTGCGGGCCGGCCGCAAGAAAGACAGGGTATCGGAAGCCCCCCCCATTGCCCCCGCCGCTGAAGAAAATGCGGTTCATACTGATGATATCGCCATTGCGGCCGACATACCCGTGAAAGATGTGCCCAACCTCCTTCAGGGTGCATTGCCTCCGAATGCTGTAGCCGAAAATGGCAGGATGCAGATACGTGGCATTAGCACGTTCCGGAAGATGGACTCCGCAGTAAAAAGACAGCAACTTTTGTCCAACCGTTGGGCAGGCCCCATCGGCGCTGCTGCAAAAGCGCGCGCCATAACGGACAAATCAGGTTTTATGATGGCCAAAAACGATGAGCAGTCCTATTATTTGGGCAGGGTTACCGACAGCGCAGGCGCTCCCATCCCGGGTGTAACCGTTACCAGCCCCCGCAACTATTCAACACTCTCCGGTGTAGATGGAAGCTTCCGTTTACCCGCTGCGCAGGATTCCGCCGGCAACCTGGCATTTATGGCTCCGGGATATAGTCCAAGAGTGCAACAACTCCTGGCGGGCAAAACGGCCGGAATACGGCTTACATTGTCAGATGCCGCTTTAGATGAAGTAGTAGTGGTCGGTTATGGCCGGCAAAAGAAGAGCGCCATCATTGGAAGCATCAACAGCAATAAAGTAGATACCCTGCCTTATAAAGAATCGCCCTATCCACAAGGCGGCTGGGATAGTTTTTACAATAAACTTGCTACCGAAATGGGCGTAAACAGCAGCAATGCCAGCAAAGACCTGCATCTCCGCTTCACTGTTGAGAATGGTTTACCCGAGAAATTTACCGTTATCAAAACACCGGACGATGCCACGGCACAAAAAGCCATTTCCATTATCAAAAAAGGGCCCAAATGGAAAACCGGGAAACGCAAAAAGAAAGTAGACCTGAAAATAAAGGTAGACTAATGATCAGCTGCAGCCAGGAGAATATTTATCGTAAAAGGGTGCAGGCAGGTTGACCTTTTCAGCCCGGGAGAATTTTCGCGAAGCGGAAGCGCCGATTTGCATTGTTACGATGGTACTACAAACACAGAGGCCGGGCCGCTACACCTGAATTCAAGCTGTGTTTATTAAAAGCGAATTTGTTATACGCCCTCTTCAAAATCCGCAATAATTCATATAAATTAGCAGGCCAAAGCATCCTTTATCCATGATCCATCCGATATGCGTGCTCCGCCTCCTGGTTCTTTCAGCATTCATCCAGTTCCAGCAAACAGCCGGGGCACAACAGCCAGCTGCCATGCAGCCCCCTAATATCATTTTTATCATCGGCGATGACATTAACCGGGATGATCTGGGAAGTTATGGCAACCCATCCGTCAAAACCCCGAACCTGGATAAGATGGCTGCTGAGGGTGCCCGGTTCGACAATTTTTTTGTAACCAGCAGCTCCTGCAGTCCCAGCCGGACGAGCATTCTTACCGGCCGGTATCCGCATAATACCGGTGCTGCAGAATTGCATACTCCTCTTCCGGCCGGCCTTACCTTTTTTCCTGAGCAGTTGCGTAAGGCCGGATATTATACAGCCTTGCTGGGCAAGTGGCATGAAGGGCCTGCTACTGCACGCGCCTATGACAGCATCATCAGCGATACACGCCGTAACGGCCCCGGGGGCGAAGCACAGTGGCTTAACATGATCTCCACCTGTAAGGCAACCGGCAAACCTTTCTTCCTTTGGCTGGCAACTTTTGATGCCCACCGGCCATGGTCGCCGGATAGCGATTTTACCATCACCCACGATCCGCAAAAAGATATCCGGGTTCCACCCTCGCTTGTCGATGACAGCGCCACCCGAAGAGACCTGGCCTCCTACTACAATGAAATTGGCCGGATCGACGCTTATTTGGGCAAGCTCCGGGAAGCGCTCGAACGGGAGGGACTGGCAGAAAATACCATTATTATTTTTACAGCAGACAATGGCCGCCCCTTTCCCGGAAGCAAGACCCGCCTGCAGGACCGGGGGCTCAAAGAACCATTGCTTCTTTACTGGCCCGGAAAGATCAGGCCCGGAATGGTCAGCAAGGCACTCATCAGCAGCATTGACATTGGGCCTACCGTGCTGGATATAGCCGGGGTTAAACCGGCATCTTCCATACAGGGGGCCAGTTTTCTGCCATTATTAAGTCAGCCCAAAAAGGGTTTTCGAACATACATTTTCGGGGAGCATAACTGGCACGACTATGAGGCCTATGAACGGTCAGTGCGTACAAAGGATTTCCTTTACATTTACAATGCCCGCCCTCAGTATGATAACGGGGGCCCCATCGATGCCAACCAAAGCCCGGCGGCCTATTCCCTGAAACAACGATCCGGCAGCCTTACGGCACTTCAGCAGGACGCCCTGCAGCAACCCCGCCCCGGGGAGGAGTTTTTTGTAATGAAGCGGGATCCCCTGCAGGTAAAAAACGAAATCAACAATCCAAAGTACCGGCAGCAGGTACAGTCCCTGCGCAATAAACTGCGGCAATGGCAGCTGGAGACGGGAGATACACAACCGGTACACCTTACACCCGACTGGTACCACCGCATTTCAGGCAAGGCATTACCCCGGAAGAATATCCGGGGCGAAATGCCCGGTGCCGCTGCAGATGCCACCCACAACAATAACAAAGGGCCCTTTTAAAGGCCCTCTGTTGAAAAACGATATTTTATGCCCTCCTATTTTGCAGGCGTAATAACAATCTTCCGGAACTCAATCGGGCCATGATCGCCTTGTATATAAATAGGTCCCGGTGCTCCTTCATCACTATCCAGGGCGCCGCCGGTAATACCCGGAATTTCCTGGTTGCTGATCACTGTTTTTCCGTTAACCACTACGGTTATCATTCTCCCTACAAGAGTAATATCATAGCTCTGCCATTGATCGGGTCCCTTGGCATTGATTTCGCTGGGCGCTAAGAACCCATAAACCCCGCTAAATAAAACGCTGGATGGGTGAGCATCCTTAGGGCTGTCTTCAATTTGTGTTTCATAACGTCCTCTTAAGTACACACCGCTATTGCTTCCTTTATGATAACGGAACTCTACATGCAGCTTAAAGTCGGTAAACTTTTGATCCGAAATCAGGTTGGCACCCGAATGCGGGCTTGTGAGCACCCCGTTTTTCACGATCCACTGGTTATCTGCCCCCACGGCCTTCCAGCCCGCCAGGTCTTTCCCGTTAAAGAGATTCAGCGATTTGCCCCAAACGGGTGCAGCGGTCCTCTTCAAAAGCGGCGCTTTTACCCCCTTCCAGTTATATTTTTTTCCTTCGCTGGTTACCACGGTGCCTTCAATTCCACTGCCTGTTAGTGAGCCTTCAATCACAAAATCCTGGTTTCCCTCTTCCCATTGCGGCGGAATGGTAAAACTGAATTTACCATCGTTGAAATTGACTTTGGCAACCGGCCGGGCGCTTCCGGTAATGCCTACAAAATACCCCACCAGCGTATGGGTTCCGGACAGTTTTACTTCCAGCCAGGAGGGCGAAGGTTTGCCATCCACATCAATGGTAATATCCCAGCGGCCAATCAGGTCTTTTGCTTCTGCTGCTGCAGTTTGGGCAACCGGCAACTTTTCCATAAAAGCCGGGCTGCCATAAACGGAAGCAGCCCCCATCAGGCAACTCACCCCAAAAACAAGAAAACGTTTACGCATAAAAATGATTAATGATGAATAATGCTTTTTTAATGACCGTGGCACCTGCCGGTATTTACACGGCGTAACAAGAGCGAAAGATAAGCTTTATTTTGTTTTCTGCCATTCCGATTCCATAAACGGCAATCCTGTTGTGAGGTGCTCTAATTACCGGGATATGCCTACCGCTGCATGAGGCTTGTAGCCTCGTGCCATTAAATTATTGCCTTTGGCAATACAGCTAATGTTCATTGATTTATACTACTTACCAGGATAGGCATCAAAGCCATCAAAAATCTTTTTGAGCGCCGCTGCTTTCCCGGGGTAAAGCGTGATAAGATTCACCCGCTCGGAAGGGTCTTCTTCCAGGTTGAACAATTCCTTTACAGCCGGAATTAACTGGCCGGTAACGGGGTGTTCCCATGCCGGGGCCTCCCGGTACTTCCACTGGCCCAGCTTTACTGCTTCGGGCTTACCATGATTTACGATAAACACCGGGCGATGCCTGAACGTTCCCGGGGTCATTTTGTGCTCTAATAAAGAGCTGATATCCTGCCCGTCCAGCATCCGCCCTTCGGGCAAACCGGCGCCGGTCCATTTGGCAATAGTGGGCAATACATCTACATTGCTGATCGCGTCTGTAAGACGGTACCCGGCAGGAACCCGGTTTTTCCAGTATACAATAAAGGGTACGCGCGCACCGCCTTCGTAGGATTGCGCCTTGGAGCCCCGGAATATACCGGCAGCGCCCGCATGAAACCGTTTTGTGACCCCATCTTTCTCCATCCGGGAGGGGTATTCGCTCCAGGGGCCGTTATCACTGGAGAAAATGAAAATGGTATTATCCGCCATTTTTTTCTTTTCCAGCGTTTTCCATATAGCTGCCAGTCCGTCATCTATTTCCCCAATCACTTTGCCCAGCGGCCCTCCCTGTTTATCTTTAAGCCCCTTTCGCTCCGCCGCAAAAGCCACCGGCAGGTGGGGCAGGTTATGCGCCAGGTATAAAAAGAACGGTTTGCCGGGTTGCTGCCGGTTTATGAACTCCATCGCCTCCTTTGTGTACAACCCCGTCAGCAGCGAGTCGGCCGGCCGTTCCCGCTCCGGTATGGTATTGCGGAAGATCTTTATTACCGTATCCGTGTTTACGTAGGGATTGCGGTAATCATGACTGTAGAGGATCCCGTAAAAAAAATCGAAGCCCTGGCCATTGGGCTTGTTATACGCTTTTTGATCCCCCAGGTGCCATTTTCCAACCATCCCCGTTTGATACCCCTTTTTCTTCAGCATTTCGGCAAGGGTCACTTCCGCATCGGGAAGCCCAAGCTGGGACCCTGGTGCAATCGGGTCGGGAAGATTGTAGCGCGAAGCATAACGCCCCGTTAGCAGGGATGCACGCGAAGGAGTGCAGGACGGGCTTGTAACCACATAATTGGTAGCCAGCAGGCCCTGGCCGGCCATCTTATCCAGGAAGGGCGTTTGTATTAACGGGTTGCCATAACAACCCAGATCGGAGTACCCCAGGTCATCTGTAAGTACAAAAACAATATTGGGCGGCTGCTGCCCCAGCCCCTTAAACCCCAGAAACAGCAATAAGAAAAAAATGTAGCAATGTCGCATTGTTATAAAGGTCGTTTTAATGTTTTGGAAAGGAATCACCATCGTTTATTATCAAAGCCCGTCCTGCCCAATAGTTTTTAAATTTAATACCGCGTTCAGCACCGCACTTTCTATCCGTTTCTGTCGCCGGTTACTGCTATCAATCGCATAAAGGTCGATCTTATACTTCACAAAATCCTTCCCCAGTTCAGCAATCCTCACCAGCACTTCTCCGCCGGCAGTAAGGTCAGGCATTGTTTTCAATACCGGATCCAATTTTACACCCAGGGTATAAACGTCCATTTTCTCCGTAAGCGGCAGCTCAAAACGAACGGTAAGTTTGTTGGAGATCTGGGCCGACTTATTGATGACCGTTGCAGTAAAAACCAGGTTATTGGGCACCAGCACCATATCCTCGTCTTCGTTCAATACCACAATATTTGTAAAAGTAATATCAATAATTTTACCGGAATACTCTCCAATACGGATATGATCACCGATAGAAAATTGCTCCGAAAACATAACAATCAGCCCGCTGATCATATTGGTGATATACTCCCTGAAAATAACGGCAATGGCCATAGCCACAATGGTCATACTGGTAATAAACTCTCTGGGGTCAATGCCAAGTGCAATCATTACAGCAATGATGGCAAAAATGGCATTCAGAATGGCTGCAAGCCGGTTGATGCCTAACACAAAATTACCCCTTACCTTATGTGCCGCATGCCGCCGGTTATAAAATGAAACAATAATGAACTTTCCGATAGAAATGATGACGCTGGCAGTCAGAAAGGTGTTTAATCCATAAGCCAGTTTCAGCAGGTACGGATGCTGCAAATAAAAACCTTCAAAGAAAGGGAACGAAATACTCAACAGTACCCAGGTGATCATTCTGAGGATAAAAGAGACCGGTATTGTTTTTTTACGTTGCTCCGCCATATTGCTGATTGAAGCGCCAAACTAATCAATTTGCCCGAATTTGTGCCCTATCTGGAACAATTTATACTTCTTACCGGATGGACTTGTGCATTGATTTTCGCGCAAAGACGCTATGGAGCAAGGACGCAACGATTTTTACTGGACATTTTTACCCGGCACGGAGTATAGTATATCTTTATAGCCAATCCATTCGTCCCTTGCTTCATATAAACGATGCCTCGATGGCCCAAAGGCGCCAGGCAACAAAAGGCCACTGCGTTGCTGTTCCATTGTGCCACTGCGGAAATCAAAACACCATCCTGCGAAAAGCCGCCTATGTTTATCGTAGGTATAAAAAAGGGTGCTTATGCACCGTTGTGGATTTTAATTTTTGTTCTCCAGGGCGCCGCCTGTTATCTTTGGGCAGATGGAGGACAAAAACGAAGTAAATGCATTGCTCAATCTGATTGACGACCCGGATCATGAAATTTATGAGGCGGTCAGTAATCGCATTATTACTTACGGACTGCCCATGATCCCCAACCTGGAGCACCTGTGGGAGACAACGGTTGATACCGTTGTACAGGATCGTATTGAATTGCTTATTCATCGTTTGTATTTTTCGGGGTTGTACACTGATTTTAAGGAATGGAACGAGGCGGGTCACCATGAGCTGATGCCGGCCCTGCTTTTAACAGCCAAGTTTCTTTACCCCGAGCTGCAGGCGGCCAAAGTGCTGCATAATGTAGAGCGCCTGCGCCGGAATATATGGTTAGAAATCAACAACTATCTTACGCCCCTGGAACAGGTACATATCATCAACAGTATTATTTATAACTATATCGGTATAAAGGGCAGCACCAATAACAAGGAGCGCCCCGCGGAGTACCTGATACCACAGGTGCTGGAATCAAAAAAGGGAAACCAGACCGGTATTGGCGCGCTTTATCTGTTGCTGGTGGAAATGCTGGATATCCCCATCCGGCTGATGCGCATCCCCCACCAGTTTGTATTGGGCTATTGCAAACCGGGGCTGGGCAATGCCACCGGTAATTACGAGGTCGATTTTTTTATTGAGCCTTCTTTAGGGCAAATTTTCACGCATACCGACCTGCAGCATTATCTCCATAAAATTGCCATTGAAAACAGCCCGGAATTGCTTCGCCCCAGGTCCAATCGCGAAGTGATTCAACAGGTGCTCATCGATTTCAGCGCCTGCTTTAATAACGATGTGCAGCAAATCCGGTACCAGGAGCTGGAAACGCTCATCCATTTGCTGGATTAAGGATACGGATGGGGATCCAAATTTATTGAAATCCTTCTTGCTAAGTGGTAGGTCCGCCGGCTGGCGGACACTCAGCTTCAGAATTTCTATGCTTCAATCGATGCGACCCACCGTCTGTGGCAGCAATAATTTTGAATCGGCTAAAGAAACGATTACATCCTCGAGGGGGTCGTCCGCCGCACAGCGAAAGATAAAATCAAGTGGAATGGCGGTTATGACGCCTATAAAAATGCTTCAAAAATAAGGTAGGTGAAAGACGGTCATAACCAGGCCTGCAACGCAGATTTTATCGGTTCCGCCAACCGAAAATACCCAAGCTTGCTTGATGTTTCTTAGGCGGAATTCGCCTTGGGGCGGACTAGATCTTTTGCTCCACTTTTGTACCCCGATCAATCGCATGGGCGTCAGGTTAAGAAAGACGATTTTAATATAAAACGCCCCGGCAACCGGCAGTTTCTATTATACCGGATTAAATAAAGGAATGGGTAAAGGCGCCGGGCGCCGATAGTATCTGTAGCTTGAAGCAACACAACGGATATTCCCAGCCGCAGCGCGGCGATAATCTCGTGCGGGGGGGTTATTACCGGTGCGCTGCACCTTTTACGCTGCTTATCCCCGTTTATTAATGGTGTCTGCGCTGCCCTGCAGCTTTCCTGTTAGCAAAATTAGCTTGACGCCCATGCGATTGATCGGGGCAAAAGTGAAAAAAAAATCATGGCCTCACGCTTACTTAATCGGTAGGTCCTAAGTGGAATACCCCTACTGGTTTAATATCTTTTTTGCCAGGCGGCGTTGTCGTGACAGGTCGGAAAAAGCGATTCTATATTTCCCGTCCTCTGTGTATTGACCAGCCTTCCATTCATCAACTACTTCCTGTCTTAAACTTTCAAATCGGCCCTCTGTACACAGATTAAAAGGCGGACGGCCAATACCAACGAATGTTAGATCTGCTTCATTAAAAAGATATGCAATTGCCAGTGATAAAACAAACTCCCTGTTATCAATATAAAGTAGATATAATGCTTTATACTCTTCCGAGTCTGTTCTTGTAGCCTGAAAGCTTGATGCCGGATTGTGGAAAGACAAAATCAGATCCTGATACTTTTTTCCCCTTAGCTGCAAAATCATCTTTGATTTGCCTTGGCACAGCCTGTATCATCCCCTGTAGCTTCACCGCCTCGCTGCTGCTCAGTATCACTTTATCGTTTACCCATTTCTCACCCGTTCCCTGGTCGGTAACGGTATCCGATGCGCTGCCGGTGGCGCTGCGGGCCCAGGTACTCGCAATATCATCGGGAAATTTGGCGCTGGAATTGGTGGCCGTTTTTTTGGAGCAGGCGGTAAGGGCCAGCAAAATCAACACAACGACATATTTGATAATCGTTTTCATTAATCATGTATTTATTCTACGGCCACTGGCTTATAATTTTTTTGGCCAGGCGGCGCTCCCGCGAGGAGCCGGAGTTATAATCAATGCGATATTTACCATCTTCAGTGTAAGGATGCGCCTCAATTTCGGCAACTACTTCCTTTTTTAAATTCTCGTATCCAACTACTGTTCCTATTTCTACAGCCGAAACGCCGCCTTCACGGATTATTATACTTACATCATTAAAAAGATATCCAAATGCCAATGGTAAAATTTCGTTTCTATTATTAACACAGAAGTTATAAAAATCCTTATACTCCTGAGTTTTTTGTATAGAGAGATCGCTTTTTATCACAAATTCCGCCGACCACGCTTTGTCGTTAAAGTTCCTGAATGTTTCCGCAAAATCATCCCGTTTTTGTTTGGGTACTGCCGCTATCATCCTCTGCAATTTGGCCGCCTCGCTGCTGCTCAGTATCACAATATCCTTTACCCATTTTTGGCCCGTTCCCTGGTCGGTGACCGTATCAGATGCGCTGCCGGTGGCGCTGCGGGCCCAGGTACCGGCAATATCATCTGGGAATTTGGCCCCGGTATCGGCGGTTGTTTTTTTGGAGCAGGCTGCAAGAGCGAGGAGGGTCACCAGAACCGTGTAAATGGTTATTGTTTTCATAAAATAGTTTTATAATTTTTTCAGAATTTCTTTTACATATTTCCGGGTAAAGGTTTCTGGCAGTGGGGCTATATACTTTCTGCCATTCCCATGCGGATTATTTTTCCATTTCTTTTTTACATCTTCCATCAGGTACCCAAATTGATCCCGTGCTATCTCGCAAAACAGAGTATAGGATAGGTTTTGGTTGCAAGCGGTAGTTTTTCGTTGTTCATCTTCAATTAATCTGGTGATTAGAATAGCGAATGGTTACTTTTCATTCAACATTCAAGATATATACAATAATCATCATGTCAAAATTATTTTTATTTTATCGGTTATATAAACAACTATACGGGTGCAGGGAATTCCCCGGCCATTTTACATAAAACGGGATTTGGCAGCCATTTAACGCAACCCTTATTTTTATTTTAGGGTCTAACCTTTTCAGAAAAGTTGAATCATGAAAAAATACACAAAATCCGTTCTTATTTTTTTGATGGCTGCGGGTGCGGTCATTACCGGCCAGGCCCAGAGTGCCGCAGATTCTACGGTACAGCATCCCGTTGCAGCAGCATCACCGGCAGGAACAGACAGTCTTAAATCCCAGAAAGAGTTGGAAGCCAGTCTTTCAAAAGCAGCGGCCGCTGCCGAAAAAGCAGCCGGTAAGATCAAGATCATTGTAGAAAACAAAGCTGATAAGCTGGCAAAAACCAGTCAGCCCTATATTCAAAGCCTGGCCGCTTCTACCGCCAGCCTGATCGAAAAACTGGCGCAGGAACTGGAAAAGATAGCAGACACACCCTCTTCGAAGAAAAACTAAAGAATTACGCTTCAAAATTTTGTTAAAAAACGGCAGCAACCCATCTTATACGAAAAAAATCGTAAATTGTGAGAAATGGAAGTATTATGCGGGATAACAAATCATTAAAACCCACAGAAAGCGAACTGGAAATTTTGCAGGTCTTATGGGATAGGGGAAATGCAACGGTAAGGGAAGTGCATGAACACCTGCTTGTCTTTAAAGATGTAGGATATACAACTACGCTGAAGCTGATGCAGATCATGAATGAAAAGGGCCTTGTAAAACGCAATGATTCGTTCAGGACGCATATTTATAAGGCAGCGGTTAACAAGGAAGTAACCCAAAAATATATGCTGGGCAAATTTGTAAGCAACCTGTTTGGCGGGTCCTCCTCGCAGTTGGTAATGCAGGCGCTGGGCGATGGCAAAGTGTCGCCGGAGGAGCTGGATGCCATTCAATCAATGCTTGATCAGCTCAAAAAGAAAGACTAAATCATGCAAGAGGGATTGTACCATCTGTTTACAGCTTTAGGAAATGCGCTGTTTAGCAGTATATGGCAAATGGGGATTATTTGGGCGCTGATTGCTGTTTATATTTACCTGCACCCCTCCCTGTCTGATGCGGGCGGAAGCCTGTTGCGGTTTACAGGACTGGTGGCTGGTTTTGTTTTATTCCTGGTTACTTTTTTTTGTTCACTTAATGCTCCCCAAACGGGAAGCGGGCTGTTTAAATGGATGATTCACCAGGATGCGGTACGGCCATTGCTCAATTATGGCGGCATCATGTACCTGGCCCTGCTGATACTGCCGCTGAAGCGTATCCTGAACAATTCGATCCGGCTGCGCCAGCTACGGAAGAACGGCCTGGGCCGCGTGCCGGGCGCATTGAAAATTTTTATGCTGGATGCTGCCGGCTACCTCAATATAAAACGAAAAATACAGTTTTACACTTCTTCCATTATTTCAACACCACTCACGATTGGTTTTTTAAAACCAGTCATCTTGGTTCCGGTAGCCCTCATCAACCAGCTTAGTCCGCAGCAGCTGGAAGCCATTATCCTGCACGAACTGGCGCATATCAAAAACCATGATTACCTGGCAAACCTGGTTACACAGGTTATTGTTACCTTTCTATACTTCAATCCATTTGTCCGCTTATTGGTAAAAGCCAGGGAACTGGATTGCGAAAGATCGGCAGACCATTGGGTATTGCGTTTTGAATATGGGCGTTATATGTACGCGTCTACCCTTTTGCAACTGGCCCGGAACCGTTCCGCCGGTTATGGCTTTGCCATGCAGGCTGCAGGCAAAGAAAGCCAGTTGGGCAACCGCGTGGCCACCATCATGGGGAAGCCTAAAAAAGAATTGGTTTCTTTTAAAAAAATGGGAATGCTGGCCTGCTTACTTTTGTTGTCTGCCGGGCTTTGCCTGGTGCCCAACAGCCACCCGGTTACTCTTAGCCGGTTAGCAACTCCCGGTGCCGCGGTATCCTATATCATACCTGTCTCGCAGATCGAAAAAATGGCGGATACCGGCCAAAAGAAATACATGCCTCAATCGATACCGGTAACAGATGATCCCAATACCAGCCCGGGAGACCAGATGGTTTACCTGAAACTTCACGAGGCAGCAGATGGCAAAATCCTGGCGCCGGCCCCTCCTCCGCTGCCGACTCCGGCCGCACCGGCTTCGGCGCCTGTAATCCTGTTTGCAGATCATCCGACCCTTGTTATACCGGATCTTGACAGCGCCGCTGAACAACGGGTACAGCAATCCATGGACGCCTTTAAACAACTGGTTGGTGAACTGAGCTGGAAGCACCTTGAAAACAGCCTTGCTGAAACCGTAACAGAGGCACAGAAAAAAGTATTGAAAGACCAGCTCAACCGGCTGTTAGCACAGGTAAACTGGGAGCAAAATGCCAATATGCTGCGCTCTTTTTATAAGGACATCAACTGGCAGCAAACCGATGAACAGCTGAAGGCCAGCATGGATGCATTGTTTAATGCACCGGCATCGTACAATAGCACATTAAAACAAATGAAGGCCGCAGATTACCGCCGGCTGGCCGACAGTATTTTTAACCAGGCCAGGGCCATCCGCCATCAAGCCGACTCCCTTCACCAGCGGACGTTAGCCCCCAAAGCTCGTATTCACGAACAGGCTAAGGCAATCGACCTATAGGGATATTCCTTATCCATCAATTTAATCATGCATGAGAATAACTGCAGATAATCGCTTCCGAAAGTTAATTGTTATCGGCGACCGTCTTTTGATTCAGCCGGTAAAGGGAGATGAACGCACTCAAAGCGGGCTGTATCTCCCTCCCGGCGTACAGGAAAAAGAAAAGGTGCAGCAGGGCTACGTGATCAAAACCGGACCGGGTTATGCCATTCCGGTGCCGGTTGAGGATGAGCCCTGGAAATCTGACGAAGACCAGGTAAAATATATTCCGCTACAGGCCCGCGAAGGGGACCTTGCTATTTTTCTCCTGAGCGGCGCCACAGAAATCCTGTACGAAGGCGAAAAGTATTTTATTGTTCCCCAGGGTGCGGTGCTGATGCTGGAACGGGAAGAAGAATTATAGTAACCCCGTGATTGCTATAACACTACTGCCGCTTCTTTCAGACCGGGGGCATTAAACACTATCTTAAGAGACCCCTTGCCTCCTTTCTTTTTAACATAGGCCATCAACCGGCCGCGAAATGTTTTTTGTTGATTGTCGGTATAGTCCCCCATGTCGCTATTATCACCTGCCTCCAGCCCTAACAAGGTACCATTACCAGTTATAGTACAGGTGATCTCCTGGTCCGTATTTACCACCGGCACACCGTTTTTATCTGTTACCTGAACAGCCACCTGCGCTATAGGGCCTCCGCCTTTGCCGGAGTAATCAATCACCTTTATAGCATAAGGATCGCCCGCAGTTTTTATATGATAAACAGACAAAACCTTGTCAGCTGCATCCATACCTTCCGCCTTTAATTCGCCCGGCAGGTACGGAATATCCCAATAAATAATCCCGGTTTTGAGATCATAGCTCTTTATGCCGCCCACCTGTTTTCCATTCAGCAGCAGCCTGGCTTTTGCAGCATTGGTATAACATACCACACGAACCGTTTGTCCTTCCTTATAATTCCATCCCGGCCATGCGTCCATTGAAAGTGGCACTTCTTTTTTCTCTTCTGTCTGCGACAAAACATCCCCGGAGCGGTTGCCGGTTCTTACGGGATAGGTACCTAAATAGATCACGGGCGCTTTGCTCCAAAGCGATTGCCTGAAATAGCCTCTGGGTTTGATAAAGCCGGCAAAGTCCAGCAGTCCGGAGTAAAAACCGCGCGATGGCCATCTGCCGGATTCACCGAGATAGTCGATGCCCGTCCAAAGAAATTGCCCAAAAATATGCGGGTTCTCCGTAACGGCTTTCCAGGCGCTGAGATCGTGGCGATTTTCGCTGCCAAAGATCACCCGTTGCGGATATTTTTTATGATCGATGTTATAACGGCTTTCCGTATAATTATATCCGGCAATATCCAATGCATCGGGATACCCGGTTTCGTTCGACATAGCAACGCCTGCAAGGCCCGCCGTTACCGGGCGGGAGCGGTCGTACTCCCGTACAACGGCAGCCAGCTTTTTGGCGATCACTCCTAACCGCATAGCATCGGGCGCCTCTTTTTTATAGCCGCCGAATATCTTCTGAGTAAACCCGCTTTCGGAAGAACCATTAAGCACCGGGTGCGAGTAAGGATCGTTGGGATAATCCACTTCATTGCCGATACTCCAGGCAAAAACGGAAATATGATTCCGGTCGCGCCGCACCATATCGGCCAGGTCCCGCGCTCCCCACGCATCAAAAAAATCGTAAGTGCCCTCAAAGCCCGGCTTGCCCACATTCCAGCCTTCCAGCCATTTCCGCTTGGGATATTCCCATTCATCAAACGCTTCATTCATCACCAAAAGGCCCAGCTCATCACAAAGATCATAAAACACCGTTGCCTGCGGATTATGACTGGTTCTTACCGCATTGACACCTATCGCTTTTAAATTCAGCAAGCGGCGGCGCCATACGTCCTTATACATAGCCGCGCCCAGTACGCCCGCATCGTGATGCAAACAAACACCTTTTACCTTCATCCATTTGCCATTGAGCGCAAAACCCTTATCAGCATCAAAGGTCAGCTGCCGGAAGCCGGTAGTGGTGGTAGTGGCATCAATGAGTTTACCTTCCATAAAAATACGGGTACGGAGCTGGTACAATACCGGCACATCAACACTCCACAACTGCGGACGCGCAACGTTTAATGCTGCAGCTACCCGGCCGGGGCTGCCCGCATCTATTTTTAATGCATCGCTGCTCTTTGCAACCACCCTGCCTTTACTGTTCAATAACTCATTTATTACCGTAACAGAACGCGACTGCTTTTCATTATTTTCCACCTGGACCTCTACCTTCAGGATACCCGCATTTTTATCAACCTCCGGATAGGCATACACGCCCCACTGCGCAATATGCACAGGAGGTGCAGATACCAGCCACACATCCCTGTAAATGCCCGCACCCGTGTACCAGCGGGAATCTGCCGCGCGGTGATGATCTACGCGTACCAGTATTTCATTTTCCTTATCAAAACGAATATAGGGGGTAACATCGTACATAAAAGAGATGTACCCATTGGGCCTTTCACCAATCAATCGTCCATTAATGAACACTTCACTGCGATTGTACACCCCTTCAAAATAAATATAGATCCTGTTATTTTGTTTGGGAATGACCAGGGACTTTTTATACCAGCCGATGCCACCTGGCAAATACCCCATACTGCTGGCATTTTTTGGGTTGAGCGGCTGTCTCACGCTCCAGTCGTGGGGAAGCGATACCTGCTGCCAATGTAGATCGGCGGCGGGCCGTAATGCTGCAGTATCGTTGCTCAACACAAAATTCCAGTCCTCATTTATTTTTTTTGCCTTGCCAAATCCGGGCTGGGAATAGGCAATAGTGCTGCATAGCAATAATATTGCGATGCCCATCAAAAAGACTGCTTTCATTTTTTTCATCCGCATAGTTTTATAATCTGTTTGCAAAATAAGCTCCTGTTTATTGATATTCTTCATTTTGCTGCAATTTATTATCGGAGGCTAATATTTTGGAGCATGGGGCCGGAAGCCGGTAATTTTTATTTCTATGTACCGGTTCATCACATAATCTTCCAATAAAGCAGGACCCGGTAATGTTTCGATGCCCTATTTTTGAACTGGGACCGGTTGTTTTTCAAAAATTTTATTTAGTTTTTCGGTAATTATCTTGTTTCACCTTTAATCCCTTGTTACAATGCTCCCAAAAAGGCTTTTATCGCTCGATTTTTTGCGCGGTTTCATTATGGTACTCCTGGCATTGGAGAGTGCCGGCATCCACCGCCTGCTGATACATAGCTCTGAAGGTACCTGGTTTTACAATATGGCCACCCAATTGGATCACCATCCATGGAACGGGCTCCGTTTCTGGGACCTGATCCAACCGGGTTTTATGTTTATTGCCGGTACTGCCATGGCTTATTCGCTGCACCGGCAAAAACAAAATGGCATCCCATGGTCCGGATCTTTTAAAAAGGCGTTGAAAAGAAGCGGGTGGTTATTCTTTTGGGGGGTATTGGACTATGCTGTAAGAAAAGCAGGATTGTCGTTCGAATTGTGGGACGTGCTTACACAACTTTCTTTTACCATGCTGCTGGCATTTTTAATCTTCGGCTTCAGCAGCCGTACTCAAATAATTATATGTTTTACCATTCTTTTCCTTACCGAAGCGCTATACCGCTTTACCCATATACCTGGTTTTGATCAGCCGTTTACAGATCAGCACAATTTTGGCAATTACGTTGACCTGCTGCTGATGAATAAGATCAACTCCGGCGGCTGGGTAGCCATCAACTGCCTGCCCACTGCCGTACATACGATTGCCGGCGCATTGGTTGGTAAGCTTTTGTTAAGCGATCGTAACGATAAAGTAAAAACACTGCTGATATGGGCAGGCATTTGTCTTTTGCTGGGTTTTGGAATGGACGGGCTGCACATCACTCCTATCATTAAAAGGATAGCTACAACTTCGTTTACGCTTGCATCGCTGGGCTGGTGTTTGCTGGGGCTGGCCGCCTGCTACTGGTGGATCGACATTAAGAACCACCGCAGGTTTCTTTTCTTTTTTACGGTGGTGGGTATGAATTCTATTTTTATTTATCTCTTCTTTGAGATAGTGGGGCACCGGTGGTTTAATGAGTATGTTGGAGCCGTTACCAACGGGCTCATGGAGCTGGCACAGATTCCTCCACTGTTAATGCAGTTCATCACCTGCCTCAGCATTTTTGCATTGGAATGGGGCATGTGCTATTTCCTGTACAAGAAAAAAATATTCTTCAGATTATAAGAAGCGGAGGACACCAGGAACCGACTATGTTGCCCACGGATCTTCGTTAATGGTTTTTTTACAATTGATCTGCGGAAGACAGCCGGGAATAGCAATTTTACCAATCCCCCGCTACTTCATCAGCCGGACTTCAAAGACCCCGCCGGCAACGGATCCCGGATCTGCCTCAAACTTCACCGTTAAAACAGGCGGTTGCCCGGTGTTGACCGATGCGGGCAGATGATAATCCACTTCAATAAACCGGTCGCCAGCAGTACCATCAAGCACAACTGTTGCCAGCAGCAGGCCATTGACGCGGATCTGAAACCGGCGCCCTTTATCGGCGCCCCAATACGTGACGCGTAGTTTGCGGGCTTCTTTTTTTTCATTGCGCAGTTCGTAGCTAAACCAGCCGGTTGCATCCCGCCAATGCCGTTCATTGTGGATACCGGATG
This sequence comes from Niabella hirudinis, assembly GCF_051201075.1. Classification (NCBI taxonomy): domain Bacteria; kingdom Pseudomonadati; phylum Bacteroidota; class Chitinophagia; order Chitinophagales; family Chitinophagaceae; genus Niabella; species Niabella hirudinis. The sequence continues at coordinate 455,748 of NZ_JBPEHJ010000004.1, forward strand.
CTGTTGCCTGTCCCTTAAACCCATGGTCTGTCTCCGGCTGCTGTTCTCCGGGCTGCACCTGGTCAATGGTATTTTGCTCCAGGCGGGCCCTGGCAGCTTCACGTATGGACACTTCTTTTTGTTTTTGCAGCAAGCCCTCCCGGGTGGTAAAAGGCCAATAAAGGACATACCGTGTATTGTGCAGGGTATAAAAAGGCACCAGCCGCAAATCCCGGTAACGGTTCGGGTACACGGTTCCGGAGATTTTAAATTGCATCTGCTGCCCCTTTACCGGTGCAATTGCCTGCCTGAGGGCAGACGCCGGTGCCACAAAAACCGGTGCATCCTGCAAAGGCCGCAAGGGACCTTTTGCTATATGACCACTGCGCGACCCATCGGCATAGAAACCGATACTATCTGCCGTATCTATGGCAGCAGCCAGCACAATGGGGCCATGTGTAAAGGAAACCCAGGGCGAATGATCAGGCAACTGTTCGGCTTCGGTATGCATTGGAAGCTGTACGGTAACCACATCGCCCCGCTCCCACACACGATCGATTGAAACATAAGAATTGCTGTCTGCCGCTACCTGCTGTAGCCTGCCATTAACCAGCAACTGCAGCCCGCTTTCCCGCACCCAGTGCGGTTTGCGTAGGTACAGGCGGAACCGCTGAGGCCGGCCGGTCTCCAGCTTAATATGGGTGGCAGCTTCATAGGGAAAGCGTGTTTCCTGTATCAACCGGAGGCCTTTTTCCTGCCAGTTTAAAACCGAAGGAATAAACAGGTTTACATACAGATCTGCGCCCCGGTGAGTATAGATCATTTCCCCGTATTTTCCGTGATTTTCCAATCCCGACCCAACACAGCACCAAAAGTCTTCCTGAGCTTTTGAATATACCCGGTAATGCCCCGGGCGAATGGGTGTAAAGTAAACAAATCCCCCCGCGGGGTTTTGAGATGAAAGGATATGATTGTAAACCGTGCGTTCGTAATAGTCCATATAAGCTGCAGACGGATGCTGCAGGAAAAGCTGCTTTGATAATTTCAGCATGTTATAGGAGTTGCAGGTTTCGGGGCCCTCCCTGGATTCGAGCATTGAGGAAAAATCATCTACCGGGTTAAAATGCTCGCGCACGCTATTGCCACCAAAAGATACCGACCGGTTTTTTACAACCGTCTGCCAGAAAAAGTCTGCGGCATCGGCCCAATCACTGTTACCGGTTAGTGTTGCGATCCGCATAAACCCGATCACTTTTGGTATTTGGGTATTGGCATGCATACCGGTAAGCATATCCCGGTGGCGGAGCAACGGCTCCAGTATTAGTTGATGTGAGAATCTTTTTGCCAGCTGCAGGTAACGGTCATCGCCGGTAATAGCGGCCGCGTCCGCAAGCGCTTCATTCATGCCGCCATGCTCGCATTGCAACATACGCTGGATCTGTGCATCCGACAAGCCCGAAACAAGTTGCAGGCACCAGCCAGAAAGTGCTGCCAGCATGGGCTTTGCTTTTGCAATACCGGCAATGCGATAAGCATCTATAAGACCCGAAAACAACTTATGCAGGTTATACCAGGGCACCCATTTCCCATTTAGAGAAAAGCTGCCCGCCGTTATCTTTCCTGCGGCAATATCCTTCCACAGGGTATCGCCGCCCGGTATACCACCAAGATATCCATTTCCATGCTGCTGCTGGCAGCGTTCCAGCTCATCAATCATATAGTTGAGCCGGCGCCATATACCGGTATCTTTTGTTGCCGCAAACATATTGGAAAGCGCTGACAGGTAATGCCCGCCAATATGCCCGTCCAAACCCGAGCTTTCCCAGTTGCCATAATTTTTCGCCCTGGGCTTCAGACCCGCCTCCTTTAAAAACGGCGCCAGCAGCCGATCCGGCTCCAGGGATAAAATATAGTTCAGGTCCGTTTGCTGCGCTGCTTTAAAGAAGCTTTCCGACAGCTGAACGGCCGATAAAGGAAAACTGGCCTGGCGAACTTGTCCCTGCACGCCGCCCACGGACAAAAGCAGCGGTATAAGGATTAGAAAGCGCTTGTATAACCAAAAGATCTTCATAATAGGGAACAGGATATTTTAACAAAAAGCTTCTCAGGCAACAGAAGCCCTTTAATTCAGTAAAAGACTGACTATTGAAAGCCGGGGAAGCTTTACCATCAGCTCACCTGGTTTTAGCTGTGCCCCTTTAAACGCAACAGGAACCACTTTGGTTTTATTCTCAAAACTGTTTACATCGGTAAATGCCGCGGAGCGGAGCAGCTTGCCTACGGCGTTTTTGTAACCCGCCCCGGGCAATGCGGTATGTATCGTAATATCGTTTTCCGGATCAATGTTCACCAGTGTAATATACAGCCTTCCTTTTGCATCCAGAGAGGCCGAAGCATTCACCGCCGGGATCCGTTGGGTACCATTTGCATAATCCGGGGTTGTGATCTTTAGCGGCACCAGCCGCGCATCCTTATGCTGCTGGTACATATCAAATACATAATAAGTGGGCGTCAGCAGCATATCGGCGCCCTTTGTCAGGATCAATGCCTGCAGCACATTGACCGTTTGTGCAAGATTCGCCATTCGAACACGGTCTGCATGGTTATTAAAAATATTCAGCGTGGTAGCGGCAATCAGCGCATCCCGGAGGCTGTTTTGCTGATACAAAAAACCGGGATTGGTTCCGGGTTCTACATCGGTCCAGATACCCCATTCATCCACAACCAGAGCCACCTTTTTTTCCGGATCATACCGGTCCATGATGGCCGCATGTTTTGTTACCAGTTCCTCCATAAAGAGACAGTTCTTCATGGTATTGAAATACTCCTTTTCATCAAAGCTGGTGGCAGATCCTTTCTGGTTCCATTTGCCGGTGGGTACGGTATAATGGTGCAAACTAAGTCCCCACATCATATTGCGGGGTATGCTTTTCATCAGTACTTCCGTCCAGTTATAATCCGCCGAATTGGCTCCGCCCGCAATTTTCTTCAGGGGGGCGCCGGGGTAATTTCTTGCAAAAGTGGCATAGCGCCTGAATTCGCCTGCATAATATTCCGGAGTCATATTGCCACCGCAACCCCAGCTTTCATTGCCTACGCCCCAGAAGCCTACTTTCCAGGGCTGATCCCGGCCGTTCTCTTTCCGCAGCCTGGTCAGGGGCGTATCGCCGTCCGCATTTAAATATTCCACCCATTTCGACATTTCCTCTACCGTGCCGCTGCCTACATTCCCCGCTATATAGGGTTCGGTGCCCAGCAAGGCACAAAGCTCCAGGAACTCATGGGTGCCGAAACTATTATCTTCCGTAACGCCGCCCCAATGCGTGTTGATCATTTTGGGCCGTTTGCTGCGCTCTCCTATACCATCGCGCCAGTGGTATTCATCGGCAAAGCAGCCACCCGGCCAGCGCAGGTTAGGAATCCGGATACGTTTAAGCGCCTCCACTACATCCAACCGGATCCGGTCTTTTTTGGGGACATTCATAGCCGGATCTACCCAAAAACCGTCATAAATACAGCGACCCAGATGTTCCGAAAAATGGCCGTAAATATGGCGGCTGATGGTGGTTTGCGTATCTTTTAGCTGAAGGGTAACTGTGGCCTCCCGCTGTGCATTCAAAAGCATAACAACCGGCAGGCATACAAAAAAAAGCAGGCTTCGTTTCATTTTATCGTTTTTAACTCCTCTATTAATTGTCAAAAAAACAATTATAAAGAAACTAAAAATACAGCTTCCCCCGGATTACTCCAAATACTTTTTGCAGGTCACATAGGCCGGTGCATCATCCATCGTTCTATATATGCAGCAAGCCGTTCATAAGGCATCCGCGGGGTAACATAGGCCGCTGATCCATCAGGCTTATGCTCCCATTTATTGCTACCGTCCTTCGCTACCTGAATAGCTCCTTTCCGGATCTCAAAAAAATCGCGATAGCCTTTAACCGCTATCAATACAGCTGTCTGATCCCAGCTCATGCGCCCATTATGATCAGATGCGGCCTGGGGTATGGATATCCGGTATGCATCTTTTACCGGGCTGTTCCTTATGGATGCATCATTGATTAGTTTCAGCCCCGTCCGGATCTGCTGACCGATCTCCCAACCAGTGAACAATACGGGTTTGGGCCATACTTTAAAAAGCTCGTATGCGGCAGCAGCATCTTTATATACATTAAATTCCTTTCCTTCCGGAAATTTTCCGGCCATACTCACCAGGTTCTTTACTTTCTTTTTTACCAGCGCTAATCCGCTTAACCGCGAATATTGGTCAGGACCCGTCTTTAGCAGATTGTTCAGGTTGGTAAAAAATCCTACGGTAATAATGGTTACACTGTTATCCGGCTGCCCCGCCAGTATTTTCCGGTACAGACTTACGGCATCCGGAGCCTCGGCATTCTTTTTTATCGTATGCGGATAGTAAGCCCTTAACGAGTCGGTCCAGTGCTGCTGGTCTTTTTCCGGATAAGCCCATTGCTTTGGTACGCCCACCGGAATACCGGGCCTCTTAAAATAGGTATTGAAAATATTCAACACACTTGCCACCCCCTCGTACTTTGTACAGGCAATGGTTCCTAAAATAGTTACATAACCGCTATCCGCAAAAGCGTGCAGCATGGCAATGGCGCCTACATCATCATAATCGGGCCCCATGTCGGTATCAAAAATAACCCGCAGCTTCTGGCTGTTCCGGGCCGCTTCTTCCGCAAAGCTGTGCGCCGGAACGCTATAAAGCAACAGGCACAGCAGCGGATAAATGGTCATCTTTCGTATGTTCATCGTTCATTTATTTTAGTCTCCAACCCAGATCACCATCCCGGGTTTTGTGTCAGGTTCTTATTTTTCACAATGGCCGGTGCCGGTATGGGGTAGTAATACTGGCGGCCATCCGGATACCAGGTGCGGGTTTGTGATTTGAACCACTCCAGGTGCTTATCGGCCGTAAGCGTAAGGTAATTTGTGCTCTTGCCGCCGATGGGTATTTTGGCGCATCCTTTGGGTACTTCAATCGTAGGGCCGCTTTGCGCTCCATCGTAAAAAACAACATCAAAAACACCGTCCTGGTCTAAATCCATCAAGGCGTTTAAAGCCGGTACGTAGATGCCGCTCCATTCCAGTGTAGCCATCAGTTCACCTCTTTTCCAACGCTTCAGATCGTCAAACCGAAAGCCTTCCAATGCCAGTTCTACCTGGCGCTCCCGGCGGATCTCCAATATTACCGGATCTGTGATACCCGGAAAAAATGTTTGCTGCAAATATGTATCTGCCACTGTAGGCTTCTCCGTTAAACCACCGGTAACACCTGCACGCTTTCTCAGTTCACCTATAGACTTGCTCCAATCCTCATTGGTAAGCGTGCCAAGCTCTGCCTTTGCTTCGGCAAAATTCAACAGTACTTCGGCATATCGCATCAATGGGAGGCTATTGGTATTATATCCGCCGTTATCATAATAACCGTCATCCAATGTATACTTTATGGGCTGGTATCCGGTGTAGGAATAGCTGGCAAAGTTAGGAGGCGCCGCACTGCCGTTGCGGGTATATCCGGGGGTGCGGATCAGCTGGCTCAACCGAAAATCCCGGTCCTGGCATTCCTGGTAAAAGGTTTCCGTTTTATAGCCGGCACGGCTGGTGTAAGGTGTTCCATCCCTGTTTAATATGGTATTCATAAACGGGCGCACCAGGCTGTAACGCGGTCCGTAAGTAGCCGAGGTCCACCACCAGTTTGCATCCCCCAAAACAGCCAGATCCTTACTCAATACTACGGCCAGCATTACTTCCGAAGTGACGGGTTTATCAGAAATAAAAAGCTGCCTTTGAGATGCCTGCGGGCCACTTCCGTTGTAAATGGTATAAGGTCCCTTTTTCATCAGCTCCGTTGCGGCATCTACAACATACTGATAGTATTTATCGGCAGTGTTGGCAAGTGACAGCTCCGTGTGATATTTACGGAAGGAAGCTTCATACAATGCGGCTCTTGTCTTCAATCCCAGGGCCGTCCATTTTGTGATCAATGATCCATCAGAAGTTGCCGCAGTCACGTTTTGATATGCAAAATCAAGGTCCTCAATAATATGGTCAATAATAACAGTGCGTGAGTCCCTTTGGCCGTACAAGATATCATCTTCCGTTACCTGAAGCGGATGATCGATCCAGGGCACTTCTCCAAAACGGGTCAATTTATCCAGGTAAAAATACGCCCTGAAAAAACGGGCAATTCCCAGGTAATTATTCTTTACGGCATCGGTCACATTGGCTTTCTGCGCATTCTCGATAAAATAATTAACGTTCCGTAGATTGCCCCAGTCCCAGCCCGTGCTGTTCTCTGCGCTGTAGGCGCCTTCTCTTATAAAGGCGTTCAGATTGTTCACACCTCCATAATCGGCCATGGCGTCCATTTCATAAGCATTGGTTCCGGAAGGCAGCATATTATAAAAAGAGTAGCTGTAGGTTTTCATCCCGTTTTCGCTGCCAAAAACATCTTTTACAGACGCCGTTGCTTCTGGAAGCTCTTCCATTTGGCAGGAAGAAAAAAGGATCGCCAAAAACGAACATATATATAGTAGCTTTTTCATCTTTTTCTGTTTATAGTGTAATCAAAATGTTCAAACTGTAACTCTTCATCGTTGGGTAGTTGAACCCATCCCCGTAACCGCTGCTCACATCCGGATCTGAGTTTCCAATATTGGTAACATCAATATCTTTTGTACGCTTATACAAGGGCGACCAGGTGAGCAGGTTCTCACCCGACAGGCCTACACGAACCGTTTGAAGTCCTATCCGCTTTACCATTGCCGCTGGCAGGCTATATCCTACCTGAATGTTTTTTAGCCGCGTATAGGAAACATCCTGCAGGTACCGGGTTTGCGCGTTAAGCTTCAGCGACTCGTTATACCCTGCATACCGCGGCAGATACCCATTCGGGTTATCAGCCGTCCAGTAATTGTTTACATGCCATGTGGGCAGGTTATTATAAGGCCGGTTATACTGTCCCCAAAAAATAGACTCGTTGCTGGGGTACCAGTTCTGTTTGCCTACCCCCTGAACAAAAGCGGAAAAGTAGATATTGTTCCAGTCGAGGTTAACCATAGCGCTGTATAAATAACGGGGCGTTTTATTACCGATTATTGTTTTATCGCCGTGGTTGTAAATGGTATTGGTACCATAGTCAATAGTGCCACTGTTATCTAAATCGGCAAACCGGATGTCTCCCGGATATATTTTTCCGGAACTGGAGGATTTTATAAGTGGCTGTTTGGGCGCTTTATCAATTTCTTCCTGGTTTTGAAAAAGCCCCTGTGTTACATAGCCCCATATCTCGCCGATCTGTTGTCCTGCATAATAATCGCCCAAACCTCCGGTTGTATTATTATACCGGTCGATACGGGAATGGTTATCGGCCAGTGTGGCTTTAACATTATAGTTAAAGGGCTTGTTGGCTACGAGGAAAAAATCGGTGTACCCCAGTGAAATTTCAAAGCCCTTTGTTGTCATGTCTGCATAGTTTCCTTTGGGAGAGCTGGCGCCAAACACATCGGGCAGGGTTTGGCCAACGGTATACATATTAAGCGTTTTCCGGATATAATAATCCCCGGTAAATGTAAGCCGGTTCTTCAGAAAGGCGATATCCAATCCATAGTTGGCGGTTTGCGCCGTCTCCCAGGTAAGGTTATCGGGTATAACGCCCGGTGCGCTGGTTTGCGGGTTCCTGACTCCGTTTAAAATCCGGCCGGAGGTACTGATCCCAAAATTCTCAAGGTAGGAATATGGTTCAATATTTCCATTGCCCAGCGCACCATAGGATCCCCTCAGCTTCAGATCAGAAATAATGGAAGGGCTCACATTCCAGAAATGTTCCCGCGAAATGCGCCAGCCGGCAGATACGGAAGGGAAGAATCCCCACTGCTCATTGCTGGGAAACTTGGAGGAACCATCATAGCGGCCGTTCACTTCAAGGAGGTAGCGCTCATCAAAAATATAGTTCAGGCGGTAAAAGATGCCGTTGGTCCGGTATTTATTATATCCGCCGGTTGCCGTAACGGAATTTCCCAGTGCAAGATTGATATTCTCCGTTTCGGGTGACAATAATCCATTCTTTGTGATATACTTTGAAGAATACACTCTTTGATCATAGTTATACCCCAACAGCCCTTTTATATAATGCTTTGCAAAGCGCTTTTCATAATCAGCATACAGGTTGGCCGTTAAATAATTCCAACGCTGATCCGCTGTATAAATGTTATCATTGGTAGATGTTTGCAGGAATAGTACCTGACCTTCTTTTACGCTGTAAGGTACGGGAACCCGCACCCGGGTAAGCTCGTACTTCTGAGAGCGAAAAGTAAAATCCCCTTTGATATGAAAGCTGTTGTTGAAAAATTTTGTTTCAAAGCTGGTGGTGTTGCGGAGATTGGATCCCACATTATTGCGCACATTCTTTCCATATATGAAATCCCCAACGGTATATGCGGCGGAATAACTGAAAGTACCATCCGGGTTAAAAATAGGTGAAGTGGGATGGCCTTCATCGGCAATATTCCTCCAGATAACACCTCCCTCTCCGGCTGTGATGGGATCCCTGTAGGAATAATAAGAATAATCCATATTATTTAAAATCTTTAACCAATCCGTTACCTGCAGCCCTTGTTTTGCCCGCATGCTGTAATTCTTATACAAATCCGGACTATAGTTGTAAATACCATCGCTGGCAAAATAACGACCGGACAGGTAGTACTCAAACTTATCGGAAGTACCGCTCACCGAAAGATTATGCTGTTGGGTGAACGTCGATTTTTTTAACAGGGTTCCGTAGTAATCTTCATTACCATAATACACATAATTGCCCTTGGCATCCACCGTGGTTGTTTCTGTAATACCCTGTTCTTTTCTTTTTTTAAATTCTTCCAGCCAATCTAATGTGAAGATTTGAGTTTTATTCAATTTCGCCGGCACTGATGAGTAGTTATTCCAGGAGTTATAGGCTTCGTAAAAATGGGAAGCATAGTCATAACCATCCGTTACAAAGCTGGGCCTGGTTGCCTGTTTTTGAATAGAAGCGCTTCCTGAATAGGTAACGGAAGCCTTGCCTTTCTTTGCGTTCTTTGTTGTAATCAGCACTACACCAAAGGTACCTTTGGACCCATACACGGCCGCAGATGCCGCATCTTTCAATACCGTAACTGATTCCACGTCATTGGGGTTTAATGTCGAAGGGTCGCCCTCAACGCCATCGATCAGGATCAGGGCGCTTCCGCCCTGTCCTACTGAAGTTGCCCCCCGGATATTATAAGATACATCCCTGTTCGGCTTTCCATCGAGCGGATTTACATTTAGGTTGGGTATTGCCCCCTGCAGCATCTGCGTAATGGAAGGCTGTACACGGCCCTCAAGGGCTTCGCCGCTCAGCTGATCCACCGCACCGGTAAGGTTGATCTTCTTTTGCGTACCATAACCTACTACCACCACATCTGCCAGCTGATTTGCCGCGGGTGCTAGTGTATATGACAACCTCAGCGGATGTATGCCGTCATAGGCAACATTTGCTACCGAAAGCGGCTCATACCCGATTGAAGATACCTGGAGCTCATACACCCCTTCTTTCAATCCCGAAAAAAAGAACCGTCCCTGGTCATCGGCAAGGGCCTGTTTCGAAAAAGCATTATTCGTGCTTTTTATGGCAATGGTGGCATTGGGCACTCCATGCCCTTCCTTATCACTGACAACCCCGTTAATGGATCTGCTTTTATCCTGGGCGAGACTATGGAGTGTAAGACTCAACACTACACATAAAAGACAAAAGGATTTTATCCCGTTTTTAAAACTTACTTCCCTGAGCATCTTATTCCTTTTTGGTTAAAAAAATGAACTGTTCAATGAGGTTTAAAGAATACCTGTTGTATTGCTATCCTTAAAATTTCGCGGTTGCAAAACTATCGTCCATATTATAAAATCCGATGAATACCGCGTTAACAAATCGTGTTGTTTCTGTTATCCATTTCCTGCCTTTATAATCAGTACCAGGCCTGCAACAAATAATGCAAACATTATAAAAAGTATTTTAGATACTGAAGCCGGTGCTCCCTTAAACTCTTTCCAAACAAATACGCCCCATAATGCGGCAACCAGGGTGGCGCCCTGCCCCAGTCCGTATGAAATGGCAGGCCCCGCTTTTCCGGCAGCAATAAGGTTAAACAGGTTGCCAAGTCCCCAGATTCCTCCTCCAACAATGCCTGGAATATGATAACGCAGCCTTCCCTTAAAATAGTCGGCGTAGCTACCGGGACTGCCAATAAAAGGCTTTTTGATTAAGATGGTATTAAACAGGAAATTACTCCCTAAAACACCGGCTGCAAATATTACAGATGCCGTATATGGAGTCATTTTTCCGGCTTCCGGTTTCATAAAATCATTCAGATCCATAGACGCTGCAATGAACCGGTAAAAGAACGCCATCAGGATTCCGGCTATTACCGAAAGCACAAGTCCCTTCATAGAAACGGCGGTATGGCGGGTTTTGGTTTTGTAAGCAATCGAATTCAGTATCACCGCAATGATGACCAATACTGTTCCTGTAAACAGCAGGGCGGCATTTCCTTTAGGCAGGGTCATATAATTTACCAGTACTCCAATAACCAGGGCCAGTCCGATCCCTATAGGAAATGCTACCGCCATACCGGCTATGGCAATTGCCGCGGATAAAAGGATATTTGCGGCATTAAAGACAACACCGCCAACCAATGCGCTGGCAATATTTGAGCCGCTTGCCTGCAGAAGGTCTGTTTCAAAGCTCCGTCCGCCCTGTCCATGACTTCCTAATGTAAAAGCAGCCAGCAGCGAAAAGATCACCATTCCGATGACATAATCCCAGTAAAAAAATTCATACCGCCAGTTTTTACCGGCCATTTTTTGCGTATTGGCCCAGGAGCCCCAACAAAGCATGGTTACTATACAAAATAGCACTGCCAGCTGGTAATTATCTACTATATACATAAAGAAATGTTCTTTTTATTCAATCGTTATTCGTTGGCTCAACAATACGGATTGCTCCGTTCCCTGTCCGCTATACCTGCTATTCGTTACTGCAGCTATCTTATAACTTCTGCAATTACTTCATTATAGTAGGGTATCGATGCCTGTGCACCCTGGCGGGTTGTGGAAATAGCGGCAGCCCTGCAGGCGAACCGGGTGGCATCTGCAACCGGCTTTCCATTGGCCAATGCCACCACCAAAGCGCCGTTAAATACATCTCCCGCGGCCGTTGTATCTACCGGGTTCACTTTTACAGCGGGGATCAGTTTCATTCCGTTATCATCACCTATTAACGCGCCCTCTGCGCCCAGTGTAATTATGACCTTTTTAATTCCCTTAGCCAGGAGCACTCCTGCGGCGGTCTTCGCGGTTTCCGTATCTTTTATATTAACCTTTGCCAGCAGCCCCGCCTCAATTTTGTTGGGCGTAAGGATATCGATGCAGGGGTATAAACTCTCGGGCAGCTCCTGCACAGGAGCCGGATTTATAATCACCTTTAATCCTTTGGATGCAGCATGCCGGGCTATAAAGTGTACGGTTTCCATAGGTATTTCAAACTGCATTAATACCATTTTACATTGCTCCAGTTCAAGCAGCAGGGGCTCTGTAAAATCCTCAGGTAACAGGGCTTTATTAGCGCCCTGGCTTACCACAATACTATTTTCGCCCTCTTTATCTACGGTGATCAGGGCAACTCCGGATGGAAGCTCGGGATCTTCCAACATAAAACGGGAATCGATTCCTTCTTCATCAAATAATCTGGAAGCCTGGCGGCCAAATACATCATTCCCCACTTTTGTAAAGAACAGGGCTTCACCACCCAGCCGGGCTACTGTTACAGCCTGGTTGGCACCTTTTCCACCGGGATTCATAAAAAACTGGCTGGCCAGCGTGGTTTCTCCCGGAACCGGTATCCGTTCCGCTTTTACCACCATATCCATATTTGTACTTCCGACAATCGCTATTTTTCTGGCAGGCATATCTCGCTTTATTATTTTTCAAAAACTAATATAGAAATGAAATTAAAGCTTTAAAAACCTTATTTAAAGCAAAGTTTAATTAAATTTAATAATTACAAATCGGGTAAAACACCAATAATAAGATAACAATACATTATATATCAATAAATTATAAATAAGAAACCCGTGTAAACAGGATAATTATGAACTTAGTATCCATTATTGAGTTGGTAAGTACTTTATCAGTTGCGGAAAAGCGGCAGTTCAAACTCATTACCCGAAAATCGCAGAAGGGGAAAGTGTACCTGCAGCTTTTTGATCTGGTTACACAGGCGGGAGACCCTGCAGTTATAAAAGCGTCTTTCAAAAAAATATGCCCGGCCGCATCTTTAAACATGGCAACACAATACCTGCACAAATTGCTATGCGATATGCTTGTAAGGAACCAGTTAAAAAACGATACGGGGCTGCTGCTGCTGTATGGCATGATGAAGGTTAAAACCCTCCGGCAACGGAACCTGCCCAACCAGGCAATAAAACAGGCCCGGGTTCTGCTATCGGGTGCTGCGGCCACCGATGATTTTCTGTTACAGTATATCCTTAAGCGCGAAGAGCTCCGCCATCTCTCCGAAACAAACTTCAAAGACGTTTCAGAAAAACAATTGATTGCCGGGCAGCAAACGGCCAGGGAGCTGTTAAAAAATACCAGGAGCCTCCAGGAGCACTACGCGCTTTATGAACTATTAAAACACCGGCTCATTCATTCAGCACCGGGCGAAAGCCCAACTACCGCCGCTGGTTTTGATGATCTGCTGCTTGAAGAAATGGCTATTATTAATAACCGGGTAAAACAGAATCCGGAGTCGCAAAAGCTGCATCTCTTATTTCAATCTTTTTATTTCAGCCATACGGGAAACTATAATGCGGCATTGAAGACATTTTACCTGCTGAACGGGTTATTTGAAAAGAATAAAATTCCTTTGCAACATCCTCCGTTGGATTATTATGATACATTGGACGGTTTACTGGAAAATTTAAAAGCGGTTCAGGCATTCGACAAAATGCCTTATTTCATCAAAAAGCTTTCGCTGTTAGAGCATAAAGAATACCCCGACTATTTCAACTGTCTTGTCAGAAAAACTGCCCTGTTATTTGAATTGGAGGTAATGGTCGGGAACGGCGCCTGGGAAAGAGCCTTAGAGCAGATCCGGTCTGTTTCTCCTTTGATACTCAGCGAATTTCCATCTGTGCATCCACAAAAGCAATTAAAGCTCCTGTTCTGTTACTCATTGATCTATTATAAAAATCAACAGCCGGGTAAAGCAAAAAAAATACTGACGCCTGTTATTACAGCCCGGCAACCTGCCCATAGCTCCTTTTACAATATCTGCCGATGCTTTAATATCGTATTACATTATGAATCCAGGGATCTGGAGTATCTTGATTATGAGGTTAGGTCTTACAAGCGCTTTACGGCATCGCGGCCATCCGGTATCCCTAATATTGAAAAACTGCTCTTCAAAGCCATTGCATTGCATCCCTGGCAAAATTCAGCGTTCCGGAACCGGCAGCAGGCAGGAAAACTTACAGCTCTTATTGCTGCCATTCATAAGAACCCGGCGGAAAACAGCGTCCTTAGCTATTTTGATTTTGCGGCATGGGTGTTGTCCAGGTTTGTATCATAGCAAACGGCAGTTTTCTTAACTTTTAGCAATGTCCGGGAACAGGACGATTGAATTTTAACCGCAACGGTCGCAAGGGCCACGCAAGGTTCACCAGGATGGCTGTCATTGCGACCTTAGCGCATTCATTGCGTTCATCGCGGTTAAA
>NZ_JBPEHJ010000005.1:0-461495 GCF_051201075.1 Niabella hirudinis
AAAATCACGGGAAAACATCTCAATGCAACCTGTTTGCTCCAACATAGGGGCTTGTAAATTATTTTACAGCAGACAAAACCCGTATTTATTGAATTTTGACACCCTGATTTCCACATTTAATAATTTTACCGGACACCAGTAGTTTGATATTTGAAGTTTGAGTCAATATTAACCGGGTTCTTCGTATATTAGTAGGTCTTGTCAGACATCAGACATCAGACATCAGACATCAGACATCAGACATCAGACATCGGCTTTGGTATTTGGTATTCAGATTCGGGGATTATAGTACCTTCGCCAAACGATTGCATTATGCAATGCCTTTTATGTAACCACTGTAAAAAAAATCAACTGCAAATCTTATGTATAAAAAGCATATTAAGAAAACAGCCGCAACGGGCTTATGTTATTGTTTGTTTGCCGTGCTCCTGTTAACCGCCTGTAGCAAGCATCCGGGAGATGTAATGGAAATACATGATCCCGCATCGGGCAATACCCCCCAAATGCAGCTGAAAAACAAACCGGTTAGCCTGGCGCTGTCGGCCGGAATTGCCCCCTTGGGTACCTGGTGGTGGAGCGTAAACAAGCGTTACTGGGATCGTTATTTAGATTTTGCAGGACAAAACGGCGTTACCGAAATTTATTTTTATACAGTTGACTTTTCATCAGCAACCAGCGGGTTTATCGAAAAGGCGGCCGGCAAGGGCATCAAAGTTTTTCTTCTTGCAGGCGATTACCGCTGGATCCATGATCGTACGGGCTTTATTACCCTAATGAACCAATATACACAATACCAGAATTCAGTAAGCAGCGCCCAACGCTTCTCGGGTGTTCACCTGGATGTAGAACCGCACCAGGACCCCGACTTCGCCCAGCAGCGGGCAACGATCATGCAACAATATATCGATTTTGTAAGCTGGGTTTGTTCACAATACACCGGAGCCGGGAATCTTGATTTTGACATCCCCTTCTGGCTGGATGATATGGTACAATACCAGGGTCAGCAGCGCCGGCTGTACGAAGCGGTGATCAGTGCAGCTACCCGCGTCTTTATTATGTCGTACCGCGATACGGCTGCAAAGATGTATGATGTATCAAAAGAGGAGCTCGCTTTTGCAGGCACCCAAAACAAACAAATCTTTTTAGGCGCCGAAACAGCTTCTTCAAAAGAAGGCGATGCGGTTACTTATTTTGAAGAAGGCAAAGCCTATATGTACAGGGAATTTCAAAAGCTACCGGCGCTTTGCGGCAACAGCAACTTTGGTGTATCTGTACACCATATAAAATCATGGTACGATATGAAGAAATAAGACCAGCTTAGTGCGCAGACTTGCTTTTTTCAGCATAGTATTCCTTCAGGATCGTGCCAACAAGCGGCCGGTAAAAGCGCCAGAAGAAACTTTTGCGCTGTGTGTGATCCATCCGGTTCATAAATAAAAATTTAAACAGCTCTATCCCCTTAAAATAGGAGGTATTAAACGATATAGGGTTGTCACAAAAATCGCCCGAAAAATACCAGAACTGGTAATCCTTTCCCCTGTGCGACTGAACGGCGGGGAAGACAGTGGGAATACCGTTGCGCCGCAATGCCTCCTTTCCCGCATCCGTAAGATCCAGGGTAAAGCTTGCATGAACCTTGTTGACGCTGCTGTCCGGAATCACAATATCAAACCAGTAGGAATAGTTCACCTTCTCCGGAAGGCGATAATGCTCCCGGAATGTTTTTTCGGTAACCATATATGGCAGGGGCGACAAAAGGTCTTTACCAGCCTCCAATACCACAATGGTATTGCCTTCGCCCACAAAAACAACGCCCTCATTTTTGAACGGCCAGCTGTTATTGTGCCGGCTCATATATCCTTTTATCAGCCAATGCGGAATATTCTTATTTTTTACGGTGTCCAGCTGGCTGAAATACCGTCCGATCCAACCCGTCCATTTAAGCGCAAATAACTGTTCAAAACGATACCGCTCCGCAGCAGCAGAAGGTGACCCGATGGTGTTAAACTCCGCCAGAACCAGCTTTTTCTTCTGCTTCATTTTTTCCATAAAGTCTATATCCTGCACGCTGAGCCCTCCGTATACGGTACCGGAGCGCTCCGCCATATTCTTTTTCAGATACCACTCATTGGAGAAAATGCCGTAAGCATCGGTATAATAGGCCAGATCCGCATCGTTGCTCAGTTTGTCGAGCAGTGATGCGTCAAAACGTTCCAACCCCTTTACCCTGAATTTTTCATTTTCCTTTGGGAAAAAACCAAAGTAGTCATCGCTTACGCTATACAGATGGCGGGCATCTTTTGTAAACCGGTAATGATTTAAGATCCAGGTCAGCGAAATATGCTCCTGCCCTTCCGGCGTCAGCACTGTTTTGTCGATGATGGCTACCACCAGTTGTTTTTTGGGTGTCAGCAACCACAAAAACCACATCAGCAGCGGGATGAGGAGCAACACCCAGGGAAAAAAATAAGCATACCTGCGATTCCGTTTCATATCTGTCTTTTTAAAACCGCCGGATGTATCCGATACCGGCCTGAACCTGGTTTCCTTTGGTATCCGGCATATACTCCTGGTTGATGAGGGAGGCGCTCAATGTAACAATATTCAATTTGAAAGCGTGCCTGAAATCGAGGGCGGCTTTATATGTTTTGAGTGGGTAGGCAATATTCAGCTGCGGGTTCAGATAACGTTCATCCGGCGAAATGCCGGTTCCTAAATTTAACCCGATGTAGTCATCGGCCCCACCAAAATAATAGCGGCCCAGCAGGTTGTAGGATACGGAGTTCTTACTGGTTTTGGAAGGTACAAAGTAGGCCCGGGCGCCAAACAAAAAACTGCTGTAGTACTTACCCAGATAGGCTGTGTAAACATTGGTGGCCGATGTAAAATACAGGTGCCGTATACCCAGTTCCGCCTCAAAACTTTTGGGCAGGTTGGCGTACACCGAAAGCCCTGCACGCCACCGGGGGAAAACGCCTACATTGTTGGAGTAGCCTGCATTCATATACAGGTAAAAGGTCTTCGAAATCCGCGGATAGGCATCTGCTTCAAATTGGATACCATCATCGCGGAAGCGGTTTGCATAATTCACCCGTCCGACTACCGTACCGATTCCTGTGCGCCGTCCGTAATCCATACTTACAAGATGCCAGGGGTTATCAAACTGTTTATCAAAATAGACATAGTCGTAGGAAATGCCCACCCGGTTTAAGGAGCGCTCTTCTCTGATGCTGTTGCCCAATGCCAGGGCTGCCGCATTCTTGTTATTTTTTTTCAGAAGGCTGTCCACAATATTTCCTGCGGCCCCGTAGCGATGCAGGGCCGCAAGTACTTTTGCCTTCCGGAGCAGCAGTTCTTCCGAGGCCGGATGGTATTGCAACCCGGCATTTGCCCGTTCCAGGGCCGCGGCGTTGTTATCGCTCCAGTACTCCAGATCGGTATAGGCAATGGCCGCATCCTCGTAGCCCGGCTCATCATTGAGGACATCATCAAAGCATGCACGCGCACTGTCCGGCTGTTTTTCCCAGGTATACAGCCGCCCCAGGAAAACCCGCACTTCTGCATATTTTGGGCTCAGCTCCAGCGCCTTTGCGGCATAGCGCTTTGCCAGCGGATAATCTTTTTTATCAAAAGCCGCATGCCGGGCAGCCTGGAAGAGACCATCAGATGTGGTGGTATCTGCCTGCGCACCCACCCGTAAGCCGGTAAAAAGCAGGAGCCATAGCAAAGGATATTTTATGGGCATAGTGGATCATTTTTGTTTTTCTGTTGTATACGCCTGGTATATGGAATCTGGGATCAGACCAGCGCCGTCAATAATCTGCCGGTTCTTTCGTTTAAACCGGTCAAAGGCGCCGCTAAGCCGGTTTAGGAGCTCTTTTGAATCACGCGGTACCAGGTCAAGCCGCTGATTCATTTCAAACAAGCTATTCATATCGATCATGTAGTTACCCTCCACAAAATCGACCATGTCATTCTTATCCTGCATCAGCGGGTAGGAATGCATATTCCGGAACATTCGCGCCGTATCCAGCCCCGATCCGATCCAGCTAACCAGCGATGGTATCTGCAGGGAGTAGTTCTGTTTTAAAAAAGCCAGCAGGGATGGGGTTACATCAAAATGCGTCACTACCGGTAAAAACCGGGATGCCCTGTTCAGGAGCGGCGACCATACCAGGAGCGGCACGTGATAGCGATCGATCTTACTGTTCAAAGGCAGTTCCGGCATCTGGTGGTCGCCGGTGACCAGAAAGATGGTATTGCCAAAACCGGCTCTCCGGCTATATGCTGCAAAAAAATCGCGCAGGGCGTCATCGGCGTACAGGATACTGGCATATTGATCCCGGTAGTTGCGGGCGTTTTGTTTTTCGGATTCCGGAAAATGCAGGTCTGTCAACCGCTGTTCAAACTTTTCATAGTAAGCTTCCTGGTCGTTTACCAAAAACGGGCTATGAGTAGCAACGGTAAGTAATACGGAAGCCCTGGGCACTGGTGAGGCGGGCTCCTGCGAATTTAAATACCAACGGAACAATTCCTTATCCCCATACCCCCATGAAAACCCGGAGCTGGCCGCCGGTAATTTCCGGTAGCCTGCAGGAAAACTTTTTATGTCCCTGATAACGCCGATATGATTCTTCTGCATAAAAAGATCCATATTATCAAAACGGGCATCACCGCCATAATAAAATGACGTGTTGTATCCATTGTGTTTTAGCAAGGACAGTAAACTCAGGTGCGGCGGCATGGATGCACCCAGTTCCGCAAAACCACTTTTTGCAAAGGGCAACGATCCTAAAAGACTGGGAAGCACAGAAAACGTACGTCCTGAAGTGCTCAAACAATTCTCCCAGTAAAGCCCCGTTTGCGAAAGGGAATCCAGGAACGGGGTGAAATTACCCAGGCGGGCTCCGCTGTTGGCAAATGCGGTACCCAGTCCCTCCACGATGATAATCACCAGGTCCGGCAGGCTGTCGGTTTTTCTGAAAAATGGTGAAAGCAGGTCTGGTGTGTCTTCCGGGTGCAGAAAAGGATAGCGGGCTTCATCCACATATTTAAAGGCCGGGAATGAGTCCGGGGTTGCTGTGCCCGTATTATAATCTCCCGAATAAAAATCGCTGTAGATGTCTGTTGGCGGCTCCTGCGGATTGAAATACCCCATCGACCCCGAATAAAAATAATACGATTTATTGGCCGACAGGTTATTGGCGTATTCATTTCCCGGATGCAATTTTGAAGCAAGCAAAGCGGGATGAAAAGGCAGGAGCAGGGCAAAGAACAGCACCACCCCGTAAGCGGCGCCCGGTGGCAGCTTTATCTTTCGCGGTAGCCATACAAGGCCGCACAGGATCAGGCCCAGCATCGCTACCAGGGCTACCGGGGCTCCGATGCCTACCCCCGCAGCACTTACGGTTTGCCGGATATCCGAAAACTTATACTGCCACAGGTCGCCACCCAGCAAATTGAGCGACTGCTGAAAATAAAAGACCAATGCCAGCTGCACCAGGCACAAGGCGCTGCCCAGCACCACAAAAACAATGGAGGCCAGCTTCCGGCTGATCATATAGCATCCCAAATAAACCAGAAAGAGCAGGAAGCCGATACCGGTCAAAAAAGCAAGATCCTTGAGCAGCCCGGTCAACAACACCCGTGCGAAAAACCCGTTAAAGCCATGGCGGTAACTGTCGTACCCCATTTCAATAAAACGCAGCACCACAAATAAGCCGGCCAGCACCATAAACTGCGGCACAAAATCTTTACAGGAGTTTTTTAATTGCCTGTAGAAGAATGATTCTTTTTTAACGGGTTTGTAGGAGTGCTTCATTTTATGAACGCTTTTTATCAAATCCCTCCCTGACCATGTCGCCCCAGCTATGCCGGTTTCTAAAAACATCAATCAGTCCCCGGATACTGCTCCAGACAACAAAGGGGTGAAAATTAAACGGCTCGCTCATGCTCGTGAGCAATAGTTTGGCAATATCCGTTCTTCGCCGGTACTGGTTATAGGTTTTCACTTCCATATAGACCGCAAATACGGAATACAGGTAAT
The DNA here is from genome assembly GCF_051201075.1 of Niabella hirudinis. Taxonomy (NCBI): domain Bacteria; kingdom Pseudomonadati; phylum Bacteroidota; class Chitinophagia; order Chitinophagales; family Chitinophagaceae; genus Niabella; species Niabella hirudinis. Next base: position 6,047 of record NZ_JBPEHJ010000005.1, read on the forward strand.
TGAAACCGATAATCACGGCAAGCATCGCAAAAAACAGTTCCCAATCAACATATCCGGCAAATACCATAACCAGGAATGCGGTAAATCCCAGAAACTCAATAACGGGGGCCAGCAGTTCAAAAAAGAACCAATAGGGATAGCTCAACATACCCAGCAACCCGTATCGTGGGTTAAAAAACATAACCCGGTGAAACTTTAATGTTTCATAAGTACCGCGGATCCACCGGTTGCGCTGCCGGCCCAGCACTTTATAAGATGCGGGAGCTTCTGTCCAGCATAGTGGATCAGGGATATAGGTCACTTTATACGGTTCGTTCCGTTCTTCCATATAACGCCGCATGCGTACCACCAGCTCCATATCTTCGCCCACGGTGTTCTTATTGTACCCCCCGCACTGAATGACGATTTCCTTGTCGAATGCGCCGAATGCGCCGGAGATCAGCAGCAGCCCGTTAAGCCGGCTCCAGGCCATCCGCCCCAGCAAAAATGCACGAATATATTCCAGTGTCTGCATCCGGGGAAGATACTCCGCCGGTAATTTCACTTTTACAAGACTGCCATTCTCAACAATAGATGAGTTGGCAATACGGATAACTCCTCCCGATGCAATCACCCTTTCGCTGGTGGCTTCCATAAAGGGCTTTACCATTTTTAAAATGGCGTCCTGCTCCAGCACACAGTCCACATCAATACAAATGATATAATCGTTTCCCGCTATATTGATCCCTACATTGAGCGCATCGGCCTTGCCTCCGTTTTCCTTGTCCACCACCACTACTTTCCGCAGCACCGGGTTCCGGCTTTTATACACGCCTCTTATCGCTTTTGTAGGTATCTGGCTGGGAACAAAAAAATCGACCTTTTCAAGCTGGTAGGCATCGATCAGCTTTTGCAGGCTATCGTCCTTGCTGCCATCGTTTACAATAATCACCTCCAGGTTATAGTAATAGATCGACAACAGGGAGCGCACATTGTCCACAATGGTCAGGCCTTCATTATAGGCAGGTGCAATAATGCTTACGGAGGGTGCGTGTAAAGAGGATGCAATTATCCGGTAATCCGTTATCCTGTTCTGATGAATGTATTTGCGGGTTTCCCCAATGGAAAAAATGCCGATAAAAACATAAAAAGCAAAAAGCACCGTGGAATATAAAAATATCCCAAAAGCAAATGCCTCCAATATAAAGACCCACCAGTTCATCTTATTAGCTCAAATCTTAAATGATTATAAACATTGCGGTATGGCAACGGTTGTTGCAGCGCTTTCTCTTCGAGCAGCCTCCAGCCACCGGTACAGCAGGATGCGATTACCCGGGCCGCCCCTAATTTCAGAAAATCGTTTGCCGCTTCCAGCTCATTCACAAGGAATGATAGCTGTGCATCGCCGGCAATAGTAACCAGGCTGTTTAAAATAACGATCTTATTCCTTATAGTTTCGGAAGTATAACGGCCGCACAAGATAGCGGCGGTGGCATCTTCAGCAATCTCCTTCAGTGTTTTTGCGGCCTGGCCTCTTACCGCTTCTTCTTCGTGTGCCAGGCAGGTTACCACTTCATCGTGCACCTCAAAACACTGGTAGATCTCTGCAAGTTTTAATGCAAAAATGACGACAGTGTCGTTGTCCGATTGCAGCCAGCCGTCCAGTCCGGGAATGGGTTCCGGGTTAAGCGGACGCAGCTGTTCTATCAGGTTCAGCTGCTGCCAGTCGGAAAGGGAATGTGTTAACACATTGAGGAAACGCAGTCCTCCGAATCCGTAAAAATTGAACATGGCAGTTTGGGCCTCCCGCCGGATGTATTTGTTGCGGTTGTTGGTCAGCTTAAAGATCCGCGTATTCATATCTTCCTGCTTCATGACGGACAGTTCGTTGATGCCCTTCACTTTCTCATGCCATACCGGGCTGTTAAGTTTTCTGACAGAATCCTCCTTAAAACCCAGCTCCAGGTAAAGGGCGGCAACTTTATCACCAACCGTTCCGGCAACGCTCTTTCTTAATTCAATTAAACAGTTAAGTGCAAACTGGCGTTTATCCCGTTGTTTCAAATGCTTCCTAAACTTGGCCGGGATCCGGAGCGGACCGGGGGTTTCATCTTCCAACACCAGCTTGCTCACCCATAACTCAAACCCCATGCGAAATGACGCGGGTCGAAAATAGGCCTGTTTGCGCTGATAGAGATTCCAGTAAATTAAAATAAGCAATACAACAATAAGCGTCCCAAAGAGGGCGGCTACTGCATAAAACATCCCGGGGCCCAGTAGGTCAAATATGGATAACAACCAATACAAAACAATAAAAAAAGGTTATATGATCAGGAGTTAGCATCTACATTCATGGCGCCCATTACTTTTTTTATCCGCATCTCCAGCTCTTTCAGGCCAAAGGGTTTTACAACATAATCATCTGCCCCCAGCAAAAAAGCTTCTTCCACCGCGTTCTCCTGCCCCATTGCAGAGAATACAATAACCGCCATCTTTTTGCTTTTGGCTTTTGCAGCAGTCAATACTTCCAGGCCGGATACAAAGGGCAGCATAATATCTGTAATAACCAGGTCCGGGGCAAAGGACTCCAACTCCTGAAGTGCCTGCCTGCCGTCCGAACACGGGTATACTTCATACCCGACTTTTTTCAGCTTCAACTCAATAGCGCGCAACAAAGCTGTTGCATCTTCAACAAGTAAAATTTTCATAGTTTAGTTTTTTAAACTATATAAATTAAATAAATGTGCTATGTAAAAGAGGGCCAGTACCGAAATTGCATTTTAGAGGACCGTTACTGGTGATTTTACAATTGCAACAAAGATATATAAAACAGCTTTATTTATGGCAAAGCGTAGGCAAACGTATTTCAGGAGGCTTTCCCGGCGCAAACACGAGGCCCTATGGAGCCGCTTTAGACAGGTTGCCCCACAGAGCAACTCTGGCTGAGATCCGCTGCACCCTAATAGCCGCTATAAAACCCGGTTACTTTTCTTAACCTGACCCACACAGGAGCCATCGGGATCCCCACAAATCTGCTGGAAATAAGTTCGGTAATGCTGCATCGCGCGGACGCCGGGTCAGAGCTGTAATTGTTGTGTATACAACGTTTTTTTGCCTTCCAGGTACGAAGGGTCAGGATCTCTGACGATATCAACGATCTTTCCTTTCTCAAGGTGCAGGATAATATTGCATAACCGTAGTGTATCAAGGCGATGGGTAACCAAAAAGGTGTTGCGCCCTTCCACCAACCGTTCAATCGCCTCAATAACCAGCTGCTCGGTATGCATATCTAAGGAACTGGTAGGCTCATCGAGCAGCAAGATGGGTGCATTTTTGATAAAGGCCCGGGCAATGGAAATGCGTTGTCTTTCGCCGCCCGACAATTTTGCGCCTCTTTCGCCCACTTGTGTATCATAACCGGCAGGTAAATTCATAATGAACTCGTGCGCATTGGCATTTTTGGCAGCTTTAATAATTTCTTCGCGCGATGCTTCCGGCCGGCCATACGCAATATTTTGCGCAATAGTCGTGGATAACAGTAAGGGTTCCTGCAGCACGATAGCAAACTGGTTGCGGTAGTCGGAAAGTTTGATGGTGCCTATATCAGTCCCGTCGAGTTCTATCGTTCCGGAAGAGGGGCTATGAAATCGCAACAATAAACTCAGCAGCGAAGATTTCCCCGAGCCGGTTGAGCCGATAATGCCCAGGCGGTCGCCGGGCTGTAATTCCAGGTTGATGCCAGACAATACCGTCTTTGCCGGATCATAGGCAAACGATACATCTTTCAGTGAAAACCGGCCCCCGATAGCCGGGCAGGGAATATGTTGCATAGCAGCGTTAAATTCCTGGGGCTCATCAAACAGGGTATAAGCACGTTTAATACTTGTGAGTGAAGATTGGATATCGGATATGTTTCGTGTAATAACATCTATCGGCCCGTATATCTGCGCTACATAAGCGAGAATTATGGTCAGCTCACCCAGCGTCATGCGATTATTGTGAATATCATAAGCGCCTACATACATAAACAGCGCTGTTACTATTGCAAACAACATCCCTACCACAAAATAGAACCATGCGCTGGCACGTGCCACGCGCATCTGGCCATCCACCACTTCATTTGCCCGATCGGTAAACCGCTCCGCCTCTATGCTCTCTCTGCCAAACGACTTGATAATCCGTATGGCCCCCAACACCTCATTCATTACCGACATGGCACTGCTTTCACTCGTCTTTACAGCATTCCATTGCCGTTTCCACTTAGTGGCAGATTTGCGGATCAGTAATACAAGTGGGGGAATCACTCCCAACAGCATCAGCGAAAAGGTGGCATTAATCGAAAACATTACAGCCAACATGGCCAATAAGGTTACCGAAGATGTTATGAGCGGCATAATGTTGACAATCAACAAAGTCTTGATGTTGGCGGCATCGTACTGAATGCGGTATAAAGCGTCTGCAGTACCCATATTGTCATGGTGTGCGAGCGATAGCCGCTGTACATGATCAAAGAGGCTGCTGCGAAACCGGAGTACCAGCTTTTCACCAGCGACCGTATTGAGCAGCCAAATTACCAGTTTGTAACAGTTCTCCAGTAATGCGATTCCCATTACCAAAGCCACCGAAAGCAGTACCACTGTTCTGAAATCAGTACTTCCCCGAAAAAATTGGGTGACGAAACCGGGCAATGGCGCATGATTAAAACCACTGTCGATCAGGATCTTTAATCCAAGCGGTTTGAGCAGAACAAGAGATACGGCCAAAACGTTCAGCAGTACGATCACACTCAGGAGCGGCCAGTAAGGCCGCGCCTGAAGAAGCACCCGAATAAATAAAGCTCGTTTTTTTGTTGCCATTTACGGGGAATTATTGTTATTGAGATTCAACGGAAAGCAGTGCCGGCGAGGTTTTTCCGGGTTCCGGCTGAATGTTTGGCACAATGACCACCTCACCCACCGCCGGCGCCACCGGAATTGTATCAAACTGCAACTGATGAAAAGCAGCTGTTACTTTGCCCAGCGATTGCCGGTATCCATTCCAAATCAGGTTGATGAGCACGAGCAGCAGCACGGTCAGTAGTGCAGCACCTGTCCATTGCTGCCGCAACAAAGCGAAAGTTCCTGCCGCCAAAAGCAAAATACCGATCGCGACCGGCAAACGGAAAAAACGAGGCCGGAATTTCAATTTAAGATATTGCCTGCCCTGTCCGTGTTCCTCAACCAGTACCGTGCTACGCATAGCAACCATTAAATGATGGATAGACTCCAGGTCCCAGCGATCGAACGTATGCCCCCGCTTTACCTGTGCACCCGATGTCGTCAAATTGGTTTCCAATCCGGTAAGCCATTCATGGGGAGCTTTCCAGGTCTCAGACCAGACAGCCCATCCTCTCGTTGCCGTTTTTGTAGCAGTGGGAGCATCAGCGTTTCCCCCGCGTTTTCTCCAGGGCGTTAAACCATGCTGTACACGGCCGATCAGGCGTGCCGCCGGCTGCACTAAATGAAGCCCCATAATGGTCCATAGGTATTTATAGCGGCTCCCCAGCCTTTTGCTGGCCTTCCAGTTCTTTGCTGCACTGTAAACGATCTGTATGAATGAAGCCGCCACACAAATGGCCCATACGATCCACGCGCTAAACCACACCGGCCATGCAAAGCCCAAAAACCCCACAGCTGCGAGTACGGCACACAGCAATCCCCACTCGGGCATTAGCGGGATCAATCCCCACCACCCCCCGGATGAGCTGTATACCGATTGGAAGGGTGCGCTGCCCCAGCTGCCAAAAAAGATCTTTTTCTTTTTCCAGGATATCGGGAAAGTGGTACCCGCTCCGTATATGCTCCCCCCCCAATTATAATGACCCAATGCATTATACCGCTCCGGCCATTTTTGTTCCAGCAAGGCTTCTGCTTTTCCATAACCCTTTTGCTGTTTCCAGTAGGCTCGAAATGAGTTTCTGCGATGATGCCACACCATAGCACCCGGATGGTAGCCAATGGTACCACCGGCCTCCTGTAGTCGCCAGCAAACATCAACATCATCACCGGCGGCACGATAGCGCGGATCAAATCCTCCGATGTCCATCAGGGCCTGTCGGCGGATCACCATATTGCAACCCGGAATATGTTCGGCAATTTCATCCGTAATCAAAACCTGCAGGGGACCGCCCGGGGCGCAGCCTACACAGGCCGCGAGATCGCCATCTTCAGCGGGCACCAGGTTGGGGCCGCCAACGGCAACATAATCACCATGCGTAAAGGCATAAGATAAATAATTCAGCCAGTCCGGATCAGGGTAAGCATCATCATCGATGTATGCAATCACTTCGCCGGTTGCGGCCCTCATGCCGGTATTACGGGCATTACTGAGCCCCTTGTTGGGAGTACGGATCAGTTGAACAGGGTACCGGTTCACGATCTCGGCCAGATTATCACGGGAACCATCGTCTACCACAATCACCTCATAGTTGTCATAATTCAATTGCAGAATTCCCTCCAGGCACTGCGCGATTGTTTTTCCTCCGTTGTAAGAGCATACAACAACGGAAAAACTTATAGGTGCGGGGTTAATACTTTTCTGTATTGCTGAAAAGGTTTCTGCAACCACGGCCATCGCCGGCTTTGGCCTTCGCTGCCGGTCAACAATTCCAAAATCCCAATCCAGGATCTCCAACCCTCCCCGCCACCATTCATCGGTCCAGCTGAAAACAAAAAGTCCGGCGCATCCTTTTCCAAATACCATCTGTATCTGCCAGCCGATCGTTGCCGCCTGTTGCGCCTCCCCATTGCGCTGGCTGTCCAGTCCCATTTCCGCAAGCAATAGGGGTCGGTCGCCACACAAATTGTGCAGGCGCGCCAGGTAACCCGACAATTTCTCGGGCGTTTCCAGATAAACATTGATACTGTAAAAGTCCAGGAAATCAAGATCGAGATATTCCGTGGTCGGGTAGTTGACATAGGTCACTAATCCTTCCGGATCAGCAAGTTTTACCGTGTCAAATAACAGGCGTAAAAACTCCTCAACTTTTCTTTTCCCATACCATCGCACGATGGTGGCAGGGATCTCATTGCCGATCGTGTAACATAAGATGGCCGGGTGTTGCCTACAAGCTTTTACGGCTTTCCCTACGCGTTGTATAATTTCCCCACGGGTATATTTATCAAGAAAAGTAATATGTTGCTCCCACGGCAGACCGACCATTATTTTAAGGTCATATTGTGCAGCCAGATCCAGTAATCCGACCGGCGGAACCGTATACACCCGCACGCTGTTGACACCGCTGGCCTGCATCAACCGGAAATCCTGCTCAACCTGCCAAAGGGGGGGAAACTGATGTCCCTCGCTATCCGGCGCAAAGGTTCCGTAGGTAACCCCGTTTATGAAGTACTTTTTATTGCCGCAAAAAATAAATTTCCCCTTAACCTTGGGGCGCTCAACAGTTTTTGGTTCATCTGTTTTGGTTTCCATTTCTTAACCTTTAAAGTTTTGCATTACTAAAATCGGAAAAGAAGGCTTTTAAGTCCCGATACCATCCGTATCAGCAACTGTGCGTTTCCTGCAAAGGTTAATATTCACTAATGCCCGGGGGTTCTCAAAGAAGAATACATCCCGGCCTATCCCCCTGTTTCTCTGCTATACATGCAGGCCCATTAAAGATAACAGCGCAACGCTCCCGGAGGTAGAACTTCACTTATCATCTTCAAGGTTATGTGATCTGAAAAAGAGGCTTGGAGCTTTTGGACTAAAAAAATTAAGGGTACACTATTGATATCTCAAAAGCCTGTTCAAAAATATAAAAAAAAATTAATAGCATCCAAAGATGGAGGGCTTTTTTTTATAAAAGTAGCTGAAAGCAATTTACCGGTATCCGCCGTTAATAACTTTCCATTCCTTGCTCCCCTTTCACAATGGCAACCCCGGCACTGCAGCCGAGGCGGGTGGCGCCAGCTTTCACCAGCTCTTCTGCAAAAGCATAGTCGCGTATACCACCGCTGGCTTTTATCTGCACATGGGGGGGCAGGTGTTTCTTAAATAGCTGCACCGCATGTACACTGGCTCCTTTTTCCGCATACCCTGTTGAGGTTTTTAAATAGTCGATGCCTGCCGCACCATATAATTCACAGCATTTAATAATTTCTTCATCGGTTAATATACCGCTTTCAATAATGATCTTGATCACCCTGCCTTTTTCCCGGATCACGGGCATCAGGTGGTTGATTTCGTTAGCCAGGTACTGCCAGTCGTTATTTTTTAGCGCAATCAGGTTGATGACAATATCCAGTTCATCGGCTCCATCTACCAAAGCCAGCAATACTTCCGCCAGCTTTGCCTCAATTGCGGAATAGCCAAAGGGAAAACCGATGACGGTTGCCGTTTTCACCCCGGAATCCACAAGAAGGGCCCTGGCCAGCCTTACAAAAGGCGGCGGTACACAAACGGCGGCAAAACCGTATTCCTTTGCCTCGCTGCACAATTTTTCTATATCACTTACCAGGGTTGTGGGTTTCAGAATGGTATGATCTATATATTTAGCAATGTCCATGACTACTCTTTTTTTGACTGCAAACCTACAGATTTCCGGCTGCTCAGAATTTGAAAATGTGAGAATGTGGATCCCGATGGCTATCGGGAGTGAAAATTGAGATGCCGTTACAGCGCCATGAACCTCCTCCGGTCGATATTCTATAGATGACAGATATCTGGTATCTTGTGTCTGGCTTCAAGCATAAAAACGAATCCAACCCTAATCTTTAAACTTCAAACCCCGAACAAATACGTGCCTCAAACCTGAAACTTTAAACCTGAAACTTTAAACGGTTCCTCAAAACGCTATCTTTGCGGAAATTTTCAAGCATGTTTCGTACTAAAAACTGCGGTGAGCTAAGAATCGCAGACATTAATAATGAGGTAACGCTGGCCGGCTGGGTACAAACCGTCCGCAAGTTTGGCAGCATTACCTTTGTGGACCTTCGCGACCGTTATGGCATTACACAATTGTTGTTTTCTGAGACCCTGAATGATCAGCTGGATGCCAGCCCGCTGGGCCGGGAATTTGTGTTGCAGATTACCGGAAAAGTAAATGAGCGGAGCAATAAGAATAAAAATATTCCCACCGGCGATATTGAGATCCTCGTAGACCGCTTCTCCATCCTGAATAAAAGCATCACGCCCCCCTTCACCATCCAGGACGATACCGATGGCGGCGATGACCTGCGGATGAAATACCGCTTCCTGGATCTGCGGCGCAATGCGGTGAAGAAAAATCTGGAGTTACGGTATTCGGTAAACCGCGCCACCCGAAATTACCTGCACGAGCAGGGTTTTATGGATATTGAAACCCCCTTCCTGATCAAATCCACACCCGAAGGAGCCCGTGACTTTGTGGTTCCCTCCCGCATGAACCCGGGTGAATTCTATGCCCTTCCCCAGTCTCCCCAAACCTTTAAGCAGTTGCTAATGGTAAGCGGGTACGACCGGTATTACCAGATCGTTAAATGTTTCCGGGATGAAGATCTGCGTGCAGACCGCCAGCCGGAGTTTACACAGATCGACTGTGAAATGGCCTTTGTGGAACAGGAAGACATCCTGAATATGTTCGAAAACCTGATCAAACATATTTTCAAAGCCGTTAAAGGCATCGATTATACCGAAGCCGTTGAACGCATGAGCTGGGAAGAAGCGATGTGGCAATATGGCAACGACAAGCCGGATATCCGTTTTGGCATGCAGCTGCTGAACCTGAAATATCCCTCGCATGTATTTGGCGGAAAACAAAATAATACCCACCTGATTACCGACGCCGGCTTTGGTGTGTTTGATGATGCGGAAACCGTACTGGCCATCGCCGTTCCCGGCTGCAGCGAATATACGCGCAAGCAAACGGATGAGATCACCGAATGGGTAAAGCGGCCCCAGATCGGGATGAAGGGCCTGGTATTTATCAAATGCAATGCCGATGGCAGCTTCAAAAGCAGTGTAGATAAATTTTACAATGAAGACCGGCTCAAAGCCATTGCAACAGCTACGGGGGCCCGGCCGGGCGATCTGATACTGGTGCTGGCCGGCGCGGAAGAACGTACCCGCAAGGCCATGAGCGAGCTGCGCCTCGAAATGGGCAAACGCCTGGGACTGCGGAAAGAAAACGAATTCAAATTGCTTTGGGTACTGGATTTTCCGCTCTTTGAATACGCCGAGGAAGATAACCGCTGGGTTGCCCGGCACCACCCCTTCACCTCACCCAAGCCATCGGATATTGCAACCATGATCGGCAATAATCCCCGGATTGAAAATGCAGCAGAATACCTCAAACATCCGTATGCCAATATCAAGGCCAACGCCTATGATATGATCCTGAACGGGAACGAGATCGGAGGCGGAAGTATCCGTATCTATCAGAAAGAACTGCAGCAAAAAATGTTTGAGGCCCTGGGCATGGACGAGGAAGAACAACTGCATAAATTCGGGTTCCTGCTGGGAGCTTTTGAATATGGCGCCCCTCCGCATGGCGGTATCGCTTTTGGGTTCGACCGTCTGTGCTCCATCCTGGGCGGCAGCGAAAGCATTCGTGATTTTATTGCCTTCCCCAAAAACAACAGCGGAAGGGATATTATGCTGGACGCCCCCGCTACCATCGATAACAAACAGCTGGATGAATTGCAGATAAAGATCGATTTGAAATAACCCGCTGCCCGTTCGGCAGCATTACAGAACAAATACGTAGGACCGGTGGTGATCGCTTATCAGGATGATCACCGGTCTTTTTTATGTCCAACGTTACGACAGATCTGTTAACCCGCGGAAAGGAATTTGAGAAATCCCTCCGCTCCCGGTCGAGGTGACGGTACTCTTCCATCGTTTCGAGCTTGCCGGGCAACCGCTACGTGATTATCCTTCTAACCAGGTCTCAAAATTCCTCCGGCCTGGTGATAACGGAGAGACCTCTCCGCTGCGGTCGAGGTGACAGCAATTTTACGTCGTTTCGAGCTTGCCGAGAAACCTCTACCGAATCATCCTTCTATCCAGGTTTTAAAATTTTTGTATTTTTAAGACCAAATATTAAACCATGCTGCAAATATTGCTCCGGAGCATACCACAACTGATCATTTTAGGAGCCCTGCTCTACTACCTGATCAAAAAAAGAGATCTACTCAGCGTTATCCTTTTTGTCAGCTGCCTGGCAAGTTATGTGATCGGTCAGCTTCAGATCCGGAAATCCATGTCCATTCAGCACGATATCGGTGAACGGCTCCGAACGATGCAATTACTCGGCACCCTTTCACTGATCAGTTATACTGTTTTTGCCGTTGCTTTTTTAATGCTGATCATTGGCATACTTAAACCCGCTGCCGAAAGCTATCAATTTCTTGACGAATCAAAACAAAGCCATGACGAGCAAGCCCAACATCTTTCGTAAAATATCTATCAGAGCCAAAAACAGCCTGAGTCATTCCCCATTAACTATTGACTATTCACCATTCACCATTGACTATTAAACCCATCATAATGAAACGTATTTTTCTATACACGCTTTGCTTATCGGTCCTCATTACGGCATGCAACAAGGAAGACGCTTTTAAGCCGGATAACAGCCTTATTCCACCGCCATCCCAGGCCTATAATAAGTCCAATGTATCTTACGGTTCGGACGCCCTTCAGGCAATGGACATTTACCTCCCCGCGGGCAGATCTGCATCGGCTACCAAAGTATTTATTTTTATACATGGTGGCGCGTGGGCCGAAGGCGATAAAGCAGATGCAGATCATGCCCCGCTGATCGACTCTCTAAAAAGGCGCCTTCCCGATTGGGCTATATTTAATTTAAACTACCGCCTTGCCGGCCTTCAGGGCGTTACCCTTAGGAATAAATTCCCCGCGCAGGAGGAAGATATAAAAAAAGCGATCCAATATATTTACGACCGGCGTCAGGATTTTACTATTTCGGACAAATGGGTATTCGCTGGTGCCAGTGCGGGAGCACACCTGGCAATGCTACAGGGATACAAATACAATAGCCCCATTAAACCAAAAGCGATCATCGACCTCTTTGGCCCCAATGACATGGCCGCTTTATACAATTCATACAACAACTCCGACCCCGGCGAAGCCCTGTTGATCAGTATGCTTATGAGCGGCACTCCATCCAGCAATCCCACTATGTATCACGACAGCAGCCCCTTCAACTATGTAACCGCGCAATCAGCCCCTACGATTATATTTCATGGCGGACTGGATGACGTAGTTCCCAAAGAACAATCTTACACATTAGAAGCCAAGCTCAAAAGTGCCGGTGTGAATACCCAGCTCGTCTATTATGAGAATCAAACCCATGGCTGGTCCGATCCCGCGATTTGGTATGATTGTCTCAATAAGGCACAAGGTTTTCTTAACACCAATGTGCAGTAAATTTAAAGGATAAAGCTGCCGCCCAGTCTGCGCAACTTGTCACCCCCCGGCATGGTCTGTGACTCTAAAAAACCGGCATTGATCTATGATTGATTAAACGTTCCTATGGCGTATATACCTCCGTTAGTTTTACAATTTTCCCCAACACGATCTCCAGCCGGTATAGTTTGCCGGCATATCCTTTTTTCAACTGCGCCAGGTCACTTTTATACAACCGGCTTCCCCCCTCCCGGATTAGCTGTATTCCGCTGCTATCCGCCACCGGCAGCGTTCTGAGTTTTCGCGATCGGTTTTTAATGTAAAAATCATTGGGTACATACCAGGCCGTATCTCCATTGGTCCTCAGCTCAAATTCGGCCTCTCCTGCAAGGCGGGCGGCCTTTACCGCCCTGGATCCGGTAAGCATCGTAACATAGTCCACCACTAAAACATTTACCTTGTTTTGAACAGCAACCTGTTTGATCCATACCAATTGAGATGCAGGTGCCGTTCTCTTCTGAGCCTGTACTCTCAGGCCAACCAGGGGCAATAGGATCAAAAAAAGATGCGGCTTCATTTCCTGTCATTATTTCGGTGTAACAAATTCAAACTGTTCGCCGCCGTATACCAGGGTGGAAAATCCGCCGCGGCCGCTTTGCCAGGGATGGCTATCCTGGTATTTTTTGGCTTACCGTTCAGTCAATTCAAAATTATTCTCCAGGTTGGCAAATCCGTTTGTATACACCGCTTTGGATGTGATGGCATACCCTGCAGCATTATAGCCCTGCGTCCTGGTTTCTGTATAGCTTGTACCGTCCTGCAGATTCCTGGTAGTGACCGTGGCAATTCCGTTCTGACTACAGAAACCGGAGTTCAGCCGCTGCATCGTTAGCTCCGGCTCTACATAGTACTCACTCCTTTTATTGGTATAAGTAAATGTTTTTTCCTGGGTTTGGGTTCCGGCAGCGTTATAGCTTTTTTGTACGGCTATATTCTTCCTGTCGTTCGTAAACTGATATACATCCTTACCATTAAGTCCGCCCGATGGATTGTAGCGCGTTGCTTCGTAACCGGTAGCGGTGTAGCTAAAAATTGTATAGGTAACAATGGAGCCGCCCGGAAGGCTGTAAAAATTCATTTTTGCCAGATTCCCGCCTGCATCGTATTCATAGGTTCTGTAGCCATAAGTGGCGTTATCAAAATCGGCACGAATAATCCTTCCGCTATTATCCCGTTGTGCTGTTAACACATAATTGCCCAAAGAACCAGAGGAGATCGATTGTGTCATTTTTCCGCCGGCGTCAAAAGTGTATTCAATGCTCCAGGCAGAGCTGCCCTGCACGTGGCTGCGCTTTTTTAACAGGCAGGTCTTTTCTGGTGCTGCCTCAACATCTTTATCCTTTTTACAGGCAGTAAGGGCACCGGCTAATAAGCATACAATAAATAGTTTTTTCATTTTCAGATGGTTTTAATTTTATCAGAGCGAAAATACCTGCCGCAGAGGTCGCACACAAATCCAACCGGTGAACGGAAATAAAAAATCGATGAAAGGAGATTTTCTATGAAGAACAGATGCTGGGCACTATACGCTGGATATTAGACGCTGGATGTTAGATGTTAGACGCGGATGTCTATTGTCTAATATCTATCGTCTAACATCTAAAGTCTGCCATCTAAAGTCTAAAACGGCAACACAGCATTTACAACTTTCTTTTCGCCATCGGCATTAAACAAAACCAGGTCTTTAAGCTCAACGGTTTTGTTCTTCACGACAATACGCCCCGTAGATTTTCCGCTTCCGGTAAATTCTTTACTGCCGAGGCCATTTCCAACACCGCTTAACGCTACCGATACAATGCCCGGCTCCGGTTCCGTTGTCGGGAGCATACTGCCACCATCATAGATCTTTAAAGCCGGGTTGGCTGTGGCATCCATTTCGTTGATGAAGGTAACCTGCAGCAGTTCAAAATTGGGATTGGCGGCATCGCCTTCATTGTGCTGACACAACACAGAGAAATTAGACTTTTCCTTATCGCTGCCAAAATACTGCGTGGTAACTTCCGCGCTCACCTCTTTTCCATCGAAACTGAACTTACCGGTTTTGCCCGCTTCACTGCTGGATTCAATTCCATTGCCTGCAGCGACTTCTTTTACCGTATGATCTATTTTCTTATCCGAGTTGCTGCTACCGCAGGCTACAACCAGCAGCGAAAAAATGAGTGTGGGAAAAATGATTTGTTTCATTTGTTTGCTTTTTATCTGTTTTTAAAAATTATTGAATGATGATTGTCCAGGACGCAGCGGTATCCCTGGTGGCGTTCATTATAAATTCTCTTACATCCTTTCCGTTGTTCAAACCAATAGATGCCGTAGCCGGCGCACTCATACCTTCGCTGATGGCAGCCACTACAAACAGGTGCTTCCCCTTGCTGAGTTTGCCCAAATGCAGTTCCAGCGGCTGGCTCAGCAGCTCAATTGTATCTTTTATCAATGCACCATCAAGAAACACTTTTACAGTGTCCCCGTCTTCTGTATCGTTATCCCATATTTTGCAGGTCATTTCTCCAAAGCTCATTACGCTACCGCCCTGCAAATGAAGCGGCGGCAATACCGCTGTGATGACTTCTTTTTTCCTGTTACACATAGAGAAATACAAGACGGCAACGGTCAGTATTAAGCAGGCCACCAGCCATATCGTTCGTTTTCGGTTCATGGGGCAGGGTTTGTATACGTATAGTTAACCGTTTCTGTTGTGATCGTCCTCTTTGCATCAGGATCATACCAGCTTGTCACTATCTGTAGTGGTAACCCCTGCCTGTACTGCGTAGGTATCTTGGGTCCGCCCGGCACATACTTATGTACCATCACCTGTTCATAGGTGATCTTTCGGGTCGAAATATAGCGGGTACTACCCAACTGCTGCCAGCTATGATTATTTTTACTTAAAGGTGTTTCATCTATATAACCGCCGATAAGCGCCAGTGGGTTGAGGCTATGATCGTACCGGTCAAATAAAAACGGGTCTGCCCCATTGGTAGAAAACCCGATCCTTTTTATATTACCAGCTGGATCATAGTGATAAACCGTGGTGCTAACCCGGCTTTCTATCGCTAACTGGTTACCGTTCCTGCTAAAGTTGAAGACATGCACTGTATCAGGCTTATCCGTCTTCTGCGTGTTTACAATCTCTATTCTTTGTACCTGCTTGCTGCCATCATAGTAAATCGCTGTTTTCTGAGGTGAAACTTTCAGGTTATATGTTTTAATATAGCTCTTCAGTTGCCCTTCTTCATTGAACATAAAATTGCTTATAGTGTAGTGCAGTTTCCGGTCCTGTTTATACACTATTTTTTTTATCCGCAGGCGGGCATCATATTCGTAGCTGGTTTCAGACATGAAATCATTGCCTTTAAAGGATATTTTACTGAGCCTCGTTTTTTCTGATGGCTGGGCCATCGCTGCCTGTGAACCGGATAACATCACGATTATCAGGAGTATAAATTTGCTGTTCATATTATTCCTGCTTCATTATAAATTTTAGTTTAAAATCCACTTTGGTATCCGCGGGTGTTTCGGTACGCATAAAATTCCCTTCTATACGATTACCTTCCGCCTCGTTTTTAATACTCAATTCGGTTTTGGGATTTTTATCATCCATCCGCATACTCCGGGTTATAATAAACCGGGCCGTGGTAACCGGATAGGTAAACAGTACGCCTCTCCTGGCAAATGCATTATTGGGATCCGATACAATAATCGCTGTCCGATTGGCATTGGTGGCGCTTAGTTCCATCATGGGAGGCAACAGTTCGATGATCATTCTTCCTTTAACGATTTTGCCTTTTAGCGGAAAATAAAATGCTCCGGGCATTCCCTGCCGCACAATAGCGCCAAAGCCGGGATCATTCTTATTAAGGTTAATGGGCACAACGACCATTTTTAGCCGCTTATAATATTCTTCATCCCATTTCGATTTATCTTCCACCGCCCATATATTATCATCAAACTCCACATCATTTATATTTCCCTCCAGGTATCCGCTGAAATTGGCGCCTTCCTGCTGCATTTTTTCCTTGCGGGCCATCAATGATATTTTGCCCGCGTATTTGTATTTGTAGTATAGGTATCGTTTACCGTTGTTTTTAAATTCCAGCGCATATTCCCCTTCCAGCTCCCCGCTGTATTCTCCGCAAAGTTCTTTACGCACCTGATCGCTGATGAATTGCGTTAGATCACCAATTACGCCGGCGCCGTAGTCAAAGGAAGCCAGGTTGGACAATTTCCCTTCGGCAGATGCCATTGCCTTGCCGGCCTGTACCGCCAAAAAGTTTTCGGCATCCCCGCGCTGATTTTGAGAAGCCACTTCCCGTTTGTAAAATTCCGGCCAGGCCTTATCGATCGCAATATTTTTAATAATCGCAGCAATTTTCTTGCTTTTTATATTCATCAGTGAAGAAAACAGGGCACATCCTTCAGACAATGCGTGAAGCCGTCCGCAAACGTCCTCGCCCTTTAGTTTTGCAGACCCCAGGTTTTCACGAATGCCCTTTACCTCCTGGTTTTGTTCCTGCAGGTAGCTATCCACAGCCCCTGCTTTTTCGGGCATTTTTGTATAGGGGCCAAAGCCGGGAAATTTTAAAATAATCTTATGGGCGTTATCAAGACCCTCTTTCAGATCGTTCAATGCCGTGCGGTATTCTTTTAACCGGTCCTTTGCCCTCTTTACTTTTTCCTTAAGAGCCGGCTCTTTATCCGGTCTCATCAGCTTTTCAGCAATGAGCTGCTCCGTGGCCGATTCTATGGCCGCCATGGTTGCTTCCACCTCCTTGCCGGCCGATTCTATTACTTCCGGGCTGCCCCAGTTCGCTTCCACTTCAAATTCGGCTGTAGCCGTTTTCAGCTTGTCCGGCGAAAAAGCAGTGGCAATGTACCGACCAACAGCTTTGGGTGTATACTTAACAAAAAAATCCCCATCCGATTTATCAGCGCGTACAAATAGCTTATCACTGTTTCCATCCGGCTTTTTTATTTCAATGGCTACCTGCCCGGGGTCCTTATCCAGGCTGGTAGTAGTGCCTTGCAAACGCACCGCGCCATCCGTATACACTTTTCCGGTAACAACCTCCAGGCTAATGGGCAGGCCATCGGTTTTTTCCTGCGAAAACAGCGCAACCGGTGCAATACAAAAGCAGGCAATGGCGTATATTATCTTTTTAACACTACTCATTTCTTAGGGTTTTTAGCTTTTACGGAATATCCGTTCTTCTTAATAGTGTCCGCCACCGCAGCACTTATATCCTTTCCAGAGGAAGGTGTTACATAAACGATGCCCGTATCACTGTCGATGCTCACGCTGCTGACCCCATCCGT
Source organism: Niabella hirudinis (assembly GCF_051201075.1). Classification (NCBI taxonomy): domain Bacteria; kingdom Pseudomonadati; phylum Bacteroidota; class Chitinophagia; order Chitinophagales; family Chitinophagaceae; genus Niabella; species Niabella hirudinis. The sequence goes on from NZ_JBPEHJ010000005.1 coordinate 23,777, forward strand.
TTCTCTTAGTATATGCTCCATTTTTTCCTTACCCGCTGCTGTGGTTATAGAAGTCTGAAAAAGCAACTCCCTGCCTTCAAATTCGGTTCGGGTAACGGTGGCATCCGGTGCTTCGTTTCGTCCGGAGGCTTGCCTTTCCTGGCTTCTCTTTTTGGTCTTTTTTCCTGTGGCCAGGTCCTCTATCGCCTCCACACCTTTATCCACCCCTTCATTTATTTTTTCATTCACTTTCCGATTTACCTTCTCTGCAGCGCTTTCTCTTACGCGGTTCAGTTTTTCTTTCCAGATCTGCGAAAATGCCGGCTGCCAAAAGAAGACCACAATAAAAAACAAACATGCCTTTTTCATCTTTCCAAGTTTATATGTCAAAGAAATACAGACCCTGGCGCATACTCAAAACCACCCGACAAATGGCGGTGAATAATCGATGAACGGAATTGTTGTGTTAATTTGAAAATTTGCTGATTTGATCCGATGCTATCGCACAGGCGTCAGGTTAATTTTTGCTCCTGGAAGCTGCAGCGCAGCGCTGACCCTAGTAGGTAAGCGACAACACGAATGATAAAGGTGCAGCGCACCGGTAATTGTGGCGGGTTGTACAAGCCCGGCGTACGAAATTACCGCCTCGCTGCGTCTACGGACGGTTTTGGGCGTTCATGGTTATAAGGGTTAACGGCGCGCTGCGCCTGTTTGTCATTAAAAGATGAAATATTTTTGATCTGAAAAAGGAGCACGGGCGCAGCGGTTTAGCTGGTTGCCACAACGGCCCTAAGGCTCGAAGATGCACTAAGGTTATGTCCTTCTCTGTGTTTCTTTGTGTCTTCCTTTCTTCGTGGCTCTTATTTCTCGCGGCGGCGCAAGGGAGCAAGGAGGCAGCGGTTTTCCCGGCAGATCACTGCTGTCTTTCCTGTGCTTCAGCATCTCTCTGACAAAAACAAAAGCATTCAGTGTTTCAGTGGCATCAGAGATCCTCAAATTCCAAACAGGATAAAGTATATGTTCCATCATAATGAAAGGATACGGCCGCATGGATCTTCCGGCTCAGCTCATCTACCAGCTTCAGCCCCAGGCCCGAAAGTGATACAGTCTGCGGTTCCTGGCTAATCAGCAGTTCATACTGCTGTTGGGTAAATGCAGTTCCCTGGTTTTTGATCAACAGCTGCGTTTTTCCATTCTCCCGTTTGGCATCAATTTGTATCAGGCTTCCTTCCGGCGCTGCTTTGATCGCATTTTGCAGCAGGTTGCGTAGGATGGTTTGCAAATAATTTGTGTCGGCCTGTATCATCAGTTCTCCTGGAATTGCTATCTCATACTCAATATTTTTTGCATCGCTGTTTAATTGTAGTAAGCGCTGGCAGTCCGTTACAACAGTCCCCATATTTACCGGTTGTATTTTGGCATCAAAAGTATTCATTTGTGTTTTACTCCATAGCAGCAGGTCTTCCATCGTTTCTAACAGCGACCCGGTTGCATTCTGGATCTTGTTGCTCAGCGCGGCTTTTTCATTTTCATCCAGCGCATCAGGATTTAGCTGCTGCAGTTTCAAAAACTGGTACACCTGGTTAATGGGGCTCCGCAGGTCATGGCTGATAATTCCAAACAATTTGGCCTTTGTTTTGTTAGCTTCCTCCAGGGCCAGGTTCAGTTTTCCCAACACATCGGCGTTCCGTTTTTTATTGCGGTAAAACAAAAACAACAGCCCTGCCAGTAATACAAGTGCAATAATGCCGCCCACCAGCCATAGCCGCTGCTGTTGCGCAAAAGAGATCTGTGCCTTCTGTGCTGCTATCTCTTTTACTTTTTCTTTATTCTGAAAACGGGCTTCAGCGTTGGCCATACTTTGCTGCGCAGCCCTTGCGTCCAGCGAGTCCCGGAGCGGCAGGTATTTTGCATAGTACAGATCTGCATCCTGCCATTTCCCCAGTCCCTGATAACAGGCGGCCAATGTTCTCAATACTTTTGCATACAGATCCGTACTAAAGCCTTGGCCTACCGTTTCGGCCCTGATCAGGTAAGGTAATGCCGCTGCATAATTTTTTTGAACCGATAAAGCCCGCCCCATTGTATAGTTAAAAGAACCTATTTCTATTCCATCTTTAACCTTTGTGCCTATCAACGTTGCAGCCTCCGCAAGGTAAGGAGTGGCCGCTGCAGTATTTTGCAGATCCAGATAATATTCTGCATTGGAAAGCTGCGTATTGAACACTACAGACCATCCATCGGTAACATTGTAAGTACGCTGTACCATATTTTTTAATGAGTCTGTATACCGGTGACCGCCAGCGGTATTTCCCATTCTTATATACGAGGTAGCCATTCCCTTGTAGTAAGCACAAATACCTGCCTTATAATTCCATAACAGTGGCCGCGCCTGGCGGTAGAATTCCTGCGCCTTGGTATAATGGTTCATTTTTTCGTACAAGTCGCCAATATTAAAATAAGCTACCCCTACATTAACCGAATCAGCATCCGAGTCTTTATAGCGGCCCTGTTCCATTTCTGTTTTCATCAGTCCGAGACTCTGAAGCCGGTAATTCAGCTCCTGCTCTCGCCAGCCGATCACTCCGTAATAATCAGCCAGCTTTATATAACACGATTTTTTCAGGGAGGTGCTGGTTGTGGTATCAACCACTTTGTTCAGCTCGGCAGCAGTGCGCTCCCGCTCCGAAATATAACCATCCGTATAGTTATACAGATACATCAACTCAAGCAATGCATTAACAATACGCTTATTGTTTTTGGCAAGGCGCGCATAGCGCAGCGACCGTTCATAACAAAAGATGGCCGAATCGGATAGCACTCCCTGGTAGCCTACTCCGATATAGAAATGGAACAGGGAAAGGTTAGCATTATCATCCGGAGCAACCGCAGCAAGCGTTCTACGCGCCAGGGCCTGCGCCTTACCGTACTCCTCTACCTTGTTTAATGAGTCGCAGATCTCTGCAATATGCTGCAATTGCTCTCTTGTTTTCACCGGCTGCGCATGGCCGTAAAATGCAAACAGCGCAAAGCACACCAGGGCAGTTATATAGCGGACAACGTTTCGTTTCATATTGCGGAGCTTATGCTTAAAATCAGTTCCGGTTTTATTAAAATCTCATTTGGGCAACAGCACTGCGATAGGTCTTACCAATCGGTATCGCCGTTGTACCACACACGAGCTTATCCGCATGCTGTTCCCGCACTTTATGAATCGCCACGGCATAGCTGCGATGCACCCGCAGGAATTTTTTTCCCGGCAACCGCTCCAGCAGCCCGGCAAAGGTAGCCAGCGTCATATAATTTTTATGCTCCGTTACTACCTTGGTATAGTCCTGCATTGCTTCCAGATAAATAATATCATGCTGCGGTAGTTTAATAAGGCTATGCCCATCCTTAATTACAAGACTTTCTTTCTCAACCAGCACTTCATAAGCAGCAGCCTTTTTACGAATCGCCTGGTATTCCCTGATCCGCTGTACACAAAGCGCAAAACGCTCCGCAGTAAGCGGCTTTAAAATATAATCAAGAGCCGAGTGTCTGAATCCTTCCAGCGCAAATTCCGCATGCGAAGTAATAAACACACAAGCGGGTACTTTATTTTTAATCCGGCTGATCAGATCCAGCCCCGTTAGCCCGGGCATATCAATATCGAGAAACACCACATCCGGTTCGTTAACTTCCGCAAATAGTAACCCTTCTGAAGAATCGGTGAAATAGCCGGCAGCTTGCAAAACCGGGTGGGCCGCCACATACTCCTTCAGCACCAATTGGTCTACCAGGTCATCATCAATTACCACATAGCGAATCGGATCTGTCATAAACAGGTTATTATGCCTTCAAAGATAAAAATTTTACGTAGGTTTGGCAGACTATTAAAGGAGACTGCATGAGTATCCCCGGTTTATTGGAAACAGAAAGACTGCTGCTAAGGCCCACATCAGAAGATGATGCCCCTTTTCTTTTTTATTTGATGAACTCACCCAAATGGCTAAAGTTTATCGGCAACCGGGAGATCACCTCTTTTGAAAAAGCCCGGAACTATATTCTGCAGCGCATACAGCCGCAACAGCAGCGGCAGGGCTTTGGAAGCTTCACCGTTATCCGGAAAGCCGATGGTAAGAAGATGGGCACCTGCGGCCTTTACCATCGGGAAGGGTTAACAGCGCCGGATATCGGCTATGCCCTTCTTCCTAAATTTGAACACAGGGGCTATGCTTTTGAAGCCGCGCAAAAGATCCTTGAAACCGGTTTTGAAACCTTCCGCCTCCAGCAGATCTTTGCGATCACCATGCCGGGCAATAACGCCTCGCAAAGGCTCCTGGAAAAACTGGGATTAAAATTAAATGGAATGTTCCTGCTTCCGGGAGACCAGGAAGCATCCTGTCTGTTCCGGCTGACACAAACGGACTGGGTTTCCACCCATCATCCAAAGCTGCTGCTCCACCCCCCCGGGCTTTAAGTCCAAAAATCAGCCGGTCTTTATTTAGAAAAAATTCAACAGCGCAGAAGGCAACGCCTCTTCGTTTAAAAATTTTTAAACAAACAACCCTCATTTTATTATTTTTACAGAAACGATCTCCAATATCATGATTATGAAATTAAAATTAATTGCTTGTATTGCCGCCAGTTTCTTATGGGCAATTGGTGCACAGGCACAACAAAAAAACTACCAGTGGCTGACCGGCGCTACTGATGGCGTTCCTTACAAATATGTAAGCAATGACCCTATGAAGACCCGTTTTTATACCCTTAAAAACGGCCTTACCGTTATTTTAACCGAAAACAAAAAGGAGCCCAGGATCACCGCCAAGATCGCCGTAAGAGCGGGAAGCAACACCGACCCCAAAGATCACACGGGGCTGGCGCACTACCTGGAGCACCTGCTATTTAAAGGCACCAGCGAAATGGGCACCACCAACTACGCAAAAGAAAAGCCCTATCTGGACCGCATCGAAAACCTGTATGAGCAATACAACGCAACAACCGATACCGCAAAACGCAGATCCATTTATAAGGAAATTGACCAGGTTTCGGGCGAAGCGGCCAAGATCTCCATCGCCAATGAGTACACCAAACTGATGGCTACCATGGGCTCCCAGGGTACCAACGCCCACACCTGGGTGGAGGAAACCGTGTATGAAGAAAATATCCCGTCCACCTCCCTGAATAAATTCCTGAAAGTGCAGGCCGACCGCTTCCGCGACCCCGTATTCCGGATCTTTCATACCGAACTGGAAGCCGTGTATGAAGAAAAGAACCGTACCATGGATAACGATGGCTGGAAGGTAATGGAAGCCATGCACCGCAACCTGTTTCCCACTTCCAACTACGGGCAGCAAACCACCATTGGTACTGTTGAACATTTAAAAAACCCGTCATTAAAGGCCATCCGGCAATATTTTGATAAATATTATGTACCCAACAATATGGCCCTCATCCTGGCCGGTGACTTTAACACCGAAGCCGTAGTAAAAGAGGTTAATAAACAGTTTGCCTATATGAAGCCCAGCCCGGTAGCGGGGTATGAGCACGCGCCGGAGCCGGAAATAAAAGGCCCTGTAGTTACCGAAATCCTTGGCCCCAGCGCCGAGAATGTCCAGATCGGTTTCCGTGGCGGCCCCGAAGGCAGCCGGGAAGCCATGATGGCCGATCTGTTGTCCACCATTCTCGCCAATGGAAAGGCTGGCCTGATTGACCTGAACCTGAACCAGCAGCAGAAGATCCTTTCGGGCGGTGCTTATTTGAGACAATATAAGGATTACGGCGTTTTTGATATTTATGCCACGGCCAAGCAGGACCAGTCGCTTGAAAGTGTAAAAGATCTTTTGTTTGAGCAGATCGATATCATTAAAAAAGGCAGCTTTGATGACCATCTTTTAAAAGCCATTATCGCCAATTATAAGTTAGATGAGATCCGCGGACTCTCCAGCAACGACAGCCGGGCAAGCCAGCTGATGCAATCGTTTATTGCCAACAAGGGCGAGGGCTGGATCAAAAATGTATCTTACCTGCAACGCCTTTCAACGATCACCAAAAAAGATGTAGTGGATTTTGCCAACCAATTTTTTAAAGCCGGCAACTACACCGTTATTTACAAACGAAAGGGTGAAGACAAAAGCATTGCAAAAGTAGAAAAACCGTCCATCACACCAGTAGCCACCAACGATAATCTGGAATCCGACTATGTAAAAAAAGTGAACGCCATGCCGGCCACACCGGTAAAGCCTTTATGGATCGACTATAACAAGGCCATTCAGAAAGGAAAAGCCGGTACTACAGCGCTGTTATATGTTCCTAATAAAGAGAACGAACTGTTCAGCCTTTATTACCGGTTTGACATGGGCTCCTGGAACAATAAGATACTCCCCGTAGCAGCCAGCTATCTTTCCTATATCGGCACCGATAAAGATCCGGCAGAAGCTATTAACAAGGCTTTTTATAATATTGCCTGTAACTACTCGGTAAACGTTGGTACCGAAAACACCACCATTACCATCAGCGGGTTGCAGGAAAATTTCGAAAAAGCCGCGCGTCTTTTTGAGAGCCTGCTGTTAAACTGCAAAGCAGATGAAGCCGCCCTTACCGCATTAAAGGGGAGGCTGGCCAAAGCAAGGGCCAACCGCAAACTGGATAAAAGTGCCATTATGCAAGGTTTAAGCTCCTACGCTTTCTATGGCGCTAACAATCCGTTCAACTATACCCTTAGCGATGAAGAGCTGAAAAACCTTGATAGCAAAACCCTTATTGATGCGTTGCATCAGCTCACCGGTTACAAACACATGGCCCTATATTTTGGACCGGTATCGATATCCGAAGCCTCTAAAAAGATAGCGGCGATTCATAAGGTTCCCGCCGCCTTCAACGACTACCCAAAGGGGCTTACCTTTAACCGCACCACTCAAACAGCCAACCAGGTACTATTTACCAATTATGATATGGTACAATCCGAAGTCCGGTGGATGCGCAATACCGAAGCCTACGACCCCGCAAAGGAACTGACCGCAGATGTATTCAACAATTATTTTGGCGGCGGTATGGGCGGCATCGTATTTCAAACGATCCGCGAATCCAAGGCCCTCGCCTATTCTACCTATGCGCTGTATCTGACGCCTTCCAAAAAAGAAGACCGCTATAGTTTTATGGCGTATGTAGGCAGCCAGGCCGATAAGATGAATGATGCCATCGCCGGCATGAACGAGCTCCTTACCACACTTCCAAAATCGGACAAGAGCTTCGAAAGTGCCAAAGCCAGTTTAAAAAATGACCTGGAAACCGATCGCATTACTAACGAAGGGATCCTGTTCAGCTACCTGGCTGCACAGCGCAAAGGATTGAACTACGATATCCGCAAAACAAAATATGAACAGCTGGGCGGCATTACCTTTGACAATATCCGGAGATTTCACCAGCAAGAGTTGTCCGGCAAGCCCTATACCTACTGCGTGCTGGGTTCCGATAAAAAAATAAAAACAGAAGATCTTCAAAAGATCGGGCAGCTAAAAACCCTTACCCTTGAGGAGCTTTTTGGATACTGATCATCTAAATTATTCTTTTCAAAAAAGCCGGGCGATTGCTCCGGCTTTTTTATGCGACAAAATGAATCGGTTCGCTACAAAAACCGTTCTTTTATCAAGGATTCAGGAAATGTAAAATGCAAAGAGTGTATAACATTTTTCCGCTTCGTGGGAACAGGAATCAGGGCGACCAGCCGTGGTCCCGCCAATGCGGGATCTCCACGCGCCACTTCAGGAGAAATGAGAAATTTCCGTTGCAGCTCTGTGATCTTTGTGAAACAGTGAATAGTCAATGGGCAATAGATCATAGAACGTAAAACGGATCCAGCGTTGAACTTTAAACGAGAAACCTGCCCATCCCGGTCAGGCGGGCTTTAAACCTTTCTCAACACTTCTACATGCTAAATTGGTTACTCGTTATTTTACATTTCCCATCTGTTACCCGCCACTCTTTTTCGTTTGGGTATAACCATTCTTCAGAAACCACTGCAGCAGCTTATCCCGGTGATCTCCCTGGATGATGATCTCCCCGTCTTTGGCATTGCCACCCGTTCCGCAAAATGATTTTAATTTCTTTGCCAGATTTTGCAGATCCTCATCGGTTCCGGTGAACCCCAGTATCACACTGGCCGTTTTTCCACCCCGGTGTTTTGTTTCCAGCTGTATACGCAACCGCTGCTGCGCCGGGGGCAGTGTGTCTTGCTGGTCGCCATCCGTTTGAAAGTTAAAATCGGGGTTGGTACTGTACACAAACCCATGCTGATCTGATTTATTTTTTGCCACGTTCTTTTTTGTTTAAAGTTCCAGGTTCAACGTTTCAGGTTGAGTTCCCGGTTAAAATTGGATATTTATACTCCTAATGGCTGATAACTGATAGCAAACTGCTGACTACTGAATACTGTTCCAGATCTGTCCTATGGGACGTTTAAGATTGTTTTACCGATCGCATCAATGGTCAACAACATCATGCATAATACGTGCCCAACCTGAAACCTGAAACCTATATTGCCGCTTTCAAACTCAGGTCAAGGCTTTGCGCCTGGTGAATCAAACCTCCCACACTCACAAAATCCACACCGGTTGCCGCATAGGATTCAATCGTATCCAGGTTAATACCGCCACTGGCTTCTGTTTCAAAATTGCCATCAATTATTTGTAGGGCTTCTGAGATCTGTGCCGGGGTAAAATTGTCCAGCATCACCCGGAATACTTTTCCTTTGCCCGTTGCCATCACCCTTTTTACATCCTCCAGCGACCGTGTTTCAATTTCGATCTGTATCCGGAGCTGGTTGCCTTGCACGTAATCATAAGCCTTTTGAATAGCCTTTTCGATGCCTCCGGCATAGTCAATATGATTGTCCTTGAGCATGATCATGTCATACAGTCCAAACCGGTGGTTTACGCCTCCTCCGATCCGGACGGCTTCTTTCTCCAGCAAGCGAAAGTTCGGCGTGGTTTTCCGCGTATCAAGCAATCGGGTATGGTACCCTTTTAACTTGTTGGCATAGTTCCGGGTAAGCGTGGCAATACCGCTCATACGCTGCATACAATTCAAGAGCAACCGCTCGCATTGCAAAATAGTATGTTCCAGGGCAACCACTTCAAAAGCAATATCTCCGGGCTTCATATCAGCTCCATCCTGCATCAGGAAGGTTATGGAACTGTCGGGCTCCTTAAATTTTAAAACCGCTTCGGCCACCTGTACCCCTGCCAGTACTCCCTCCTGTTTTACTTTTAGCACAGCCCGTCCCTTCTCCGCCGGGTCAATACAACACAAGGTAGAATGATCTCCGGGCCCGATATCTTCCCGGAGTGCTTCCTGTATCAGGTGATCAAGTTTTTTCTGAAATGCGTCCATGGTTGTAAAAATAAACAGCCTCTCTTTAGGAGAGGCTGTTTTATCATTAAATTTTCACAGAATTATTACTCAATCAACTGAAAACGCAATTCCTTGATCACTTCTCCGCCTTTTTCCTTGCGCATAAAAATATTTACCCGGTAATTTCCACCGGCCGTTTGCAGGGTGCCGATTGCGTAGTTGCCATTGGGAGAACTTCCCTTATGTTTGAGCTCAAAACCTTTTACCGTTACTTTTCCAAAAAAATCTTTCAGGGCCTGTTCCGCCTGCGATTTATTATAGGTGCTGGTTTTATCAGCAATGGTTAACTGCATGTTTTCGCCTACATTAGCCACCAACTGGGCAGCATTGCCGGTTTTCAAACTGGTAATGACGCCATCAACACTTTGCGCATGCACACTACCTGCCAACAGACTGACTGCAAAAGCAAATAAGGACAATCGTAATAAATGTTTCATTGTTTCTTCATTTTGTTATTACTCCCCTTCTCAGAAGATCACGAATATATTAAAAAAACGGGCCTGGATCAAATGTTTATATACTTTGTCAGGAATAGATCAGTAAGCTGTTATAACCAATTAATTTATATTTTTATCCCTTACTCAGTATAAATAGCGTAGCGCCTTCATTTATTCTCAGAATCTTTTTAATTTTACCGCTTTAATTTTTTAACTAAAATCGCAAGTTCATGTCACAAAAAAGAGCAATATTACTCATAATGGACGGTTGGGGACTCGGAAAAGTTGCATCAGCCGATGCGATCCAGAATGCCAATGTGCCTTTTACCAGGTCTTTGTACAGCCGGTATCCGCATACCACCCTCACCACATTTGGAGAATTGGTAGGATTACCCGAGGGACAAATGGGAAATTCTGAAGTAGGGCACCTCAACCTTGGCGCAGGACGTATTGTGTATCAAGAACTTCAACGCATTAATGTTGCCATCAAAACAGGCGAGCTGGCAACCAATAAGGAATTATTGCGCGCCATTACACACGCAAAAGAAAACAGCAAACCCTTACACTTGTTAGGTTTAGTAAGCGATGGCGGCGTACACTCCCATATCAATCACCTGAAGGCCCTGATTAATATTTGCAAGGATAATGGACTGCCGGAAGTTTACATCCATGCTTTTACAGATGGAAGAGATACGGATCCCAAAAGCGGGCTGGGTTTTATAGAAGACCTGCAGCAGCACCTGGATCAAACAGGAACCGGTAAAATAGCCACGGTAGATGGGCGGTATTATGCTATGGACCGGGATAAACGCTGGGAACGGGTTGCCCTGGCCTACGAGGCCCTGGTAAACGGAAAAGGCGCAACCGCAACTTCGGCAATAGCCGCCGTTAAAAACAGCTATGCACAGAATATCACCGATGAGTTTATTAAACCCACGGTGATCGTGGATGGCAATAACCAGCCGGTAGCTACTATTCAAAACGGGGACTCTGTACTTTGCTTTAACTTCCGCACCGACCGATGCCGGGAGATTACCGAAGTATTAACCCAGCAGGACCATCCGGAGCAAAACATGCACACACTGCAATTGGATTATACCACCATGACCGTTTATGACCAAACGTTTAAAAATATACATGTATTGTTTCATAACGAGGACCTCACCCAAACTATCGGGGAAGTAATTGAAGCCAACCAGCTGAAACAGATCCGCATTGCGGAAACTGAAAAGTACCCGCATGTAACCTTCTTCTTCAGCGGCGGACGCGAAAAGCCGTTTGAAGGAGAAAGCCGGATACTGAAACCTTCACCCAAGGTGGCCACTTATGATCTGCAGCCGGAGATGAGCGCAAGAGAGCTTACGGAAGCCATTCTTCCGGAGATCCACCATAAGACGGCCGATTTCATTTGCCTCAATTTTGCCAATGCAGATATGGTGGGCCATACCGGTGTTTTTTCGGCTGCCGTAAAAGCGGTGGAAACAGTGGACCAATGCGTAGAACAGATCGTAACCGAAGCCTTGAAACAGGATTATGTGATCTTCCTTACCGCCGACCATGGTAACTCTGATTACCTCATAAACGAAGACGGCAGCCCTAATACCGCGCATAGCATGAACCCCGTTCCCCTGTTCATAATAGACAGCAATTGGAACGGAACCATTAAAGAAGGCAAGCTGGGCGATATTGCGCCAACGATCCTTAGCTTTATGGGGCTGGTCATTCCAAAAGAAATGACAGGTACGATTTTGGTTGATACCCATTCAATCAACCCATAAACCATAAAATTCATTTATGCTCAGGAACATACTACTGCTGCTGCTTGCCACGCTGATCGTGATTCAGTTTATAAGGCCCGCAAAAAATGAACAGCCCGGCCCGCAGCCCCTTCATATTGAAACAAAGTACCCTGCGGATGAAGCTGTACGCAGTATTTTAAAAAAAGCATGCAACGACTGCCACAGCAACAATACCGTTTACCCATGGTATAGTAAAATACAACCGGTATATTGGTGGCTGAACCATCATATAAAAGATGGAAAACGGCATCTGAATTTTGATGCATTTACCAACCGGCCGGCCTGGAACCAATATCACAAATTTGAGGAGATCCGGGAAATGATCGATAAGAATAAAATGCCCCTGGCTTCTTATACCTGGGCCCATAAGGATGCGGTGCTCAGTGAAACCGAAAAACAGCAGTTGCTGAACTGGGTAAAATCTTCAAAGATGGCAATGGAACAGCAGTATCCGAAAGACAGCCTGGTGAGGCCAAAAAAATAAAGCTATTTGCCAGTAGTCCCAATCATGGCACCTGAAACATTCTCAAATATCGCCACAACCATCCCCCACCAGCCGGGCATCTATAAATATTTTGACGGCGCTGGAAAGATCCTTTATGTGGGCAAGGCAAAGGACCTGCGCAAACGGGTAAGCTCCTATTTTAATAAGACCTTTACCAATTACAAAACGCATGAGCTGGTACAGCGTATTGAGCATATTGAGTTCACGATCGTGAACAGCGAACCCGATGCCTTCTTCCTGGAAAATGCACTGATCAAACAATTTCAGCCCAAGTACAATATCAACCTGAAGGATAGCAAATCCTATCCCTATATTGTTATAAAAAATGAGCCCTTTCCCCGCATTTATCTTACACGGCAACCGGTAGATGACGGATCGGAATACCTGGGGCCCTACACTTCCGTTTTTAAAGTGCGGGAGTTGCTGGAATTTATTAAGCGCACCATCCCTATGCGCACCTGCAGCCTGAACCTGAGTCCCAAAAACATCGAAAAGGGAAAATTCAAGGTTTGCCTCGAATACCACTTGGGCAATTGCAAAGGCCCCTGTGAAGGTTTGCAAACACAGGCCGATTATGATGCCAATACGGGGCAGATCCGCAACCTGCTGAAGGGAAACCTGGGGCCGGTAATCCGGCATTTTAAAGGGGAGATGAAAACCTATGCTGAAGCCCTGGAGTTTGAAAAGGCGGAGCAGGTGCGTAAAAAAATCGAATACCTGGAGGATTATTACCAATCCAAATCCGTAATCACCGGCATCAGGGGCGGCGATAAAGACGTATTTTCCATCATTAAGGACCAATCCGTGGCCTATGTTAATTACCTCATGATCCGCAACGGCACCGTGGTGCAAACTCAAACCAACAAGCTGGAAACCCATCTTGATGAGCCGGTGGAAGAGATCCTGGTATATGCCGTTAGCCAGCTGCGCATGACTTTTAACAGCCAGGTATCAGAAATCAATGTACCTTTTGAAATAGACTATCCCGAAGCCGGTGTGGCAATTATTGTACCCAAAGCGGGCGACCGCAAGAAGCTATTGGAGCTCTCTGAAAAAAACGCCGGCTATTTTATCGAAGAGCTTAAAAACAAGGAGCGCATAAAGATCAACCGGAATGTGGATCATGTAAAAGTTCTGGAACAATTACAGCTCGATCTGCAACTACAGGAATTGCCCGTGCACATCGAATGTTTTGATAACTCAAATTTCCAGGGCAGCTACCCCGTATCGGCCATGGTTTGTTTTAAGAATGGGGTGCCCAGTAAAAAAGATTACCGCCACTTTAACGTAAAAACAGTGGAAGGCATCAACGATTTTGCCAGTATGAAGGAAGCCGTATACCGCCGTTATAAGCGGCTGACGGAAGAGCAGCAGCTGCTGCCGCAACTGGTGATCATTGATGGTGGCAAGGGACAACTGGGCGCCGCGCTGGAAGCAATTGAAGACCTGGAACTACAGGGAAGCATCACTTTGGTGGGACTTGCTAAGAACGTGGAAGAACTTTTTTTTGCAGGTGATAAAGAGTCCTTAAAACTTCCGTACAACAGCTCCAGCTTGAAGCTGATCCGGTTTATACGCGACCAGGTGCATCGTTTCGGCATTACCTTCCACCGCCAAAAAAGGAGCAAGGGTACGTTCAAAAATGAGTTGGAAAATATCAAAGGGATCGGAAAAAGCACAGCCGGTGAGTTACTGAAGGAATTCCGCTCCGTTAAGAACGTTAAAGAAAAATCGCTTGACGAACTGGCAGTTGTTGTAGGAAGAGCAAAAGCCCGGCTTATCATTGATCATTTTGCTTTGTGAGGCTGTAAGGTTGGTGAAAAGTAGTTAGTGAGATGTTGTTGGTGAGATGTTTTTAGTGGGAAGTAGTTGGTGAGATGTTTTTAGTCAGATGCAGATAGTGAGATGTCGCTTGAAATCCTTGAAAATGCCAACCTCCCAACTACGCCTGTACTGTACAGATAATCTTAAATTAAAAGCCTTACAGACGCCATTAAAGGGGTATTCCCCGATGCAGTAACCCAGCTCAATATTGTATACCAGATCCGCAACTCCTGAAAGTATGTAGTGCGGAACCCAAAAAGCCCTTCTGCGCCGATTTAAAGGAGGTTTATGGGGCTGTAAATCGGGATGCGGCAGAGATATAGCTGCTTTGGAAAAATTATCCGAAAATGGGGGCATAAATATCGCCACGCCATTGAATCCTGGCGCAACAACCGGGACTGTCTTACCAACTATTTTGATTTTCCGCTGAAAATCCGAAAAATCATTTATACCACCAATACCATCGAAAACCTGAACCGTGGTATCCGAAATACACAAAAACAAAAGTGCAGTTCCCCGATGATCAGGCCGCCTTAAAGGCTGTTTACATGGCCATTATTAATGTCGAAAAAAAATGGAGTATGCCCATCCAAAATTGGGGGTTCATACTCCATCAGTTCTTAACTATCTTTGAAAACAGATGCTGGCTCTAAATGCAGTTGCTTAAACTGTTTTCACCATTTATTTTACACTCTTAAAAAATCACCACTCCAATCCTACCTAATCCCAGCCCTAACTAACAACTTCTCACCAACCACATCTCACTAAAAACATTTCACTATCTACATCTCACCAACAACATCTCACTCCCCTACCCCTCATCCATCTCCTCTTTTAATGTTTCACTAATATGCACCAGTACCTTATCAATCCGGTGACCGTCCATATCAATGATTTCAAAATCGAAGCCGTTCCAGTCGAGTTTATCACCCGTGGCCGGTATCTGCTTCAGCCGGTGCAGGATGAATCCCGCCAGCGTATCAAATTCCTGCTCTCCTTCATTCATCCATTCGGCCTTATCAAAATATGACAGGAAATCGTAAAACGGAATCTGGGCATCCACCAGGAACGAATCATCATCCCTGCGGGTGATTTCATAATCGTCTTCATTTTCTTCGGGCATATCACCAATGATCGCTTCAAGAATATCGTTCAGCGTAATCATTCCCAGCACACTGCCGTATTCATCCACAATAAAACAGGAATGCAGCTGCGATTCTTTAAACTTTTCCATCACCCGGAATGCCGTATTATTCTCGGGTACAAAAAGGGCCGGGCGCATCAGTTCACTAAAAGGAACCGTATCCTTACTCGTATAAAGATCTTTTAGCGAAATAACACCTTTGATATCATCGATCTCCTCATCACAAATGGGATAAATAGAATGCGGCTCCTTTAAAATTTTTTCACGAATCATTTCTTCCGTATCATTCACCTTAAACCACACAATATCACTGCGGTGGGTCATGAGTGAAGTAATGTTCCGGTCGCTCAGGTGAAACACCCGTTCGATGATCTCCTGTTCGGTTTCCTCCAGTGTGCCCTGCTCCGTACCCTCGCTGATGATCGCTTTAATCTCTTCTTCCGTTACCTGATTGTTTTCGCTTTTGATATTGAACAGCTTTCCTATTAGTCCGCTCGACTTTGTAAGCAGCCAGATAAACGGGTACGTGATGATCGAAACCCAGCGCATAGGCTGCGCGGCAAATTTTGCAATTTTTTCGGGGCGGGAAAGACCGATGCGCTTGGGCACCAGTTCCCCAAAAATAAGTGTAAAATAAGTGATAATGATGACCACGGTTGTAGTGGCAATCCCTTTGCTATAAGAAGCAATAGCAGGAAACTGCTCCACGAAGGAAGCGATGCGGCCCGTGATTTTTTCGCCGGAATAAATACCGGTCAAAATACCAATAAGCGTTATACCGATCTGAACGGTGGATAAAAAAACATCCGGATGGCTGGCCAGCTTCAGCGCTGCTTCTGCCCGTTTATCCCCTTTATTTGCCTGGGCTTCCAGTCTTGCTTTCCTGGCCGATACAAGCGCTATTTCTGACATTGAAAATAGTCCATTGAGTAAAATCAATAAGGCTATTATGAATAATTCCATTAATCTATTTCGGTTGGTTCCTTATCGAAGATATGAAATCCGGACCTTTTATTAAATAAGTTGCCCCAAAACAGGCCAATTAATATTCCAAGAACGGTTCCGCCCAGTACATCAAAGGGATAATGCACGCCCACATAAACCTGTGACAGTCCGATAATGCCGGCCCATACCAGCGGCGCCCAGGCATATCTGAAGTACCGGCGGAAGGTTACAAAAAAGAACATGCTGATCCCAAAATGGTTAATAGCGTGATTAGATACAAAGCTAAATCCCCCGGAGCAACGCCCCAGCACCATACGCACATGCCCGGCCATTTCCGGGTCATTACAGGGCCGTAGCCGCTCAAAAACATGTTTAAACAGGTGCGATCCTACCAGGTCGGTACTGGCCGCGGTGCACAAAAACAGCAATAACCAAAGCCATCGGTGCTTTTTAAAGTTCAGGAGCACAAAGACCACCACAAACAGGTAAAGTGGCGCCCATAAATAGGGGTTGCGAAATAGCGGCAGCAATGCATCCAGGAAGGGATTGGCGGCTTTGATATTGATCTGTTCAAACAGCCAGCGGTCGGCCTTTACCAGCCAGTCCGGGAAGGGGATATACAAAAAACGGGTCATGGAGCAAATTTAGGCAATGTGTTAATTTGAAGATTTGAAAATGTGAAAATGTGGATCCCGATGGCTCCTATCGGGAGTGAAAATCGGAGGCTGATCAGCAAACCTCAACATTCAACCACATTCAATCATATTCAGCAGCATTTCACCCATTGCAACCCGCAACCCGATGTTTCGATGATTATCGCGGGTAAAAACACGGGAATAAAAACCGGGCATCGGGGAAACCATGAAACCTTGAATTTTAAACGTGAAACTTTAACTAAGTTTGCAGCTCTATGTTATCGAGGCTGAAAATACCAAAAACGATCCTGTGGGTCATTAACACCGGGCTGGTACTTTTTGCCCTGTTTTTTATTTTCCGGTTTGTTACTTTTTTTGCCTTCAAGCCCCCCGGCATTTCCTTTGAAGATTGCATTCCTTCCTTTGCCCTGGGTATTCAATATGATCTCCGGTGGATTTCAATTTTCCTACTGCCGGTGGTCCTGTTTAGCTACAAACGCGGCTTTTCCCCGTTTTACTCCGCCCGTAATAAACGCATCTGGACCTGGTACCTGGCCGCGATCACCTTCCTGCTATTCCTGTTCTTTATTGCCGATATGGTGAGTTTTTCTTATAACCGGACGCGGCTGGATGCGGGCGCCATGAATTTTGTGGAAGATCCCGGCATTTCGCTCAACATGATCTGGCAAACCTACCCGCTGATCTGGATACTGGTAGGCCTGGCTGCGGCAGTTGTATGCTTCAAATGGGCGCTCAACAAAAGTCACTGGCAGGTCATCAACCTCACAGACGGCAAGGCCATCCCCCATCGCAGGTATCCTTTTGTGATTACCGCGGTTTTACTGGGTCTTTTTGTTTATGGCAAAGTTGACGATACTCCTTTAAAATGGAAGGATTCCTTTGCGCTTAAAGACAGTTTTAAAACCTATCTTGCCCTTAACCCCCTGCAAAACTTTTTTTCAACCATGCGGTTCCGCAAGCCGGTGATCAACGAAAAAGGTGCCCGCGAGGCTTTTCCGCTTATGGCTGAATTTTTGCAGTTTCCGCCCAAAGCACCATTTGGTTTTAAACGAACGGTAGCGCCTCATAGCTCAAGCCTGGAAAGCAAGCCAAACGTTGTGCTGGTCGTTTGTGAGTCGTACAGCATGTACAAAAGCAGTATGAGCGGTAACCGGCTCAATGCCTCTCCCTATTTTGATTCATTGAGCCGGAGGGGCGTTTTCTTTGAACGTTGTTTCACTCCTCATTTTTCCACCGCAAGAGGGCTTTTCGCAATTCTTACAGGCACGCCGGATGTTCAGCTGTTTAAGTTTTCTACCCGCAACCCCGAAGCCATTGACCAAAATACGATCATCAATAATTTTACCGATTATTCCAAGCATTACTTTTTAGGAGGCGATCCGGGGTTCAATAATTTTGAAGGCCTGCTGATGAATATCAACAACCTCCGGCTGCATACGGAACAAACCATCCCGGCACCCCGGATCAATGTTTGGGGTATCAGCGATAAGGATCTTTTCCTGGCAGCAAACAATGTTTTTAAAACAGAAAAAAATCCTTTTTTTGCTATTATACAAACCTCTGATAATCACCGGCCCTACACCATTCCCGAAACCGACCAGGATTTTGAGAAGAAAAACATTTCAAAAGACAGCCTTCTGACGAATGGGTTTGAATCCATCGAAGAATACAATACCTTCCGGTATGCCGATTATGCCATTAAAAAGTTTATTGAAGCCGCAACCAAAGAAGATTACTTCCACAATACGATCTTTGTTTTTATAGGCGATCACGGAGTTGCCGGCAATGCCACCAGCGTATATCCCGCGGTTTGGACCACCCACCGTCTTTCGGACGAACACGTCCCCTTCTTGATTTATGCGCCCTACCTGGTGGCGCCCCAACTACGAAAGGAAACAGTTTCCCAAATTGATGTGTTGCCTACGATTGCAGGACTGCTGCAACGTCCTTATGAAAATTTTACATTGGGCCGCGATCTTCTGGCACCGGACAAAAAGGGAAATATCGCCTTTATTACTAATACCGCCGGAAAAATCGGTATCGTAAACGACCAGTTTTACTATGTAAAAAGCCTTGATTTTGCCGAAGAAGACCTGACCCCTATTGATACCACAATCCGCTATCCCCGCCGGATACTGGACTCCGTCCGCAAAAAAATGAGCGCCCTTACTAACGCTTATTACCAAACCGCACAATACCTGCTGCTCAATAATAAACGAATGCCTTAACCAACTTTTAGCACCCGGCTATACAGGTTATGGCCAGAGGCGCAGAGCGCCGATAGTATCTGTAGTTTGAAGTAACACAACGGATATTCCCAGCCGCAGCGCGGCGGTAATGGCATGCAGAGGGCGTTATTACCGGTGCGCTGCACCTCCATTTTTTTTTGTGTTCGTTGCTAATAAGAGCAACGCTGCGCTGCAGCTTTCCTTTTAGCAAAATTAACCTGACGCCTATGCGATATCGATGGGGACTCAGATTTTCACAGAAAGCGGCAGGCAGCGGAAACCTGGGGGCCTGGTCAGCTTTCCCAGTCATACCTTGAAGAAAACGGCATTGAATCAAGAATCCAGAATCGAGAATCCAGAATCAATGTTTTGCCCCCTGGGTTGCACATTTTCCATAAAAGTAATGTTATAACTAAAATAATCTCGCGGAAGGGGCGTACTTTTGCAGCCGCAATAAGGCCGGGTTCGGCACAGAACCCCATTCAAAAAATTAAAACGCTACAACGTGTCGCTTATAAAGAGTATATCCGGAATCCGCGGAACAATTGGAGGCAAAACTGGAGAAACGCTATCTCCCGTTGATGTGGTTAAGTTTACAGCAGCTTATGGAACGATCCTTAAAAAAGCAGCGAACGGGTCAAAAAAAATAAAAGTGGTGCTGGGACGCGATGGGCGCATCAGCGGCCCCATGATCAGCAGCCTGGTTACGGCAACGCTTAGCGGTTTGGGAATTGACGTAGTAGACCTTGGGCCCAGCACTACCCCCACAGTGGAGATTGCTGTACCCCTGGAAAAAGCCGATGGCGGTATTATTTTAACCGCAAGCCATAATCCGAAGGAATGGAATGCACTTAAATTGCTGAATAGCGATGGCGAATTTATTTCGGCCGAACTGGGCAGGGAGTTGCTGGAGATTGCCGCAGCCGAAAACTTTGAATTTGCCCCTGTTGACAAGCTGGGAAAAATTGAGCAGAACGACACCTATATGCAAAAGCATATTGACGCCATACTGGCCTACCCGCTCGTGCAAAAAGAAGCCATTGCAAAGAAGCATTTTAAAGTGGTGGTAGACGCCATTAACTCTACCGGGGCCATCTTTGTTCCGGCCTTGCTGAAAGCCCTGGGTGTAGCGGAAGTGATTGTCCTGAACGGGGACGTTACCGGTAATTTTGCCCACAACCCCGAGCCGCTGCCCGATCATTTAACAGAGCTATCAAGTGTGGTAGTGAAAGAAAAAGCAGATTTGGGTATTGCCGTAGATCCGGATGTGGACCGTCTTTGTTTTGTAAATGAAGATGGCAGCATGTTTGGAGAAGAATACACACTGGTGGCCGTAGCAGACTATGTCCTCACCCAACGCAAGGGCAATACCGTAAGCAATATGAGCAGCACCAAGGCATTAAAGGAGATCACGCTTAAGCACGGTGGCGCTTATTATCCTTCTGCCGTTGGGGAAGTGAATGTGGTTGCCAAAATGAAATCTATGGATGCCGTTATTGGCGGTGAAGGTAACGGGGGTATTATTGTACCCGATTTTCATTACGGCCGCGATGCCCTGATCGGGATTGCCTTATTCCTGAGCCATCTGGCCAACCAAAAGGGCGGCATCAAATCGCTCCGCGGCATGTACCCCGATTACTTTATCAGCAAAAACAAAATTGAGCTGGACAAAGACACCGATCTCCCATCGATTTTTGCCCGGATTAAAGAGAAATACAGCAAGCTCCCCCTGAATGACGAGGACGGCCTGAAGATTGAATTTAACGAGGATTGGGTGCATTTAAGAATGTCGAACACCGAGCCCATCATCCGTATTTATTCCGAAAGTGATTTTGAGGTAAAAGCCCGCAATATTGCACAGAAACTGATGCAGGATATTAAGGAATGCATGTAACACGGAGCGTTTAAGCCGTTTCATGTTCCAGGTTTAAAGTTTCACGTTGGAACCAACCTGAAACCTGGAACGTAAAACTTGAAACTCCAACCCGTGTAGTCTACAAAATCAATATGCCATAGCTTCCTTAACTTTGCAGATCGTTTTGCCACCGGGTAAAAGGAAGGAAAATTCAATGGAAAAGATATATTTAGACAATGCCGCAACCACTTGCCTTGACAAGGAAGTACTGGATGCGATGCTCCCCTACATGACTACTTATTTTGGTAACCCTTCATCGGTTTATTCTTATGGCAGAGAAACCCGCCTTGCCGTGGAAACCGCGCGAAAAACAGTAGCCCGTCATCTGAATGTAAAGCCCGGTGAGATTTTTTTCACCTCCGGCGGAACCGAAAGTAACAATACCGCCATCAGCGCTGCCATCAACGACCTGGGCTGTACCCATATCATCACTTCGGCCATCGAGCACCACGCGGTGCTGCATACCGTAGAACACTACTGTGATGGCCAAACCATTACCCACAGCCTGGTAAACCTGTTGGCGGACGGACATATCGACCTGAAGGACCTGGAGCAACAGCTGGCGTTGCAGGAACGCAAGTGCCTGGTAACCCTGATGCATGCCAACAACGAAATCGGGAACCTGCTGGCCATGAATGCCGTAAGTGCGCTCTGCCGGAAATATGGCGCCATTTTTCACTCGGATTGCGTGCAAACCGTGGGTCACTACCCGATTGACCTGCAGCGGATCGATGTTGATTTTATTTCCGCCTCCGGCCACAAATTTCACGGGCCAAAAGGAGCGGGCATCTTATATGTAAACGGCAAGCTTCAGATAAAGCCCTTTATTTTCGGCGGCGGGCAGGAACGTAATATGCGCGCCGGTACCGAAAATGTATATGGTATTGTGGGCTTTGCAAAAGCGCTGGACCTGGCTATGCTCCACTATGAAAAAGAGGCCGCCTATATTAAAGAGCTGAAGCAATATATGGCCACGCGCCTGCAGGAAAAGATTCCTACGGTTATTTTTAACGGTGATGCTTTGGGCAGTTGTTTGTATACGGTGCTCTCCGTTTCCTTCCCCCAAACCGAACGTTCGGAAATGCTGTTATTCAACCTGGATATTCACAATATCTGTGTTTCCGGGGGCAGTGCCTGCAGCAGCGGTGCCGCCCAGGGCTCACATGTAATAGCAGCTTTAGACACTGCTGCGGACCTGGTCCCGGTACGCTTTTCATTCAGCAAGCATAATACAAAGGAAGAGATCGACCACACAATTGAGACGCTGACAGCGTTAATATGATGCTTATACCACCGAGCCTCAGAAGCACTGAATGTTTTATGTTTTATCTCGCGCAGACCTCCCGGTCTGTGCGGAGCCGTCATTAAACCGCAGCATAGCAAAAAGTAACAGCACTGCACAGGTCTGCTCCTGTGCAGTGCCCTGCCGCAGAACTGCGCAAGATGTGATGACTTATGAGCATTCAATGTCGGTTCCTTAGCAATTTTCATGGTTGCCACTGAAACACTGCTTCCTTGTGTTATAACTTTTGCGATTGCCACTGATAGCGCCTGCGGCACCGTCCCTGAGGTATTTTTGGTCACTGTTAAAATTCCCCCGGATCTATGCATCAATGGCCTCAGGGAAACGGCATTTTGCATTCAGCGTTTCCCATTTTGCGTTCAGCATTCAGCGTTCAGCCATCTTTTTGTTTTTGTTCCGGTCCGCTCATAACAAAAACCGGTAACTCCATGCGTTGCGAATTCCCGGACATTCAGGGCTGTCGCACTATACCAAAAATAGAAAAGCTGCCTCTATACAGAGACAGCTTTTCTATTTTAAGTCTTATTCTTTCGTCAACAATCCGGAGATTGCTGATTGGAATGAATCTTATTTCTGAGACTCAGCGAAGCGAGCCATAGCAGCACCATCATTTACGTTGATGCCTTTAGCAGCAGCGCTTTTTACAATTTCTCCGGGAACCGCCAGAACCTGAACCTGAACCAAAGGCTGGTTAAACCATTCTTTAGGCTTACCGTTTACGATATCAATTCTTGGAACTGTGTTCGCATTTACACCGCTGGTGGGGATTGCATAAGTAACACCGTCAATTGTAGCTGTTAACTCGTTTGGAGCACGGTAGTATACGTTATTAGCAATACCGGCGATCCAATGAGGAATGGCTGTATTTGTAGTGTTGTAAGCCCAGTTTCCAAGGCTTCCGCCATAATAGCTATCTCCTACAACATTCAGTGAATTGTTGGGGTTAACCAGTGTAAGCGGACCGTAAGGAACCAGGGTTGCAGTATTGGACCAGTTAGAACCAGAAGCGATATCCCAGTTCAGAACGATTTCACCGCTTCTGAATTGCTGAGTGGCATTGGCAGTAACAACTTGGTCAGTACCAAGGCTCAGGATATTACCTACTTCACCCAAAGCTTTACCATTGGTACTGTTGGGGTGAACATTTGCACCACCTAAGGTAAACGGATTAGCTCCGAAACCGCCAGAAGGATAAGAACCGCCAAATCCTGGAACGTTTGCTGTCTGGTAGCTGTTCATGTTAGGACCATACCATGCTCCACCAACAGTATACTGATAGAGGTAGTTAGAAGTAAGATCTACCCAACCGATTTGAGAATTTGCACCAGACTCCCAACGAGGAGTACCTGTAGTTGCATCTACATAACGGTATTTCAGGAATACTTTACCATCTTGTTTGTAAGATTCGATCTTATTCATCAAACCAGGGATGGTGTTGATGTTGATCTTCGTTTGCGCCGTATACTTAACATGATACTCGCCGGTTGCATTCGCCTGAGCATCAGTCAGGGAAGTAATTACCACTTTCTTAGTTCTGTGGAACTCCAGACGATCACCAACAGCAGCAGCAGCCAGATTTACAGACTGATCTACAGCAGCATACGTAAGGTAAGTAAATGCATTACCATTATCTACAGTCAGACGATCGATGTCATCCTGTGTTAAAGTAAATTCCTGGTAAGGATTAGTGAAGTTTTGAGTATAACGGAACTTAGCACCAACTTTAGCAGGAGAAAGGAACCCACCAAATCCATATAATCCACTTGTTGCATTGGATACGATATAATCATAAACACCAGGAGCGCCAACAGGATTTGATTGGAAAATCATCTCACGGTTCAGACCCCATCCCGGGTATTTGCTGATGCGATTCAGATCGTCAGCATTCAGGAAATAGCTGGAACTGATTTTTACATCACCCCATACATAAGAAGTCCTTTGACCGTTCTTTCTTGTATTAGCTACTTCGTTAACATTTTCCAGACCACGGGTCAGGTAGTAAGTACGGGCTGCATAAGCAGTTCCCAGAGGAACCTGGTTTGCAGACCATGTACCGCCTGTAGCATTGGAAGAGCGGGGACCGTAGAAAGTAGAAGTATTCGTGTCAAAATAGAAATCACCTTCGGCATAGCTCATGGCTACAGGAGCGCCAGCGCCATAATAGAAGGAAGCACCTTTTGCACCAGTAGCACCAGTTGCGCCGGTAGCACCAGTTGCGCCGGTAGCACCAGTAGCACCAGTTGCGCCGGTAGCACCAGTTGCGCCAGTTGCACCGGTAGCACCAGTTGCGCCGGTAGCGCCTTTAGCACCATCAAGGCCGTTTAAAGCAGTACCGGTACCCCAACCTGTAGCAGTTTTAGGGCCATAAAGCGTTCTGGTAGTTGCGTTGAACCAATAGTCGCCTACGTTACCACCTGGGTCAGTCGTGCCGTTAAAAATTTTTGTTCCATCAGCACCTTTAGCACCAGCAGCGCCAACCGCGCCAGCAGCGCCTTGGTCGCCTTTAGCGCCGGTAGGACCTGTAGGACCCGCAGGACCGGTGTCTCCTTTTTTACAGGCATCCAGACCTGTAAGCAGGGAGGCCAGAACTAGGACGGATAAGAATGTACGTCTCATAAAAGTTTAATTTAATTTTATTGACTAGTTAATGATTAAATAATGCCTACTCTAAAAACTGCTTTTCGGCTTACGCAGGGTTGATTTTTTTATTATCGCACAAGAATACGATGTTCTGTTTTTACTTTTAATAACAAAGGACATAAAGTGATTTTTAAAGGACGAAACAACATTAAAAAACAATTCGTCCTTCGTTTTTACGATTGTGGGATACGATTTTATACAAACGGCTCATGCCAATTTTGCTAAGCGATTTGTTAATTTCACCCCCATTGCTCAATTTTAACTTACATTCTTTGTTAAACACATCACTGTCAAGGTATACGATTTTTGAAATGTTAATAATGGTGCTTTTATCAATCCGAACCAATTCTTTGAGGTGAATCCGCTGGTCGATAAACGTGATGTTTTCATTTACGGTTTTTTGAGTTCCGTCTTTAAAAGTGATCTCGCAGATATTCCGGTTGGACTCCACAAAAAGAATATCCCGCTGATTTACATACAGCAGGGAGCGATTAGCCTTTAAAGTAATAAAATGATCCTCGATCACTTCCTTTGCTTCCTCATGCAACAAACCAATTACCCGGCCCATGGATTTCCGGAGATCATTGGAATTGATAGGCTTCATGATCAATGAGGTAACGCCCATGTCGATGATATTCTGAAGCTGGTTGAGCTGGTTGGGGGATGCGGTTACCATGATCTTAACCCGGAGAATCTTCTGGTTGACCAGGTTTTCAATAATCTCAAATTCTTTGTTCTTCAAAAGCCTGAGGTCGAAGATCAGGATATCCGGGCGATGCATGAAAATAGCGCCAATAGCCTGTTCCATAGAGGAGCAATACTCCAGGAATTGCAATTGGCTATCGGTTACAGTTTCCATTTTAAATTTCAGCAAGTTCCATGAAACCCTATCCTCTTCAACAATCTGAATTTTAAAACTCATAGATAATCACAGCTTGTTTAAATGATTGTTTTTCGCAGTTATGTTTTACAAATGCCAACGAGCCCACTACCTTTACCCCATAACAGAAAAAAACGTATTGGTAGGTGCAATATATATCAACTTTTAAAAAAATATTAACTTTTCCCTATGTTTTTTTCCTCCCTTTCTTAAATAGTTGATTCTTAATACATAATTGATTGTTGGCTATTTCGTTCCGGTTTCAAGATTGCGGAAGGGTGGTTTAATGTGGTTGAAGATCGTTGAAGGTTACAACGGATTGTATACTATTGACTATTAACTATTGACTATTGACTATCAGAGCGCAATGTCACCATTTAAAAGGCAAAAATTCATCCCCCAAAATAGTTCTTTCCGGTCGCAGCTTCGTTTCAAGACCTGTCCCGCTCTGCGGGATTTCCACATCTCCACATTTTCAAATTTTCAAATTGCCTATTCACTACGTCAATGTCGCTTCTTTTTTACGTTCTCCGATCTGCTGGCGCCACATTGCATAATAAAGCCCCTTTTGTTCCAGCAGCCCCGCATGGTTTCCGGTTTCCACAATTTCGCCTTTTTCCAGCACGTAGATCCGGTCTGCATGCAGAATGGTACTTAACCGGTGGGCAATCAGCACCGTGATCTGGTTCTTTTTTGAAGATACCAGCTTGATGGTCCGGGTAATCTCTTCTTCCGTAATCGAATCCAGAGCGGAGGTGGCTTCATCAAAAATCAGCAGATGCGGGTGCCGCAGCAACGCGCGGGCAATGGCAATGCGCTGTTTTTCGCCACCGCTTAATTTGAGCCCTCCCTCTCCAATCACCGTATCAAGCCCCTTTTCGGCACGCTGCAGCAAACCGGTGCAGCTCGCCTTTTCCAATGCATCATCCAGCTCGGCAACCGTTGCGCGGGGGTTCACGAACAACAGGTTTTCCCGGATGGTACCGGCAAAAAGCTGGGTATCCTGTGTTACAAAACCGATCTGCACCCGCAGCTGCTCAAAATCGATGGCATCGCCATCTACATGGTCATAAAGGATCTTGCCTTTTGCCGGACGGTACAGCCCCACAAGCAATTTTACCAACGTGCTTTTCCCGGACCCGCTGGGCCCTACAAAGGCAATCGTTTCTCCCTTCTGCACCGTAAAAGAAATGTCATTTAATGCATTGAAATGCGCCGTCTGGTGCCGGAACACCACGTGGTTGAAATCGAGGGTTTCAATCATCCCGATCTCCCGCGGATTGGCCGGCCTTGGCTCTGCCTTTCGCTGCATCAGCTGATGAAAGTTATTCAAAGAAGCTTCGGCTTCACGATAAGAAATAATGATATTGCCGATTTCCTGCATGGGGCCAAAGATGAAAAAACCATAAAAGGAAAGCGATAAATACTGCCCCGGGGTAATGGCGTCCTTAAAAATGAGCCATAGCAGGGTAAATGCAATCACCTGCTGTAAAAAGTTCACCATGGTACCCTGTATAAAACTCAGCGCGCGGATGCTTTTTACCTTTTTTAGTTCCAGCCCCAGTATCTTAAAGGTATTATTATTGAGCCGCTGCACTTCCTGTTCTGTTAACCCCAGGCTTTTTACAATTTCGATATTGCGCAAACTTTCGGTTGTGGTTCCTGCCAATGCAGTGGTTTCCTTTACAATGTTTTTCTGGATCACTTTGATCCTCCGGCTTAGCAAACTGGTAACATAGGCAATGGCAAAAATGCCGATGGCATACACGGGCATAATGGACCAGTGCAGCTGGAATGCATACACAGAAACAAATACAATACTTACGATGATGACAAAGAAAACATTAATAAAGCTGGTGATAAATTTTTCCGTATCGGTACGCACTTTTGTCAGGATCGAAAGCGTTTCCCCGCTTCGCTGGTCTTCAAAATCCTGATAGGGGAGCCGCATGGAATGTTTTAAACCATCGGTAAAAATAGTAGCCCCAAACTTCTGGATAATCACGTTTACAAAATAGTCCTGGAAGGCCTTTGCAATACGGCTTACCATGGCGGTGCCAATCAGCAGCATCAGGAAAAAAAACAAGCCCTGGCGGCCATTGCCTCCAAAAAGATATTGATGCTCCGTGCGCGGCACCGTTTTTTCCGCATCGAAATAATGCGGGTTGGTGGCAAAAAGATCTAGCAGTTTTCCGCTGATCATGGGGGCAAAAAGCGAAAAGACCTGGTTTACCGCTGCGAGGAACAATGCCAGCACCACCAGCCAGCGATAGGGTTTTATGTATTGTAGCAGGATGCGCATAGCGTATTCAATAATAAAAATTGAATGGCAAAATTGCACCCTATTTTTAACAACAAAGAATTTAATTTATTGGTGTTTGTTGATAGACCATTGCAGGTTGCCTGCCGCAAGCTTATGATGCGGATCTATCGCTAAAGCCTGCTCACAGGCTGCCTTCCCTTTATCCCACTGCCCCAGGCTGTTATAAGCAGCCCCCATATTGCTATAGGCGTCTGCGTACGCAGGTTTCAGCGCCAGCGCTTTTTTACAAGTTTCAATGCATTGATCAAATGCGCCTGCATTGTAGTACACAAGACTCAGGTTGAGATAATCTTCAGCCGATTCTAATGTTGCAGGCATCGCGCTACTGGCGGGGGATACTGTTTTTTTTGTTTTGGAAGCCTCTAAAAAAAGCTGCGCCTCCGGGTCACCGGGATTCACCAACAATACATGTGCAGCCGTCCGGCCCAAATCGCTCCACAAACCCAGGGCCTGATAGGCGCCCATGGCCGCATCCAATGCAATCATAGAATTAGCATTTAAAGACAAAGCCTTTTCTGCATTCGCCTTTGCCTCCTGCAGCGCTCCTATTTGCAGCAGATAACGCGCATAAAAAGCGTAGGGGGTAAATTCGGCAGGCGCCAATTGAATGGCGGTGTTGAAGTAATTGCGGGCATCGGCATCCCTGCTCATTCCCCCACTTGCAATACCCATGTTGATAAACAGTGTGCTGTAAGCAGGTGTCAGTTCCTGCGCTTTTTTAAAGTTGCGCATCGCTTCCTCATAGTTCCCCCTGCCCATAAGTGCAAGACCATAGTTCATCCAGCCTCTTCCATTGCCAGGGCTCTTTTCCGTAACATCTTTCCACAGGGATTCCTCCGTTTTCCATACCTGGTTTCGTTTATAAACTCCATAGGCATTCAGACCCAGAATCAGACAGCAAAGGACTCCTGCTACACGCGGACTTATGCGTACGCTGCTGCCCTGCTTTGCCCCTTTTAGAACCAGCAATGCCAGCGCCGTTACCACGCTCAGCGATAAACCGGTAAAGGCAAAATACATCCGGTGATCGTTCATCACCTCGGCCATGGGGCTAACTGAGGTTGGCAATAAAGAAGCGGCAAACCAGATGAGACCCAGCGCCACCGGCCTCGTTTCCTTTTTTTTGGAGCATCTGAAAATGGCTATAACCAGGAGTACCACAAAAGCCAAACCGGTTAAAATACGCCCATCAAATATGCTGGTAATAACGGGCAGATCCGTATCTGCGCTTAAGTGCAGCGGCAGAAAAAACGATTTAAAATACAGGAACCATACATAGGTTTGGGTAAGCCAGTAATAGCCCGCCGGGTTCGACATCCCATAATCCCTTGATGCAGCAGATATTTTTGAAAGCGTATAGACCTGCAATGCCGCCAGGATGAGGATCATGGGAAGGAGCGTATAAAAAATCCGCAGCACGGTCCGAAAATTCCGCTTTTGAAAAACAGCCCGGACAGAAAGGTTCTTCTCAAAGAAAAGAATATAAAAAAACAAAATGGCAAGAAGCGAAATCACGGTTTCCTTGGTAAGCACCGCCAGGATGGCGGGCACCATGTAAAGAAACCACTTCCGTTTTTGAGGAAAAGCTATATAGATATAAAAAGAGGCCGCAATAAATGTGGTTGACAACACATCGGACCTGGAAATAATATAGTTAACCGTTTCCGCTATGGCCGTATGAAATCCGAACCAGGCTGCGGCAAACAATGCAATATAAGGCACCCATTTGTGCTGCATCGAAGCAGCCAGCAGCTTTCTATAGGTTAAAAAAAGAAGGACGCAAAGAAGGATATGCCAAAGAAAGGTAGATAGTTGGAACGCAAAGGGATAAAGTCCCCCGGCCAGCCAGTAATCTACCGCCAGTGAAGTGGTCACAACCGGTCGCAGCCATTTATGATTGGGGCTGTTGCTGAACATATCCGGATTGGTAAAAAAAGCAGGAATATTGCTTATTTTGCGAATGGCTACGTTGTCTTCAACGGTGTGGCTATCGTCAAAATGAAAACCATTATTAAAATGATTGGCATAAACAAGGATTAATATTCCCAGTAAGACAAACCCGGTTATCCGTAATTTTTTATCAGGCTTCATTTTCGACGGTTGTTGATGGATTCTGAATGTTATGTTGATCTTTTTTTTCAGCTGCGCCCGCCTTCATTAATGCTATTTCCTGCGTAAGCCGGGTTATATGACGCTGCAGTTTTGAGTTAGCTATAGAAAGGTGCAACAGGTAGATGAGAATAATAAAAATAATCGTTGCAAAACCGAGGTTCACCGGTTCATATACCCCCAGCAGATGCGCCACCGCCTCAAGCCCCCCTGCCCATATAGAGAATATTAATAAAAGTCCGCCGCAGATCCACCAAACCAGCGCATACTCTTCTCTCAGCTTTCCCCTGATGATCAGCCGGGAAGTATAAACCAGGAATAAACAATTAAGTACAATAGCTATAATCTGAATTCTGCTCATAAAAACAGGCTTTAGAGTTTTCTAATATAGGAAAAGAACATGCTTAAGGTCACTTTTATAAAATAATAGAGGGACGCAAAGCTGTTGATGGATGATTTTCCTCCGAGCCGCGGGCTCATGACCACCGGAATTTCTTTAATGGAAAGTCCGGCTCTTGAAAAAAAGACCAGGGACTCCGGTTCCGGGTAATCATCCGGATAATGCCGGGCAGCCAGTGCAATGGCTTTTTTACCAAGCAACCGGAAACCGGAAGTACTGTCGTGGATATTTTTGCCAGTCAGGATCCGGTTGAGGCCATAAAAATACCGGATGCCGATTCTTCTGAGAAAAGAAGTTTGAAACCCTTCCCTGGTAAGGAATCGGGAGCCGATCACCACATCTGCATTGTACCGGCTCATGGCCGCCAGGTGTTTCACGATTTCCCCCGGTGGATGCTGCCCATCGCCATCCATCTGTATCGCCAGGTCAAAGCCCTGCTCCAGCGCATAGCGGATGCCGGTTTGCACCGCCCCACCGATTCCCAGGTTATTGACCAGGTTGAGTACCCGTACATTGTGTTGTTTTGCCACGGCAGCCGTCCTGTCGGAAGAGCAGTCGTTCACCACCACCGGCACATATTCATATCCTTCGGGAACAGCCGTATTTTTCAACTTTTCCAAAAGCTGGGGCAGTGTTGTTTCTTCGTTAAAGCAGGGTATTATAATCAGCAGTCTGGAAACCATAGCCGCAAAACTAACAGAAAGCGGGGAAATTACCGTTGCGATTGTAAAATAGGCCGCCTTCCTATCCTGCACACTCCTAAAAACACGATTTTGAAATGACGCTGTTTCTGCGTATATTCATTTAATAATATATACATAATAATGAAGGTGATATTATGTTTTTGATTTGATAAAAAGGATTTTGCCAAACATCAGACAAAAAAACGGCCCTGTTATACGCCGGAAGAATTTTTAGCATCACGGAAATAAAACAAAAAACCAACATGAAATACAAAATACTAACCTTGCTGCTTATCTGCCATTTTGCTGTTTTAAAAGCACAAATTCCACCATCGCTACACGGCTACTGGCAGTTTTCTGTAAACAAACCGGGTAACTGGAACGGGTTTCAAATTGCCAGTGATTACGTGGAGTATTATTACCAGGCCTACGCTTTGGATAGTATGGGGCAGACCGGAAATCATCTTACACTTTTCCTGCGCTCCGCCGATGACAAAAAACTGGAGCTATTGGTATTAAACCCAGACCCGCAAGCAGGAAAATTTCAGTTCAGCGCCCGCAAGGATACATTAACCTGCAAAAGATTTGCCTCGAACCCCGACCTGGCGGCTGTAGAAAGCCCGGGGCCCGGATGGCTGCATAAAAAATGGGCAGGTGCAAACAATACGGACGAGCGCCTTGCTTTTGGTCAAAACAGTATCACCATTCATGAACAGAAATGGGACATTGATCAGCTGGGTCATTACCAGGTATTTAAGGAGCAGTATTGGATACTGGCACACAACGGCAAACAGCACCGGATCTTTTACCTTACACCGGGGAGCAGAAGCCTGAAACTGGTGTATGACCTTAAAACATTTTATTATGCGCCACTGGCAAAACACCCTGAGGTATATTCCTTTCTTGGCAACTGGTATCATCCGCAGACGAACGAATGGAGCTATGGTTTTTTTGAAGACTTCTCAATTATCAAAGGTGCTTTCTGGAATTACCAATCGGTTAAAAAGAAAAAAAACGATATTGTTCTGACGC
Organism: Niabella hirudinis; assembly: GCF_051201075.1. Lineage (NCBI taxonomy): Bacteria > Pseudomonadati > Bacteroidota > Chitinophagia > Chitinophagales > Chitinophagaceae > Niabella > Niabella hirudinis. Next base: position 55,975 of record NZ_JBPEHJ010000005.1, read on the forward strand.
TTCAAAACCAAACAGGCGCCTTGCGGAAGTTAACCATAAAAAGGGATAGTGCGGGGATTATGATAAAGTCAGCAGACGGGAACCAGTATATCCGGTATAAAAAAGTGGACCAGTTCCTGCCGGATTATACCACAGCCGATCATACTGCTTTTTACAACCCGGAATTTAAGAAAACCGATACGGCATTCATTACCGGGTACCTTAGAAATAACAGTATGGAAAAGCCTTTTTCGGCGAGCGTTCAAAACTGGGCAAAAGGGGAAACTGAAGAATTTTTTGGCGATGTGGATAGCCTGGGAAGGTTTACATTGAAAGTGCCGCTGTTAAATACTTCGGAGGTATATTTAGACTGGGAGCGAAGTTATATTGCAACGGTACTGGAGCCGGGCAGAAGGTATTTTTTGTTTCATGATCTGCAAAAAAAAGAAACGGTATATTACGGCTCGGCACGGATACAAAACGAACTGGAAAAGTACCGGCACTTTATTTCTAAAAACAACATCAACCCTAAAACAACGGCAGGCTGGAATGCAAAATACAATTATGAAAACTCCTTAAAGGGTAATGATTATCTGCACCTGAAGCTGGCACAGCTGGATAGCCTCCAGGAGATCAACAAGCGCTACCTGGCAGCCTATCCTGCGGCATCACAAAAGCTGAAATACTTTGCCAATAAAAGCACGGATATGAGTATTGCGTTTGACCTGATGCAAAAACGTTTTCAGTTAGACCGGAAACACCATGAACGATTTCCGGCAGCGTATATGGCAACCGTTAAAAACCGCTTTTTTTATAACAATGTAGCCCCCCTTAGCTTAATACAGCACAATGCATTTTTTTTGAGAGATTATATCGACTATACCTTGGATGACTATTTCCCTGGCAGGTCAAGATCCGTTTACAATACTGATGTGGTTAATATCCTGATACAGGAAGGACAAATACACGCAAGCGGGAACGTAAAAAGCTACGCCGCATTTAAAGCCATGAAAAGCCTGGGAACACTTACTCCCGGGGATTCAATAAAAATGGAACTGCTTGTTGCTGCGGATTCAGCCATTGCAGGTAATTACAATAAACTCCAAAAAGAAAACCAGTCATTGATTGAGGAACGAACATTGCTGGAACTTTGGGTTATAAGACAACAGCGCGCGTATTCCCAATACCTGCCCCAAACCATGACCGACCTGTTTACCCTGGCCGCGCTCAATGGGGTTGTGTTCAAAAGCCGGCCGGTACCCATAAGCGAAGGAAATTTAGCCATTGCATTAAAGCCCCTAAAAAACATCTTTTTAAAACAACAGACTATTGCCGCCAATAATCAATTGAAAACGCTAACCGGGAGCCCCTTAAAATACAGGGAAAATTTAAAAAGAACCGAACACTTAAAAGGCTCGCAGGACGCGGACAAACTGCTTGCCGAAATATTAGCCCCCCACAAGGGCAAAGTGGTATATATTGATTTTTGGGGAACCTGGTGCGGCCCCTGTGTGGCCGAAATGGCGCATGTACCCACCGCCAGAAAAGCGTTGGAGGGAAAGAATATGGTGTTCATTTACTTCGCCAACAATACCCCCGGGAAGGCCTGGGAGAACTTTATAAAACAAAAAAACCTGGAAGGCAAGAATGTTTTTCATTATAATTTAGATACGGAGCAGCAGTACAATATTGAAAAACGTTTAGGCGTCAACAGCTTTCCCACTTATATGCTGGTGAACAAAAAAGGCGCGTTTGTAAATATGGATGCACCCCGGCCCAGCGATCTGACGGGGCTCACAAAGGCAATTGATCAATTGGCGGAACAGGATTAGTTAGGGTCTGCTGAGTAAGTCGAAATTCAACAAATTTCATCGTAATTCGGGTTTATTTGTGCTCTGATCAGTTCATGCATCCGCACTAAAAATGCCAGTTGCCGCTGTGGTGAAAGCGCAGCCTCCGGCTCATCCAAAATATAGAGCCCCTGGCCGTGAAACCGGTGCATCATTAAAGAAAAAAAGGATTCTCCGTGGGATTGCTGGTGCAACGACTTATCGCCATATTGCCGCAGCAATCCAGGCTTTTCTGTTTCCAGGTCATCAACATAAGAAGCGGCCGCACTCCTCACGAACCGGGTTCTGCATTCCCCGTTTTAAATTTCTCATTTTACATTTCTTATTTTACATTCCTTATCCCGCCCATCCCGCCCGGTCCAGGCTCCGGTATTGAATCGCTTCTGCAAGATATTCCGGCTTAATGTTTTCGGATCCCTCAATATCGGCAATGGTACGTGCCATCTTTAAAATGCGATCATAGGCCCTTGCTGACAGGTTGAGTTTTTCCATCGCCTTTTTCAGCAGCGCCTGTCCTACCTGGTCAACAACACAGATTTCCTTTAACTGCCGGCTGCTCATTTGAGCATTGCAATAAATCCCGGGCTGGTCTTTAAAACGGTCCAGCTGTGCTTCACGGGCGCGGATCACGTTTTCCCGTATTTCCTCAGAGCTCTTCTCGCGGTGAGCGGTGGTGAGCTCATTAAAATGGACCGGTGTTACTTCCACATGCAGGTCGATCCGGTCCAGCAATGGCCCGGAGATCTTGTTAAGGTATTTCTGCACTGCGCCGGGCGGGCAGGTACATTCCCGCTCCGGGTGATTATGAAACCCGCAGGGGCAGGGATTCATAGACGCTACCAGCATGAAACTGGCAGGAAAATCGACAGCCATTTTTGCTCTTGAAATGGTCACTCTTCGTTCCTCCATAGGCTGACGCATCACTTCCAGAACTGCACGTTTAAATTCCGGGAGTTCATCCAGGAATAAAACCCCATTATGGGCCAGCGAAATTTCCCCTGGTTGCGGCGTGCCTCCCCCACCCACCAGGGCTACATCGGAAATAGTGTGGTGCGGAGACCGGAAGGGCCGCCTGGAGATCAGTGTGGCGTTCTCTGGCAATTTTCCGGCAACAGAATGGATCTTGGTGGTCTCCAGCGCCTCCTGCAAGGTCAGCGGCGGAAGAATGGTGGGCAGGCGCCGGGCAAGCATGGTCTTTCCCGCACCAGGCGGGCCAATGAGCAGCGCATTATGCCCTCCTGCCGCTGCAATCTCCAGCGCCCGCTTAATATTTTCCTGTCCCTTTACATCCGAAAAGTCGATATCGAAATCGTACTGCGAATAAAAAAATTCATCGCGGGTATTGACCGCCACGGGTGTCAGCCCCTGTTCCCCATTCTCAAAAAAATCAACGACCTCCTTTATATGATCCACCCCATATACCTGGAGGTTGTTTACCATCCCCGCTTCCCGGGCATTTACCTTTGGTACTATCAACCCTTTAAAGCCCTGCTTACGCGCCTGGATGGCGATGGGCAATGCACCTCTGACGGAACGCAACGCCCCGTCCAGGCTCAATTCACCCATGATCACATAGCCTTCCAGCGCTGCTGCATTTTTTAATTGTTCGGTTGCCGCCAGTAACCCGATGGCGATCGGAAGATCAAAAGCCGTTCCGCTCTTTTTTATATCGGCAGGCGCCATGTTTACCACCACCTTGGTCCGGGGCATTTCAAATCCATTCGTTTTGATGGTGCTTTCCACCCGTTGCCAGCTTTCCTTAACGGCACTATCCGGCAGGCCAACGATCATGGGGTCTTTGCCCGAGGGCATCCAGTTAACTTCTATAATGATGGGGATGGCTTCTACCCCATAAACGGCGCTTCCATTGATTTTCACCAACATGAAATGAAGTTAATGCATTTTAGCCAAACCGGTTGGCAAAGTTCCCCTGAAGGATCCCTCTAAACTGCATATTCGGGAAGCGGCCGCATCGTCCCGTATCCGGGGCGTCCCCCGCTTTACTTGCCGGCTGTTTCTTTTTTCAGTTTCAGCAGCTCCGATTTCAGCATTTCAATTTCCTGCTGCTGCTGCTTGATGGAAGCTACCAATACCGGTATCAGCCCCGCCTCATCGATTGTGGGTACTTTAACATCCCGGTAGGCATTCTTACCAAACATATAGGATACTTTTTTTTCCTTAACAAGCCCTGGAAATACCTTTTTCATATTGTCATCCATAAAACCGTACTGTGCCCCTTCGGCCAGCTTCAGGTATTTATAATCCTTCGCTTTGTATTCGAACTGCCGGGGCTCCAGCTGTACAATCTTCTGCAATGGATTTTCAATTTCGGTCACCCGGGTTTTAAGCTCCTTATCCGTTAAGGTTTGCGCACCCGCAACAGCTGTCAAACTTAAAAAAATAAACGCACCCAGTGCACGCACAACAATTTTGTGGTTCATCATGATATCATCAATTAAATTAAAGAAATAAAAAATAAGATCCGGAACATTACATCCCGGTAAATATAAAGCGGTCTTTAAACCGCCGGCCGTGGAGGTGGTGTGGGAATGGGGCTGTGAAGCGGATGCACATAGGGCTGCCGGAAAGTACCGAACGTTTTTACAAAAGAGGCTCCCGGGATCAGTTCAGCGCAGCTATCATTGTGAATAAATTCCTGTTCAGGCAGCAGCTCCCAGATCTCGCAGGTATTCTTATCCATGCCGGCATCGGCCGCAAGGGCCATATCTTTCGTCTTTACAGACTTTTCATACATCCGAACGATGTCGGGAGAAAAAGCTGCAAAAACGATTACCAGCATTAAAAATCCGGCAACAATATATTGGAGCAAACCGGTCATAAATGCCGCAAAGATAGCTGAACCCGCCAAAGCACACAAATGGTTGTACAGGAATTAACATATGAATTTATCCCTGCAAACAGGGGGGACTCCATTTAAAAATATCCTATTTTGCAGCCATGGAAATAAAGATACGCAGGGCCGCAGCAGCCGATTGCAAACGAATACTGGAACTGGTACAGGAGCTGGCTCTCTATGAAAAAGCCCCGCAGGAAGTTACAGTATCCCTGGAGCATTTTACGGAAAGCGGATTTGGTCCAAACCCGGTTTGGTGGGCTTTTGTAGCGGAAACGGAAAGCGGGATTGTGGCTTTTGCGCTTTACTATATCCGCTTTTCCACCTGGAAGGGGCAGGCCATGTACCTGGAAGATATTTTGGTAACCGAAGCCATGCGCGGTCATAAGATCGGCGCCCGGTTATTTGACCGGTTATTTGAAGAGGCAAAAGAAAAGGGGCTCAGCCGGATCTGCTGGCAGGTGCTCGACTGGAATGAGCCCGCTATTAATTTTTATAAAAAATACAATGCACAGTTTGACGGAGCCTGGATCAACTGCGCCGTTTCTGTTTAATGCGCCGGAACCGCAGGCTATTTTTTAACCGCAAGGTGCGCAATGGCTTTTTACAATTAATCCCCCAGCAAACACGCAATTAACACCTCAAACGCAACGTTCGCAACGGCGTTTTTTAAACACACCTCCGCGATCATTGCGATCACCTTGCGAACCTTGCGGTTAACGCCCAAACAAGGACACGAAGCATTCGATAAACCCGTTGCGCCTTTGCATGAAATAAACCACCGGGCCGCCACAAACACACTCCGATATCAAAAAGCATACACGGCCGCTAGTAAAAAGGTACCCGTGCTTTTGGTTCCATCACCGGAATTTTTAATAAAAATGGGATCCTTTGCACTATCGACCCTGAATTCAGGAATGATGGTTAATCCACCGGCCGGCTTAATATTCAATGACAAAGTGCCCTGTACCACAGAAGTGCCCAATAAAGCGCTGCCATCCGGGTTCGTGATCATACCCTTCCTGTCATCAAAATATTCGCCGCGCAGCGTAATCCCAAACTTTGCAGAAGGATCCACATTGACATATAATGCAGACCCCCACCAGCTTTGGGAAGACAGGTCTTCAGGCTTTGCCATCTTCACAGTGCCATCATAACCCAGCGAAAGCAGGCTATTGACCTTTGCAGTGGCTGTTAGTCCCAATTGGTTGAACGCAACGCCGGCCGTATCTTTTCCACCTACATAATTCAGGTAGATATTTACTTTTTCGGACGTTTTGCTAAACTGCCCGATAATAAACTTCTTATTCCATGGAGCAGAAAGATAATCCGTAGGATTGGTAACCCCTGCCATAAGACCCAACCCTTTGCCCAGTGAGAAATCGGCCTTTAGCCCGGTATGGGAGAAAGGACCGTAAGAAAACATATAGCTCATGCTATAATTCCGGTTCAGCTGCGGGTCCAGCAGTTCATACCCCAGGTGCGTCCCCCATTTTCCAGCAGAGAATTTAATAGCATCTGTAGGAGCATAGGTAATATATGCCTGTTTAATGGCCTGTGCAATGCCGGTTTCATTATAAGAAAACTCTCTTGCTCTTGTACCAAAACCCAGGTCAACCACCACTCCGGCCCGGCCTTTGGTATAGCCGGCTTTCAGCGATGCCATGCCCAGCTCAAACGAGTTGTGCGAATTAGTAAAACTGGTAAAATTATTTGCCTGCTGAACAGACTTTGCATGATTAAAGTTAAACCGGTAATATGCGTCAACAGAACCATTCACCTGCAGATCGCCTTTTTTCTCTCCCCCGCTGGTGGTTCCATCCTGGGCAAATAAGGCTCCGGAGATAAAGATCGTTTTTGTAAGCAACAGAATTTTTCTCATTAAATAAAATTTTAATTTGTTTTAAGTCCTATTTATTAATTTTCAAAAAATCAGGCTTTTCTGATTCGTTTTTTATTGTATATCAGTTATTTAAAATGAATATATTTCATAAAACGACTGCTATTAAGGTCATGATCCGGTCTGTTTCTTATTAAAAGAGATAATAAGAAAAACATTAAATATTTAATTTATATTTATAATACCGATATAAAAATATAAAATATTTATTTTTATACAAACTTAACAATACATATTTTTTATTATAATTTGTATATATCGTAATTTAATTCATATTTGCCGGGATATTTTTTTCTTTGGCCGTTTGCGGACTTATTTTCAACTGCTATCTTTGCCGCCTTCCCGAAGGGGTTCTTCGGGCAAAAAAAATTACATGGCAAATACAGCAGACATCAGCCGCGGCATGATTTTGAAGCTCGATGGCAACCTTTATTCGATAGTTGAATTTGGCGAAAACAAAACTGCACGCGCAGCAGCGAAGGTGTGGGCCAAGCTAAAAGGTGTGGATAACAGTCGCACTATTGAGAAGACATGGAATTCAGGGGATACGATCTACCCTGTTCGGGTTGAAAAAAGAGCCTACCAATACCTGTACCAGGATGAAACCGGCTACAATTTCATGGATAACGAAACTTTTGAGCAAATGAGCGTTGCAGAAAGCCTGATTGATGCACCGCAATTTCTGAAAGAAGGACAGGAAGTTGGAATCGCCATCAATACCGAAACCGAGCTTCCCGTTAGCGTGGAGCTTCCCGATAAAATTGTAATGCTGGTTACTTATACCGAACCCGGTCTGCGGGGCGATACTGCAACCCGTACGCTGAAGCCGGCCACCGTTGAAACCGGTGCTACTGTAAATGTGCCACTGTTTGTGAATGAAGGAGAGCTCATCCGCGTAAATACAAAAACCGGTGAGTATGTGGAGCGTGTAAAAGAGTAATACAAAATATCCCTGAAAAATGGCTTAAATCGACCGATTTTAAGCCATTTTTCATATAAACAGGGTATTTTCCTTAAAATATCGCAGAAATGCTATTGAATTCTTTACCTTAGCTTTTCACATTTTTATGTTGATTTTCTGTTAATGGTTACTAATAAAAGAACCCAAACTATTTAAAAATCTTGAAGAATTATGGACTTTAAACAAATCCAGGAGTTGATCAAAATAATCAACAAATCCAATATCGGCGAACTAAGTATTGAACAGAAAGATTTCAAGATCACCATCCGCCAAAAAGAGGAGCAGGTGACCCAGGTGGTTACAGCAGCGCCTGTACAGCTTCAGCAAGCCCAGGTACCGGCGGCATTACCGGCCCAGGCAGCTCCCGCCGCACCCAAAGCCGCAGAAGTGGCGTCCAACACCATTACGATCAAAAGCCCGATGATTGGTACTTTTTACCGCAGACCGGCTCCGGATAAACCCAATTTTGCAGAAGAAGGCGATATATTGAGCCCCGGTAAAGTGATCTGCGTTATTGAAGCCATGAAACTCTTCAATGAAATTGAAAGCGAAGTGAGCGGCAAAATTATTAAAGTACTGGTGGATGATGCATCCCCCGTTGAATTTGACCAGCCGTTGTTCCTGGTAGAACCATAATTTAATTTGATAATTAACCAATCTGAAGATTTGAAAATGGAGCGCTGTTTTCAAAATACTCTGATTGGTTTTTTATTTTCAAATTGGCATCTTTTCAAATTATCAAATTAGAAACATGTTTAAAAAAATATTAATTGCCAACAGGGGCGAAATTGCGTTGCGTGTGATCCGTACCTGCAGGGAAATGGGCATTCAAACCGTTGCCGTTTATTCTACTGCCGACAGCGAAAGCCTGCATGTAAAGTTTGCAGATGAAGCCGTTTGTATCGGAAGACCCGCCAGTGTTGATTCTTATTTGAATGTACCCAATATTATGGCAGCGGTGGAAATTACCAATGCCGATGCGGTACACCCGGGTTACGGGTTCCTTGCAGAAAACGCAAAGTTTGCCAATATCTGCAATGAAAACGGCATCAAGTTTATTGGCCCTACAGCCGAAATGATCAACAAAATGGGCGACAAGGTTACGGCCAAGGAAACCATGATCAAGGCCGGCGTTCCTGTAGTTCCCGGAGGTGAAGGCCTGCTGCAAAGCGTGAGCCAGGCTAAGGGTGTTGCCAAAGAGATTGGTTACCCGGTTATTCTGAAAGCAACAGCAGGCGGCGGCGGTAAGGGTATGCGCATTGTTTGGGAAGAAGCAGAAATGGAGCGGGCTTATGATACCGCCAAGGCCGAAGCAGCGGCTTCTTTTAAAAATGACGGCATCTATATGGAGAAGTTTGTAGAAGAACCCCGTCATATCGAAATACAGGTAGCCGGCGACCAGTATGGCACCATCTGCCACCTCAGTGAGCGGGACTGTTCCATTCAGCGGCGGCACCAAAAGCTGGTAGAAGAATCGCCCTCGCCGTTTATGACCGATGAGCTGCGCTATGCCATGGGTGAGGCGGCTAAGAAAGCAGCCGGAGCCATTGGCTATGAAAGCGTGGGCACGATTGAGTTCCTGGTAGATAAGCACCGGAATTTCTATTTTATGGAGATGAATACCCGCATCCAGGTAGAACATTGTGTAACCGAGGAAGTGATCAATTTTGACCTGATCAAAGAACAGATCAAAATTGCCATGGGCGAAAAGGTTTCCGGGGCTGATTATCTGCCGCAAATGCACGCTATTGAATGCCGCATCAATGCCGAAGATCCTTATAACGATTTTCGTCCCTCTCCCGGAAAGATCACCAACCTTCATGTTCCCGGCGGCCATGGGGTGCGGGTAGACAGTCATGTATATGCCGGGTACACGATTCCGCCTTATTATGATTCCATGATCGGCAAACTGATCACCGTGGCGCGCACCCGCGATGAAGCCATCAATACCATGTACCGGGCGCTGAGCGAGTATGTGATCGAAGGTATCAAAACCACCATTCCCTTTCACCTGCAGCTGATGCAGCATGAAGATTTCCGGGCCGGGAATTTCAATACCAAGTTCATGGAGAGTTTTGTGATGAAGAAATAAGCCCGTTTTATTTTAATAGTATTGCCGCAGCTGCTGTGTTAACAAGGTAGCTGCGGTTTCCTTTTTTATCACTTTTTCCCCGATAAATCCCCTTTCATATTCTCGACCCATTGCCTATTGTCCGTTCAATGTCGTTTCCTTAAACATCCCTGTTCCTCGGTTGCCATTTCCGACCGACAGATAGGGAAACTACAAGAAGTACAGCGCTTCTTAAAATAATCTGTATTGATAACAAAGAGCCGTTTCTTTAGTTTTCTTCCTACTTTTTTTCCCGATCAATCGCATGTGCGTCAGGTTAAGAACAGATCATGTTGCCATGAAATGTAGTACGGGTAAGCCTTTCGCGCCAAAAAGATCGCATCTTTTAATAGCAAACAGGCGCAGCGCGCCGTTGACCCTTATAACGATGAGCACCCAAAACATCCCGTAGCCGCAGCGCGGCGGTAATTTCCTGTGCACGGCTTGTACAAACCGCAATGATTACCGGTGCGCTGCACCTTTATTACCCGTATGGTCGTTTACTAACAGGATCAGCGCTGCGCTGCAGCTCCCGGGGCAAAAATTAACCTGACGCGCATGCGATCAATCGGGAATAAAAAAGCAGGCAAAAAATCTTGTCTGCAAAGAAGGCAAATCCCACCTGGCGTTCTTTCCTGTCACGGCTTCGTTTCAAGGCTTAAGGAAACGGTATTGATTGTCCGTTCACCATTCACCATTCACTTTGCCGCAGGGTCAAAATCCACCATCCATTCAATCCCATATTTGTCTCTAAACATACCAAAATAAGACCCCCAGGGGCTGTCTGCAATCGGCATTTCAATTTGTCCGCCTGCCGAAAGTCCATTAAATAACCGGTCGGCTTCCTCCTTGCTTTCTGCACTGACCACAATTTTGCTCCGGTTCTCATTTTCGTTTGTTCGTCCCATTATTTCGGGTACATCATTCCCCATCAAAACAGCTTTGCCAATGGGCAAGGCAATGTGCATTATTTTATTTGCTTCATTTTCTGCTACCTCAAATTCAGCACTGGCTATATCTTTAAACCGGATTGTTTTTGTAAACCCGCCGCCAAATACTGATTTGTAAAAGTTGAAGGCTTCTTCTGCATTGCCATTGAAATTAATGTGAGGATGGATCGTTGCCATAATTTTAGTTTTTTGTTATTCAAATGTACTGCCAGGCTGGAAAATAAAGGGCGGATGAATGTGTCAAAAGAGCGGGCGTTCTGCGTCAGAAGCAGCTTTACAAAGCCATTTAAGAAACGGGGCGTTCACTTTTCAAAGCTTTTTTTATCAACTGTCCGCTATCAACCAAAAAATGCAATAGCGTCACAAACAAGCCCGTATTAAAAAACATATATGCCAGGTATACAAAATAAGTAGTGCCGTTGCCGGGCCAAATATTAGCAAACGAACCAACTAAAAGGAAGGCAAGCACCTGTATCGCAGTAAAAAGAAGCATTTTCTTTTGTATCCCTAAGGATTTCTTTTTCTTTTCAGCAGATAAAATAATAAAATTATAGGGAAGCAAAACGACTAATAAAAAAAGGAAAGGCAGGATAAGAAATTTTCTCCATGAACTTCTTTGATACGCACCAAATGTTCCGCTATATATATGATGGTCATTCATTAATTCAATCTGTACAAAATCCCGAATGAATAAAACCATGTTTATTACAAAAAAACACAATACAATATTTATTATAATTCTCTTCATCAAGAAACGAAATACAACACTCACCCGTTCTTTTGGAATAAAAAAATACAGCGCCGGAGTTTAGCGGCTCTTGTAAAATCCGATGCCGTATTCGTTTGCAGTGTATTGGCTAATTATCCGTTATAAACAAATCAGCCGCAATTCCATCAGCAAATAATTTACCTTCCCGGGTCAGGCTCATCCACCCGTCTTCAATCCGGAGCCAGCCCCGCGCCTCGTAATCGGCGGCCAGCTTCAGCGCCGCTGCATCCAGCCGCCCCAACTCCAACCCTTCCGCGGTACGCAGAGCAATCATCCTATATTCATTTTGTTTTTGAACCGGTGTCAGCACTTCTTCTTCAAATGGAATTTGCACCGCAGTAATAGCGCGGATATACTGCTGGTTATTGGAAACGTTCCAGCGGCGTACCTCCCCGTTAAAAGAATGCGCCGCCGGACCCAGTCCATAATACGGCGTACCCTTCCAATACGCGCTGTTATGCCGGCTGCGAAACCCCGGCCGGGCAAAATTGGAGATCTCATAGTGCTCGTAACCCGCCTCCTGCAGCCAATCCATCAGCAACAGGAACTGGGCCGATTGCTGGTCCGCGTCCACATCCGCCGCCCGGTGTGTGCGAATCATTTTATCCAGCGGTGTTTGCGGTTCCACCGTTAGCGCATAGCAGGATAAATGCGGAACGCCCAATGCCAAAGCGGTTGCTACGTTCTGTTTCCAGCGCTCATTGCTGAGCCCCGGGGTGCCGTAGATAAGGTCCATGGTTATATTGTTAAAGTATTGCATGGCCAGCTCCAGCCCTTCCCTTGCCTGTACCGCATTATGCGCCCGGTTCATCCATTGCAGGTCTTCCTCAAAAAACGATTGTACCCCAATGCTTAGCCGGTTAATGCCCATAGCTTTCCAATCGGTCAGTTTAGCGACGGTAAGATCATCGGGGTTGGCTTCAAGGGTAATTTCCGCATCAGCCGTAACCGGGTAATGTTTCCGCAGCTGCTCCAGCAGGAAGGCGATATCTGTGGCAGGCAGCAGGCTGGGCGTTCCGCCGCCAAAGTACACCGTTGCCACCGGCTCCGGGGCAATGAAGCCGCTACCAGCGGTAAGCGCCATCTCCGTTCCAAGCGCCTGTACCAGGGCCTCCCGGTGGTGCAGGGATGTGGAAAAATGAAAATTGCAGTAATGACAGGCCTGTCTGCAAAATGGGATATGAATGTAAATACCGGACAATGATTCGTTGTTTATCGTGAATGGTCAATAGGTGAATAGTCAATGGTGAGTTAATAAATAGATAATAGTTAGTGGGTAGTAGGAATGCCAGTATAGATCATTCCCTCTTTGCCATTCCCTCTTTGCCACTCCCTACCCGCCATTTACCATTCGCCATTCGCCAAAATACTGTTTATTTGTATTTCCAAATGGCAAAGGTACAATACCATTTAATGCTCCTGTTATTTTTATGGACCGGCTTCTACGCCGCATCCCAAAACCGGTATACCCTTGCGGTTGACCCCGTTGATAAGGACAGCAATTTTATTAAAAAAGATCTTGCCATTAAAACGGATTTTATTAACCGGGATGACTGCAGCCAGTATACCGGGCAGTTGCTTTCCGTATTGCAGGCAAAGGGTTATGTAACGGCATCTATCGACTCGCTCCGGTTTGATTCCACCGCGGCCTATATGCGACTTTTTGTGGGTGCTGCCTATACCTGGGAGTCGCTCAGTGCCAGCGAGGAAAGCCTTAAGTGGCTTGCCCTTATCGGGTATGATGCACACCTGTTTACGGGCCGGATCCTGGATTATGAACTACTGGAAGATGTACAGCAGCGGATGCTCCGTTGGTTTGAAAACCATGGTTACCCCTTTGCAAAGATCACCCTGCCTGCGCTGCAGATCAATGGCAACAAGGTATCGGGGCAATTGCAGGTGCAACCGGGCCCGCTCTACCGCGTGGATAGCATCCGGGTTACAGGCAATGCCAAACTCAGCAATGACTACCTTCAGCATTACCTCGACCTTAAAAACGGGGCTTTATATAATAAAGAAAAGCTGCAACGTATCAGCACAGCGCTCAAAAAACTCAATTATGTGGAGGAAATTTACCCGCCCCGGTTTTACTGGGGCAGCACGGGCGGCGTTGTGGAACTGTTTCTGCAACAAAAAAAAAGCAACCAGGTCAATTTTATAGTGGGCTTCCTGCCCAACAGCAGCGCCGCTCCTTCAAAAAAACTGCTCATTACCGGGGAAGGGCTTTTAAATCTTAAGAATGCCCTGGGCGGCGGGGAAAGCATCGGGCTGGTATGGCAAAAACTGGAAGCGGCTTCCCAACGGCTGAACGCGGCCTTCCTCCAACCCTACCTGTTTCGCTCACGTTTTGGATTTGATCTTGCATTTGATATGCTCAAACGGGATTCCAGCTATCTCAATTTCGAATACCGCATTGGCACGCAGTACACCATCAATAACCGCCAAACGGCAAAGCTTTTTTACAACCAGTTTTCAACGATCATTAACACCATTGATAAAAACGCGCTGCTGCAAACCCGGAAACTGCCTGCCGAAGCGGCCCTCAGCATTTCAAATATCGGGGTGGAGTACCAGGCAAATACCACCAATTATATTTTTAACCCTGTATCCGGACTGGATCTCCGGTTTACCGGTACGGTGGGCAGCAAAAAAATAAAAAAGAACAGCCAGGTGCTGGAGCTGGAAGACCCGGAGGATCCGCTTTTTGATTTTTCCAGCCTTTACGATACCATAAAACTGCAATCAGTGCAAGCGCGTGTCCTGCTGTCTGCCGCCCACTATTTTCCGCTGTCAGCACGCGGCGCCAGCACCCTCAAAACAGCGGTGCAGGGCGGATATCTTACAGGGGATAATATTTTCAGAAATGAACTCTTTCAAATTGGCGGGTACCGCCTGCTGCGCGGGTTTGATGAGCAAAGCCAGTTCCTATCGCAGTATGCCATTGGCACGCTGGAATACCGGTACCTTGTAGGCGAAAACTCTTACCTCAACGCTTTTGCGGACGGCGGATGGGGCTATGATGGTAGCAGGGGCGTTCGCCGGCATTACAACTACCTGGGCCTGGGTATCGGTTTGGCCTTCGAAACAAAGGCTGGGGTATTCAATCTGGCCTGGGCCGTTGGCAAGCGCAATGATACCAGCTTCAACCTGCGGCAATCCAAAATCCATTTTGGGTTTATCAATTATTTTTAGAGAACAATGTGAAAATATGGAAATGTGGAAATGTGGAAATAAGCAAGGAGCAAATGGCAAGTAGGGAAATTTCGGTTGAAATGTGGGGGCAATAGTGAATAGGCAATAGTGTACAATCCGTTGTGCCATTCAACAATCTTCAATACCATTCAACCACTGAAACGCATTGCGGAGACCGCGCATCAGGCACGCAGGACAATAACGTTGAACATTGAACTTTGAACGTTAAACTCAACACAGGGCATCGGGTATAAAAACAGGAACAACATCAAACATTAAACGTCAAACTTTATCCCAAACCTGGAACAAAGAAAGTACCTTTGCTCAAAATTTTTTCAGATGAGAAAATTATTCATTCTCCTATTCGCATGCGCTATGCTAAAAACCAACGCACAACAACATCTGAACCCCGAAACATTACTGAAACTGGGGCGCGTATCTGCCATCGGTATTTCCAAAGACCAGCAATCACTGATCTATAAAGTGTCTACACCCAATATTGCAGAAAACAAAATGGACACAAAGGAATATGCCGTCCCGCTTTCCGGTGGCGTGGCAAAGGAGTTGAATAATTCAGCAGAGCTCCTGGAAAATAACCGCATCGCCCCCAATGGCCAATATATCCTGAGCAGTGAAGAGGTATTGATAAAAAAAGTAATGGGCAAAGATCTTTACCCGGAGCTGGATAAAACCTCCGCACAGGTATATACTTCCCTTAATTACCGCCACTGGGACAAATGGTTTGATGGTCGTTTCAGTCATGTATTTTTTGCATCCTACGCCAATGGGAAGGCTGGCGAAAAAAAAGACATTATGCCGGACGAGCCCTTCTTTTGCCCCCAGCAACCCTTTGGCGGAGATGAGGATTTCATCTGGTCGCCCGACAGTAAAAAGATCGTTTATGTAACCAAAAAAAAGTTTGGCACCGATTACGCGGTAAGCACCAATACGGATATTTATGAATATGATATTGCTACCGGTATCACAAAAAATCTTACCGAAAGCAATAAGGGCTATGATGTAGCGCCGGCCTTCAGCAAGCAGGGCAAAATGGCCTGGCTGCAAATGAAAACAGAGGGCTATGAAGCCGACAAGAACGACCTGGTTGTAATGACCAACGGAACTACCGTAAACCTGACGGGCCATAACGACCAGATCAACGTATCCTCCTTTACCTGGAGCAACGATGGCAAAAGCCTGTTTTTTATCGCTCCCATCAACGGAACCGAGCAGGTCTTTTCTGTAAACGATATCGGCCTTACCCGCATGCTGCCCCGTATTCAGCAGCTTTCCAAAGGTGATTTTGACATCACATCCATCATAGCCCAAACCGGCGAAACGTTGATCGTGGCAAAGGAGGATATCTCCCGCGCATCGGAGCTCTATCAACTCAACATCAAAACCGGCAGTCTTACACAGCTTACTCACGTAAACGATGCCGCCTACGAAAATATTGCCCCGGTTAAAACCGAACGCCGCTGGGTGACTACGGCCGATAATAAAAAAATGATGCTATGGGTTGTTTACCCGCCCGGATTTGATCCTTCCAAAAAATACCCCACACTGCTATACTGCCAGGGTGGTCCGCAATCAGCCACCACGCAGTTTTACTCCTATCGCTGGAATTTTCAGCTGATGGCCTCCCAGGGATATATTGTGGTAATCCCATCCCGGCGCGGTATGCCCGGCTTTGGCACTGAGTGGAATGCAGCAGTTAGCAAAGACTGGGGTGGAAAGGTTATACAGGATTATCTGGACGCCATCGATGCTATTTCAAAAGAACCGTTTGTAGATAAAGACCGCCGGGCTGCCGTGGGTGCCAGTTTTGGCGGCTATTCTGTTTTTGCACTGGCCGGATGCCATCAAAAACGCTTCAAAACATTTATTGCACATGATGGTGTTTTTGATTTCACCGCTATGACCGGCACCACGGATGAATTGTGGTTTGAACAATGGGAAAAAGGGGGCTATTACTGGGAAAAAGATAATAAAGCCGCACAACGGTCCTACGCAGCTTCACCATTGAATTTTGTAGCCAGCTGGGACACGCCCATCCTGATCGTTCAGGGTGGAAAAGATTACCGGGTACCCATCGAGCAGGGACAGGGCGCCTTCCAGGCGGCGCAATTACGGGGCATCAAAAGCAAGTTCCTCTTTTTCCCTGACGAAAACCACTGGGTACTGAAACCACAAAATGCCACGGTTTGGCAGCGCGAATTTTTTAGCTGGTTGAAGGCAACGCTTTAATGCCACAAAGATGCCGTGTCATTGCGGGAAACGCCACAACGCCAACAAGGAACAACGCAGCACAAAGACATCCCACCCTCAGTGCGTCTCCGTGTCTTTCTGCCTTCGCGGCAATAACAACTTCACGTTCCGGCCCCCTAACGTCATTGCGGGAACATTGTAAACGATTTACAACGTTTTCGTAAATCCTTTCACCCTTCCGCTGCATTTTATTCATAGATTAATCATTACATTTGTTTTGCTTGAGCATGCGAAATGTTATAGTCGAAATTACGATTGTATAAGCTTTTTTTGTCTTGGTAACACGCTTTCACCGGTATTCCCGGATAGTGTCCTGACGGGTAATTGTACCCGCACAATGCAGTATTGACGGATCAATCTTTTTTATAAATTAAACCAATTAAACTATGCACAGCTGTAGAAACTGGATAATTGTATTTATTACACTTATCGGAATATGGAAAGCGGAGGCTTCCATTGCCCAAACAGGCAGATGGAAAGTATCCGGCACGGTTAAGAATCAAAGTGGTGCGCCCTTACCGGGAGTTACCGTGCTTATTAAAGCCACCACCACCGGAACCACAACCGACCAGGATGGCCGGTTTACGTTGTCGGTTCCCAACATCCGCAATACAAAACTGGAGTTTACGTCTACGGGTTACCGTACACAGGAACAGGCAGTGAGCGGAGAGAAGGAAATGAATGTTGTAATGGAAACAGAAACCCTCGGACTGGATGAAGTAGTAGTGGTAGGGTACGGCACAGCCAAACGAAAAGACCTTACCGGTGCCGTAGCCTCCGTACAAGCCACAAAAATGGAAAAAGAGGCGCCCCGGTCTGTTCAGGATCTGTTGAGAGGTAATGCTGCAGGTATCATCGTTGGCCAGAGCAATCCGGGTAATACGGCCCGGGGAGATGCCGATATCCTGGTGAGGGGATCGGGCACGCTAAAGGCGGGAAGCAATCCTTTAAACGTAGTAGACGGGGTGATCTTTGACGGGTCTTTCTCCGATATTAATCCAAACGACATTCAATCAATCGACATCCTGAAAGACGCCAGCGCCACGGCCGTATACGGAGCAAAAGCCGCCAATGGCGTCATCCTCATCACTACCAAAAAAGGCGCTTCGGGCAAGCCCCGGATCACCTTTAACGCCAACCTGGGGTTTGTTGAAAAAGCAGGTATGCCCCGCGTTATGAATGGCGAAGAGTTTTTGAAATGGCGGTACGATTATGAAATAGGGAGAAGGACCGATGCCTATCATAACCAATACCCCGAAATGTTTGTAGACCCCCGTAAATTAACTAATGTAAATTCACTGGACTGGTACAACTACGATCAGAAAACACCGGTAACTTCTGTAACCGATGAAGAACTGCTCCGGGCCTGGTTAACACGACTTGAACTAAAAGTGCCCGAAATAGACAATTACCTGGCCAACAAATTAACCAACTGGCAGGACCTCGTTTTCCAAAAAGGTTTTCAGCAGGATTATACCACCGCTGTTTCCAATAAAAATGAAACATCGAGCTATTACTTTTCATTAAACTATGTAGACAGGGAAGGGATCGTTGTAGGCAACCGTTTTAAAAACTTTCGCACGCGACTGAACCTCGAATCAAAAGTTACTTCATTTTTAAAGGTAGGGGCCAATACCAATTTCGCCGTGCGCAATGAAGGCTTTCTACAGGCAAACTGGGGGCAATCAGCAGTTATTTCTCCTTACGGCTCCAATAATATCAACGACCTCACCAGCATCTACCAACGCCTGCCCACCGGCGATGCCACACCGGTAAACCCATTTTATGATAACCAGTTCCGGGACCGGAAGGATCAGTCCAGCACTTTAAACTCGAGTATCTACGGTATTGTAACGCTCCCCTATGGCTTCGAGTTTCAGTCGAACTTTACGCCGTCTTTTACCTGGAGAGAGTATTATAATCACGAATCATCCAAGAGTCTTGAATGGAACGCCAAAGGCGGAGAAAGTGAACGCCGGTTTGAAAAAACCTACAACTGGCAGGTCGACAATGTGCTAAGATGGAAGAAGCGCTTTGATATCCATAATTTTGAGGTAACCCTGCTGCAAAACGCAGAGAAAGGGCAATACTGGATGACCAAGGCTACAACATCCGGTTACAGCCCAACGGATATTCTCGGCTATCATCGTCTCCAGGCCGGTACGGTTCCTTTAAATGAGAGCAATGATACTTACAGGACGGGAGACGCGCTGATGGCCCGCCTGTTCTATTCATTAAAAGACCGCTACATGCTGACGGCATCCATACGAAGGGATGGTTATTCCGCATTTGGCGCAAAAAATCCCCGCGCTACCTTTCCGGCCCTTGCTTTTGCCTGGGATGTTTCGGAGGAAAGTTTTATGAAAAATACCAGCAACTGGCTCGACTACGCGAAATTGCGTCTTTCCTGGGGTAAAAACGGAAACCGGGATATCGGCCAATATGAAGCCTTGTCAAATATGGCCTCTGGCTTACACCCGTATATTGACCAGTCGGGCAATGTATATGTTGCATCCCAGTTATATGTAGACCGGATGGCCAACCTGGCATTAAAATGGGAATCAAAAGCATCCTACAATATCGGCATCGACTTTTCCGTACTCAAGAGCCGGTTAAGCGGATCTCTTGACCTTTACACCGCTAATACGCAGGATTTGCTGATCGACCGCAGTCTGCCGGATATCATCGGATTCAATAGTGTAGCATCCAACCTCGGACTACTCAACAACAAAGGCATTGAGCTCTCTTTGAACGGTGTCATTATCCGAAAGAAAAACTTCGACTGGAACAGCTCCCTTACGTTTTCGCGCAACCGGAGAGCGATTGAACATCTGTATGGAGACATGATCGATGTAAAAGATGCCGATGGAAATGTGATCGGGCAAAAAGAGGCAGACGATATTGGCAACAAATGGTTTATAGGAAGGGACCCTGACCAGTTCTGGGACTATGAGCGCATTGGCGTATGGCAAATCGGCCAGGAGGATTACGCAAAAAAATATGGAAATCAACCCGGGGATTTCAGGTATAACGACCTGAACGGTGACAGTGTAATGACCAACGCCGACAGGATCTTCCTGGGCTATAAAAGCCCCCGATTTCGTTGGAGCTGGAGGAACGATTTCAACTACAGACAGTTCAGCCTCTCTGTCTTTATCTATTCCAACTGGGGTCAAAAAGAACAATTTAATCGGGCGGCTAATAATAATAGTTTTCCGGACAGGGCCACTGATTATGTTCAGCCGAGATGGACTCCCCAAAACCCCATTAACGATTATGGACGTATCGGCTCTAAAAACATAGGTACCAATTATGTGGACCGGTCCTTTATACGTCTGGACAACCTTTCATTGTCTTATGCCGTACCCCAATCCTGGTTAAATACTATAAAGGCACAGAGCCTGCGTATTTCTGCGGCGGTAAGAAATGTGGCGTTCTGGGCGCCACACTGGAAATACGGCGATCCCGAATCGGGTGGATACCGCACCCGGGACGGCAACGGAAACGAATATACACCGGGACAGCCCACACCCCGCACCTATAATTTAAGCTTTAATCTGACACTTTAATTTTACAACAATGAATCGTAATATACTTTTAAAAGGACTTATTCCGCTTTCTTTCATGGGGCTTGTATTGGCCGCATGTAATAAAGAATGGTTAAAACCAAAGCCGCTTTCGTTTTACGAACCGGGGATTGCTCTTTCTGATGCTGCAGGTATGTATGCAACGCTTACAGCCTGTGAACGGAACATGCGTCACGAATATTTTGGAGACGCAGCCCCCATCCTCACGGAGATCATCCAATCTGAAGTGGCGGTTGAGGGTACTACGGACAAAGCCGGCCCCCAAATGGATATGGACATTTCGCTAATGCCCGATGCGCAATTGAATCACACCGATTATACAAAAGTAGGCTGGTATTGGTATGAGGGCTACAAAGGCATTAAATATGCCAACTCGGTAATATCCGGAATAGATAAAGCCACTTTTGCCAATGAAAATCAAAAAAACGAGATCTTAGGCGCCGCCTATTTTCAACGAGCTTACCGCTACTTTAAACTAACGCACCAATTTGGCGATGTTCCTTTTATTGACAAAGAGATCAATGAACCCAAATATGACTTTTACTCGTACGACCGCTGGAGCATATTGGCGCGTATGAAAAAAGAACTGGAGTTTGCCTATCAATGGGTGCCCGAAAAAGTAGATCGCGGCCGTACGTCAAAGGCCGCCTGCGGGGTTTTGTTAATGAAAGTGTGTATGGCCCTTACGGATTTTGACCGGGCTATAGAAATAGGCAAGGAAATTGTAGCCGCACACCCACTGATGAAAACCCGGTTTACCACCAATAAATCCAAGCCCAATACCAACCTGATGTTTGACCTGCACAGCGTAGAAGCCAAACTGGATATGAGCAATACCGAGGGCCTGATGTATGTGGTATCGTACCCCGAAGTGGATGGATCGGATCAGATCCAAACCATGCGCAATGGCGTTCCCTTCTGGAACAGCGGCAACCTTAAAACACCCGATGGCAAGGCCGGAACCAGTGTATCCGTTGCTCCCGGAGAAACAGATCCGGAGATGGATCTCAATAAAACCTACGGACGCGGTATTGGCCGCTTGCGCCCTACCTGGTATTTTACGAACGAAATATGGCGAACAGATAAAGAAGCGACCGACATGCGCGGTATTTTAAATAAGGATAGCTGGCGTAAAATGGAAGACCTCAGGTACAACGAGCCCAAGCTCAAAAGCACCAATAATCCCTGGTATGGCAAACACTTTATAAAACCGGCCGCCATGAGCGTGGAAGATACCATTCGCCTTTGGTTTTCCTGGCCGCATTACAAGCTCTTTGTTCCCGATCCATTACAAACACAATGGCGCGGAGGAGAGACCCCATGGTATATTTACCGCTCAGCGGAAGTATACCTGATGCTGGCCGAATGTTACTACTGGAAGAATGATTTGGGATCGGCTGCTGTTGCCATGAACGAAGTACGTACCCGGGCTGGCGCCACGCCCTTAACCGCCGCTGATATTAATATCGGGGAGATCCTGGATGAACGGGCCCGCGAACTTTATTATGAAGAGAACCGGCATATTGAACTGGTGCGGATCGCCTATACTTATGCAAAAACCGGCAAACCCTGCGAGATCTTTGGCGGTCGTGTATATAAGCTTGAAAACATCAGCGGTCCCGGTGGCACTAATTCCAATATAAAACAAACGGGAATCAATTTCTGGTACGACCGTGTGGTAAGCCGGAGCAATTTTTATAACAAGGGCGTAAGACACAAATGGGCCGAGTACAAAGTCAGCGTGCATCATATATTATGGCCGGTTCCGTCAAAATCGATTACGACTAACTTAAAAGGAGTCATCAATCAAAACATAGGTTATCCTGGTGCAGAAAATAATGTAAAACCACTAATCGTAGAATAGCAGGAAAACATTTCATCTGATTAAAGACCGTTCATTTTTGAGCGGTCTTTTTCTTTTAAGACGGGCCCCATCCCTGCCCAAAACTTTATGAAATACTTAGGACAAAGGACAATCCCAATATCGCGGGAAACCGGTAAATTGAGTACCAAAAACCCGGGGCATTGACCAACAACCATCAAATAACTGATCTCAACATTCTGAAAGAGATACTGCCTGTTTTCAACTATACCAATAATCCGTTTGCGGAGCAGGTACTTGCAGAACTGCTTACCCGGCCGCTCCCCTCAATAGCGCTTATAGAAGAGCGCCAGCAGATACTAAAAGGTTTTGTAAAGAACTATCCCTGTCTTAAAAGTTACAATTACTCCCGGGCAGCATTTACCGAGGTGTACCAGTTTATACAAGCCCGGGACCAGCCGTTTACCGGCAATGGCATCTTTACCTCAAAGGCTCAGAAAGGGGAGCGGCAGGCATTGATGAACGCCTATGCACAGTTTGTACTTTTCTTTGACGAGCTCCTGCGCAAATGGATTACCATGATCAGTCTTTCCTTTTTTCCGGGCACTTACAAAGCCACCCTTGAAACCCTGCAGCAGCAACTAACGGACCTTGATCTCCCCTATTATGCGGGGCTTTTGAGTGAGCAGCAATTCGGACAAAAAGCGGTAAAACAGCTCTCTGCAAAAATTGTTGCCGGTAAACAGGACGGCAGCTGGCAACGGTTTTGGCCGGCCTTTTTCCTGTTTGAAGCCTATACCTCCGTCAGTCTTGCCATTGTGCGAAAGAGTTTTGCCTTTCCGGCATTTGGCAACGGGCCAATAACCATCCGGGATCTTTATCATCCCCTCCTGAGCGATCCGGTAAAAAACGATATGGTACTTTCCAAAAATGTGGGCCTGCTTACCGGGCCCAATATGGCGGGAAAGTCGACCCTGCTCAAAGCAATCGGCCTCTGTGTTTTTTTGGCGCATACCGGTATAGCAGTATCCGCAAGCGCAGCCAAAATACCCTTTTTTGATCATATTGCGATTTTCATCAATCACCGGGATGACCTTCAGAACGGGTACAGTCATTTTATGTATGAGATCAAAAACCTTAAAAACCTGATCCTGGAAGCAGCAAGGGGAAAACGTTGTTTTTCCGTTTTTGATGAGCTGTTCAAAGGCACTAATAGTGCAGATGCCCTTGCCATTACTGCCAGTACACTCGAAGGAATGCATCGGTTTGAGAACTCCTGTTTTCTTGTTTCCACTCATTTGCATGAATTGAAAACCCAGCCTGTTATTACCAGCAATATAGTTCAGGTACTGCACATAGATTGTATTATCGAAAACGGCAGGCCCCGGTTTACCTATAAACTTGAAGACGGCTGGTCTGATCTGAAGATCGGTCGCCTGTTATTTGAAGCGGAGGGCTTGTATGAGCTGCTCCGGTGAGGCAATGAGTATTCTTTCCCTGGCATGAACTCAGCCTCCAGGCTTTCCTTGCGCCATTGCGTAAAACGCCGATTATTGCTACCTTCACGCCCAACCCGATTCAATTTTTATGTCAGACCCGCACACAACGCCTCCATTTAGCATGCAGCCGCTGCTTGAGAATAATTATGTAACCCTTATTCCCTTGAAAGAACCCGATTTTGAACAACTATTTGCCGTGGCCTCCGATGCCGCAATATGGCAAATGCATCCCAACAGAAACCGTTACCAGCAAACGGTGTTCAAAACCTTCTTTGAAGGAGCCCTGCAAAGCGGAGGTGCCTTTCTTTGTATAGATAAAACATCGGGGGAACTGGCGGGAAGCACCCGGTTTTACAATTACAACCCGGGGAACAATAGCATTTTTATCGGCTATACTTTTTATGCCACAAAATTTTGGGGAACGGGGCTTAACACACAGGTAAAGCAACTGATGCTGGACTATATATTCCGGTTTGTAAGCAGCGTTTACTTTCACGTAGGTGCAGAAAACTACCGTTCGCAAAAAGCGATTGAAAAGCTGGGCGCCGCCAAATTAAAAGAAGAATGGATTGCCTATCATGGCGAGCCGGACCGGTTAAACTTTGTTTATTTCATTCATAAAACACAGTGGCCTTTATAACACAGGATCTTTTGAATACGCCTGCCAGAGTTCATCCAGCGATCTGCCGGTGATCTGTTTCCAGCTGTCTGCCGTATAAGAATGATCCCGCAGCGCCTTATTCAGCGCTTTTACAGTTCCGCGCTTTGCCTTTGCTTCTATCCAGGCCAGGAACCTTGCCGTTACCCGGTATCCATCTGAATATTTCTGCCGGTCTGTGTACGCCGGTAGTTTCCAGTGTCCCCCTTCATTATCGATCCCATATTGGAACCGGATATAATCGGCAATACCCTCTGTGATCCACCAGGGGCCAACACTTCTTCCATAAGCCTGCACAATATGCATAACCTCGTGGGTAACCACATCAATATCTCCCGGATTTTTTGCAAACCAGGTAGGATCGTACACCACGTTTCCGCCACCGGTAGCCGCAACACCATGATAAGCGGTATCTATTTTAAAACGGACTTCCTTTGCGGCATCCTTATTAAAATCCTTTACCAACTTCGGGTATACGGTGAAGAAAGCATCCACCATCCGCTTTTTAACCGCTGCGCTAAAGTTTGCTGCATTGGAGGTAAAATGCAGTATATACCCATCTTTCTCAAAACGGCTGCTTTCATAATTAAGCGCAGAGTCCCGATTTACATTAACTACAGCTTCGGAAATACCGCATATAAATAACCCGGCCAGTAATAAACAATATTTCATAAACATTTTTTGACAACAGGAAAGTATCACAATTCCGGCAATAGAACAAATCAGGGCCTCAGATTCCCGCAGATCAAAATACAAAAATGCTCTATATGTCCAATACCGAAAACTCCTGAATGATCCGGTGAAAACTTATTCGCTCCGCAGATGCTCCATCTTTTTCGGCAATATTGAGGCCAGCTTGTTATTTTTGCGGTTCAAAGATGTATTTAGTTTGGTTCGTTTAATCATTATACTTTTCCTGAGTTTCTTTTCTATGAGCAACGCATCTGCTCAAAAAAAAGACAGTGCTAAAGAACCGGCGCAGCGGGCAACAAAACCTGTGTCCAAACCCAATAATAACCGGCAACCGGCGGCCAGCCGGCCAGCCGTAAAAAATCCGCCGGTAACAAAACCAACAACGCCTGCTGCTGCAGGAAAAAAGGGAACTGCAACAACCACGCCGGCAAAAGCCCCCCCTAAACACCAATTACAAAGAGTACCCAATACGGGTAAAACCAATGCGCAAAAAGACTCTTCGCGAAAAAAAGATACGACCGTAAAGGCCCTACGGCTATCAACAGCAAAAAAAGATACGACCGGGGTAAAGAAACCCGGGGTGGCCACAGGAACCGGCATCAAACAGGACTCGCTGACGCATACTACCAGGAAAGCTTCCGTTAAAAAGGACACCCTGAACCGGATCGGTACTGTAATACCACATCTCGCTGCGGCAGATAGTACACGGATCAGGGCTGCCATAGCCGACAGCTTGAAAAACCTCCAGCAGCTCTCGGCGCTGGAGCGCAATTTTAACCTCACAAAAAAGATCCTGGCCCAACATCCCTATTATGCCTTTGCTGCCGCACCCGTTATTACGCCTTACAGTAAGCGGCCCCGGCAGCCAGGTGAAGAAATTTATTTTTATACGCTGGCCGGCATCATGTTGTTGTTTGCCGGGTTTAAAACGGCGTTTTCAAAATACTTCGATGATCTTACCACCCTTTTCTTCAGGCGTACGCTGAAGCAGCGCCAGCTGCAGCAACAGCTCAGCCAGAACACATTACCTTCTTTCCTTTTTAATATCCTCTTTGTATTTGTTGCCGGCTATTACCTGGCGCTGATGGCTACCCAACTGGCTACCCACAAACCAGCCTATCCTTTCTGGCAGCTATTTGCCTTTGCTGTGGCCGTTGTATCGCTGGCCTACCTGGCCAAATTTTTCCTGCTGAAGTTATTTGGCTGGCTGTTTAAACTGCAGCATCTTACTGATGCCTATATCTTTCTTATTTTTCTTGTAAGCAAGATCCTTGTACTGTTTCTCCTTCCGGTGCTCATTATTACATCATTGGGCGGCACGGGAATCAAAACCATTATCTGGACACTCAGCTGGCTGACCATTGCAGGCCTGTTCATTTACCGGTTTATTGTAGCACTTCAAATGGTACAAAAGAGCAATAAGATCAGCCTCTTTCATTTTTTTATCTATTTCGTTGCATTCGAACTGCTCCCGGCCTTCGTAATCTATAAGTTTATTTTACATTTTTTAACGGAGAATAGCGTACCTTTGCACCCAATTTAGGAGAATCTTAATGTCAAGTAACGTAGCAACAAAACCCATGGCAAAGCCGGCAGCTGGAAAAGTACAACATATACTCATCAGCCAGCCAAGACCAAAGAGCGAAAAATCTCCCTATTTCGACCTTGAAAAAAAGCACGGCGTTACCCTGGATTTTGAGACATTGATTATGCTGGAGCCGATCACGGGGAAAGATTTCAGACGTCAAAAAATCAGCATCCTCACTTACACAGGAGTCATCTTTACCAGTCGCAATGCCATTGATCACTTCTTCAGGACCTGTGAAGAAATGAAAATAAATGTGTCGCAGGACACCAAGTATTTTTGCATTACCGAAGCGGTGGCGCTTTATCTTCAAAAATTCATCCTTTACCGCAAAAGAAAAGTCTTCTACGGTACCGATGGCAGTAATAAAAGCCTGCTGGATGTGATCAACAAGCATAAGGAGAACCTCAATTTCCTGTATGTATGTTCTGAAAATCAACAAGATAATGAAATTATCAGCTGGCTCAAGCAGCATGATTGCTCGTTTGATCTTGCCTTTATGTATCGCACCAAAAGCAATGATGTAAAAAAATCGCTGGGCGCTATAAAGTTCGATGTTCTTTGCTTTTTTACCCCCAGCGGGGTAAAAAGCTGGTTTGACAATTTCCCTGACTTTAAACAGCAGGAAATGGTGGTTGGTACTTTTGGCGACAACACCCGTGAAGCCGCCATAAAAGCCGGCCTCAATCCCCAAATTGTGGCCCCTCTGCCCAAAACACCCAGCATGATCACCGCGCTGGACCAGTTTCTGGCCCGCAATGGTGACAAATAACACCCCAGGCGCTCTTTATCAAAAACTTAACGCCCCGTTTTTTGGGCAACTAAGGTTTTTATGAATATTTGCATGGTTATCGTTAACTTTGCAAACTTTATGAGGTTTTTTGTTATCATTTCTGCTTTATTCTTAATGTCGTCCTGCGGGCCGGGCATGAATAAGATTTTAAAGAGCAAGGATGCTGCCTACAAATTGAAAATGGCAGAAGCTTTTTACGCCAAAAAAAAATACAACAAGGCGCAACTGATTTACGAAGATATTTTACCGTATTACAAAACCACTGCCCAGTTTCAGGATATTTATTACAAGTACGCCTATTCCGCCTATTACCAGCGGGATTATGCCATGGCTGAAAATTATTTTAAAACCTTCCTGGAAAGTTTTCCCAATAGTCCAAAATCGGAGGAGATCGAGTTTATGCGGGCCTTTGCATTTTACAAACAATCGCCCAAACCCGAGTTGGACCAAAGCACTACTTTTAAGGCCGTTGGTTTTATGCAAACCTTCGTAAATACCCACCCCAACTCGGTACGGCTTCCGGAAGCCAACCGGATACTGGATGAGCTGAGGAAAAAGCTGGAGGTAAAGGACTATAAAAGCGCAAAGCTTTATTACGACATGGGATTTTTCAGGGCCGCCGGCGTGAGTTTTGCTGCGTTGCTGGATA
This sequence comes from Niabella hirudinis, assembly GCF_051201075.1. Classification (NCBI taxonomy): domain Bacteria; kingdom Pseudomonadati; phylum Bacteroidota; class Chitinophagia; order Chitinophagales; family Chitinophagaceae; genus Niabella; species Niabella hirudinis. The sequence goes on from NZ_JBPEHJ010000005.1 coordinate 84,094, forward strand.
ATTTTCCCGAATCGCAGATTGCAGATGAATATAAAATGATGTCGGTAAAAGCCTATTATCTTTTTGCCGAAAACAGTATCGTTGATAAAAAGGCCGAACGTTTTAAAAATGTAATGGACGAGTGCCGGGAGTTTTTAGATCGTTTTCCCGAAAGTAAGTACAAGGCCGAAATTGAGAAATACCAGGCTATGTCTCAAACACAAATTCAAAAATTCAATAATAATGAGCAAATTAAGAAGGCATCTTAGTGTTGGTACTCCCAGCAGCGTGGAAACAAAAAGCCTGCAGGAGATAAAAAATAAAACCGGCAATATTTATGAATCTATTGCCATTGTAAGTAAAAGAGCCAACCAGATCAATATTTCCATTAAGGAAGAGCTTCATAATAAACTGGATGAATTTGCCAGCCATACCGACACGCTGGAAGAAATCCATGAAAATAAAGAGCAGATCGAAATTTCGAAGGCATACGAGCGGATGCCGAACCCTGCACTTTTAGCCACACAGGAGTTCCTGGATGACAAAATCTACTATCGCAAGGCTGAAGACGAACTGTTTAGCTAAGCACGATCATTATATTTGAAATGCAGCCGCAATGGATCCAGTTATTCATTGCGGCTGTTTCATTTTGACTTACTTTTGAAAAATGTTGGAAGGGAAAAAAATCGTCATTGGCATCAGTGGCAGCATTGCTGCATACAAGATCATTCACCTGGTGCGATTGCTGGTAAAACAAAAGGCAATTGTCAAAGTGATTATGACGCCTTCAGCTATGGACTTTGTATCGCCGCTTACTTTGTCTACACTTTCAAAAAATGAAGTACTCATCGACATCGCTTCGGGCAATACCTGGGCTAACCATGTGGAACTGGGAAGATGGGCCGATCTCTTACTGATAGCCCCCTTAAGCTGCAACACCCTGGCAAAAATGGCGCAGGGGCATTGTGACAACCTGCTGCTGTCTGTATACCTTTCTGCAACCTGCCCGGTAATGGTATCCCCGGCCATGGATGAGGATATGTGGCACCACCCCGCCACTCAAAAAAATATCGGAATACTGAAGACATCCGGGCATATTGTGCTGGCGCCGCATCACGGTGAGCTGGCAAGCGGCCTGATCGGTGAAGGGCGCATGGAAGAACCGGAAGCCATCCTTGCACAAATCGGAGCCTTTTTCAAAATTAAAGCAGACAGGAGCCTGGAAGGGAAAAAAGTACTGGTAACGGCAGGACCAACACATGAGGCCCTTGACCCGGTACGGTTTATCGGCAACCACTCCTCCGGGAAAATGGGCTATGCCCTTGCTAAGGAGTGCCGGATGCGTGGCGCGGAGGTAACCCTTGTGCTGGGGCCGGCACCTGCCGTGCTGCAACAGGACCTTACCGGCATCACTGTGATAAAAGTCACTTCCGCAGAAGAAATGTACCAGGCCTGTATGGATCATTTTCCTTCCGCAGATATAGCCCTGATGGCCGCAGCCGTGGCCGATTACCGGCCGGCAACCGTTAGCGAAACGAAAATAAAAAAACAGGAACCGGGGCTGGAACTGAACCTGGTAAAGACCCGTGATATCCTGGCATCACTGGGGGCCATTAAAACAGGCAACCAGCTGTTGCTTGGCTTTGCACTTGAAACCAATAATGAGGAAGTGCATGCGCTTGAAAAGCTGCATAAAAAAAATGCGGACTATATTGTGCTCAACTCCTTAAATGACGGAGCGGCTTTTGGCGCAGACACCAACAAAGTAACCATCTACTCCAAAACCGGTGAAAAATCCGGTTTTGAATCCAAATCAAAAACGGCAGTGGCGCAGGATATTCTTGATACGATCATCAAACCCGGCACAACAATATGAAGCAATCATTTCCATTACTGATACTGGCCATTACCCTTACAGCATGCGGGCTCGGGCGACCCAAGGATGTGCTGCCCCAGGATAAAATGCAGGCTGTTTTATGGGATATTGCAAAAGGAGGTGAGTTTGTGAATGGTTATATATACTTTCGCCACCCTAACCTGAACCGCGCAGCAGTAAACCAGCAGGTATTAAACCAGATTTTTGCGCTGCATAAAATTTCTAAAAAAGAATTCGATAAAAGTCTTGAATACTACCAGCGCAAACCCGACCTGTTTGTAGCTATGCTGGACTCCATCAACACCCAGCAGGCGCGTGCCAAACAGGATACCGCAAAGGGCGCCCGCGGAGACTCCGCCCGCACTGCGGCCCCGGCGCTATCGAAACCTGCACGTATTCCAAAATAATCACCTGAAGATTCCCGTTATGCATTACCTGTGCTTCAATGGTATTTTTTCAGATGCGGCAACTCCTGTTATTGCTGCAGCCAACAAGGGTTACCGCTACGGCGATGGCTTTTTTGAAACCCTGCGGGTACACCGTGGTACCGTGCCCCTGTGGGACCTGCACCGGAGCAGAATCCTGAAGAGCCTGTCGCTTTTAAACTACCGTTTTGCACAGGGGGCTACATTGAGCAGGATCTATGAAAACATTATTGAGCTCTGCCATTTAAACGGCTGCGCAGAAAGCGCCCGGGTGCGCCTCTCCTTTTCAAACGGGGACGGCGGCCTTTTTGAGGCATCTGCACTGCACTACCTGGCAGAAGCCATGCCCTTTGCCGCCACCCCGGAAGATGCCTTGGTGCTGGGCATATACAACGAACTGGCAAAAGAAGCGCACCGGTTTTCAGAGCTAAAATTATCCGGAAATTTTATATATAGCCGTGCGGCGCAATATTGCAACGAGCGGGGATGGAACGACAGTATCCTTTTGAACAAGGAGGGCCGGGTGGTTGAAACCACTATGACTAACCTGTTTTGGATCAAAAACGGAGCCTTGTTTACACCGCCGGTTACTGATGGTTGTGTAGCCGGTGTGTTTCGTACTTACCTGCTGGAGGCCGAACCGGGGATCACAGAGCGCTCATGTACCCCCGAAACGCTCAGGGAAGCCGATGAGCTATTTTTGACCAACGCACTTCGGGGCATCCGTGCGGTGGCACAATTTGACGGAACGTACTATGCAGGCAATTTGACAAAGACCCTTCAACACCGCCATAACCAGTTGCTTTTTGCCTAAGCGCCTGTATGCAGCCGGTTGTAAACCGCCGACAAAGTATCTACCGCCGCGCGGCCCTCAGCGCCCAAATCCAGGCTGTAATTGTTTACATAAAGGTCGATATGTTTACGCATCACTTCTTCACTCATCGCCTGTGCATGCTCTTTTACATAAGCCGGCACTTCCGGGTACCGGCTAAAAGCATGTTCAAGACTTTTACGGATCAACCCATCCACCTGGCCAAAAACAGCATTACCCAACGATTTCTTTATGACAATGCCACCCAGGGGGATGGGCACTTTCATGGCTTGCTCCCAGTACTCACCCAGATCCGTCACTTTCACCAGCCCCTTATCCTGGTAAGTAAACCGGTTTTCATGAATGATGACGCCCAGCGCTGCTCCATTGTTAACCACGGCATCTTCTATTTCATGAAACACGCCAAATGATTTATGATGTGCATCAGGATAAGCGAAACTAAAAAGCAGGTGCGCCGTGGTATTGATACCCGGCAACACAACGGCTGCCCCGTTGATCTCCGCTTCCGTAAAAGGCTGTTGCCGGTGGCTGATCAGCAGCGGCCCTACCCCTTTCCCCAGGGCACTTCCGGAGTTTAACAATGTATACTGCTCCTGCGTTTTAAAATAGGCCGGAAAACTCAGTTTGGTTACATCCAGCCGCCCCTCCAGGGCCCAGCGGTTCAGCGTTTCCACATCTTCCAGCACCGCTTCAAATTCGAGTCCACCGGTATCGATCTTTCCGTTGACCAATGCGTCAAAAATAAATGTGTCATTCGGACAGGGAGAAAATCCCAGTTTCAGTTTCATATTGTTTCTTTTAAATCTTAAATACTTTTCGGTTTTGAGTTTTCAGCCTTGAGCATCCGGAATCAAGACAGATACCCGCCGTTCACCGCTCACGAATACCCTTTACGCGCTCTGCATCAGCACAGAAATAAGTTGCCCCAGGGTTTCATTCAACTTAAAAACCGCTTCCTTCAGCGCCCATTTTGTTTTATCTCGTTCGCCCACATAATTAGATACAGCCCTTACCTGAAGGAAGGGCACCGATTCCTGCAAGGCCACATAATGGAGCGCTGCGCCTTCCATCGATTCGATTTCCGCGCCCAGGTCATTTTTAAAATGCAGGATCGTATCCCTGTCTGTTGTAACCTCATTAACCGTAACGCCCATTGCCCGGCTCAGCCCCGAAAGCGCCATCAGCCCATGGTGTGGATTCAATAACCGTCCCCCGGTAAATGGCGGGGCATCTGCCTGCGCCAGCTGCAGGTCAAAAACGGATCGGCGCTGTCCTGCTTCCACCACGCCCAGGTCGCCAAAGCAATCACTGCTAACCACCGCCACAGCGCCCGGCGCATACTGCGTGGTAAAGCTACCGCCAATGCCGCCCTGCAGCACCAGGTCGTAGCGTTGCCGCGTTAGCTGTTTTGCAAGCCCATAAGCCGTGCATACCCCCCCAATACCGGCAACCACCACATCAACAGTGCCCTGCTCTTTCAACAAAGAATTTAAGGGGCCTATTTCCAGCTCCGTGGCCGCGATCAATAATATCTTTTTATGCATGTTCTTTTTAGCTGTTGCAAAAATGTTATACCTGATAAAATTTGTTCACAAACTACACGGATTGGCACAGAAGAACATTAAAATCTGTGGATGGCTGTGTTGTCTGTGAGAAAATAATGTGTTGTCCGCGAAGTTCGGCATTTTTATAATTGAGGGAAATGTTACCTTTGCAGTCTGTTTTTTTGAAAGGGGGGATCTTTTTTGGGTACGCTCCCTCTTCAGGGCTTGGCAATTGCCGGCTTACTTATTTATGATATATGGTATATCTCACAAGAATTGAACACTTTAATGCCGCGCACAAACTTTACAACCCCGCATGGACAGAGGCGCAGAATGAACAGATTTTTGGCAAATGCGCCAATAAAAACTGGCATGGGCATAATTATGAATTATACATTACGGTAAAAGGGGAACCGGATCCGGACACCGGTTTTGTATATGATGTAAAAAAATTGAGCGAGATCATCAAAGATCATATTATCGAAAAACTGGATCACCGCAACCTGAATGAGGACGTGGATTTTATGCAGGGAAAGTTGTGCAGCACTGAAAATCTGGCAATTGCTATATGGAATGAGCTAAGCCCGCATTTACCCGGGGGCGTACTGCTTCATTGCATAAAACTCTATGAAACGCCACGGATTTATGTGGAGTATTTTGGTTAAGTTTATACGTACCTTTATCCCGTATGAGAGTATCCGTATTCAGAAGAGAACATTTTAACGCGGCACACCGGCTCTATAACCCGGCATGGGACGATGCTACCAATGAAAAAGTCTTTGGAAAATGTTCTTTACCACATTACCACGGTCACAACTATGAGTTGGAAATAAAGGTAACCGGAGAAGTGGATCCTCAAACAGGTTTTGTAATGGATCTTAAAGTATTAAGCCAGCTGGTTGCAAAAAATATAATCGAGCAATTTGATCACCGGAATCTGAATCTGGATACCGATGTATTTAAACATAAAAATCCAACTGCAGAGAATATTGCAATCGTGATTTACGATCTCCTGCGTCCGCATATCCACAGCGATCATGACCTGCAGGTCCGGTTGTATGAAACCCCCAGAAATTTTGTTGAATATCCATCATCCTAAATGACCGGAAAATATGGCCTATAAAAGAGAAGACAGTTATAATGAGCCTGTAACCCAGGCGCTCATACAACATTATCAGCAGGTGATAGAACAGCTGGGCGAAAACCCGCAGCGGGAGGGATTGTTGAAAACACCGGAGCGTGTCGCCAAGGCCATGCAGGTGTTGACGCAGGGTTATTCGATGGATGCGCACGAGATCATTAACTCTGCAAAATTTCATGAGGATGTGAGCGAAATGATCATTGTAAAAGATATTGAACTGTACAGTCTTTGTGAGCATCACATGCTTCCTTTTTTTGGAAGGGCGCATGTGGCCTATATTCCCAACGGGTGGATTACCGGGCTTAGCAAGATTGCAAGGGTTGTAGACGTTTACTCGCACCGGCTTCAGGTGCAGGAGCGCCTGACCGTGCAGATCATGAATGCTATTAAAGAAACATTGAACCCACTGGGCGTGGCGGTAGTTATTGAGGCCAAACACCTGTGTATGATGATGCGGGGCGTTCAAAAGCAAAATTCTGAAACGACCACTTCGGCGTTTGACGGTGAGTTTCAGAAAAACTCAACCCGGAGCGAATTTTTAAAACTCATCAGCGCACGTTTAAGTTAAAAGAAAAAGAACCAAAATAAATTAGTGAATATGAAACAGGCAGTGGTATTTCCCGGGCAGGGCTCTCAATTTACGGGAATGGGAAAAGAGCATTATGACAACAACGCATTTGCAAAAAAATTGTTTGAGCAGGGCAACGAGATCCTGGGATTTCGCCTTTCCGATATCATGTTTACGGGAACTGCAGATGAGCTAAAGGAAACAAAAGTGACACAGCCTGCTGTTTTCCTGCATTCGATCGTGGCCTATAAGGTTATGGAGAACAACCGGCCGGATATGGTGGCCGGGCATTCGCTGGGCGAATTTTCTGCCCTGGTGGCCAACAATGTGTTGGCTTTTGAAGACGCCTTGCAGCTGGTTACCGTAAGGGCCAATGCTATGCAGAAGGCATGTGAACTACAGCCCTCTACTATGGCTGCGGTATTAAACCTGCCGGATGAAAAAGTGGAAGAAATCTGCAAGGCCATCCGGGAAGAAACAGGGGAGATCGTAGTTGCCGCCAATTATAATTGTCCGGGCCAGTTGGTTATCAGCGGCACAATCAAAGGAATTGAAATAGCAGTGGAACGTATGAAAGCCGCCGGCGCTAAGCGGGCGCTGGTACTGCCTGTTGGCGGGGCCTTTCACTCACCCTTAATGGAGCCTGCACGAAAAGAGCTGCAGGAAGCCATTGAAAAAACAGCCTTTCATCAGCCGGTTTGCCCTATTTACCAGAATGTGGTAGCCCGGCCTGTAATGGACAAGGATGCCATCAAGGAAAACCTGATTGCCCAGCTTACAGGCGCGGTACAATGGACCCAAACCATACAGGCCATGATTGCCAACGGCGCCGCCCGGTTTACGGAGGCCGGCCCCGGAAAGGTACTGCAGGGCCTGATCCAGAAGATCAATAAAGAAGTAACAGTAAATGGGGTTAGCTAACCCCATTTTTCATATATACCGGTTTACCGCCCATCCATCAACAGCATATCCCCTCATCATTTCTTCCTACCTTCGGAATGATCCGGAGTAACCGGGCCGGATAGGGTGTGCAAACATCGCCCGCAGAAATCTATTCAATCGCATATGACTGTACTTACATTTACACTGATCATGTTGTTGGGTGCTTTTTTGGCAGGTTTGATCGGCTCCTTATCCGGTCTTGGGGGAGGAGTCATCATCATTCCGCTGCTCACGATCGGAATGGGTGTTGACATTCACTACGCCATTGGAGCCGCATTGGTTTCTGTTATTGCCACATCATCAGGATCTGCCGCCGCTTATGTACGTGAAGGCATTACCAATATGCGCCTCGGGGTCTTTCTTGAGATCGCCACTACCACCGGGGCCGTTTGCGGAGCCCTCATTTCCTCAATAGCCCCCGGTTCCCTCATTGCGGTACTTTTTGGACTGACCCTGATCTTTTCTGCTATCAATTCGCTGCGAAAAAAAGAAGAGCATGTGTTGGAACAAAGCAGCCCGCTGGCCCGGAAACTAAAACTGGACGGCAGCTATCCGGATCATAATGACCAGCCGATCTCCTATGGTACAAAAAATGTACTGGGAGGATTAGGCATGATGGGTGTTGCCGGTATGATGTCCGGGCTGCTGGGTATCGGATCGGGAGCGTTTAAGGTTATTGCCATGGACAATATCATGCGCATCCCCTTTAAGGTTTCTACCACCACCAGTAATTTTATGATGGGAGTAACTGCCATCGCCAGCACCGTCATCTATCTGCAAAAGGGATATGTGCAGCCCGGTATCTGTATGCCCACGATGATCGGCGTGCTTTTCGGATCGATGACGGGATCCCGGATCCTGATCCGTTCAAACCCCGCCAAGCTCCGGATCTTCTTCGCAATCCTTATTTTACTATTGGCATTTAACATGATCTATAACGGCATTGCCGGAAGGATTTAAACCAGTTACAGATGCGAGAAAACAGGTTCACGGATAAAACATTACAAACTATTATAGGAACCCTGCTTCGTTACGGAGTATGGCTGGCACTGAGCATCGGTGCTATCGGAGGCGCTGTATACCTTGTAAAACATGGCCGGGAACCCATGCACTACGCCAGTTTTACCGAAACCGACAAGAGCATCGGGCAATTGCTGAAAGAAATGATCGCCGGGATCGAAAGCCACAGCGGCACTTCCATTATTTTCCTGGGGATCATCCTGCTCTTCCTGACTCCCGCGCTGCGTCTTGTCTTCTCCTTTATTGCATTCCTGATAGAAAAAGATTACCTGTATGTACTCGTCACATTTATTGTAATGGCGATTATAGGCGTCAGCATTTCGCTGGGATACCATCATTAGGAGGATCTGGAGAAGCCTGGGTGCAATTCAAATTTTCGCTGTCAGGCTGAGCTTTATTTCAGCATCTATACATATTGTTGTGCAACATCCCGGGGCGGCCCGGGATGACTTCCCGGGTAATGTTGCTTCTATGGGCTGCAACAATTTGAAAGCCCCCCCAAACCTCCGGTCCTGGCGACTTCGTGGCCAATTTAGTATTTTCGCGTAAACAGACATCCTTACTATGCCTGCACATACAGATACGCTTTCTTCATTTGCCCCCGGCAGCAGGGGAATTGCCCGTGCAACAGGCAGCGACACCCAACTGCTTGCCGGTTTTATGATCCTGTGGTTCCTCATCAACAGCCTGCAGGCTGCCTTCCTCGGCATAGATGGGGATGAAGCCTATTACTGGATGCTGGCACAAAACCTGCAGTGGGGTTATTTTGACCATCCCCCCATGGTGACGCTCTTTATCCGGCTGGGCGAGCTTTTAGGGCATGGGCCGTTTTTTACGCGGCTGGGTACTATTTTATTATCAACCTGCTCCATTGCGCTCGTTTATAAAGGCCTTCCCGGTTACCTGCAAAAGATTAAATGGTTTATACTGTTGTATGCCTCCACCCTGGTTTTGAATGTGTATGCCTTCATCACTACCCCGGATGCAGCCCTGTTCTTTTTTGCGGCCCTGTTCTTCTCGAGGTATAAATGCTTTTTAAATCAAAAGAACCTTATCAACAGCCTCTGGCTGGCTATCGCCATTACCGGGATGTTTTACAGCAAATATCACGGCATCCTGCTGGTGGGCTTTGTAGTGCTCTCCAACCTGAGGCTGCTGGGCAATAAATATTTCTGGCTGATCGTACTGATGGTATCCCTGCTCTTTGTTCCCCATCTTTACTGGCAATACCTGAACGACTGGCCAACAGTACGCTTTCATCTGATAGAACGCATCGCCAAAAAATACCGGATAAGTTACACGACCGACTATCTGCTGGGGCAGGTATTGATCTGGGGACCGCTGATATCCCTGTTGTTCTACGCCTCCGTCTTTAAATTAAAGATCCGCGATGCGCTGATGCGTGCCCACGTTTTTATGTTTGCCGGCACATTGATCTTTTTCCTTTTTTCCTCCTTCAAAAACACGGTGGAACCACACTGGACCATGATCGCTGCCATCTCTTATATTGCGCTCTTTTTATCATTGGCCGTTAATGGCCGCCCAAAGTTCCAGCGGCTGCTTTTAAAAACAGCATGGTGCAATATTGGCCTCATCCTGCTGGCCCGCATCCTCTTCCTGGTGCCCAACGGGCCCGCAAATCTTATCAAACACTTCCGTTCCTTTTCCTATGCCCGCGTATGGGCCAATACGGTTTATGAAAAAGCGGGCCGTACGCCTGTAGTATTCTCCAATTCTTACGCATTGCCTTCGCTTTACCGGTATTACCATCCCGATGCGCAAACCACAGGATACAATGATAAAGGCTACCGCAAAACAAATTTTAATATCACGGATGATCATACTTTAAATGGCAGGGATGTGCTTTATTATACGCAGAACACCAGCGTGCAGCCCGGGAGGGGTACCCCAATTGAAACGGTTTACAACTCCGGCCGGCTTTTATCGCTGCCGCAGTACCATTCGCTCAACGGGTTAAGAATTGTATTGGAGCACCCCACCAAAGAAATAAAATATGGGAGCGAACAACCGATGATGCTTACTATCATCAACAAAAGCGGGCAGGTGCAGGCGCTGGAATCAAAACTCCGGATAGATTATGCCTTCCTGATCGAAAAATACAATTTTATTAATTCGGATTCCAGCTTCGCGCTTCCCCCGAAAACACTCAGGCCCGGCGAAAGCATTCAGCTGAGCATACCCGTTAAAGCGCCGCAGCAACCCGGAAAGTACCGGCTATTGTTTTCATTTGTTAATGATTTTATACCGGGAAACTTTGCCAGTAATTTTTATCAGATCAAGGTTAATGGGGAATAATTTGGGAATGTGGGAATGTGAAAATGAAGCTCCCGTTCCGCTTCGATGATCTTTACTCCGATCTATATTCTAAAGACAATAGACCCTGGATTTTAGACAATAGACATCTGCTGTCTGGTATCCAGCATCCAGTATCCAGCATCCAGATTTCAGCCATCAAGCCAGGTTTCAACTTTGAACGTGAAATTTTGAACATGAAACAAACCTATTTCCCCGGTGCCATCAGCTGGTTCCGGATCAGCCGGTTATTATATTGCTGAATAAATGCTTTCACTTTCTGCTCCATTGCTGCGACTCTTTGTGCTGAATCCTGCAGCAAGTCTGTTTTCATTAAGCGATCCCGTTTAAAGTTGTACAGTCCCGTGGATTTTTTACCATCAAAAAAGAGCAGGTAATCCCCATCAATCCAGCGGTGCCCTCCGGAGTATTGGTACGTAAAGCCCGGCCCTTTCCGGTTCAGCACATTTTCACCAAAAGCCAGGTAGGGTCTGGGATAATGCAGGTAACCCAGCACGGTGGGCATAATATCCAATTGCTGTATCACACCCGGGTCCACTCCCCTGAAACTGCTGTCGCCCGGGGCATACAGGATAATAGGGATGGCAATATCGCCCCAGGCATTCTGGTATTCCGGATGATAGGAAACGGTGGCATGATCGGCCGATATCACAAAAAGCGTATTATGGAACCAGGGTTGATCTTTTGCTTTGTCAAAAAACTTCCGGAGGGCCATATCGGTATAGCTGATGCACTCCATTACCGGCAAGGGGCCTTTCTTAAACTTACCTTCATATTGCGCTGGTACTTTGAATGGATGATGCGATGATACTGAAAAGATACCGGAAAAAAAGGGCTGCGGAAAATGATTTAACTTTTGTTCAAAAAACTGGAAGAAGGGCTCATCCCAGATACCCCAGATGCCATCATAATCGGCATCATTATTATATTCGGTTTTCCCAAAATAATGTTCAATCCCGATCATTTTTGTGTATGACAAAAACCCCATCGACCCGTTGGGCGCCCCATGAAAAAAAGAAGTATGATACCCTTCATTTGCCAGTAGTTTTGGCAAACTCCTCGTGCTGTCCGATACATAGGGCGTTAACACAAAAGGATCCAGCCCACTGGGAATACTTGAAAAAATGGAAGGGATGGCATCGATCGACTTGCGGCCGTTTGCAAAAGAGTTCCAGTAGATCTTACTAACGGCGGCCAGCGAATCAAGAAACGGTGTAAACCCGGTATACCGGCCGTTGTCGAGCTCCCTATTATAAAAACCTACCGACTCCTTTCCAAAGCTTTCAAGGATGATGACCACTACGTTCTTTTTAACAAATGGCAGCGAATCGGCCGGGGTATGCAGGGGCGAATAAATGCCGGCGAGGTCCGCATCGGAAAAATAATGCAGCTCTTTCAGTGGCTTTACCCCCATGGTGCGGATAAAAACAAAAGGCGTGTTCAATACCAGGTATACCTCATGCGAGCGTTTTACATAAACTCCCGCATCGCCTACGGTAATGGGGCGTGTGCTATGCCGGAACCCACCCCGGATACCGCCGATAGCCAAAACAATGCCCGCCAGAAAGATCACGGATGCCTTTATATAATAAATGGTTCCCCGCAACGGAGCCGGTTGTTCCCGGACTTTCACCCTCCGGTAAAGAAATACCATCAGTGCTATCAATCCCGCAAAGATCAATACCACGTACCAGTAATCGATCAGGAAATTAAATGCAAGTCCGGATTTGTTCTGCTCATGTGCAAACTCGCTAAAAACGCTGGTGGTAGTGCGTCTTAACGTAAAACGGTAGTAGATAAAGTCGATACAATTCAGCAGCAATGCGATGCCGTTTGTACAATAAAATACCCACTGAATCAAACGCTGGTAACGTTTGTGCGTCCGCAGCTTATACGGAACCGGAACCGTCATCAGGAAAATGAGCAGACCATTAAAATACAGCATAGCCGCTACATCAAACCGCAACCCGCCTATAAGGATCTTAACCCAATCTGCAGCCCCGATCCCCGGAAACAGTGGTGTGTTCAGTATATAGAACAGGAACCGGCAGATAAAAAAAAGGAACAGCACCAGCAGGATGCGGTATAAAAATGTTCCGTAATAGCTCAGGGCCCAGGTTCCTTTTCTTCCGTTCATATTTACCAAAAATTAAATTTACTGCTCTTTTGCCGGGTCTGCAACTGTTGCGGATGATCCGTTCCGTTCGCGGCCAAACAGGATAAAGATTGCAGACAGGGCTATTACCAGCGTAACCAGGTAAAAGCTTAAACTCACCGATACCGCTAAGTCTTTATCCAGGCCGAAGGTACCGGCACCCCAAACAATAGCCACTTCTCTTGCGCCCAAACCTCCTACACTAAAAGGAAACAGGGAGGCGAGGGAGGATAAGAGAAAGATTGCAAAGTAGGGCCAGTAGGCCGTTTTGCAACCTAATGCCGCCAGTATAAATGCTACCGTCACCAGCTGGAGCGATTGGGTACAAATACCCAATAAATGAGTGGTAAAAAAATGACGGCTGAGGCGGCTGAAATAACGGCGCAGTACAAAATAATACACTACCGTACCAACTCCGAAGGCAGCCAGGATCCAGGTACTATATTGTCTTACTTCCGGCATGGTAAGGCTAAAACAGGAGACCAGGAATCCCAGTCCCCACAATCCTGCCAGCCGGTCGAAAAAAACAGCGGAAAACACATCCTTATGCGTGGTATCGTAGCGTTGTTTTAATACGATGATCTTATAGCCATCGCCTCCCAGGCCACTGGGTAAAAACAGGTTGTAAAACATTCCCAGCAGGTACAGACGTATGTTGGAACGCACGGGAATCGGAAGCCCGATATTCCGGAAAAAATAAAGCAGCCGGAAAGAAGTGACCACCTGGCAAATGATAAAAACCGCTACGGCGGGAACCAGCCACCAACTATTGGCCTCTTTCCACAATCTGCGCACGGCAGCCAGATCTACCTTGGTATACACCAGCCACAAAGCCAGCAGGGTAAAAGCTATTTTCAGTGCGGGTTTTAAAATATTCCAGACCTTCTTTTTATCCATATTTCCACTGCAAACTTCGGCTAAATTGTTAAATCGGCTGGCGATTTTTTTCGGACAATCGCCAAAAGTAGCGATACCCATTCCGGAATAAAGTGCGTACGATGGCGTAAATTAGATACGGCATTTTTAATCAACCAATTTTCTTAACGCAAAACAATTCCCCAGATGAAACCAATATTCTCATTTGTTGCTGCTTTAGCAATGCTCAGCATACTACTTTGTGGCTGCCAGAAAAATTATAATCCTGAGCAAAAATTATCATTAACCGCGCAAAATCAGAATGACGCTCAAAAGCTGGCTAAAGCCACCAGCCCCGGTTACGAGCCCAACGAAATACTGGTAAAATTTAAAGACGATATTTTGTCCTCAAAAAAAACGGAGATTCTGAATAAGATCAACGGACATATAAAGGAAAAAATCATGACCAAACTGATGGAAAAGATGGGCCACAAGGAAGGCATTTCCCTGCTGGAAGCAGGCACGGGTACCATGGCTACGATTGAGAAATTAAAGGGATTTCCTGAAGTGGAATATGCGGAGCCCAATTATATCTACCAGCATTTTGAAGTTTCCAACGATCCTTACTTCTTAAACGGCGCCCTTTGGGGCATGTATGGTGCAGCCACTAAACCCGCTAACAGTTACGGCAGCCAGGCTGCTGCCGCCTGGTCGTCCGGGCATACCGGATCGGCAACCGTGTACATTGGCATCATTGACGAAGGATATATGTATATGCATGAGGACCTCCAGGCCAATGCGGGGGTAAACCCCCGGGAAATTCCCGGCAATCGCATTGACGATGATCACAACGGATATATTGATGACGTATACGGCTGGGATTTTGTAAGCAATAACAACTCGGTGTTTGATGGCGTTAGCGATGATCACGGCACCCACGTGGCCGGCACTATCGGAGCCGTAGGCGGCAACGGCAAAGGTGTAGCGGGCATCTGCTGGAACGTAAAACTCCTCAGCGGAAAGTTTCTGGGTACAAATGGCGGTACCACTGCCAATGCCATAAAAGCGATCGACTATTTTACCAATCTGAAGCTGAGCCAGGGGCTCAATATAGTGGCCACCAATAATTCCTGGGGGGGCGGCGGCTTTTCGCAGGCTTTGCAGGATGCCATTGAACGCGCCAATAATGCAGGAATCCTGTTTATAGCTGCCGCAGGAAATGCCGGCAGTAACAATGATACCAAACCCAGTTACCCGGCCAGTTATTCCAATACCAATATTATTTCCGTAGCAGCCATTACCAGCACCGGGGCATTGGCGAGCTTCTCGAACTATGGCAGTGCAACCGTGGATTTAGGTGCGCCCGGAGCCTCCATTTACTCAACCGTGCCGGTAAGCCTCAAAAAAGGAAAAATAGGTTCGGGTTATGCATCTTATAGCGGCACTTCCATGGCTACGCCGCACGTTACAGGAGCCGTTGCATTATACGCATCCACACATCCCGGCGCAACGGCTGCCGTTATTAAAAATGCGATTCTCTCAGCAACAACGCCCACCTCCTCCCTCGCGGGCAAATGTGTCACCGGCGGGCGGTTAAATGTCAGTTCCTTTTAAGCGAGGCCCAAAGAGTAATTGAACAAAGAGGGAACCTGTCAGCCAGCCGGTAGACAGGTTCCCTCTTCGTGTGTCCCCTCATTGACTTACGGGATCCGGCAGGCAAAACAACCTGACGCATATACATACACCAAGGAGCCAAGACGAAGCAGGATTCCGCTGCAAAAAAATGGCACATAATCTCATTGAAAGCAAAAAAAGATCTTCGTATCTTCATCAGCATGAAGCATTAAGCCGATGAGTACAGGATTTTGCGCCCGATTTCAGGCTTTAACTCGTAAATGACCACCATTGTTTCAAAACCGCATCACAAAACTATTCCGCATCAGCTATCCCATCATCCAGGCGGGTATGGTTTGGACGAGCGGCTGGCGACTGGCAAGCGCTGTCAGCAACGCCGGAGCATTGGGCCTTATTGGCGCCGGCTCAATGTACCCGGATGTACTGAAGGAGCACATCCGGAAATGCAAGGCCGCCACTTCCAGACCCTTTGGTGTCAATCTGCCGCTGTTGTATCCGGAACCCGAAGCGCATATCCGCACAATTATCGGGGAAAATGTACCGGTTGTTTTTACCAGCGCGGGAAATCCTAAAACCTGGACACCCGTTTTAAAAGATGCCGGTATCACTGTAGTACATGTGGTCAGCAGCAGCAAATTTGCCCTGAAGGCGCAGGAGGCAGGCTGTGATGCCGTTGTAGCCGAAGGCTTTGAAGCAGGTGGCCATAACGGGCGGGAAGAAACCACCTCAATGGTACTGATTCCGCTGGTGGCCGCAGCCGTGCAGATACCGGTAATTGCAGCGGGGGGTATTGCTACCGGGCAACAGATGCTGGCCGCTTTTGCGTTGGGTGCCGAAGGCGTACAGGCCGGAAGCCGGTTTGTTGCCAGCGAAGAAGCTTCCTGCCATCCCGATTTTAAAAAACGGGTTGTCGATGTGGGGGAAGGCGATACCGAACTTTCATTAAAACAACTGGCACCGGTACGTCTTTTAAAAAACAATTTTTATCAGCAGGTAAAGGCAACAGAGCTTAAAGGCGCCACACCTCAACAGCTGACCGAACTGCTGGGCCGGGGACGCGCTAAAAGAGGAATGTTTGAAGGAGACCTCGAAAACGGAGAACTTGAAATTGGCCAGGCTGCAGCCTCCATCGGATCGATCCGCCCCGCGGCTGAAATTGTTGCAGAACTGTGGACGGGTTTTAAATCTGCTCTTGCCCGCCTCCACGCGTAATATCCATTCAACCCAAACCATTGTTTACGGGAAATGAACACTCGTTATAATTTGAAGAACCGGTTTTCCCCGGCAAGGCACACAACATTTCTGCTTTGTTGCCTGCTGACCCTGCCGTTCACCGGTTTTGGCCAGCAGTTTACGATCCTTGAAAAAAAGGTAGATGCCAACAACCAGAGCAACTATGACACTCCACGGGAAAAACTATTTGTTCATTATGACCGTCCCTATTACAAGGTTAAAGACACTATCTGGATGAAAGGCTATATCCTTGCTGCAAACAGCAATACCATAACCGACAGCAGCGGCATCGCTTATATTGAGATCATCAATACCGCCAGCGAAGTAGTAAAAAGAACCGCAGCCCCCTGCTACTGGGGACGATTTCAATGCAGCATTCCGCTGGCAGCCGACAATTTTCCCCAGGGCAGTTATACATTGCGGGCCTATACCAACTGGATGCGCAATTTTGGCGATTCGCTGCTGTATGAAAGTCGCTTTACCATCATCAACCCAAGGGCAGACGAATGGAACGCAAGTATCCGGGAAGTAGCATTTGCCGGTAACCGTATTTCCCTGTCCGCCGGGTTAACCACCAATACCCTTGCCCCTATTGCCCGAAAAAACGTCACGGTGAAAATCCGGTCCAAAAACCGGAACCTGCTCCGCCTGCAAACCCAAACCGATGGGGAAGGCAACCTTGTTATTGACACATTGCTTAAAAACAACGCGGATAACAAGGATCTGGTTATTGAAATTGCAGACAAGGAAGATCTCAAAATACAGTTCCCCGTTAAAACCAGCGGGCAAGCAGCCATTGATCTCCAGTTCCTGCCGGAAGGCGGCAGCTTTATTGCCGGCAAAAAACAGCAGCTGGGCTTTAAGGCGCTTAATGTGTATGGTAAAGAAGTTGCGGTTAAAGGAGTCATCCGGGATGCCCAGGGTAAGGAAGTTGCAAAATTTGCCTCTATTCATAAAGGAATGGGCCTTGTTTCCTTTACGCCGCAGCAGGGCAACCACTATACCGCATTTCCTGAAAACGGGAAGCCGGTGCAACTGCCGAACCCACAGCCCTCAGGTACACTATTACAGGTACGGACAGATCCCGCATCTGGTGATATCCTGACAACGATCGATGGAACGCCGGATCTCTATGGCCGGAGTTACTATTTTACCGCCACAGCTGCGGGAATCTCATTTGCCAAAGGAGCGGTCACCCTGTCACCCACCCCCATAAAAATACCTATCGCTAAAAAGGTAATCCCCTCCGGCATTGCAAGGCTGACCCTTTATGACAGTCTTATGCAACCCGTAAATGAACGGGCTGTTTTTATCTGGCATAGCGATGGACTGCAATTATCGCTGGTTTCTGATAAAGATGTATACCAGCTGAAAGACAGCGTCTCACTTTCACTCACTGCCCAGTCACCCGGGAAGCAACATCGCTCCGGCAGCTTTTCGATAGCCGTTATTGACACCAGCCAGATGGGAATTGATCCGCAGTCGGAAAACATCCTGAGCTATATGCTCCTGAGCTCCGACCTGAAAGGAACCATCGAAGATCCCTATTATTATTTCCAAAACCCTTTACCCCAGGCCGTTGAGGCGCTGATGCTTACCCAGGGCTGGGTACGTTATGAATGGCAGCCGGCGGGTTTTAAATTTAACAGGGAAATAGAGTTTACGATCACCGGGAAGGCCACCAATGTTTTTAATAAACCATTAGCCCATACAAAAGTGATCGTGTATGGTAAAGAAGGAAAAAACGGCATATTCCTGATGGACACTACCACCAACGAAAATGGCTTATTTACACTGACCCACTTCCCGTATTTTACCAACGACAGCATCAGCATGGTCATGCAGGCTTTTAATAAAAAAGGCCGAGCCTTTAATATCGGCATCGAATTAAATGAGCCCACATTCCCGTCCTACAGCGGGAGTCTGGCTTCCATGGGGCAGCAGAATATTTTACTGGACACCGCCACCGCCCATTTTGTAAATAAGCAAATGGATATCCGCAAACTGATCCGGAAGAACGGCGAGTTCCTGGACGAGGTAGTAGTAAAAACAACCGCCGCGATCACAGGTTCCAAAAACCTGAACAAAAATGGCGGCGCCGACCAGGTGATCCGTGAAGCCACACTGGATAAAACACCCAAACAAACCCTGCTGGATGTTTTATACAAACAGGTAAAGGGGTTTGCCCTGGGCTCAATACCTAAAAGTAACAAACTGCTTTATACGATCAACTCCAACTATGTACGGTTTATTATCGATGGAGTCGATCTTCACACCATCTACGATCCGCTGGAAACATTTTACGAACCAGCATACGAAAGCACTAACTATAACAGTTATCAGGCCTTCCTGGATGCGTACTTAAAATATTTTTCGGCGGAGGATATACGGGCTATTGAAATCATGAACACGACAAAATTCAACAGCACCTACCGCTCTGCATTTTTAGGCATGCAGACAAGAATGAAGTTCGGTGCAGCAACCAGGGATTTTTCATTTATAGAGATCACCACCCGCTCCGGCGCCGGCCCTTTTATAAAAAAAATACCGGGCATCTACCTGTACAAACCGGTAGCGCCGGTGCTGGCAAAACAATTTTACAGCCCGCGCTATACCACGCCCAATGAAAAAGCGGTGCTACCCGATCTGCGCACTACTGTATACTGGAACCCCGAAGTGATCACCGATCATGACGGAAAAGCAACCATTTCCTTTTATACATCAGAAAGCCCGGGCGGCTATATGATCATTGTCCAGGGGGCAAGCCTTGGCGGTGAGCTGGGTATATTGTACCAGCCCCTGAAAGTCGAAGAAGCCAAAAATTAAAAATATTTATCTTCACCAGTAAATGGATCCCTTATGATAAAACAGCAAATCCGGCCTTGGCTGCCTCAATCAATAATAAATGCGAAACCGGTTTAAACTTTTTCTGATCAGAACGATCCATCTATTGATCCCAAGATGGACGTTTTAAATTTTCAACAGGTTTTCATTCAACCTAACAATTGTGTACAAAAATGAAGAATATTTTCAAATTAAAATCCCGGATAACAAATGCAGCATTTCTGCTCTGCTTTTCGCTGGCCGCGCCGGTTGCAGGTTTTAGCCAGCTGTTTAATGCGCTGGAAAAAAAGATAGATGCTAATGACCGGGGCAGCTATAATACCCCCAGGGAAAAACTGTTTGTCCATTATGACCGTCCCTATTATAAAGTAGGCGACACCATCTGGATGAAGGGCTATATTCTTGCTGCCAGCAACAATACCATCACCGATAGTACCGGCATTGCCTATATCGAAATTATCAATACCGCCAACGAAGTAGTAAAAAGAACCGCCGCACCCTGCTACTGGGGACGCTTTCAAAGCAGCATTGTATTAACCGAAAACAATTTCCCCCAGGGAAGCTATATCCTGCGGGCCTATACCAACTGGATGCGCAATTTTGGCGATTCGCTGCTGTATGAAAGTCGCTTTACCATCATCAACCCCAGGGCAGACGAATGGAACGCACGTATCCGGGAAGTAGCATTTGCCGGTAACCGTATTTCCCTGTCCGCCGGGTTAACCACCAATACTCTTGCCCCTATTGCCCGAAAAAACGTCACAGTGAAAATCCGGTCCAAAAACCGGAACCTGCTCCGCCTGCAAACCCAAACCGATGGGGAAGGAAATCTCTACATCGACACATTGCTTAAAAACAACGCGGATAACAAGGACCTGGTTATTGAAATTGCAGACAAGGAAGATCTCAAAATACAGCTCCCCGTTAAAACCAGCGGGCAGGCAGCCATTGATCTCCAGTTCCTGCCAGAAGGCGGCAGCTTTATTGCCGGCAAAAAACAGCAGCTGGGCTTTAAGGCGCTTAACGTATATGGGAAGGGCGTTGCGGTTAAAGGAGTCATCCGGGATGCCCAGGGTAATGAAATTGCAAAATTTGCTGCTATTCATAAAGGAATGGGCCTTGTTTCCTTTACGCCGCAGCAGGGCAACCACTATACCGCATTTCCTGAAAACGGGAAGCCGGTGCAACTGCCCGATCCACAATCTTCGGGCACCCTGTTGCAGGTACAGACAAGTCCTGCTACTGACAGCATCCGGGTGTTGATTGACGGCACTCCGGATCTCTACGGCAAAAAGTACTATTTTACGGCCACCGCCAAGGGAATCGCTTTTGCTAAGGGCCCCCTGACCATTTCAACAAATCCGGCGCAGCTCCGCATTTCCAAAGAAATGATACCCTCCGGCATCACACGGTTTACTATTTATGACAGCCTTATGCGCCCTGTAAATGAGCGGGCTGTTTTTATCTGGCATCATGATCCGCTGCAATTATCATTGGCCTCCGGCAAAGAAGTATACCGGAAAAAGGACAGTGTTTCACTCTTGCTCACGGCCCAAAACCCCGAAAAACAGTTTGTCTCCGGCAGCTTCTCCATAGCCGTTATCGATACCAGCCAGGTAGGAATCGATCCGCAGTCGGAAAACATCCTGAGCTATATGCTCCTGAGCTCCGACCTGAAAGGAACCATCGAAGATCCCTATTATTATTTCGGGAATCCTTTAGCCGGAGCCGTAGATGCATTGATGCTGACCCAGGGTTGGGTCCGTTATGAATGGCAGCCATCAACTTTTAAATTCAACCGGGAAAAAGAATTTATGATCAGCGGAAAGGCCACCAACATTTTTAATAAACCCTTCGCTCATACAAAAGTGGTCCTGTTTGGAAAAGAGGGCAAAAAGGGCACTTTCCTGATGGACACCACCACCAATGCCAATGGCATATTTACGCTGGCGCATTTTCCTTATTTTAACAACGACAGCGTTAACCTGGTTATAGAAGCATTTAATAAAAGAGGGCGCGCTTTTAATATCGGGATCGAATTAAATGAACCCTCATTCCCCTCTTACAGCGGAGTCCTTGCTTCTATGGCGCAGCAGAATATTTTGCTGGACACGGCCACCGCTCACTTTGTAAATAAACAAATGGCCATCCGCAAGCTGATCCGGAAACACGGGGACTACCTCGATGAAGTGGTCGTAAAAACAACGGCTGCCGTCCCCGGTTCAAAAAATCTGAATAAAAATGGTGGTGCCGACCAGATAATTAATGAAGCCGCACTGGATAAAACCCCTAAGCTATCCCTGCTGGACGTTTTGTACAAACAGGTGAAAGGATTTTACCTGGGTTCACCGCCAAGGAGCACCCAGCTTACGTATATGATTGGTGGCAATAGGGTCCGGTTTATCATCGATGGCGTTGATCTTCATTTTTTTTATAGCCGGGAGGGAGGATCCGGAGCCCCCAACGATTACCAGCTATTTCTTGATGGCTATTTAAAATATTTTTCGGCTGAAGATATACGGGCTATTGAAGTTATGAATACTCCAAAATTCAACAGCTCCTACCGCTCCGAGTTTTTAAGCATCCAGGAACAAATGAACTCCGGTCCTGCTACCAGGGATTTTTCGTTTGTAGAAATCACTACCCGATCGGGGGCAGGTCCTTTTGCAAAAAAAACACCGGGCATCTATCTCTACAAGCCGGTAGCGCCGGTGCTGGCAAAACAATTCTATAGTCCGCGCTATACAACGCCCGATGAAAAAACCACTGCACCGGATTTGCGCACCACCGTATACTGGAACCCGGAAGTGATTACGGATAAGAGCGGGAAAGCGCGGGTCTCCTTTTATACATCGGAAAGCGCGGGCAACTATATGATCATTGTGCAGGGCACCAACCTTGTTGGCGGATTGGGTGTATTGTACCAGCCCCTGAAAATTGAAGAGCCTAACAATTAGGAAATTGGTACTTTCACCGGCAAATTAATCCCTTATGATAAAACAGTTTTCATTATTGCTTCTTGCAGGCCTGGCTTTTTTGTCCTGTTCAAAAAGCAACGAGGCAAACAACCCGCCCAAAGAAGGAGTCCCCTATACGCTCCAGTTATCAAATGGCTCTGCTGCTGCCGCCACATTCCGTTTTGGATCCTCTGTTGAGCCCAACCGTACTGCGGAAGTTGGCGTCAACGGCACAAAGAAAGAAATCCTTTATGCAAAGCCCGGAGAATATATTACGGTTACCACATCAGTTCCGTCCAATATAGCAGACATGACCTTTATTCTTGTTACCGATTCCAAAGGTGCCAGCCTTCCTTTTTTAAGCCCATCCGGAACCTCTGCCCGCAGCTTTCTGGCCTTCGACCCCAATGATGCCGTCAAAGACCCAAACAGCTATAAAACAGGCCGCTCTAAAGACGCAGCCCGCTTGTTAGCCAACGCAAAACTGAAATTAAAAAGCTGGGATATTACCGAAAATGGTAAAACAACAGACTATTACAATTCCATGTTCAGCTGTATGAAGGACGATATCTTTTCAGTAATATTGGATCGCCCTGAAACGAACCTGGATCCCGAACGGTTTGTGGCCCTTCTAAAGGTTAACTTTGGAAGCTCTATTTGCCGTGAAAGCGCTGATCAGGAAATACAGCCTCTTTTTTCAATTGACAACAACAACTCTGGAGTACTCATCCCCGTTTACAGCTACATTGACCTGAGTTATAGCATGCAGCCTTTTACCCTGGAACAATTAAATAGCTCCGATAAGACCATCTCGTTCACCAGAACAAAAAGTAGTGGTGCAACCGATAGGGTTGTGTTTGAAGTGTTTTAAACTTAACGATTAAATTGTATGGAGGAATATGCCGGGATGTTCATTTCCCGCTATAAGTATTTCGCGGTGTAGCTTGCTTTCACTTTCTTAATACCGGAGGGTATGCCTTCATATACCAGCTCACCGCCGCCATCGCCGGCCTCGGGGCCCAGCTCTATCAACCAGTCCGCACTCTTGATCACATCAATATTATGTTCAATCACCAGTACGGTATGCCCCTGTTCGATCAATGCGTTGAAAGAGGCCAGTAACTTTTTAATATCATGAAAATGCAAACCCGTTGTGGGTTCATCAAAAATAAAGAGCACTTTATGATTGCTTTTGCCTTTGCCAAGGAATGAGGCCAGTTTTACCCGTTGTGCTTCGCCACCGGAAAGCGTATCGGAGGATTGCCCTAGCTTGATATAACCGAGACCCACGTCACTCAATGGTTGTATGGCCTCGCGGATCTTCTTTTCATCTTTAAAAAACTCCAATGAAGCATCCACGCTCATCTCCAGCACATCATGAATATTTTTATCGCGGTATTTCACTTCTAATACCTCTTCTTTAAAGCGTTTACCACCGCAGCTTTCGCAAAGCAGGTGCACATCTGCCAGGAACTGCATTTCTACTACCTGCTCTCCTTCCCCTTTGCAGGTATCGCAACGGCCCCCATCCACGTTAAAGGAAAAATGCTTTGGCTGAAATGCCCGCATCTTGCTTAAAGGCTGTTTGGCAAAAAGATCGCGTATTTCATCATAGGCTTTTATGTAGGTAACCGGGTTGCTTCTTGATGATTTGCCAATCGGGTTCTGGTCCACCATTTCTATCTGTTGCACACTGTCTACATCGCCGGTTATTGCTTTATGAAACCCCACTTTATCGCCAGACATTACCGGCTCGCCCTTT
This sequence comes from Niabella hirudinis, assembly GCF_051201075.1. NCBI lineage: Bacteria > Pseudomonadati > Bacteroidota > Chitinophagia > Chitinophagales > Chitinophagaceae > Niabella > Niabella hirudinis. The sequence continues at coordinate 108,196 of NZ_JBPEHJ010000005.1, forward strand.
ATCTTTTGCAATGCGGGATACAGGATCTGCCTGATCAGCGTGGTCTTCCCGCTTCCGCTGACACCGCTTACCACAGCCAGCACATTCAGCGGAAAAGTAACTGTAATATCTTTCAGGTTGTTTTGCCGCGCTCCCTCCACCTTTATAAAGCGCGTCCATTTACGGGTTGTTGCCGGCGGTTCAATAGCAAAGGTTCCGCCCAGGTATTTACCGGTAAGGCTGTTTTTATCTTTGAGCAGTTCCTTATAGGTGCCGGCGGCAACCACTTCGCCGCCCAGGTGGGCCGCAAGGGGCCCCATATCAATAATATGATCGGCATGCCGCATAATCATATCATCATGCTCCACCACCACCACCGTGTTGTTCAGATCGCGAAGCTCCTTCAGCACTTTGATCAGGTTGTCTGTATCCCGCGCGTGCAGGCCGATGGAGGGTTCGTCCAGAATATATAAGGAATTCGTGAGGTTGCTTCCAAGGCTTCGCGTAAGCTGGATCCGCTGGCTTTCGCCGCCGCTGAGTGTATTGGCAACCCGGCTCATGGTCAGGTAGCCCAGTCCTACTTTTAGCAGGGTATCGAGCCGGTTGTTGATCTCCAAAAGGATCCGTTTGGCAATAGCCGCCTTATGCGCCGGCAGTTTTAGTTTTTCAAACCAGGCCTTCAGGTCCCGCGCGGGCATGGCGCCCAGTTCACCAATATTTTTATCGCCTACTTTTACATAGAGGGCCTCCTTCCGCAGCCGGTATCCATCGCAATCCGGGCAGGTAGTGCGTCCGCGGTAACGGCTCAGCAGCACACGGTATTGTACTTTATACAGGTTTTGCTCCACTTCTTTAAAAAAATCATCCACGCCATAAACAGAGCTGTTGCCCTTCCATAAAAGCGCATATTGTTCTTTGGTAAGATCCGCCACCGGCTTATGTATGGGAAAATCATACCCGGTTGCCGCCTTTATAAAACGGTCCTTCCACTTCCCCAGCTTTTCGCCCTTCCAGGGAGCCACGGCGCCCTCAAAAACACTGAGCCGTTTATCGGGAATCACCAGGTCTGCATCAATGCCCAGCACCAGGCTAAAACCCTCACAGGTGGGGCAGGCGCCCAGCGGATTATTAAAAGAAAACAGGTTGGGATTGGGTTCTTCAAACAGGATTCCGTCCAGTTCAAACCGGTTGTTAAAGTTATGCAGCTGCGCCTTGCCGGCCGGGGTAATCGTTTGTATAAACACGGTACCCTCTCCTTCATAAAACGCCGTGCCGATCGAATCTCCCAGCCGGTGGCGGTCGTCCTCATCCAGCTCACGTGCAATGATCCGGTCAATCAATACAAATACCTGCCCGGAGGACGGGCTTTTTGTCCCCGTTTTTGAAACGCCCGGTATTCCCGACAAGGCTGCGTCATCCTGCTCCAGCAAGTCCTCCACATCCAGGATCTCCAGTCCGCCCTCCTGTGTGCCGGCTCCTGCGGCAATCCTTGTAAAGCCCTTTTGCAATAATATGTTCAGTTCCTCGCGGACGTTGCGGTTGGAATGCAGTTTAAATGGAACCAGTACAAAAATTTTGCTGCCGGCTTCCGATTGCTCAATAGCGGCGATCACATCCGCTACATCGTCTTTTTTTACTTCCTTTCCCGAAACGGGAGAGATGGTGGTACCGGCGCGGGCAAAAAGTAACCGGAGATAATCATGAACCTCCGTCATGGTGCCCACGGTACTCCGGGGGGTGCGGGTAATTACCTTTTGCTCTATGGCAATGGCCGGGCACAGATTTTTGATATAATCCACATCCGGCTTGTTCATCCGGTTCAGAAACTGCCGGGCGTAGGCGCTCAAACTTTCTGCATAGCGGCGCTGACCTTCGGCATACAGGGTATCGATGGTGAGGGAAGACTTGCCGGATCCTGACACGCCCGTTACCACAATAATCTGGTTTCTGGGAAAACCTACGGTTACATTTTTGAGGTTATGCACCCGGGCGCCTTTCACAAAAATTTCATCTTTCTTTTCCACGGTTTTTGCCTTCGCCATTCCAATCATAATTTTAAGAGGCACAAATTTAGCTCTTAAATCCCTGAAAATGGCGCCCATTTTTTACGAACAGGAGATATTTTAACGTACTTGCGCGAAGAAGTCCTACTCAAAGAGTAGAATATATAAACCTGTATATCAACTAAATACAAATAATGTTAAAAAATTTTAACATTATTTTGAAGATTTTGGGGGCAATTTTCCGACCCAAGAGCGGCCCATAAACGTTGAAACGCCTATTTTCGCAACACTCGTTTACCCAGGGATTGGAAAATAAATGTGGAAAAGGGTAAATTCGGAGGCTATTGAACTAAGTTTTAATCTAAATGCAGGAGCAATCCTGCACTAATCTGGACAACGGATGATAACTTACTTAAAGAAGACTGATAACGAGCTCATAAATCTATTTTCAAAAGGACATACGCCTGCATTGGATTCATTATTGAACCGCTACCAGGAAAAACTGTTCAGCACGGTATTGTTTCTTGTAAAGGACAAATATCACGCTGAAGATATCTGCCAGGATGTTTTTATAAAAATTATTGAGACTTTAAAAAATGGTAAATACAAGGAGGAAGGCAAGTTTCTGCCCTGGGCGATGCGTATTGCCCATAATCTTTGTGTAGACTATTTCCGGAAGCTGAAACGGATACCGTTTACAAAAAACAGCGTGGATCACGAGGTTCTGGATACCATTAACTCCTCGGATCAGAATGTAGAAGAAAAAATTATCACCGTTCAAAACATTGGCAAGGCCCAGGACATGCTGGAGCAGCTGCCCCAGGAGCAGCGCGAGGTGATTATCCTCCGCCACTTTGCCAACCTGAGTTTTAAGGAAATTGCCGACATAACCGGATGCAGTATCAATACCGCATTGGGTCGCATGCGGTATGGCCTGCTAAATCTCAGGAAAATGATGACGGGTAAATAAAGAGCCTGTCATCTTGTAACTCCTGGTGGAAAAATAATTCACCAATTGTATTTTGGAATTGTTTGAATTTATTTGCCGAATACCACCCGGTTGTTACAAGATGACGACTAATTGAAGCCGCTCCGGAACAATGCCCGGAGCGGTTTTTTTATTTCAAACGTTGTAGTAAAAATTGAAGCTTTTAATTCAGTTGCCTGTCAATGAAAGTTGCTACTTTAGTTATTCGTAACAACAATAGATGCCTGCAACGATTGCTTCACAAAACTTTGTTGCTACCAGGCATTCACACAACAGCTTCAATACTGTTTTAATTTTTAAGAACATGTCTAACGCAAAAAGCAGAAGAAACTTTATCAAGAGCTCCGCCACTCTTTCAGCAGGCGCATTCCTGCTGCCCAAAGTACCCATGATTGTGCCCTCCTCCTTTTTTACCAAGGATGCCCCCAGCAATAAAATCCAGATTGCACAGATCGGCTGTGGACGCATTGCGATGACGCACGATCTTGTAGAAACGTTCAAACATGAATCGGCAAGGATTGTGGCAATGGCCGATGTTGACCGCTACCGGCTGGAAGCCGGTAAAAAAAGAGTAGAAGGCTGGTACGAAAAAAAAACCGGCAAAGCCGGTTATATCGATATCAAAATGCATGATGATTATAAGGAAATGCTGATGCAAAAAGATATTGATGCGGTCATCATTAGTACCCCGGATCACTGGCATGCGCAGCCCGCCATGGAAGCAGCCCTTGCCGGCAAACATATCTACCTGCAAAAACCTACATCGCTGACCATCGAAGAAGGCCGCTCTATGAGCGATGTGGTACGCGGATCCGGTGTGGTTTTTCAGCTGGGCAGCCAGCAACGTTCGGTAAACCCCTGGCCGCAATTCAAAAAAGCCTGCGAGCTGGTGCGAAACGGGCGCATCGGTAAACTGCACACTGTGCACGTGGGCTTGCCGGCAGACCCGCCGGGAGGCAATACCGCCGAAATGCCCATACCGGAAGGATTTAATTATGATATGTGGCTGGGCTCCACCCCCTATATCTACTATACGCAGGATCGTGTGCACAACCAGAAAGACGTGGAATCAAGAGGCGGCTGGCTGCGGCAGGAACAATTTGGTGCCGGCATGATTACCGGATGGGGCGTGCATCATATCGATATCGCCCACTGGGGGATGAATACGGAACTGACCGGCCCCATTGAAATAGAAGGCAGTGCCGAATTTCCAAAAACCGGCCTGTGGAACGTACATGGCGACTATGAGATAAAAGCAAAATATGCCAATGGGGTTACCATGCTCATCAACAGTAAAAATCCCAATGGCGTTAAGTTTGAAGGAAGCAATGGATGGATCTTTGTAACCCGCGGAAATGTGGGCGTAACCGCCTCCGACCCTGGCGCCGGAGCCAAGCCAAGCAAAGCCTTCAGTGCCAGCGATCCCAAACTTCTTACTTCAGTTATTGGTCCTAATGAAGTACATTTATACGAAAGCCGGGAGCAGCACCTCAATTGGGTTGATTGCATTATTAATAAAAAACCGACCATCAGCCCGGCGGAAGTGGCCCATCGCTCCTGCAGCGCCTGTCTGGTAGCCCACGCCGCCATGAAACTGGGAACCAAACTGTATTGGGATCCCAAAAAAGAAGTCTTTAAAAATAATATTGAAGCCAATAAGCTTTTATCAAGACCGCAACGCCACCCCTACGGCACTAATTATGTATTGAATAAACTGAAAAAATAAATGAAGCAATTTCTATTACCCGCCGCGCTGCTCGCCACAATGATCTCCTGTAAAAACAACGAATCGGGCAATTCCGCTACAGCAGATTCCTCCAGGATCACGCTGATCACGCTGGACCCCGGGCATTTTCATGCTGCCCTGGTACAAAAGGAAATGTACCCCGATGTGGACAGCAACGTATACGTATATGCCCCCGAAGGCCAGGATGTGGACCTGCATTTAAAAAGGATCGAATCCTATAATACCCGTGCAGAAAACCCAACACACTGGAAAGAAAACGTTTATACCGGAGCCGATTTCTTCCAGAAAATGATCGCGGAGAAAAAGGGCAATGTTGTGGTCATGAGCGGCAATAACCAGAAGAAAGCAGAATATGTGCTCAATACCGTGGACGCGGGGCTGAATGTGCTGGCAGATAAACCCATGGCCATTGATAAAGCGGGTTTTGAACTGGTAAAAAATGCCTTTGCAAAAGCAGCAGAAAAGAACGTGCTCCTATATGATATCATGACCGAGCGTTTTGAGATCAACACCCAGCTACAACGGGAATTTTCACAGATCAGGGAGGTATTTGGCGACCTCGAAAAAGGCACGCCTGAAAACCCCGCCGTTACCAAAGAAAGCGTGCATTACCTTTATAAACTGGTTTCAGGATCCGTATTGCAGCGCCCAGCCTGGTTCCTGGATGTTACCCAGCAAGGCGAGGGAATTGTAGATGTAACCACACACCTGGTAGATCTGGTACAATGGGAATGCTTCCCCGATCAGGCAATCGACTACCAAAAGGACATTGAGATGGTGTCTGCAAAACGGTGGACAACGCCTGTAACCCTCAGCCAGTTTTCGGAGCTTACAAAGCAACCCGCTTTTCCGGATTATCTGAAGAAGGATGTTAAAAACGATTCGATACTCAACATCTACAGCAACGGAAGCTTCAACTATAAATTACGTGGTGTAAACGCCCGGGTATCGGTAACCTGGGGGTACAAAGCACCAGCAGGAACAGGCGACACCCATTATTCCATTATGAGGGGAACCCGGGCCAACCTGATCATTCGCCAGGGAGCCGAACAAAAGTATAAACCGGTACTGTATATTGAACCTGCTAAAAAATCAGATGCCGGTTTTGAAAAGGACCTCACGGCCGCATTAGCACAGGTACAGGCAAAATACCCGGGTATTGAACTTACAAAGACCGCCGCAGGATGGCAGGTAGTGATCCCTGAAAAATACAATACGGGACATGAAGCACATTTTGGCCAGGTAATGCAGCGTTACCTTCAGTTCCTGAAAGAAAAGAAGATGCCCGCCTGGGAAGTACCCAATATGATTGCCAAATATTTTACCACCACCGCAGCATTGGAACTCGCAAAAAAATCAGAAACCAAATAGTACCATGACAAAGAAGACGCTTTACCTCCTGGCTTTTGCGCTATTAGCCGGGGCGGCCCCGCTTTGTGCCCAACGCATCAGCAGCTGGCAGGTAAAAACAACCGGCAAAGAAGCCTTCTCCATCCCGATGAACATGGACCTGGATGCAATTACATTTGAAGCAGACAGCAGCCTGCAGCTGCTCGAAACAACGGGCGGGCAAAAAACTATCGTTCCCTTCCAGATCGAAACCAGTGGCACCCGCCGGTTATACTGGATGCTGGAGCCCGGCAAACAAAAGATCCGCAGTTTTGAGCTCACCAAAACAACAGCCGGCAATAACACAGCTACCAGCCTGCAGGGCCGCATGAACCAGGGCGCGCTTACCATTCAGTACGGTAGTAAAAACCTCCTCCGGTATCATTCAGAAACCGTGTATCCCCCCAAAGGCATTGATACAGCCTATAAGCGCAGCGGCTTTATTCATCCTTTGTGGACGCCTAACGGCGAAGAACTAACAAGGATCAACGCCCCCGATCACTATCACCATTGGGGCATGTGGAACCCGTGGACGCATGTATTGTTTGAAAAAGATACCGTGGACTTCTGGAACCTGAAAGACCGTAAAGGAACCGTACGCTTTGCAGGATTCGGCGCCCTGTATAACGGGCCCGTCTACTCGGGTTTTGAAGCCCTGCACGAGCATATTGCCTTTAAAAAGGACGGAACCGAAAAAAATGCCATCAACGAGCTGCAAACCATTCGGATTTACCGGCCGGACAGCCGCAACAACAGCTATTACATCATGGATGTAACGGTACAGCTCAGCTGCGCCAGCTCCAGCCCTGTAAAACTGCTGGAATACCGGTACGGCGGCCTTGGCATCCGTGCCACAGAAGCCTGGAACAAGGATAACAGCGTTATTTTTACTTCGGAAGGAAAGAACCGGAAAGAAGCAGACGGCAGTACGGCGCGCTGGTGTGTGGCGCAGGGGCAGCTGAACCAGCAATATGGCGGACTCGAAATGATGAGCTACCCTGCTAACTATAATTACCCGGAGCCCTTGCGGGTGTGGCCGGAAAATATGAACAAACGCGGGGATGTATTCCTCAATTTTTCTCCTACAAAAAATAAGGACTGGCTGCTGGAACCCGGCAGGCAATATATCTTACGATACCGCTTCCTGGTGTTTAACAACCAGCTGCCCAAAGCCCATGCGGAAGAAGCCTGGCAGGCATTTGCCCATCCTCCAAAAATCACTTTTAAATAAAAATAGCAATGAATTTACGAAGCGGTGTTCTTTTTTTGGCAGCCTTTCTGTTTGCTGCAGCAATGGTTCAGGGGCAACCCGTTAACTGGAAAAAAGTAAAGGTACTGGTGTACACCAAAAATGGCAAGGGGTTCGTACATGATAATATTCCCTTTGCCGTTAAAGCCATTCAGCAGCTGGGTGCCGCTCATGGCTTTAAAGTAGACACCAGCTCTCAGCCATCGGTAATGACCGAAGAAAACCTGAAGCAATATACCCTCCTTATTTTTCCAAGCACTAATAATGATGTATTTGATACCGATGCGCAGCGGCTTGCTTTTCGCCGTTATATTGAAGCCGGGGGTGGATTGGTGGGTCTGCATTCCGTAACCGGAACCGAGCGCAACTGGCGCTGGTTCAAAATGATGCTGGGCGGCACATTTGCCTGGCATGCCCGGTTCCAGGAATTTACCGTGCGGGTTATTGATAGTAAACATCCCTCTATGAAGGGGGTTCCCGCAGTGTGGAGCAGGGCCGATGAATGTTACTTTGCCAAAGAACTTTATCCCGGTCCCCGGGCTTTGATGGTACACGATCTGCGTACCATTGATTCCACCCTTCCCGGACACGCGGCAAACATAAGAATCAACAGAGGAACCTATGGCGACTTTTACCCTGCCGTATGGGAATACGCTTTTGATGGCGGTCATACCTGGGTAACCGTTTTGGGCCATGCTAAAGAATCCTATAGCGACCCGGTTTATTTAAATCACATCCTGGGCGGAATCCGTTTTGTTGCCAGCCAGGTAACAACCATCGATTTCAAAAAAGCCTATGCACAGCATCGGGACGATGAAGTGCGGTTTTAAGATCACCTTTAATATTCAGGCCGCTAAATAGGATAGAATTTTTACTACAGCTTAAACCGCTGATCAAATTCCATTTTTCTGGTTCGTATCACCCGGATACGTTTAGCGTCCTCATGAAAGGGATTGATCAAATAATTGAATTCATCAGGAACAATACTGCTGGGTACTTTCAGAACGGCTACTTCATTATAATGAACAAAGTCATCCCCTATTATTTGCGTGGCTGGTACAGGAGGTTTAGCATTCCAATCGCCGGGAAGATCTTCCACCAATACCTCCTGGATGGGAAGATCATCGGGTATTTCAATCTCCACATAATAGCGATCGATGGGCAGATCTTCGCTCAGATCTAAATGAACAGCAACTTCCAGAGTGGCCAGGGCCCTGCTTTCCGCAGCATACACCATTCGGGTGTTTAAGCTGTTCCACCTGTAGCCGCGCACCATTGATGCTCCTGTACCCTGCAGCGTTGTATCTAAGTATTTTTCCCTTTCTATGCGATAGACGATCATCTTATGCTAAATTTCCAAATTCGATCCTGTTTAAAGCATATTTAATTTCATTGATTCCTGAAACGGTGTCCAGCATTGATTCAGGAATATTGCCGCTTAATGATTGATTGGGCTTTTTCAGCCAGCGCTGGAATTTTTCTTCCTCCTTATTAAAGACTTCAATGCCATAGTCCACCAGCTCGCTGATCAGCAAAACCAGCTCACTTTCTTTCTTTTCGAGCAAAGACTGCTCCTTTTTTTTCTTATTGTAGGTAGTCTGCGGAATACTAATAGCAGTCAGAACCATTTTTACAGGACGATCGATTTTTTTGCCGATTTCTTCGATAGCATCATAAGGCAGCCCCCGCCTGACAATCTCAATCCGCTCCATATCATTGGTCCAGCTGTATGTTCTTTTACCTATGGATAGCGTCCATTTTTGGCGATCCTTAGCCGTTGTCTTTTCAATAGATTTTTTTGTGTTGAATTTCGTTGTAGTCTTTTTTGCCGGATACATAACACAACAGTTTTGCTATAAAGGTAAAACAAATCTGCTACAAATAATTTACACAGACCGATACCAACAGTTTTTCCGATTTCGCAAACGCATTTTTCCCGATTTCGTAAATGAATTTCCGCATTTAGAAAATAAAAAAGCAGGAAATGAACTTCCTTCGCCGCGAAATTTTAAGGAAAATGAGCAAACTTTTATTATTTTTATTGACGCTAACGACGTTTTTAAGTGTAAATGCGCAAACCAATACCGGTAATATTGAGGGAGTAATCACAACCCCGGAGGGCAACCCGGTCCCAAATGTAAATGTGACGATCAAGGGTAAAAAAAAACACGCTGTAACCAATGAGAAGGGGCACTTTGAATTTAACGAGATTCCTTACGGCGAATACATACTGGTATATTCTTTTGAAGGAGAAACCAGCCAGGAGGTACCGGTAACTGTGCCGCCCGTGAGTTCAGAGGCCTCCAAATACAACCTTTCCCTCAATGCGCGGGAGTTAAAAGAAGTGATTGTCCGTATTGGGGGCAGCATTAACCAGGGAACCGCGCGGATCGGCAAATCCAATATTCCCATTATGGACCTGCCGCAGGCGGTAACAATCATTGGCCAGGCCACTATCGAAAACCAACAGGCGCAGCGCTTAAGCGATGTGGTTAAAAATGTAAATGGGGTATACCTGGGCGGGGCCCGCGCCAGCACCCAGGAAACCTTTTATGCCCGCGGTTACAACCTGGGTAATACCAACACCTTCAAAAACGGATTCCGCGTCAACAGCGGCGCCATGCCCGAAATGAGCGCCATTGAAAGCGTAGAGGTCTTAAAGGGTGGCGCAGCGCTTTTATACGGCAACGTAGCACCCGGCGGAATCATCAATATGATCACCAAAAAACCGCGGTTCAATTTCGGCGGCGAAATCAACATGCGCGTGGGCAGCTATGACCTTTATAAGCCCTCTGTTGATATTTATGGCCCCATCAGCCAATCCGTTGCCTATCGCCTGAACGGCACTTATGAAAAGGCCAACAGCTATCGCAACGAGGTACATTCTGAGCGGTTCTATGTAAACCCTTCGCTGCTGTTTAAGCTAAGCGAAAAAACAAAATTGCTGGTACAGGGCGATTACCTGCAGCACAAGTTCACGCCCGATTTTGGGATCGGAACCATGAGCGACAAAGCAGGCGTTTACGGTGGTAAAACAGTCACCCCTGTAGGCCGCAATGCATTTTTTGGAGCGCCCTGGCAATACGCCCAAACCAACCAGGCCACCGCATCAGCCGAACTCAATCATACATTCAATGACAACTGGCAGCTAAGCGCCCTGGCCGGATATCAGAACTATGAAAGGGACTATTTTTCCCTGGAGCGGATACAGGCAGATGTAAACGGAAAATGGAGAAGACCACTGGGAAAAACCAACAATAAGCAAGATTATTATACCGGACAGGTGAACCTAAACGGCCAGTTCCAAACCGGCACTATCGGACATAAAGTATTGATCGGCATGGATGGTGAGCGGGATCTAACTACCAACCTGGCTTCTACGTACAGTGCCAGCACATTTTACGACTCCATCAACCTGGTGGATCCTGCAGCTTACACCCCACGTACCGACATGCCCGCAGATTGGAAATGGAAAACTTCGGCAGATGCCTTCGTTACACGTTTTGGAGCTTATGTACAGGATTTTGTAACCCTTTCCGATAAATTTAAACTGCTTGCCGGCATCCGCTGGTCCTTTCAGCAAACAGACCCCACGCAGACCACCTATCTTCAAAACGACTCAGCGGCCTACGGCAACATACAGATCGACAAAGCCTTTTCCCCCAGGATCGGTCTGGTATATCAGCCTACCAATCATACAACCGTTTTTTCAAGCTATTCCAACTCGTTCTCTCCAAACTCAGGCAGAGATATAAACAATCAGCCCTTAAAACCGTCGTTCATCGACCAGTTTGAACTCGGTGTAAAAAATGATTTCCTCGATGGGCTGCTAAGCGCAAACCTTACATTATATCGTATCATCAACAGCAACCTGTCACAACCCGCTCTTGAAAATCCGGAATACAGGGAGCTGACCGGCCAAACTACCAGCGATGGTATTGAGGTTGATCTGAAAAGCCAGCCGGTAAAAGGATGGGACATTTTGGCCGGCTATAGCTACAATAACATGCGCTATACCAAAACCTCCGGCCGGAAAGGAAGTTTTGTAGAAGGACCGCGCCTGGTAAACAGCCCTGCGCATACCGCAAACGCCACGACCTTCTATACCTTCCAGGACGGAGCCGTAAGAGGGTTGAAATTTGGAGGGGGTATTTACTATGTAGGAGAACGCAATGCGGGCTGGAACAATGACTACTCAGATGACAACGGCACCATCAGGGACCGGATGTTTAAAGTAGACGGGTTTGTTACTGTTGACGTTTCTGCCGGATATACCTATAAAAAATGGTCGTTGCTGGCCAAACTGGCAAATATCACCAATACCTTTAACTACTATGTGCATGAGAACTATAGCATCAATCCCATTCCTCCCCGGAACTTTGTGGTAACCGCTGCATTTAAGTTCTGATCGGCCCGTTCAAAAAAACAGAAGCCGTCTCAAAAGGAATTGGGGCGGCTTTTTTATTTTTGAAATAAAAAGCATAGTTCGCGTCTATTGGATGAAGTTGTTTAAACTTTTTCTCCAAAAAAGCGGATCGTCTGATTTTCCCGCTGATTTTAGATGGATGCAATACACCGCTGATTACCGCAGATTGATTTTTTGCGAAAATCTGCGCAAAAATTGGCGTAAATCTGCGGGAACTATGCGCGCGTTCAAAAGTTTAAACAACTTCAATACTATTTTGGCCCCTACTTCACAGCATAGCATGCATTTATTTTAACAGAAACTGATACTATTTTTGCATATTATCGCTAATAGCGTTCTATTTCCGGATTTTTGCAATAATGGTTTATTGCCAGAACATTAAAATAACGGTTGCCGATGCCTCGTTCTTACCCGATCCCACTCTGCCGCAAGGACCGGCCTGTTGCCAACAGCGCAGGAATGCCCGGTATTGTTCCCGGCGGGGTAATGCCTCGTGTACCTGTTAGCCGTTTTATCAAATCAACAATATTCATCTTTATGCATCCATCTTCATCCGTTTTAAAACGTCTGTGCTATTTCATGATTATGCTGCTTTTGGGATCCTGTGCCGCAAAAAACGGAAAGCCAAGAATACTCGTATTTAGCAAAACTGCCGGCTTTCACCACGAATCCATTGCAGATGGAAATACGGCCATTCAAAAGCTGGGTGTAACCAATAACTTCGATGTGGACACCACCACAGATGCCACGATCTTTACTGACGACAGTTTAAAAAAGTATGCCGCTGTTGTTTTTCTCAGCACCACCGGGGATGTGCTCAACTACCGGCAGGAAGCCGCTTTTGAAAGATATATACAGGCAGGAGGTGGTTACATGGGCATTCATGCGGCAACGGATTGCGAACCGGACTGGGGCTGGTATGGAAGGTTAGCGGGTGCCTATTTTCTGGATCATCCGGGTATCACTGATAGTTTCCCTAATGTGCAGCCCGGCGTTCTGCAGGTAAAGGACAGCACCAATATCGCAACCCGCCACCTGCCGCTGCAATGGAAAAAAACCGATGAGTTTTACAACTTCAAAAAGATGAGCAAATCCGTAAACGTGATCCTGACCATCGATGAAAAAAGTTATCAGGGCGGCAAGAACGGTGCAGCGCATCCCATTGCCTGGTATCACGCATTTGATGGCGGAAGGGCGTTCTATACCGAATTGGGGCATACGCCGGAGTCGTTCTCAGATACCTTATACCTGCAACATATTTTAGGCGGCATCCGGTATGCAATCGGCGATAATAAAAAGCTGAACTACTCAAAGGCCACAACCCAAATGCCTCCCGATGACGACCGGTTCTCCAAAGAGCAGCTATCACAGGGTACTTTTTTTGAGCCAACGGAAATGACGATCCTACCCAATTTTGACGTACTGGTTATACAACGGCGGGGAGAGATCATGTTGTACAAGAGCGCTACCCAAAAAGTAACACAGGTTGGCTTTTTAAATGTTTACTACAAAACGGATGTACCCGGCGTTAACGCAGAAGAAGGTATGCTTGGACTGCAAAAGGATCCGGACTTTGCCAAAAACAACTGGGTGTATATCTACTATAGCCCCGCAGACAGTGCGGTGAACAGACTTTCCCGGTTCACCTTTAAAAATGACACGCTCGATGCGGCTACCGAAAAAGTGATCCTTGAAGTAAAATCCCAAAGAGATATCTGCTGTCATACCGGCGGATCCATCGCATTTGGCCCGGATGGACTGCTTTATGTTTCATCAGGTGATAATGCTACCCCATTTGATGAACCGGGCGTAAAGTTCGTTAATAACGGATATAGCCCAATGAATGATATACCGGGTCACCAGCAATACGATGCAGGAAGATCCAGCGGTAATACCAACGACCTCCGCGGAAAAATCCTCCGCATAAAGGTAAACCCCGATGGCAGCTATGAAATTCCCGATGGCAATCTTTTTCCCAAAGGAACGGAAAAGACAAGACCCGAAATTTATGTAATGGGCAACCGGAACCCCTACCGTATTTCTGTAGACCAGAAAACCGGCTTTTTATACTGGGGCGAGGTGGGGCCAGATGCTGGCTCAGACAATTTTAAAGAACGCGGACCCCGTGGCTATGATGAAATAAACCAGGCGCGCAAGGCCGGCTATTTTGGATGGCCGCTGTTTGTGGGTAATAATTACGCCTACAGGAAATATGATTACAGTACCGGGCAAAGCGGGGACAATTTTGACCCCGCACATCCCGTTAACGCTTCGAGAAACAACACGGGGTTAAGCATATTGCCACCGGCCCAACCTGCATTTATCTGGTATCCTTATGCAGCCTCCCCCGACTTTCCGCAGGTAGGATCAGGCGGCAGGAATGCTATGGCTGGCCCTGTATATTATACGAATATGTTTCCCAAGGAAACCAGGCTACCGGATTACTACAACGGGAAGCTCATCATTTATGACTGGATCCGCGGATGGATGAAGGCGGTAACCATGCTGCCCAACGGCGATTTTGACAAGATGGAACCTTTCGCCAGTGCGGTTAAAGTGAACTCGCTGATCGATATGGAAGTAGGGCCCGATGGCAGGCTATACCTGCTTGAATACGGATCGGGCTGGTTCTCTAAAAACCCGGACGCCGGCCTGGCCAGGATCAATTTCAACGGCGGCAACAGAGCGCCGGCCATTGACTCCGTTACGGTAGATAAAACAACCGGCATACTGCCTTTTGCCGTTAACGTATCTGTAAAGGCCAAAGACCCGGATAACGACAAAATAACGTATACCTGGATCATGGGAGATGGCACCCGTAAAGAAACCGATACCGCCGGGCTAACGTATACTTATACCAAAGCGGGCGACTTTAAAATAATGGTTGAAATAAAAGATGATAAAGGCGCTGTTACCAAAAGCGATGCCATAAGTATTTATGCAGGGAATGAAACACCGGTGGTAAACATCGCTATTACCGGCGGAAACCGGTCCTTTTACATGCCCGGGGTACCGTTGCACTATAAAATAACGGCAACCGATCCAAAAGATACCGCAGCTTTTGACCCGGCCAGTCTCTTTGTCTCCTCCGATTTCACCGAAGGGTTCGACAAAGCAGGCGCTTCCATGGGACATCAGCAGGGCCAGGCAGGTGTGAGCGGAAAAAACATCATGTTGTCGCTGGATTGCAAAGCCTGTCATAAGGAAACAGAAAAATCAATAGGCCCCTCATTTGAACAGGTGGCTGCCAAATACAGCAAGGACCCCGGCGCCGTAAACTACCTTACCGAAAAAATAATAAAAGGCGGCAGCGGTGTATGGGGCGAAACGGCCATGTCGGCCCACCCCACCCTTACAACAGATGACGTTCACCAGATCGTTACCTGGATATTGTCATTAAGCGACCTGAGTGCTATAAAAAAATCATTGCCTGCCTCGGGCACTATTGTACCGCCAATAGATACTAAGCCTAACCGTGTGCTCGTCCTATCTGCCAGTTATTCCGATAAAGGTGGCAATCAGATCAAATCGCTTACGGGCACCAGTACCCTTTTATTAAAAAGCAATACCCGGTCATTCCGCAACGCCGAAAAAACGGCAAAAGGAGGGCTGGCATTAAAGGAGATTGACCTAACAGGTGTACGCGCTCTTAATATAGCCTGCATCCAGCAGGAAGCCACGGGAACAACGCCGGTTCTTGAAGTGCGGCTGGATGCCTCCAACGGGGTATTGTTAGGCAGCAAACCCGTACCGGCAGTCGCAAAAGACCCGAAAGAGACCATTGTGCATATTCCCGTTAAAGAAATAACGGATGGTCAGTTCCATACCCTGTATTTTATTTACAGAACCGAGGATGAAATCCATAACAGTATAAAGTGGGCGCAGTTTAATAGCAAATAAGCAGGAACCTGAAACTATTTTAAGCGATAGAGCAGTATGCCCCAAAAGGGATTGCAGCGCTCTGTGACCACCCCTCATCCCGGACGGGTCACAGAGCGCTGAGTCCTTATGATCCGAACGACCCGCTACGTTCCTGAAACTGCTGCTTTAGCTGTTCATACCGTACCGCGTCGATCGGCAGTGTGGCCTGTTGTGCAATCGCCGCTTTGAATCCCAGCTCCAGGGCGTCCAGCGCCGTAAAATAAACACAGAAATCAGCTGCCAGCCCGCATACATGTACTTCGTCAACACCCCTCCCTTTCAGGTAATCGCCCATGCCGGTGGATCTCAAATGTCTGTTATCATAAAAACCGCTGTAGCTGTCAATTTCCGGGTCCATACCCTTGCGGAAGATCGCTTCAATCCTGTTTTGATCGATATCGCGGTGCAGCTCTGCACCGGGTGTTCCCTGCACACAATGATCCGGCCACAGGCGCTGGTCTCCGCCCCTCCACGCAATTAGATCAAAAGCCTTCTTTCCCGGATGTTGTGTCGCAAAGCTCTTGTGATCCGCCGGATGCCAATCCTGTGTAGCCACCACCAGCTCATACTCCGGCTGCAACCGGTTGATCACCGGGATCAGATCATTTCCTCCGGCCACGGGCAAAGCGCCGCCGGGTAAAAAATCATACTGCATATCTACAATGATCAGGCATTTCATAATATGTTATTTTCGGAAAGATAGGATAGAGCGTTGGAATTTGAGAATGTGAGGATAGGGGAATCAATGCCGTTTATTTAAGAGCGGGTTTCAGGTTTCCCGAGAATCGGGATAAAGTTTCAAGTTTCAGGTTTCAGGTTGGTTCCCGCGTTGGGCTCGGGAGTCGGGGCTTATAGCTGAAAGCTGTTCAAAGTTTAAGGTTTCAAGTTCCAGGTTGGATCCGCTTTATACTCCATGAACTATTGACCACCGACCATCGACCATTGACTATTGACCATTGACTATGAACCATTGACTATGAACCATTGACTATTCAATACCATTTCCTTAAGCCAGATGTTGAGCCCCGAAGACGTAAAACCGGGAAGGGTATTGGGTTTGGCGCATCCAACGATAAACCGGATCCGGCTTTTTAGCCACCTTCAACCAGTTCAACCACCTTCAACAATATTCAACCATGTTCAACTCTTTCAGAAAAACCGGATCTAACCTGAGACCTGGAACTTGAAACCTGAAACCTGAAACAAAACCTTAATCCCTTGTCCGGAAACTATTACTGATCAGCCAGCCCTTTTTGATCAGCTGATTGTTATGGTATGCTTTACGCTCCCCGCGAAACTGTTTCTTTTTATAGGGCTCTGTTACCAGGCTGCTCAGGTTGGGCCGGCCGGCATTTACCCATGCAGTGTACCAGAAATCGGACAAGGCATTGGCGCTGCGGATCAGCTGTCCTTCAATAGAACCTTTTAATGCTTTATTAAAGGCCACCGCAAATTCTTTGGAATAAAACCGCCTGTTCTTTCCCCAGCGAAACTCCCAGCGGTATTTCCGCGAAGTGTCAGTAAAGCTCTTGGACACTTCTTTCTCTGCTGCAAACATGGCCGGCAACAGGAAATGCGTATGTTTCATAATGCTCCATATAGCATTTTCAACGGAGGGCAGGTACTGCGCTTTATGCCGGCTTTCGATGGTAAACCCCGCCAGCTCTGCTTCGGGCACGGAGGTTTCCCAAAGATCATGCAGTCCCCGCTGATTGGTTAGTTGCCCGTCGTAGTTGATGGAGGTATGCAGGGGTACATGCGCATCGCCGATATAGTGTCCCAGGTCCGTGGCATAAAAAATAATACTGTCCTTATCCCTCCTGCGGAATGCTTCGGTCAGTTTTTGCTGCGTTTCCACCACCACATAGGGCAGGGTGCCATATTTCATCAGGGTATCCTCCGTATATTTTGCTACCGCATCTTCCCATTTGTGCGGAACCAGGTCAAAAGCATTATTGCCATAATATTCCCCATCCAGGAAATGCTTATTTCCCTCGGCAGGGTCTACATTCCGGCGCTGATCCGGCCGCGGGGCATTAAGCACCAGGCTGTCGATATGCGTATAAAAAAAAGCCTGCATTTTTTTGGGCAATCCGTAAACGGCCAGCTGATTTACGGTACGGTGCACGAGAAATCCCCAGCTACTGAGCCCGGCCATCATTGCTATCAACAGTATCCCGATCAGTTTGTTCTTCTTCATATTTTAGAATAATGCTGTAAAGGTGCGGTAAAATCTTCAAAGCCATTCATAAACAACCGCGGTGCAGTTGCGGCCTCTGCGCCCCGCCAGGCGTTGGAAAAACGCCGCCGGCATCTTACGTTAGCTGGTATTTTTCCGGCACGCGGAGCCGGCACGCATCACCAGCAAGGACATTATGGATAAAAAAGTGATCAATTTGCCTTTACCTGAGCAAGGACGAAGTATATTTACACTACTAAAGCATATATATGGACTTACTGCAGGTTGCTCATCTTAAAAAATACTTTGCTACGCAAAAAGCGGTAGATGATGTCAGTTTCACCATATCTCAGGGACAAATTTTTGGTTTGTTGGGCCCAAACGGCGCCGGGAAGACCACGCTGATCCGCATGATCACCGGGATCTTTTATCCCGATGCCGGAACCATTACCCTTGAGGGGAAGACTTTTGACCCCGTTAACGATATCGGAAAGATCGGGTACATGCCCGAAGAGCGGGGCCTTTATAAGAAAATGAAGATCGGAGAGCAAGCTTTGTATCTCGCACAGTTGAAAGGGCTGAAGAAAAAAGACGCCACCGAAAGCTTAAGAACCTGGTTTGCCAAACTGGAAATGGATTCCTGGTGGAACAAAAAAGTGGAGGACCTTTCTAAAGGGATGCAGCAAAAACTGCAATTTGTGATTACCGTGCTGCATCAGCCCAAACTGATCATCCTGGATGAACCCTTCAGCGGTTTAGACCCCGTTAACAGCAATCTTATTAAGGACGAGATTTTTAACCTTGCAAAAAACGGCTCCACCATTATCTTCAGTACACACCGGATGGAGCAGGTAGAGGAGATCTGTGATCATATCATCCTTGTAAATAAAGGGCAAAAAATACTGGATGGCACCGTACAAGGCATAAAACAGGAATTTAAAGAATTCCTCTATCATATTACGTTCGCTTCTCCTCCTCCCCCAACCGACCCCACCGGCTTATTTGAAATAAAGCAAACAAGTACCCATGGGCTCGTTCTTCAAAAACACCCGGAGGTAAGCAATAACCAGGTGCTTTCTCATTTTTTAACACAAGGCGCCCATATCGATTCTTTTAACGAGATCTTGCCCTCCCTCAATGATATATTTATCCGCAAGGTAGAGGGTACGCCATCGGCCCGTCAATTTCAAACGCTCCAAGATTAATTTCCCATGAACAAGATTTCCTTAATCATACAACGCGAGTACCTCAGCAGGGTCCGAAAAAAAACATTTATTATTACAACGTTGCTGTTCCCCCTGCTTTACCTTGGATTGATTTTTGGCACTTCCTATCTGTCTGAAAAGGCAGGTACAAAACTGAACATCGCAGTCATTGATTCATCGGGAAGCTTCACCCCCCAGCGTATCAGCAAAGCCAATAAAGATTTCCCAAACAGTACATTAACCTTGCTGCAGGAAGATCCCGAAGTGCTTAGTAAGACCTTTGATCAAAAAGGGTTTGATGGTTACCTGGTAATACCCGCCAACACAATGGTGGCCCATACCCCCGACAACCTCGTGGTACGGTCGAAGAGAACCCTGGGCACCATACCGGATGTGCAATCCAAACTGAATGTCATTTGGAACGAGATCAAATATGAGGACCTCGGGATCGATACGGTAAAACAGCAACTGTTAACCCAAAGCAAGTTGCAGATCAAATCAGAAAACACGGAGCATAAAGCCACAGACGCCTCCCTGGCCTACGGGATCGGCTTTGTATCCGGATTTCTGATCTATTTTATACTGATCATTTACGGGGCCCAGGTAATGATGGGCGTTATGGAGGAAAAGACCAACCGCATTGCGGAGATCATTGTATCTTCTGTAAAACCATTTCAGCTGATGATTGGTAAGATCATTGGTATTGCCTGCGTAGCGTTAACCCAGTTCCTGCTTTGGATCGCTTTTATTTTTATTATCTACAATGCCACCAGGGCGGGTTCCGGTGCGCTCAACAACAGTTCGGTAAGCGGGATGATCGGCGGCGTGCAGAGCCTGTTCACCAACACCAACGTGCCCGTGATCCTGTCTCTTTTTGTCTTTTATTTCCTGGGAGGCTTTTTCTTTTACTCCTCCATTTATGCAGCAGTGGGCAGCACCGTAAATGAAGATATGCGGGAGGCGCAATCGCTGAGCTTTCCAATTACTATGATTATTATTTTCGGGTTTTTCATTATGATGGCCGCAGCTAAGGATCCCGGCGGCCAGCTGGCGGTTTGGGGCAGCATTATCCCCTTTACATCTCCATTGGTCATGATGGCCCGCATTCCCTATGGCATACCCGGCACCGTGCCCTACTGGCAACTGGTCTTAAGTATGGCGGTACTGGTAGCGTCCTTCCTGTTTGTGACCTGGTTTGCCGGAAAAATTTACCGGACCGGTATCCTGATGTATGGCAAAAAACCAACCTGGAAGGAAATGATCCGCTGGGCGGTACGGAAGTAATTTTGTTTCAGGTTTAAAGTTGGACCATCAACAGGTCTTCGTATCAATTTGAAGATTTGAAAATGTGCAAATGAGATCCGGATATTGACGGAGTTTTCGTATTAATTTGAAGATGTGAAAATGTGGAAATAAGAGCCGGGTATTGACGGAGTCTTCGTTTTTTAATTTGAGGTTTGACATTTGATGTTCAGTATTAACCGGGGTCTTTGTAGGTTTAAAGTTCCAGGTTCCAGGTTTAAAGTTGGACCATTAAGGGGGGTATTCGTATATTAGTAAGTTTGTCAGAAATCAGAAATCAGAAATTCCCCCTCTCAACTTACCGGTTAACCGCCGTTTGGCTTCCGCTCACCGATATCGGTTTTACAAACAGCGCCAGAGTTTTGTAGATTTGTTCCATGAACCTGCGGTTATTCATCATAAAATACGGAGAAGCGTTCACCTGGACCGGGGCGTTGATCCTGTTATTTTTTATGAATACAAACAGTTCTTTTTCTCTTTGCCCCTTTAAAGCTTTAGGCATTAGCTGGTGCCCGGGATGCGGCATCGGGCACTCCATCCATTACACGTTGCATCTTAATTTTGGCGCTGCCTGGAAGGAGCACCCGCTTGGCATACCGGCTACCGCTGCATTAATCTGGCAAATCATCAAATCGCTACCCACAACCAACAAATACAATAATTATGAACCAGGAACAGGTATTACGGGTCATCCCGGATATTGAATATGATGAATTGGTAATGATCCTCAATATTACCCGGGAAATGAGTGCGCAGCAGCAGGAACAATTCCTGATGCTGTACCAGCGGCGGCGAAAGTCGCGCCAGGAATTGCTGCTGTTGTCCCTGCTGGGATTTGTGGGGGTTGCCGGCATTCACCGGCTGATTACCGGCGATATTGCCCTGGGTATCGTTTATCTGCTTACCGGCGGATTATGCCTGATTGGCACCATCGTAGACATCATTAATATCAACTCCCTTACCACCCGCTACAATACAAAGCAGGGCTACGAAACAGCAGCATTGGTAACAGCTGTCTTTAACCAGCCCCGTAACTTTTAATTTTTTTGCAGGCGTATGGCGGCGCCCAGGTAATAGTTCCGAAGGGGCGCGGCATTGTAATAGCGGCCGCCGGCAGCGTTAATATCATTACCCAGGCTGTAGGTTTCATTTAGCAGGTTGTCTGCGCCCGCATATATATTCACCTGCACCGCATGCACCTGCCTCCTGTAACCCAGTTTTACACCCAGCAGGTGATAAGCCGGCGCTTTTTCTCCATTAGCATCATTTAAAAAAACGGAAGAAGCCGTATAATAATTCACGTCAGTATAGATGCCCCGCTTCAACACCAGGTCCAGCTGGGCGTTCCATGTATTCATGGGCACACCCGGCACCCAATTGCCGGAATAGTTTTGCGTTGTTCTTAAAAAATCGATGTATTTGAAATGGCTGTGCGCATAGTTCGCCTCCGCCGTGAAATAATCCGCCATACCTGTTTCAAAAAAATGGGTATAGTTTGCGTATAGCTCCAGTCCCTTCTGCCGGATGCGCCCTGCATTGGTAAAATAATCGGCGCCGGAGGAGTCACGGCGCTGTACCAGGGCCTGGCTCAGGTTAAAATAGAAGCCGGTAGCCTCCAGGCGCAGTTGCCCGTTTAGCAACGCTTTCTTTGCCGTTAGCTCATAGTTCCATCCATGTTCTGCCTTCAGATCGGGGTTAATAATGGTAGTAGAGGGCAATACCTCTGCAACCGTAGGTGGAGAAAAGCCCCGGGACACCGTAGCCAACAGGTCTGCCACCTCAAACTTTTTCAGCACGGTGAACCTTGGGGCCATTTCATTATTATAGCGGAACACCTGTTCGGTAACCGGGTATTCGTTCAGGCGGGAGAACACCAGCCGGCTACGGTTCAGGCTTATACCAGCCGTATAGCTCCAGCTTTTCCAGGAAAGCATACCCTGAGTAAAAATACTGTAGGTACCAATGGTTACATCGTCATCCGTTTGAAGGGTATCTGGTTTACCATTTTTATTATCTGATACCCGGATGGCTGAATAGCCCTGCTGCGCCTCCGCACCCGTGCTCCATTGAAGGTTGTACGGCCCCCACTTCTTTTCAAAATCAAAAACCGTGCGTCCGCCAAAATGCGGTTCCATACGCTGCTCAAAATTGCGTACCGCGCTGTTTTTAACCAGTGCATAAGAACCATAACCCGTTGTGGTATTGCTCCAGTAAATGCCAAATTTTTGTTTATGCGTTACACCTGCGGTAATGTTTTTTTGCCAGATGGCCGCGTTAACCTGTTCTGCGCCCGGAAAGGCTCCCGCCTTAGGACGTGCAGCCCGCGGATCCTGCCGGTACTCTTTCAGCGTTAATGCACCCGGTGTCTGGTAGTACAAATCGGAAAAAAGAACGGATGCCATCAGCTCCCGGCCGTTCCATTTCATTCGCGTATTCCAACTAAAATTATTCCGCTGCATGGCCGACTGCGCGCGGTATCCATCCGACTGATCGTGCGCATAGGTGACCGTATTAATATAATTATCTTTTTTCCAGTTGCCGTCCGCCAGGATATGGCGGGCATTGTAGTTACCAGTAAAATACTCCAAGCCCAAGCCGCTTTTCGTTTCGGTTTTGGGCTCTGTAAGGATCAGCCCGCCGGTGCCGGCGCCATACATGCTCGAAGCCGGGCCTTTAAAAACGGTAATCGAATTAAAATTATTAAATGCCAGCTGGTTAAAATAGGTATTGCCGCCGGGGTCCGTAAGCGGGATGCCTCCCCAATATACTTTTACGTTTCTGACACCAAAAGGCGAGCGCAGCGAACTGCCCCGGATGTTGATACGGTAGCTCCCCGGGGAACGCTCTTCCATACGCACACCTGCTATCGTGTTCAGGGCAGTAACCAGCGACCCCTTACTGGAAGGCGGCTCATAGGTTACCCGGTGCACTACTGCCGTTGCACCCTCTTTTTTTTGTTGAAAAGCCTGCACGGTAACAGGCGCTATTGTTTTAACAGAGTCGCTTTCCTGCGCAGCCGCATCCGGCAGGTTTAGTAAAAAGAATACAAAAATTAAATACCTCACGCTATAAAAATGCAACTTTTCAGGCAAACAAAAAAAGATCGGTATCTTCACCCGATGGACTTTTGCTGTCCGGTAAAGCATTTTCATGAGCCGGTTTATAACCATAAAAGATATTGCTAAAAAGCTGAACATTTCCGTTTCAACAGTTTCCCGCGCGTTACGAGACACGTATGATGTAAACCGCGAAACAAGGGAACAGGTTCTGGCAATGGCGCAGGCACTCAATTACCGGCCTAATTTTAATGCCACCGGGCTGGTAAACCGCAGTTCACACAACCTGGCGGTCATTCTGCCCTTTGTAGCCAATTATTATTTTTCAACCGTCATTACGGGTATACAGGAAGTGGCCTACCAGCAGGATTACAACATCATGCTCCACATCACCAATGATTCGCCGGAGCGGGAACTTTCCATTATAAAAAACCTGGCGGCATCCAACCTGGACGGATTGCTGGTTGCCGTTTCTTCGGATTCTGATGCCTGCACCCATTTTCAGCAGGTGATCGATAGCGGTGTGCCCATCGTATTTTTTGACCGGGTTCCGGACGCCATCAAAACCTCAAAAGTGATGCAGGACGATTACAATGGCGCCTTTGAGGCCGTGGAACATTTAATTAAAAGGGGATACCGTAAAATAGCGCATATCGGGGGGCCGGAAGGTTTAAGCTTTTCCCGCAAACGTAAAAAAGGGTTTTTGGATGCCCTGGCCAAACACGGCCTTCCGGTAAACGAAGACTGGATTATTCACTCCGGTTTTTCGCAGGAAAACGGCGAAG
Source organism: Niabella hirudinis (assembly GCF_051201075.1). NCBI lineage: Bacteria > Pseudomonadati > Bacteroidota > Chitinophagia > Chitinophagales > Chitinophagaceae > Niabella > Niabella hirudinis. The sequence goes on from NZ_JBPEHJ010000005.1 coordinate 132,425, forward strand.
CCGATACGCTTGAATTACTAAAACGGGAAAAACACCCCGATGCCATTTTTGCCGCCAACGACCGCAAAGCCATTGGTGCCATCATGGCCCTAAAGAAAAAAGGTATTAAAGTTGGGGAACAAGTGGGCATTATTGGTTTTACGAATGACCCCGCATGCACCGTTGTGTCGCCAACGCTTTCCACTATTGCGGAGCCGGCTTTTGAAATTGGCAAAAAAAGCTGTGAGCTCCTTCTAAAACATATTAGCAAACGGAATTTTATTGCGGAAGAAGTGGTGCTTCCCGGCAGGCTGATTGAGCGGGAGTCTACCCGGCGTTATACGGAGCAAGGAATCAATTGTTGATATTTTAGAGACAATCCGTCTATTTTTTATTCTCTGCAAAGTATTCATGTAAAATATTCAATGGAGAATCAATGTCGTTAAGTACCCCTGTTCCTCTGTTGCCATTTCCAACCGACAGATCGGGGAACCCCAGGGCAAACGCATCTAAATTCCAATACTTGCACCGTAGGTGCACTGTGTTTATAGTTGGTATATGGGTGGGGAATCGGGCTCTGTAGGAGCCCCGTGTTATTAAAATTGCCGGTTACGCGGCTCCTGACGGAGCCCAATTTATATAATCATGCTTTTTCCTATAAACACAATGCGCCTGACGGCGCAATATTCGTTTAAAGGTTCAATATCCATTGGTTTAATATTTTATATTTTCCGGCCTGTTATTAAAGAACCGTTTTTTATAGCAACTCTGTTCATTTCTTATCCCTTAGCAGTACCCCCTTCCCGGCTATAAACAACCCGCCCTCCGATGATCGTTTTACTGATATTTATATTCTCATCAAACAGCACAAGATCGGCGTCCTTCCCGGGTACAAGCGCACCTTTTTGCTGATCAATACCCATAATGCGCGCCGGTGTAGCCGTTATCATACGAACTGCATCTGCCAGGGGTACTTCTGCCAAATCAATCATATTGCGCACCAGCCGGCTGGCCGTAGCCACACTGCCTGCAAAAGCGCTCCGGTCCGGCAGCCAGGCCACGCCTTTATCTACCATTACCTTCAGCCCGTTTTCCCTGTCGCCCAGCATACTTTCCCCTTCCGGCATACCTGCGGCGCGCATGGCGTCTGTGATCAGCGCTATACGATCGGCCCCTTTGATCTTAACGATCAGCTTCAGCAAGGGCGCCGGCAGGTGGATACCATCGGCAATCACTTCCACATCCATGGCATCTATAAGGTAACCGCTTTCAATAACACCGGCATAACGGTACCCATTCTTCCTTGAAACGCCCGACATTCCCGAATAAAAATGGGTGGCCAGTGTATACCCGCCCTCAAACGCTTTGACCACTTCTTCATATACCGCATCGGTATGTGCAATGGCCGGTAAAATGTTCTTTGACCGCAGGTAATGCCCCAGCTCAAGCGCACCATCCAGCTCGGGGGCTGCGCTCCAGCGCCTGATGGACCGGGAATAAGCAATTACTTCTTTATATTCTTCAGGATCGGGGTTACGGATATAACGCGGATCCTGGGCACCGCGCTGGTTCATGGCAAAATAAGGGCCTTCCAGGTGCATGCCCATTAACTGTGCTCCGTAATTGTCTTGCTTCTGTACACTTTCAAAAACATCCAGTGTTTTCAGCAGGTCGCTTTTTTCGGCGGTGAGCGTAGTGGGATATAGGGCCGTGGTTCCATACTGTGCATGCGTTGCCGCAATTTTAAGAAATGCCTCCCCGGTAGCGTCCATAAAATCATGCCCGCCCCCGCCATGCACATGCAGGTCTATAAATCCCGGAGCCAGGTAGGCGCCCTGTGCATCAATTTCCAGGGCATCCTCCAGCTCCCGGTTCTGCTGGCCTATATACACAATACGCCCCTCGCTTGCAATTAACGTACCTTCCTTAATAACCCGGTGAGGCGTAAGAATACAGGCATTGATGATCTTCAGATAACGTTCCATTTAGTTGAATTTACGACCATTTCTTTAAAGCCGATAACAAAAAACACCAGGGTCAATACCGGTAAAACACCCATCCGTTTTCTGATAAGCGCAGCCGCCGCTGCCTTTGTATTTTTTTATATGGATCGTTGGGGTCAGGCCGGCATAAACCGCTGTAGCTAAGTTATTGATTATTGATGCGTCTTCTCTTTTTAAAGAGGATAAATAACCGGTAACGTTACCGGTATTTTATGTGCCTCCTGGTTTCATTCCTCATTGTTAATGGTAATTTTGATTGCATGATGTTTCATCACCGCATCATTAAATGGAATCCACTATGGAACTGATCATTAAGGAAGATCCAACGGAACTAGGGCAAGCAGCCGGGAAACAGGCCGCTGATCTTATCCGGGGTGCCATTTCCGAAACCGGAACGGCCAACATTATCCTTGCCACGGGTACCAGCCAGTTTCAGACGCTGGAGCGGCTTATTGTGGCAAATATCGACTGGAATAAAGTGGTCATGTTTCACCTGGATGAATACATCGGGCTGCCCATTACCCATCCGGCAAGCTTCAGAAAATATCTTAAAGAACGATTCCTCGACAAAGTAGCCCCTTTAAAGGCCTGTTACCTGATAAACGGGGAAAATGATGCAGAAACGGAACGCCGGCGCCTCAGTGAGCATATCCTCCCATACCACATTGATGTAGCACTTACAGGCATCGGCGAGAACGGCCACCTGGCTTTTAATGACCCACCGGCCAACTTTGATACCGGGGATCCCTATCTTATTGTAACCCTGGATGAGAAATGTCGCAGGCAGCAAATGGGCGAAGGCTGGTTTGCTACGGTGGAGGATGTACCGCAGCAGGCCATCAGCATGTCGGTAAAGCAGATCATGAAGTCCCGCCATATCATTTGCTCAGTACCTGATCGTCGAAAGGCACGGGCTGTTAAGGACAGTGTTGAGCAACCGGTAAACCCGTTATACCCGGCCAGCATTTTACAGCTACATCCTTCCTGCGGAATATACCTGGACCGGCAGGCGGCCTCCCTGCTGGCGTCCGGACATCAATAAAGCAAACCCTGCCGGCGCCAGGTATACCGGGCTCCGATACATCGGGGATAAAAAAGTGATCCCGTCCGCTATAAAAGCCCCTTCTTTCATAAGGGCTTCAGGAAATGTAAAATAATACTCCCGATGTTTTAATTTTGTGCGGGGTTTCTACAAAATAAATAAGCATGAAAAAGACTTTCCTTCTGATCCTCTTTGCTCCGGCACTATTATTCAGCTGCAAGCAAAACAATAAAAAAAGCAATGCCGGACCAGGAGATGCTGTTACGGCAACGCAAAACCCGGACCATTACTACATGCAATACCAGGGAACCATTGGCGAACGGCCTGTTACCATGCAGGTGGTGAAGTTTGGAGGCAGCTATGATGTCAATTATACCTACAATGATGGGCAGATCATGGACCTGCTGTTTCAAAAAGACAGCCTGCTCAAAAGCGACAGTTTGTTTTTTATAGAATTTGCTCCACGCACCAGCGGCGATAGCCGGTATGGCCATGACCCCCGGCTGCACCTCGTGATTCAACCGGACCGGGTAACAGGGCTTAAATGGATGGGCAAGAATAATCCCCAGCCCGTGCAATTGCTGGCTTCAAAAAGCGGCGCTGCTTTTATACCCGTTGGCTACCTGGATTCGATGCGGCTTACGGGCTTCAAAAAAGACACGCCCTCCGCCTTTACCAGTCTTGTACTACTGGAGCCTCAGGCTGCAGATGCTCCCAAACGCTGGTTTACCGGCTTGATAAAGAAAAACATACTGGCTGCGCAGGCACCCGATTCTACATCGCTCCAAACAGCCATGACACAGTTTGGAAGAAGCTTTATCGAAAACTTCCGGGATGATGTGGATACCATGAAGAGCAGGGGAGATGAAGTGCCGGTGTCCATGATGCACTACGATCAACAGATCAGTTCCAACCTGGTATACAACAATAATGGTTATGCGGTGCTTAGCGTGGGCAACTATGCCTACACCGGCGGAGCGCACGGGATGTACGGGCAAACCATGCTATGCCTGGATATGGAGCAACAAAAGGAGCTGACGCCTGGCGATGTGCTTACCATTGATTCTGCCAGCCTGCAGCCCCTGCTGGAACGCCATTTCAGAGCCCTGTATAAAATTGCAGATGGCAAACCGCTAACAGAAGTCCTTTTTGATGACCGGCTGGCCCTGACGGATAATTTTTATTTTACCAGCGGTGGTATCGGGTTTATTTACCAGCCTTATGAAGTAGCCGCCTATGCCTTTGGCCTGATTGACATTTGGGTGCCCTACACCGATCTTAAGCCCTGGCTGCAGCCGGCGTTTGCAAAACGGATGGGTATCTAAAATTAGCTTTCTTTAACAAATAGCAAAAAAAATTGATAGTATCTTAGCGCCAATGGTAAAACTGCTTACAGTATTTTGCTGCCTGCTGTTTGCGCTGAAGATCTCGGCCCAATCTGATAGTGCTGCCCGTCCCGCTCCTTCCGCTTCCAGGATGAGTGATTATATTTCCATACGAAAGAGTACAGGAGTAACCGTACTTAACTTTTATACAGGTATGGACATCCGGTTTATTGCTACAGATGGTTTTACCTATGAAGGCCCGATAGCCCGCATTGCGCGGGATTCTGTTTTTATTGCTTTTTATAAAACCTCCCGGTATCAGAATATTCTGGGTTATGTGATCACCGATACCATTCAGACAGATATTGTGCCATTTCATTACCAGCAGATCCGGATGGTTTACGTGTCAAAAACCAGGGGCCGGAAAAGTGTATTGGTACCGCTTGGCGGATTGATGGCCATTGGAGGTTTTGGCTATGACGCACTCAACATCATTAATGGCCTCCGGTCCGGCGAACCCGTTTTTAAAGGGTCCAATCTCACCCGTTTGGGAATTGCTGCAGCTGTTTCCGCAGCCGGCATCTGGATACTGAAAAAAACAACGGGGATGAAGAACCGCTTCCGGATCGTGTACGTGGATATGCAGTGATTACAAAATTTGAAGATTTGAAAATGTGGAAATATGGAAATGGCAGTCCGTTACAACTCCGTATTCTTCGCTCCGATGGGGATTTTCAATCTGTGAAACGGGCAACGGGCAATGGTGAAGAGGCAATGACAAATCAAAAATAAGCAATAGAAAACCCCGATCCCGGTATTCAACAATCTTCAACTACCTTCAACCAATCAAAGCGCATGGTAGAAACCGGGCATCCTGTATAAAAACAGAGCCCGACCTGAAACTTTAAACCTTGAACTTTATCCCGATTCTCAGGAAAACCAGAAACAACGTATTCCTAATTCTGGATCTTCCCAAAAAAATCTGCCGGCCGCAACCGGATGCCAAAGTTATAGGGCGTATGATCCAGTCCGCGCTTATACATACTTTTAAATGCATAGGACCCATATAAGGTAACCACCCCCAATGTTATATCGCCTACATAAGACAGCTTCCAGGGATCCAGGTCAAAATCGCCCTTGGCCTTCTGTTTTCCCCCATCGGAGCTAATAGTTTTATTTCGCGAAGCGTATAAATACCCCACGCTAATACCGGTGCTTAACTCAAAGGGATACAACCGGTTGGGGGTAAGATTAAAATTCAACATCAGCGGTACCGTTATATAGTCAGCCGCCAATTTGTTTTTCCGGTAGCTGCGGCCCGGTGTTTCATCGATGGAAGCAATAGGAGGATGGGCAATATCCGTTGCCGGCCGGGGATTGAACCGTACCGGGTTCTTAAACCAATAGTTGTTCAACTCCAGGCCCAGTCCATATTGCAGGTTTACAAAATGCCGTACCAGGTTGTAGCGCTGCGTTACCAGCCAGATATTAATATTGCGCGATTTAAAATACCGGCCGGCAAACCATTGTTCATTGCCGCCGGGTGCATATTCCTGCGCTCCGGCACTGGCGTAGTCTGTAGCATCCGTGAAGTTCGACATCCCGATATCGATCATGCCCCATTCCGTTGCTATATTTCTAAGGTTCTTCTTTGTGTTGAAACCTTTAAAGAGCCTTTTCTTTGGTTCCGGCTCCACCGGTTTATTATCCCTGATAACGGTAATGCCATTGATAACAAGTGTATCCTGTTGCCCCTGCGCGGCAGTGGTAGCCACAGCCACCGCCAGAAAGATCAGCAGTAAAGTCCTTTGAATCCGTTGCATTGCTGGTTTATTATAGCGGTTAAAGATAGGAAAGAACTTGTTTATAAAACTATAAACCTAAGCGCACGCCAATAATATAGGGAGTAAGATCCAGCCCCTGTTTAAACATACTTTTGGTAGCAAATGATCCATATACACCCAGGTAGCCAAGGTTCACTTCTCCCACATAAGCAATCTTCCATGGGTTTAAACCAAAATCGTCCTTCAATTTATGTTTTCCTTCATCTCCATTAATGTACTTGTTTCGTGCCGCATATAAATAGCCCGCGCTGACACCTGCACTGAAGCCAAATTCCTTACTGGCTTTCACCCGTACATTCTTACGGCTCACCTCCACCTCCCTCCGGTTCTTTGTGGGGATGGTAAAATTCAGCATCACCGGCAGGGTAAGATAATCGGCCGCCAGTTTGTTTTTCCGGTAACTGCGCCCCGGAGTTTCATCCATATACACTACGGCAGGTATGGCGGCTTCCGTACCCGGCTTTGAATTGAACCGAACGGGGTTTTTAAACCTGTAATTATTCAGTTCCAGCCCCAGGGAGTATTTGAAATGAACCACATGCTTTACCAGGTTGATCTTTTGTGAGAGCAGCCATATATTTACATTTACCGACTTACCGCTTCTCAGATCCAGCCAGGATTCATTGCTTCCCGGCGCAAAGGCCTGTGTGGCAGCATCCGTATAAACGGTATTATCCACAAAATTCACAAAACCCAGATCGATGCCGAACCAACTGGTGCTCACATTTTTTACCCGCGTAGCTTTCACCCAGGGCTGCCCGCTACCGCTGATGATCACAGAATCCTTGCTGCTCTTTGAGATCACTTTCACTGTTATTTCGGTGGTGTCAATTTTCGCTTTACGCTGCGCCCACAGGCAAAAGGGGGCCATCAAAATTGTAATACATACAATTATTCTTATCGTTTTCATTGTTTTTATTTTACGTTAACCGCAAACCCGGCAATCGTTACCTGGCCTTCGTTACCGGTAAGCGTTTCAGCTACCCGCTCTTCAATGTGCCGGGTTAATTTTTTAAATAAGGATTTTTTCGTTTTGGGTTGCTTTTCATCACTGGCTACGGCAACGGCCTGCTGTGTCAGCGGGTCCGGCTCCGCTATAGCCGGCGGGGTGAGGTCCTGTTTTGCAATGGCTGGCCGGGTCTCCGGTTGCAGCGGTACATCGGTTTTGCCGGCAACCGGTGCCGGCTGCCGGGGAGCTATCGATGGTTGCCGGGCAACCGCCGGCAATGGCGCCGGATTGGTCGTCTTAGTTTCCTTTTTCGCTGTTACAGGATCAGCCCCGGAATCTGCGGCTGGTATATCGGCGGCTATGCCCATTTTTGTATCTCCTTCACCGGCGGCCGGCACGGTATCGGCAGCAACTGCTTGCGGAGTAACGCGGGCTATTGCTGTTTGTCCGGCGGCACCTGCAGAAGGACCAGCCACTGCCAGGCCCGCCCTTTTTTGCTGCCCCAGCATCCAAGCCCCGGCGCCCATTGCTATGACCACTACCGCTGCGGCGGCAACCATTCCCCATTTTCTGATGGCTACCAGCTTTGGAGTCCTGTACAGTAGGGCCTTATCCGGGAAAACAATTTGCATCTCTGGTTTGGACCGGGTGCTTTCAAACGCCTGCAGACGTTTGGCCAGTTCCGGAGACGGATCTTTCAGTTGGTCCAGCGCCGCTTCTGAAACCGCTTCCCCATCAATATAAGACAACAGTTCCTCATCTGTAACCGGCGCTGTGCCAAATAACAATTTTGACCGGTCCGGAAAAACAATCATGGAATCAGCAGCCTGCCGGGTACGGATCAATGCTTCCATCAGGGGCTTCATATCCGGGTGTTGCTGCAGGAATTGCTCCACCGCCGCGCGCGCTGCGTTGTTCAGCTCATGATCCACATATAAAAGAAAATATGTTTCACAATTATCCCGATTTATCTTTTCCTGCATGGTTATAATACGTTTTCAATTTTGACCAGATAATCTTTTAGCTGCAGCCTTGCCCGGTGCAGGTACACTTTTACCTGGCTGGCCGACAGGCCCGTTATTCCACCGATCTCTTCATAACTATACCCTTCATAGTCCTTTAATAAGACCAGGGAGCGCTTCGTATCATCCAGCCGCTCCAGGGCCCGGTTCAATACTTCTTTCAGGTGGCGGTTGCCCTGCTCCATACCCCGGTCATAATTCCCCATCGATTCTTCATAAACCATTCTTTTATACTTACGGATATGGTCGATCATTTTCCGGTAGGCAATGGTAAACAGCAGCGATTTGGAACGATCGTAATCTACCTCCGTACGCTGCTCCCATAGTGCCTGAAAGGAGGATTGCACCACATCTTCCGCATTTGCCGCATGTTTCAGGTTTTTCAAAATAAACCGGTACACATTATCAGCATACATCTTCACACATTCGTTATATTCCTTATCCGTCATAGATCCTGTAGCAGGGTTGTAGTTATTTATCTTTTTAAACCGGTTTATAAGTAATACGGATCAGGAAAGGAAAAGTTACACGAAAATGTGAAAATTTGAAAATATGGGAATGTGAAAAATGGGCACCGGTCCTGGAACTGGATCTAAGCGATGTCAATAGGCAATGCCGAAGGTTCGCAGAGCATGAAAACACACAAACTTTAGACGTGAAACCCGTCCGAACGGCATTCAGCCGGGCGGGCTTTAAACTCAAACCTGGAACATGCGTTCAGCTTTCAGGCATGCAAACATGAAACTTGAAACCTGGAACTTTAAACCTGAAACTTTGAACTTTGGAACTGGTCTCCGGGCCTACCGCAACACCATTTGCCGGTCGGCATCCAGCCGGATAAGGATAAACAGCAATATAGTAAAGGTTAGCAGGGATGTGCCCCCGTAGCTGATCAGGGGCAGGGGAATACCAATAACCGGGGCCAGCCCGATGGTCATGGCCACATTTACCGCTATATGAAAAAAGAATACCGATGCCACACCATAAGCATAACACCGGCTAAACGTGCTGCGCTGACGCTCCGCGATCCGGATGATCCGGAACAAAAGCAGGATATATAAGCCCAGCAACGCTACACTTCCCACAAATCCAAACCCCTCCCCGATGGTATCAAAAATAAAATCGGTCCGCTGCTCGGGTACAAAACCATAGCGTGTTTGCGTACCGCTCAGCAATCCTTTTCCATAGAGGCCGCCGCTTCCCACTGCAATTTTTGATTGCTTTACGTTATAATCGGCCGTGTTGTGCTGCTTTCCCGTTTTGGTGTCAATTTCGCCCATATTGCCCTTCAGATACTCCTGGGGAATCTCCCGCCCGATGGTGCTATAAATACGCTCTACCTGGTGTTTGCCCAGCACATGCTCAAAAAGGAAGGGCACCCCAAACCGCTGGATCCCCACGCATAATACCCAAATAAGAATGATCTTAACCAGCACGGCCTTGTCTCTCCTGATCTGGCGGAGGCTGAACAATACCACCAGGATGGCAATAACCGTAAGAATGATGGCCAGCAGGTTTTTATCCAGCAGCAGCGTAGCTACCACCAGGGAGGCGATGGCAAAACCGATAACCAGGATAATGGCCGGCAGCCCCTCGCGGTACATGACAAAAAAGAAGGAACAAAATACCAGCGCCAGTCCTGTTTCCTTCTGAAAGATGGTCAGCACCGCGGGCGCCATTACAATGGCCGTGGCAATCAGCTGCGACCGGGTTTTGGAAAAATCCAGTTCGGGGTTAGAGAGGTATTTGGCCAGGGCGAGGGCTACGGTTACCTTACAAAATTCAGCGGGCTGAAACTGAAAGCCTCCCAATTTTATGATGGATTCGGTTCCTTTTACAGAAGAGTGAAAAGGGAATACCAGTAACAGCAGCAGGATGCCCCCTGCATACCACAAATTGGCCGTTGCCGGGAAGAATTTACTATCGGTAAGCAAAATAAAAAGACCTAAAACCAACGATAAGCAGGCAAAATAAAATTGTTTGCTGTAATCCGTTTTATAACCGATAAAGCTTTGCACCAGCGGATCTCCGTCTGTATAGGTAACCCCAAAGATGGCCATCAGACCGATACTTACCAGTAACAGGTATACTATAATAAGTATATAATCTACTCCTTTGGATATTTCAGCTTTTTTCTGGCTCATATAAATTCGTCAAAAACGGTAACTGGTCGGGTGTATTTGCGATCCTCTGTCAAAAAAACGATCAATGCCGATGGCTTTTTAGGCTCCGGTTTCGGCTCCGGCTTGCGGTTGCCACCGGTTTGCGCCGAATCCTTTTTGGGTGCTGCTTTTTGACCGCCGCCCCTAAGGTAACGGCGCAGCCCGGTACTATCCTTACGGATCTTTGCCCATTGTTCTGCGCGGGTGGAGTCGGTTATATACTGCAGCCGGTCGTAATAGGAAGGCATCAGGTTGGTATTGGAGATGCGCTCCAGATCGGCCTTGCTTTTATTGGTTAAGCTGTCCAGCAGGAATTTTTCCATCAGGATCCTTGCGATAGGGCCCGCCCAAGTGGCGCCATAACCGGCGTTTTCCACTGCCACTGCGATGGCTATTTTGGGATTGTCTTTCGGCGCAAAACAGACAAACATGGAGTTATCTTTTAATTTGATGCGCCGGTGATCCAGGATCGTATAGTTTTCTGCCGTACCTGTTTTAGCACATACATCAATACCGGGGATCATGGCCACCCTTGCTGTGCCGCGTGTTACCACATCATTCATTCCATTGATAATGGCATTATAAGCGGTGTCGGAAATATGCGTCAACACCTCATGCTTCTCCCGGTATCTCGCCAGGATCGGCGCATCGGCAGCGGTTTCCCCATCAATACTGTCTACAAAATGAGGCGTATAATAAGATCCCTTGTTGCCGATGATGCACATGGCATTCGCCAGCTGCAGCGGTGTGGCCAGCATTTTATCCTGCCCAATGCCCAGGGTAAGGTTGGTACAGGAATTCCAGGAGCCTCTATATTCTTTATCATAAACCGCTACCGTTGGAATATTTCCTTTGTCTTCGCTGGGCAGGTCTACCCCCAGGCGTACCCCCAGGCCAAACTTGTGCATATAATCCATCCATCCCTCAAATCCCTTGCGCAGACCGCCTGCCCTGGGGTTATCAACCGCCATACGGTATACCTGTACAAAGTAGGAGTTGCAGGAATTGGCGATGGCGAGACGGAGGTTAGCCGCGTGCCCGCCACCGGAGTGCGTACAGGCCGGTTTGCCAGCCCCGCAGCCATAATACCGGCCCGGACAGGGATACCCGTAAGATGGGGTGATAACTCCCTCGTCCAATGCTACCAGTCCACCCAGAGGCTTAAAGGTTGAACCAGGGGGATACCGTCCTTTAATGCCCCTGTTTAACAAGGGCGCCCGTACATTCAATATCAGCCGTTGATAGTTCTTATTTTTATCGGGACCTGTAAGGTCATTGGGGTCAAATACCGGCCCCGATGCCATTGCAAGGATACCACCGGTTTTGGGATCCAGCGCCACTACAGAACCTACTTTATTGGCCAGTAATTTTTCGGCCAGCACCTGCAATTCCACATCCAGGTGGGTCTTCAATCCCCTGCCGGCTATCGCTGTGGTATCAAACTCCCCATTCTCATAATGCCCTACCAAACGGTTCTTATTATCCTTAATCATGTACTGAACCCCCCGCTGGCCCATCAGCACCCGTTCATAAGAATACTCCAGCCCGTTCTTTCCAACATAATCGCCCATGCGGTAAAAATTACCGGAACGTTCAATATCTTTTCCATCCACCTCGCTGATATAACCCAATATATGTGCGCCCACATTATAAGGATAGGTGCGCACCGGACGCTGCTGCAGCACAAAGCCGGGGAACCGCCAGCTATTCTCTTCAAAGCGGGCCTGCATTTCGGGCGTGAGCAGGGAGTGAAAAATAGAAGGTCTTACCCTCGAATTTTTAACAATGGCGTTAATAATCCGCGTTCTGAATTCGGCAGTATCGATCTGCATCAGGTTGCAAAAGGAGGTCGTATCAAAGTTTTTTACCTCTGCCGGAGTCACCATCAGGTCAAACATGATCGTATTGTTGAGCACAGCCTTGCCGTTGCGATCAAATATAATGCCTCGTTCAGGGTAAACGATCTTCTGAAAAACCGCGTTATTCTTGGCCAGCTCCAGGTATTTATTGCTCACCAGCTGCAGGTTGACCAGCTGCGCAATAATGATAATAAATACGGACAGGAAAATAATCCGTATAATATAACTTCTCGACTTGTTAAACACCGACATAATAAAACCTGAGGGAAATTTTGTAATGAAAGATCAAAAATAGTGCAAAACACCAAGGATTTACGATTTCTGATTTGAGATTTCTGATTTGAGCAGAATGCTGAACGCTGGCTTAAGGTTTAAAGTTTCAGGTTGGCTCCGGTTCAACGCTCGATGTCCATTGCTCATTCCCACAACCTGTCCCGCTCTGCGCATATGCGTCAAGTTAATTTTGCACTGGGAGCTGCAGCGCAGCGCTGATCCTGTTAGTAAACGACCATACGGGTAATAAAGGTGCAGCGCACCGGTAATCATTGTGGTTTGTACAAGCGGTGCACAGGAAATTACCGCCGCGCTGCGGCTATGGGAGGTTTTGGGGAGTCAATTAATATCGTTTCCTTAAGCACCCTAAAAACAGTTCTTTCCTGTCACTGCTTCGTCTCAAGGCTTAAGGAAAGTTGACCGGCTGCCGGCAGCTATTCTGTGAAAATCTGTGGAATCATTGAGCAATACATTAGACGTTTATGTGCTAAAGGAACCGACATTGATTGACCATTGACCGTTCACTCATTCCCCTTCCTGCTCCAATGGATTGTCGATCGGAGGAAAGATCATCGGGTAACAACGTACCTTCATTCCCACGTTTTCAAATTTTCAAATTTCGACTACGCTGTATTCGTGCGGTAGCGTTGTTTGCGGAGGAACAGTAGCTCGGTAATAAAGATCAGCAGCATACTGATGGCCGTGGTAGTCAGCACCTTCATCAGGAAATTGATCAATGCGCCAAAGGACAACCATTCCAGGAAAAGAAGGTAAAAATTATGCGCAAATGAAAGCAGCAATGCATACAGGCTGTAGGCGCTCCAGCCCATTGCTTTGGGCGAGGGCTCCCTGTAGGTATAGCCTGCGGCATCTTTTGGCGAAAGCAGGTGCAGGATGAGGGGGCGCAAAAAAGCCACCAGCACACAGGCCGCAGCATGCAGCCCCGGCGTCATCGTAAAATAATCCACCGTCATGCCTAATAAGAAGCCCAGCATCAGCAGCCAGCCCCGTTTAATTGAGAAAGGCAACCATAAAAGGTATAAAAAGTACAGGTAGGGCGTAATCAGCTGGTGCAGATGGGGCATTACATCAAACACATATACCTGTACGAATACAAATAACGAAAAGCGGATGATATTTTTTACAAGATCGCTCACTTATTTCCAGATTTTGCTTCTACTTTCCGGGCCGTTTCCTCTCCCAGTTGCTGCAACGCCGCGTAGTTCAGGTTTTCAACTACAAACACCTGCTGCAGGCTTCCAAAGTTAGCAGCCGGTTTTATCTTCAGAATAAAAAAATTGGTCGCCTCGTCCTTTAATACTCTCGAAACCCGGCCCACCATTTTGCCGGGAGGGTAGCTTAATGAGTAATTACCGGTAAGGATGGTATCGCCCACCCGTACAGAATCTGTTTTGGGGATGCCATTGAGGGTAAGCTCGGTGGGCATTTTACCATCCCAGGAAATAATGCCCGAATTGCCCGTTTTTTTGAGCTGAACGCTTAGTTTATTCATCACATGCAGCAGGGTCATAACCTCGCTGAACTCCCTGCCCGCATTAACTACTTTTCCTACAAGCCCTCCATTGGAACTAAATACGCCCATGTCGTTGCCTACACCGGAGGCGGTACCCCGGTTGATCTGCAGGTAATTTTTATCGCCGTTCACTGTTGCATACAATACCTGCGCCGATCTCCAGAGATAGCGGCGCGCTTTGCCCGTAGTATCCACAGCCGCGGTATCATGCACCAGGATGGCATTGGTATCGATCTGCACAAAATTCGCCTTCATCAGGTTCATCAGTGAATCGTTCATCTGGTGCACCCGTTTATTTTCCGCCTGCATGCGGAAAAAATCTTCCAGCGAATTGTATTTTGAATTGAAATAACGCGTTATTACGCCTGCCGCTTCCAAACCCTTTACGCGATGTACCCGGTTGTATATAAACAAATTATACAAGCAGATCCCCTGTAGGATAAGGAAACCTATAAAAACCGAGAATCGCCTGATGAACAAAAATATATTACGCACCGGGTGTTGAATTTAGCGCTTGTTTCCCCCAGGCGGGAACAAAACGGTTGATGGATTAACGCATTACAAAAGGATACCGGTCGTAATTCTTTAATGCAATGCCCGTGCCCCTTACCACACTCTTCAACGGATCATCGGCGATATGAACCGGTAATTTTATTTTTTGGCTTAACCGTTTGTCCAGCCCGCGCAACAAGGCGCCGCCGCCGGTGAGATAAAGCCCCCTGCGGTAAATATCGCCCGCCAGCTCCGGGGGGGTTTGTTCCAGGGCCTTCAGGATGGCCTCTTCTATTTTAAAGATACTTTTATCGAGCGCTTCCGCAATTTCCTGGAAGCTAACCATAATCTGTTTGGGAATACCGGTAACCAGGTCGCGCCCGTTTACCGGGATATCATCCGGCGGGTTTTCCAGGTCCTTCATAGCGGCACCCACCTGTATTTTGATCTGCTCGGCCGTACGTTCGCCAATCAGCAAGCTGTGATAGCGGCGCAGGGCCTCCATAATATCTGCGGTAAACTCATCGCCGGCAATACGGATGCTCTGGTCACATACGATACCCGCAAGGGCAATAACCGTAATGCCAGTGGTACCGCCGCCAATATCAATGATCATATTCCCAACCGGCTCCTCTACATCAATACCGATACCCAATGCGGCCGCCATCGGCTCATGAATGAGGTATACTTCTTTGGCACCCGCCTGTTCTGCACTGTCCCTGACAGCCCGTTTTTCCACCTCGGTGATGGAAGAAGGAATGCAGATCATCATCCGCCAGCTGGGGGGAAATAAGGGTTTTTTGGGATATACCAGCTTGATCAGCTCCCGGATCATAAGTTCCGCTGCATTAAAATCGGCAATTACGCCGTCTTTAAGCGGCCGAACCGTGCGGATGCTTTCGTGCGTTTTTTCGTGCATCATCAGTGCCCGTTTTCCAACAGCCAGCACTTCTTTGGGATTATTGCGGTTCAACGCCACAATACTGGGCTCATTTACAGCCACTTCATCGTTGTGTATAATAAGGGTATTAGCGGTACCCAGATCCATTGCTATTTCTTGTGTAAACCAGTTGAAGAGTCCCATTCCTTTAAATAAAATTTCTTGTGTTTTCGTGAGGAGCAAAGGTGAAGTAAATAATCCAAATTAACAAAGTAAAACCCTAAGTACAGAAAGGATTTTTAAGCTTCTGCTTTTTATTAACAAAAACCCAGCGGATGCAGGCAGATAAATACCTTTGGCCAGGAGTATAATTTCGTCAAATATAGTCTAATCTGCTTAAAACTTATGCCTGGTTCTACAGGAGAAACATTACTTTTGTAACCTCAAAAAAAACTTATGGCGTTAAAGGATATTCAATCTACAGGAAAAAAAGATACCCGCAGCGGGTTTGGTGACGGTATTGTGGAAGCGGCCCGCAGCAACGATAAAATCGTGGCGCTGACAGCCGACCTGCTGGGCTCTATGAAACTGAACCAGTTTATTAAGGAATTTCCTGATCGTTTTGTACAGTGCGGTATTGGAGAAGCCAATATGATGGGCGTTGCAGCCGGCCTGACCATTGGCGGTCATATTCCCTTTACCACCACCTTTGCCAACTTCAGCACCGGCCGTGTATACGACCAGATCCGTCAATCCATTGTTTACAGTGGCAAAAACGTAAAAATATGCGCTTCACACGCAGGAGTTACCCTGGGCGAGGATGGCGCTACCCACCAGATCCTGGAAGACATTGGCATGATGAAGATGCTGCCGGGCATGTCGGTGGTAGTACCCTGCGATTATACCCAAACCAAGGCGGCCACTAAGGCAATTGCCGAAACCGATGGACCATTTTACCTCCGTTTCGGACGTCCCTCCTGGCCTATCTTCACCAACGAATCTGATTTCGTATTGGGTAAGGCCCAGCAGTTTTCAGAGGGTACCGATGTATCTATCTTTGCCTGCGGGCACCTGGTATGGAATGCCATTCAGGCCGGCGTGATCCTTGAAGAAAAAGGGATCAGCGTGGAAGTGATCAATATCCACACCATCAAACCCCTGGACGAGGAAGCGGTGATTGCTTCTATTAAAAAGACCAAATGCGCTGTTACCGCAGAAGAGCATAATATCATCGGCGGCCTTGGCGATGTAATAGCACAATGTGCAGCCAAACATTTCCCCATTCCTATCGAGTATGTGGGTACACTGGATACCTTTGGCGAAAGCGGCACCCCGGACCAACTACTGAAAAAATATCACCTGGATGTACCGGATATTGTGGCAGCAGCAGAAAAAGTGATGGCCCGAAAGAACGGTTGATCATTTTGAGAACATTTTTTGAAAGGGCTGTCAATAAATTTGGCGGCCTTTTTTGTTGTGCAATTTGAAAATGTGGAAATTTGGAAATGTGGAAATGTGAGAATGTGGAAATGTGAGAATGTGCGAATGATAAGCGGACCTCAACCTTCACCTATCTTCAACCACCTTCAACCAATTGAAGCGTATTATGAAAACCGGGCATCAAGCAAGAAAGCAGGACCCAACCTGAAACTTTAAACCTCCAACGTGAAACGTCAAACATCAAACTCTTTAAACTTTTCCCTATCTTACCCGTCAAAGAACAGCAGGCGTCTGAATGGAACAGTTTCAAAGTGATGAATCGTTGTTGGCCCTTTTTCGTACCCCGGGTACGAAAGAAGCGGCGTTTACAGCTATTGTAAACAAATATAAAGAGCGGCTTTACTGGCATATACGGCGCATGGTTATCATACATGAGGATGCCGATGATGTGTTGCAGAATGCATTCATAAAAGCCTGGAAAGGGCTGGGTCATTTTCGTGCAGAAAGCGGGCTTTACACCTGGCTGTATCGCATCAGCACAAATGAAAGCATTACACATCTCCAAAAGAAAAAAAAAGCCATTGTATCCTTTGGCAATGAGGCCGATCTGACGGATCAGGTTCGTGCAGACCCTTACTTTGACCCGGCCCGGATTGAATGGAAATTGCAGCTGGCCATCCAGCAACTGCCGGAGCAGCAGCGGCTGATCTTTAATCTGCGGTATTTTGATGAAATGCCTTATAATAAAATGAGCGAAATACTGGGCGTTACCGAAGGGGCACTCAAAGCCAGCTATCATCACGCCGCAAAAAAAGTAGAAAATTATTTATTAAAGAGTTAAACAAACACGCAAAATTCCGGTCTTAAAGTTACGCACAATGAAACAGGATGCCTCATATACTAGCTTAGACAGGATCCGGCAGGAACAACAATTAAACCCGGTATTTACCATTCCCGGCAACTATTTTGAATCATTTCCCGGCCGGCTGATGGCTGCAATCAAAGAAACGGACAAGGCTGCAGCAGATCCTGTGCTGGATACCGTTTCCCGGGCAATGCCCTACCAGGTTCCCCCCCGTTATTTTGCCCAGTTCAGGGTAAACCGGGCACGGGTAGTTGAATTTAAAAAGGGCCTCAGGATTGCCGCAAGTTTTATCCTGCTGGCGGTTTCATCCATATTCCTGTTTACCAAAAAATCACCAACCGGCGCTCCGGCACCAACCACGTCCGTTGCAACTACCGTAAACCAGTTAACCAACGAACAAATGGAACGTTTCATACAACCGGAGGAGGTCACAAACGGAGACAAAACAGCCCTCACCAACAGGGTAAAAACCTCCAAAACAGATATGACCACGCTGTTTAAGAATGTACCGGACGCCGACCTGGCCACTTTCTTAAACGAAACCACAGAAGTTAATGATGAAATATCCCTAAACTAATGAAAGCTGTTCTTATTTTTTTATTATCGTTTATGACGGTTGCCGGTGCGGCACAAACACCCCCCTCTCCGGCCGTACATAGAGTACATGAAGTATTCCTCGATTATCTTACAGAAAAGATCGACCTCACAGCAACTGAAAAAAAGCAACTACGCCCGTTGGTGATCCGTTATTTCGGCGAAGCAAAAAACATCTATAAAACCAATAGGGATCCGCTGCTTCGCGAACAAGAGCGCATTCAATTGAAAATCAGTTATCGCAAACTATTTACCCCCATTATCGGAGAGCCCAGGGCCACCCGTTTTTTTAGCGAAGAACAATCTTTCAAAAAAAAGATCCGGGAAGAGCTGAAAAAAAGAAGTGTTAAAGAAAACTAAAATTTCCGCCCAAACAATGTTTAAACAATTATTTATGTACAAATATTTGTTTTGTAATAAAGCTGTACATATATTTGCATTGGTGTTTTTCATAGGTTAGCAACGGCCAGCTCTTTTCAGGGCAGGCCTTTTTTGTGTCCGGCCCTTTTTATAGCATTGCTTCCTTTCCCGGCCGGGCTACGGGTTTGCGGGTATCATGATAAAACAGGAATTGCCAGTCTTTATTTTTCCCTTCCTCCCACCATGCAGACCTTAATTCCATGGCTTTTTTGCCATCATAATCATACTTGGCGGCAAAGCGATGCTTCATTTGCTGATACTGAGGCGCATCATCTGCCCCAAAAAATAAGGTATCCTCATCTTCCCGGATCCAGAATACCTGGTGAAATTTTGAATGCGCCCCGGTAACCCGGTATTGTATATAACCGTCAATAAATCCTTCATCTGCACGCAACAGGTTCACATGGCCTTCCAACACGGGTTCCACCCTGGAAAAATCATAGGATATACCATCCTTTTCGCGGGCAAAAGCCACTTCCCGTTCCTGGATGTAATAGGTGGCATTTTCAAAACTGGGCTTACCCGTTGCAGCATTTACCATGCCCCCGGTATGATCTTTATGCAGGTGGCTCATCAGCACTTTTGTAATATCGCCCGGTTGAATGCCATTTTCAGCAAGATGGGCCAAAAGCTGCATTTGGCGTCCTGATCCGTGGTTAAAACCAAGGCCGGTATCCAGCAGCAATATGTCTTTTGAGGTAATGATTAAAAAAGGCTGTATCTCCACCAGCAGGCTTCCCTGCGGACGGGCGCTCATTTCATCCTCTGATAGCCGGAACGGAACAAATTTTTTTGTAGCATCTACGGTAAAGCTGCCTTCGGATAACGGAATTATTTTCATGTTTATAATTTCTGGCTGCAAAATTAGAAGAAATAAGCCCCTCATCCCGGTTTTGCCGCGTTGAAAATAAGCGGCATCCAGGTTTGAAATGTAGAGGCCGTTGCTCCGTTGCCCGCAGAAGCATAGTCGCAGAAAGTTGCCGTAACCGGAGGATCTCTTTGTTCCTTATAATTCTCCGTTTCAAACGGCGCCTCCAGCTGTACCCAACAGTGATCAGCGGTTGCCGCAGCTTTTTTAAAACCCGGATACGGTTCATTCAGGTTCAGGGGAGTAATTACCGTTCCGGGATTGGTACCCGAAAAACGGGTATCGCGGCACAGCACCAGCGGGCCATAAAGCAAGGCAAAATACCGGTGCTGATCGCCCATCACCTTTACCCGGCCGCACATATCCAGCTCCAGGCTAATGGTATCACCCGTCTTCCATTTTCTTTCAAGGGCGGCATAAGCACCTGGTACTACATCTGCATAAGCAGTACCATTTACCAGCAGCAGGGTTTGCCTGCTCCACCCGGGTATGCGTACCTGCAGTACCATGTTTTCCGGGGCATTCATCTCAAGCCGGATGGCTATTTTTCCGGATACCGGATAGTCCGTAGTCTGTACCAGCTTTACCCGCTTCCCCCTGGGAGATCTTACTGCGGTAGTTCCTTCCATAAAAAAATTAACAGTAATGCCATCCCTGCTACTCATCGCTACAAGACCCGGAACCGCAAACAGGCCTCTTGGCCCGTTGGCGCTGCAACAGTTCAGATCCATACCACACTGACCGCTGCCGGGCAGCCGCTCCCCATTCAGCGGGGTGTACTTTGCCCAGGTGGAGCCGTCGCTTTTTAGCGCCGCCATCAAGGCATTATAATAGGTGGTTTCAATAGCATGAGCATATTTTGCATCACCGGTCAGTTTTAATAAGGCCATACAAAGCTGCATCCAGGTTACCGTTACACAGGTTTCCTGGTAGTGGTATACCGGCGTGGTTTGCCGCTCCCTGCCGCCAAACCACATTTCTGCCGAGGCGCCGGATCCTGCAATATTGATTTCCGTATCCTGTATATTCTCAAATACATTCAATACGGCCTGTTTATAAACATCCTTCCCCGTTAAGCGATACAGCGCCAGCAGTCCTTCATAGCAGGACATCATTTCGTATGCTTTTTGTCCTTGTTCCGGGCTGTACCATTGTTTGGGCCGGGGAAAACGTTTGCTCACGTCTGTAGCCGATTTGGCGATAAGCTGCGGGCCATCGGGCGTTTCCCACTGTTTTACAATTTCTTCAGCAAAATCGAGATATTGTTTATTACCGGTTGCCACGCTTAACCGTACCACCGGCAATAATACAGAAGAAGCCGCCATGCCCCTGTAATTTCCTTTATCAACTATTTTTCCGCCCTGCCTGTTAATTTCCCCCATCAGGTAACCGGTCAGTTTTTCTGCTGCATCCAGACTTTTTTTATCATTGGTCAGATCAAAATATTCCAGCAAACCCAGCAGGCAGTATTTCATCCCCCATATATCCCATTGCTTCAGCCTGGCTTGCGCACTGTAATTTCCAATATATCCGTCCACAGTTTGGGTGGCAATAAGGCCTGCTACAGCAGCGTCTATTTTTATTTTTAACTGCGGATCGGGTTGGTATTGATAGGCCAAAACCGCAGCCATCATACATTTTCCCCAAAACTCGGACTGCCAGAGATTCGTTTCTGCCCGGTTCCGGAAAGGCGCTACGAGATGGTCAAAATTTTTTGTAAGAATATCCTGCTGAAAACACTGATCCAGCCGGCCGCCGATATACCCCCTCAATATGGAGGTCCCGGCCTCCAGCCGGTTTTCTATAAGATAGGCATTTGTTTTTCGGAAGCTGCCAGGCTGCTGGGCAAACAGGGAAGGTGCCAGCATACCTGCAGCCGCAGCAAGGCCGGTTTGTTTTACAAATGTTCTTCTTGAAGATATGCGTGGCAGGATTGTTTCTTTTTTTTGCATCCTTTTATTTTTTTATGTAGATGTTCAGCGGACCCAGGAGGCCGCTGTTGTTGAGTGTGGCTGTTGGGCGGGGGTCATTGATCGTCCAGGTTTTTCGCTGTTTTTCCGGCTGGCCGGCATCATATACCAACCGGTTAAACCATGTGCTGGTTACCGCTATCCTCAATGTATTGATCCCCGGGCGAATGGCTTTTGTAACATCCAGCTTATAAGGCATGGCCCATAATGCGGAAAAGGGTATTCCGTTCAAAGACACCGAAGCAATCATGTTAACCCGGCCCAGGTCCATTGCATATTTCGCATTCCGTTGAATGGTATCCATCCGGAAGGCTGTTGTGTAAACCGCGGTGCCCGAAAAAGCTTTTCCTTCATTGGAGCGGTCCAATTCCCTCCAGGGTTTTAGTTCCTGTACTTCAACGGCAGCCGGTGTGCCCCAGCCTGTAGGAAAACGAATCGTCCACGGTTGTGTAAAGGCAATGGGCATAACAGACGGTTCCGGAATTTTAAGTTCTTTCACTGCCTTCCGGCGATTAAAAACAACAAAACCGGAACCTGCTTCCGGCAGCTCCAATGTAACAACCGTCCGGTTCTCCTGTCTTTTTGCTGTCACTGGCAGCACTTTGCCCGAAACGGGATCCCAAAGCTCAACATATCCCGTACTACGAAAACTTAAGCGGCCCTTAAACTTTCCGCCTTTTGGCGCACACACAAAATACCAGTCGGCATCTTCCGTGCAGCGATGCATCCACTGGACCGGTCCGCCCAGTACATCAGGTGTCATCTGCAGTTGTTTGAGCGCCTCTGAAAGAGCCATACCCGAAACAATGCGTCCTTTGCCGATCTTCCGGATACCTGGTTTTACTGCCTCACCCCAGATGAATTGCACAAGGGAGTTCAACCGCTCCGCTGCAGCGTTGCCTCCGCTAAGCGTGGCGATTCCCGAAGGTGCATCACCAACTACGGTAGCTCCTTCTCTTATTAATGCGGCGATCTTTTCTGCTGTTTTTGGCAACATCCGGATGCGGGCCGGCAGCCATAAAACGCGATATTGCAGACCTTCGGGGGTTGTAATGCGCCCTTTCTTTACCGTAAGCCGGTTCCACAAAACATCTGTATTGCAATAGTCATACTTAAACCCGTCGGGAAAGGGCGCGTTTTGATCGGGCTTATGATCTATCTCGTCCCCAAGATACCAGAGCACATCAGACACCGGCTTTCCCCTTTCCAGCAGATAATTGCAACGGGCAAAATACCCGGTAAATTCCGGCATTTCCTTCCACCAGGTTTGCCCCCGCAAAAACGGGGTGCCGATGCCGGAACCAAAAGAGGTGCCGGGCTGCAGAAAGTTTGTTTGCGGATTGTGGGTATAGGTATGAAATACCAGGTGGGTAACGCCTTCGACCATATTCAGATTGGCCACTTCCTTAAGCATCTGCCATTGCTCATCCCAGGTAAGCGCAAAAGAAGTAAAAGCCTCGGCAGCAACCCGGGGCTTTCCATACAGCCGGGCTGCGGAAACGGTTGGCTTGATGGGTTTAAAATTCAGCGACCCCACATAGCCGTCCGTAAAGGGCTGCCAGAACTCGCACATAGGCACATCGGCATATTTATAATACTCCATGATGTCCGCAGGAAATACATCCCCGGCGGCCGTTTCATAGGTGATGGATAAATCACGGGCCTTAGCCAGCTTCGACATCTGGCCGTAAAACTGATGGGTAAAAAGGTCATTGATCGTAGCCCGCCAATCCCTGAGAAAACGGAAGGTAGTTTCCTCATCTTTTACAACATAGCCAAAAACAGCAGGCAGCCATTTGCTGAGCGGGTAGGAATTAACCCGCTCAAACTCCGACTCCATTTCCTCCGTCCAGGTTTGGGTTTCACATTCCCAGCTATCCATCAACATCCCGTTCAGCAATCCGTTTACGGGGCCGCTGTTGCCTGCAAGCCGGCCTATGTATCCCTGAAAATGCGCCGTTGCTCCTTTTGCCGATAGTTTGTTGCACTCCCACCCCGTTCCTGCCGGTGGGGCCGGTCCGTTTTGACGGCCGGTATTTACATGCCCGATGCGCAGTACCGTCCAGCGGCCCGCGGGCGCTTTCCAGTTCAGGACTCCGTTGCTGTCCATTAATGAAGTAAGATCCAATATCCTGTCCGGATCTATATAGGTACCCGGTGGGCGGGCATAGCTGTCCCCCGTTCGTTCAATTGCCCTTAACGTCCATCCCGCTTCCGACTCCCAGTTGTTTTTCCGGGCGGCTGAAGACAATTTTATATACCGGAGCTGCATATCGTATTGGTTCAGGATCTCAAACCGGTATTTTTTGGCGCCCTGTGTTTCCCTGCAGGAAAGGGTTACAGGCGATTGATCCTGCCAGTTGCTTTGGGGCAGCCGGGTGTTCAGTATATCTTTCTGCAGGCCGCTTTCAGAAATGGCAAAGCCCCTGATCCTCACCCCCGGCTCGTAGCACCGGCCATGATTGAAACTATTAATGCTGGGCAGCGTGATGGAACGAATAATAACATTCTCACTGAAATCAACGGTTACGTGGTAGGGATCGGATGAGCTGGCAGGAGCAAGATGAACGGGTTGATTTCCTTTCTCTGAAAAGAGACCGTTCCATAATATGTTGGAGCTGCCGGCTACCGATGCCGGCGTCAGGGGTTGGCCGGTATCGCCCTCCGGGGTAGGGAAGGCCAGTACCGCCACCTCCCGGTAATCGCGCCAGGGCTCATCAATTCCTTCAGGTTTTGCCAAACGGATACTATTGGTTTGCCCTCCTTTAATATCCTGGCGCTTCCAAACCAAATTACGCATGGCGTTCTCTGGTTGTATCCAGGGGCCGCCCGCCATAGCCCAGCCCGGACAGTTTTGCAGAGTAAACCGGAGCCCCAGCCGTTTACACTCCTTAGCCGTAAAGTTTAAGGCATCTTCCCAGGCGGGACTCAGGCAGATGATCTCCGGCCCTACACCCGGCCACTTTCCGCCAAACTGACCATGAAAAAGCTGGATACCAGAAATGCCCGCTTTGGCAATCGCCTCGAGATCAGCGGTAATCCCCTCCTTCGAAATATTTCCCCCGATAAAATGAAACCAGGTCTCCGGATGATAGCTCTTTGAAGGCATCTCAAATGCCTTTCTATCGGACGCGCCAAAGGGACTATTTAATTCCTTTAAACCTGGTATAACGGGCATAACCTGGGCTATCGCCGGTATGATGCCGGCCATCATCCCTATGGAGAAAAGCAATCTTCTTATAAACCGCTGCATACCTCAAAAAATACTTCTTTTAAGGGATAGAACCATCCTGTACTATCCTGAAAATAGTTTTACTTAGGTTTTCCGGTTATTTTGCACCGGTAATTTTATTTTGTCCCGATAATATTGCTATATGACTTACAAACCGGCCTTGTTATTCCTACTGGTTTTAACCGGAATTCCGCGGTTGCTCCATGCTCAAAAAATTGTCAATCTTCAATGTGAGCACCTCGTTAATCCATTGGGTATCGATAATAAAACACCCCGGTTCAGCTGGATCCTTGATGATCCCAAAACGGGCGCTGTACAAACCAGCTACAGGATCATTGTTGCTAAAGAAACCGGGGAAGAAGTGTGGAACTCCGGCGTTATTGCCTCCGGGGACAACCTGGTTACTTACAAGGGTAATGCTTTGGAGCCCTTCACAAAATATGCCTGGAGCGTAACCCTTATGGGTAACGATCGCCGCCCCTACCCTGCATCACCCGCTGCTTTTTTCGAAACCGGTATGATGCAGCAAGCAAACTGGCAGGGAGGATGGATCAGCGATGGCAGTGATATACAGCGGAAACCCGCCCCCTATTTCAGGAAGGCTTTTCTATTAAAGAAGCCGGTCAAAACAGCAAGGATTTATATAGCGGCGGCCGGCCTTTATGAGCTTTCATTAAATGCAGCAAAAGTGGGCGATCACCGGCTGGACCCCATGTACACCCGGTTCGACCGCCGCAACCTCTATATTACTTATGATGTTAGCCAACAGCTACAGCAGGGCCAGAATGTAATTGGCGTGCTGCTCGGCAACGGCTGGTACAACCACCAGTCAACAGCCGTATGGTATTTTGATAAAGCGCCCTGGCGCAACCGACCGGCTTTTTGCCTGGACCTGCGGGTTAGGTATACAGATGGTTCGGAAGAAATCATCAGCACCGACCGCAGCTGGAAAACTGCTTTAAGCCCTGTCATCTTTAACAGCATCTACACCGGGGAGCATTATGATGCCCGGCTTGAAATACCCGGCTGGAACCAACCGGGGTTTGATGACTCCAAATGGAACACCGCTACTGACCGTGCAGCGCCATCACAACTGATCGCCGCACAGGCACTGCACCCAATACGGGATGTTGAAAACATAACCCCGGTGGATCTTAAAAAATTTAACGACACCAACTATGTCTTTAACCTGGGCCGGAACATTTCGGGTGTCAGCGAAATCAGTGTTTCAGGAGCTGCCGGAACCGTTATCCGGCTGATCCACTCGGAGCGCCTTCACGCATCCGGTCATACAGATCTTTCCAATATTGACGTACATTACCGCCCCACGGACGACAGCGATCCCTTTCAAACCGATATTTTTATCCTCAAGGGTAAGGGAACGGAGATCTTTAAACCGCGGTTTAACTATAAGGGATTCCAGTACGTAGAAGTTATCAGCAATAAGCCGGTTGAGCTCAGCAAGTCCAGCCTCCGGGCCTGGTTCATGCACAGTGATGTGCCCCGGGCCGGTACTATCGAAACTGGAGCGCCGCTGATCAACAAGATCTGGCAGGCAACAAATCATTCCTATCTTTCAAATCTTTTTGGCTACCCCACCGATTGCCCCCAGCGGGAAAAAAACGGCTGGACGGGAGATGCCGTCATTGCACTGGAAACAGGGCTTTATAATTTTGACGGCATTACCGTATATGAAAAATGGCTGGCCGACCATCGTGACGAACAGCAGCCCAACGGGGTGTTGCCGGCCATTATCCCTACCAGCGGCTGGGGCTACCAATGGGCCAACGGGCCCGACTGGACCAGCACCATTGCGATAATTCCCTGGACCCTGTACCAGTTTTATGGCGACAGCAAGCCACTGGCAGATAATTATGAAAATATAAAAAGCTATGTAAACCATATTGCCGCGCTATACCCCGGCGGGCTTACCACCTGGGGATTGGGGGACTGGGTGCCGGTAAAATCCAAATCTCCCGTTGAACTTACCTCCTCTCTTTACTATTATAAAGATGTAACGATACTGGCAAAAACAGCAGCGCTTTTTAACAGGAAAGAAGATGCAACCCGCTACCAGGTACTGGCAGAAAAAATAAAAAATGCCATTAACGGTAAATACCTCAACACCAAAACCGGAATCTATGGCAGTGGTTTACAAACAGAGCAAAGCACACCGGTTTACTGGGGCGTGGTTCCGGAAACAATGAAAGCCCTTGTAGTGGCCAACCTGGCAAAAAAGGTAAAAGAAGACGGTGTTCAGCTGGATGTAGGCATCCTGGGTGCCAAAGCAGTGCTCAATGTACTTAGCGAGAACGGATATGCCGACCTGGCCTACCAGCTGGCCGCCCGCAACACTTATCCCTCCTGGGGTTGGTGGATCGAAAACGGCGCTACCACACTTTATGAAAACTGGAAGGTAGATGCCAGAAACGATGCTTCGCTGAATCATATTATGTTTGGCGATATCGGCGCCTGGTTATACAAAGCCCTGGGTGGCATTTTTCCGGATCCGGAGCATCCGGGCTTTAGTAATATACTCCTTAAACCCAATTTTGTAAAGGGGCTCAATACCTTTAGGGCTACTTACAACAGCGCAAGAGGCCCAATCCTTTCATCATGGGAAAAACAGGGGGAGCAGCTCCGCTATACCTGCCGGGTTCCGGCCAACAGTAGGGCCACATTTTTTATACCCACGCCCTGGCAGCCCCAAAAGGGTTTTCGGATGCCCGGTATACAAAATAAAAATGGCAGCTATACACTGCCATCAGGAACGCATACGATTTTATTGAATGAAAAATATTGAACAATAAATAGGGTCTGCTGTTTAACCCGCGATTCAACAAATTTCATCGTAAAACGGGCTCATTTGAGGTCAGATAAAAACAAGATGCTGCAAGCAAAACACAACCAACCCCACAAAACCCTTGCACTAATTTTTTTTGTAGCCTTTTTGTTTGCCCAAAAAGGTACCCAAAAAGGGCCCCGGAATCGGTTACGGCACGATTCCGGATGAGTGCTTCTATCGGCTTTAGTACAAAGTGGCAGGTCCGCCGGCTGGCGGACGCCCGGCTTTTGCATTTCTATGCCTCAATTGTTACACCCTTCTTCTTTTTTGGCAAACAATCATTTCGAATACGCTAAACAAACAGTTATTGCTGCGCAACATCTTTCCACTTTTACATTCTAAATTCCACATTGGATATTTTATATTTCCGCAGGGCTACGCCGAATTGCGCCCGGCATTGATGATACCGAAGGAGCAACGCATGATCAGCTTTCCATAGGCATCCCGAAGTGTTTCATCCATATCATCAGCCCCTTCGCGCAGCTTCACCAGCGCATACTGCTGAATGGTAACCAACGGCATCACGATCCGTTCCCGCATGCGAATAGACAATTTATCTACGGGGTAGGATCCCATTAGTGTATCGTGCCCCGTTAGTTTATAAATGTATTGTTTGGTTAACACAAACTCATCATAAATCATTTGCCAGATAGCGCCAAATTGCTCGTCTTCTGCAATGTAAGCCGTTATCGGAAAATAGGATTTACTCATCGCCATTTCGCAGTTATCCAGCAGGGTTTTAAAGTACAGCGATTCGTTGTATAGTTGCTTCAGTTCGTCAAAGCGTCCAATATATTCCATCTGCTTTAAAGCAGTGCCCACGCCAAAAAAGCCCGGCACATTTTGCTTCAGCTGGCTCCAGGCGCCGGAGAACGGAATGGCCCGGAGATCGCCCAGCGAAATAGAAGTCTGTTGATGGCCCCTCTTGGCCGGCCGGCTGCCAATATTGGTTTCGCTGTAAAAGCGCAGGGGGCTCATTTCATAAAGATAATTTGCCAGCTGCGGATGGTTTTTCAGTTTTATATAGGCATCAAAGCCATAAGAAGAAAGCTCTTCCAGGAGCTGCTCCTGTTTGCCGTTTAGCGGGGGATAACGATCTGCAAAAAGCGAACTCGAAACACCAGCATTAATCAACTGTTCGATGTTGAACTGCGCAGAGTCGATAATTCCAAAATTGGCGCTCACCGTTTGGCCCTGTATCGTTAGTTGAATTTCCCTGTTAGAGATATTGCGTCCCATAGACGCGTAAAACTTGTGTGTTTTTCCGCCGCCACGGGAGGGCGGGCCTCCCCTGCCGTCAAAGAAGATCACATCAAAGCCGTATTGTCTTGTAATCCGCGTCAGCTCTTCCTTGGCGCGGTAAATACTCCAGTTGGCCATCAGGTAGCCGCCATCCTTGGTTCCGTCAGAAAAGCCCAGCATAATGGTTTGTGTTCCGCCGCGGCGATCCAGGTGGGCCTTATATTCCGGAAGGGAGTAAAGGGTTTTCATTACGTCACCCGCATTTTGGAGGTCTTCGATCGTTTCAAAAAGCGGAACAATATCCACATTTATTTCCTCACAGCCAATACCGTTTAATTTAAACAGGCCCATCACTTCAATAATACTCAACACGCTGGTGGCATGGCTGATAATATACCGGTTGCAGCCCAGTTCCCCGTTCGACTTTTGTACAGAACAAATGGCATTGACTACTTCAACCGTGTCCTTCACCACCGTATCTTCAAATATAGACGTGTTGTCCAGCGGCTTCAGATTCAGCAGCAATTTCACCTTTTCTTTTTCCTCCAGCGTATCGTAGTCCGCTGGTAATAAGCCGGCCTGCGAAGCGGCAACGCGCGAAAATACTTTTTCATGTACGGAGCTATCCTGCCGGATATCCAGTGAAGCAAAGTGCAAACCGAAGACCTCGATCTTACTGATCAATTCCTGTATCCGGGGTACAAATAAGCCGTTGGCCTTTTCATTCACAATTTGTTTTACTTCCTCCAATATGGATATAATTTCTTTATCGGTTATGTTCGCTTCCTTACCCGGGATAAATACCTCCTCATACAAGCGGCGTTCCAGGTCGCTCATGATGTCCTCAACACCATGAAACGTTAAGCGGCGCTTCAACCGGCGCACATCAAAATAATAACATTTCAAAATAGCCCCTCGCAGCGCGGCCGCTACCTGCAGCGTAGTCTCCCTGGTTACAAAGGGGTTCCCGTCACGGTCGCCGCCCGGCCAGAAGCCCATCTTGATTACCGAATGCTTAGCTGTAGTAATCCCCGGAAACTGGTTCTTCAGCTCACTAAGGATACGGCCAGCCGCGGGGTAAAAAACATTTTCGAGGTACCAGATAAGGCTCACCGCCTCATCGAAAGGAGTGGGTTTGTTTTTCTTAAAAAAGGGCGTCTTGCCCAGCTGCTGCAGCAGAACGTTAATCTCGCTGGCGTCATTTTTAAGCAACGCATTGCTCAGGTCCCGGATAATTCCCAATACCGATCCGGGGTAAAACTGGGTAGGATGGGCCGTCAGCACTAACCGCACACAAAAGTCTTCCAGCACTTTGCCAAACTGTGCCTCCTTATTATTCTGGGCTACCGCGGACATTAACTGCTTCAATGTACCCGGTCCGCTAAAATCGTTTATCTTCTTATAGGAAGCATCTTCCAGCGCATCAAACAACACCACCTGGCGTTCCACATACTGTACTAGCCGAAACATAAGATCCATGCGCTCTTTAGAGGTGGTAAAGGAAGTGTGTCGGCTAAAAAAATCTTCAACGATCTCCACAGGGCCCGATCCTTTTTCATAGCCTTCTTCACACATGCTGGACAACAACGACAATAAGATCCCCGTCTTTTCAATTTTATGAAAGGGCAAAGAGGTAAACAAACTGTTATACAATTGAAACCTTATTCCTACATCATTTTTGAAGTGCTGAACCGATTGGCTGCTTACCACATCCATATATTTCCTGTTTGACTTTTAGCATTACACCGGGGCCTGTTTGCAGACAGGACATAAAAGCCTGCGCCCGGCAACAATTAAACAGCGTTGAAGGTACTATTTTTTCACTATACCATTTGCAAAGCCTAAGCATTTAATCATTTCTTTATATAACATCTAATAAGAAATAAAAATCATTGCAATTCATCAAACGCACATTCCGGTCGGGTAAGGGATCCGCACAAAAAAGCCCCGCCCGGGTTGTACCAGAGCGGGGCTTTTATTTTCTTAAGAAGATATTATGCTTCCGGGGTCTCCTCTTTTGACGGTGCTTCGGGAGCAACCGCTTCTTTTACTTCCTCCGCAGGCGCTGTTTCTGCAACGGCGTCGGCTTCTTCTTTTTTCTTGCCGCTTCCACCACGACGGCGGGTACGTTTTCCGGCTGCTTTCTCATCGGTACTCTTTCCGTAAACCTCGTTAAAGTCAACCAGCTCGATCATCGCCTTTTCAGCAGCATCACCAGGGCGAATGCCCAGTTTAATGATACGGGTATAACCACCGGGGCGACCGCCTACTTTTTCAGCAACAGAACCAAACAGTTCTTTCACTGCTTCTTTGTCCTGCAGATGGCTGAATACGATACGGCGCTGATGCGTGGTATTTTCCTTGCTCTTGGTGATCAGGGGCTCTACATATACCCTTAAAGCCTTTGCCTTTGCAACAGTAGTTACAATACGTTTGTGCTCAATCAGCTGGCAGGACAGGTTGCGTAACAGCGCATCTCTGTGCGATTTGGTACGGCTTAAATTTTTGATTTTGTCTCCGTGACGCATGACATTTAATGTTTAAAGTTTCAGGGTTAACGTTTCAGGGTTAAACCCGATACCAAGTTAAAAAATTCGGCTACACCGTGTCAAGGAAATGTAACCTACTGTCTAATGTGGAAATGTGTGAATGTATGAATGTGGAAATTTTCATACTCCCACATTATCACATCCTCACATTATTAATAATCGTCTTTATCGATTCCCAGCTTCTGCAGATCCATACCAAAGCCCAGGCCTCTTTCGATCAGCACCTGCTCAATTTCAGACAGGGATTTCTGACCAAAGTTCCGGAACTTCATCAGGTCTTCCTGCTCGTACTGAACCAGCTCGCTCAGGGAATTGATCTTGGCAGCTTTCAGGCAATTGAAGGCGCGTACAGAAAGATCCAGGTCTTCCAACGGAGTTTTCAGTACTTTACGCAGTTGCAATGTCTGCTCATCTACCATATCTTCTTTCTTCTCCTCCTTATTATCAAACGTGATGTTTTCATCCGTAATGATCATCAGGTGCTGGATCAGGATGCGGCTGGCTTGTTTAACGGCCTCTTCCGGATGAATGGTACCATCCGTGTTTACCTCCATCAACAGCTTTTCATAATCCGTACGTTGTTCCACACGGGTATTTTCAATGCTGTATTTTACATTTTTGATGGGGGTAAAGATAGAGTCGATGGCAATATAGCCAACCGGGGCATCTTTTACCTTGTTATCTTCAGCCGGTACATAACCGCGGCCCTTGCCGATGGTCAGTTCAATATCCAGCTTGGAAGACGAATCCATAGTGCAGATCAGCAGTTCCGGGTTCATGATCTGGAAGGATTGCGTCCCCTCGGCAATCATGCCTGCGGTGAATTCTGTCTGATTTTTTACCGAAATGGAAATTTTTTCATTGGCCCCTTCATGATCCACGATTCTTTTGAAGCGTACCTGTTTTAAATTCAGGATAATTTCAACCACATCTTCGCTAACCCCCTTCATGGTAGCAAACTCATGATCTACTCCTTCAATTTTAATGCCTACAATAGCATATCCTTCAAGAGAGTTTAATAAAACACGACGCAGTGCGTTACCTATTGTAACACCATACCCGGGTTCTAATGGACGAAACTCAAACTGGGCTTCAAAATCCGAAGCCTTCTGCAAAATGATTTTGTCCGGTTGGTGGAAATTTAAAATTGCCATTTTTTCCTTTATTAAGTGAATGGTGAATAAATGAATAGTAAATAATGAATGGTGACTCGACAGCTCACTATTCAATATTGACTATTCACTAAAATTACTTACTGTACAATTCAACAATCAGTTGTTCCTTAATGTTTTCAGGAACGCTTTCCCTTTCGGGGTAGGTGATGAAAGTACCTTTGATTTCAGTTTCATTGAAATCGATCCAGCCAAACTTTGGATTTTTGGGACGGATCACGCTCGTAATAGAAGAACGGTTCTTGCTGTTTTCTTTCAGGGTGATGATATCGCCGGCTTTTAACTGGAAAGAAGGAATGTTTACCACTTCTCCATTTACCTCGATGTGCTTGTGGCTCACCAGCTGGCGTGCAGCAGGACGGCTGGGTGCAATACCCATACGGAATACCGTGTTGTCTAAACGGGCTTCAAGTAATTTAATAAGGTTTTCACCGGTAATACCTTTACGGCGGTTGGCTTCTTCAAACGTTTTGCGGAATTGTTTTTCCAGCACACCGTAAGTATATTTTGCCTTTTGTTTTTCGCGTAACTGCAATGCATATTCCCCTAAGGTTTTACGCTTGCGCTTTTCGCCATGCATACCGGGAGGGTTACTGTTTTTACCCAACCATTTACCATTACCTAAAATAGGCTCTCCGAAAATACGGGAGATCTTGGTCTTAGGACCATTGTAACGTGCCATAATTATACTTTCATTTAAGCTTTTTTAGAAACCGGTACAGCAATCAGTAAAAAGCTTTGGAAAAAATTAATTGTGTACCCTTTTTTAAAATGAGGCCCACCCAAACCCTCCCGGAGGGAGGGCCTGGGCGGCTGTTTAACCTGGCCGCATTATTCAAAAAGAAATTGAACAATGCTATAGAAAGAACTTTATATTTTTTGGTCCATCCCCTCCCTCCGGGAGGGCCGGGGTGGGCTTTATACTCTTCTCTTCTTGGGAGGACGGCATCCGTTGTGCGGCAGAGGCGTTACGTCTTTGATCATCACGATCTCAATACCCGATTGGGAAAGAGAACGGATGGCACCTTCACGACCAGCCCCGGGGCCTTTTACAAATACATCCACTCTTTTTAAACCAGCGTCCAGCGCTACTTTGGCGGCGTCTGCTGATGCCATCTGGGCTGCATAGGGAGTATTCTTTTTAGAACCCCTGAAACCCATTTTACCGGCGCTGCTCCATGAAATAACCTGGCCTGATTTGTTGGTTAAGCTAATAATGATGTTGTTAAACGTTGCAGAAATGTGCGCATCACCATACGCATCCACTTTTACAATCCTCTTTTTCGCTGCGGCTTTTCCGCTGTTTTGTGCTTTTGCCATTGTTCTTAAAAGGTAATCTTTAAAAAATAAAAACGTTCTGCGAGGCAAAACGCCCAGTCAATCCTATTCCTGCACCGGGAGTCCGAAATTGATCTGGTAATATCAGGTGCATATAAAATAACAATTGTTGGGGCGAAATATATTTCGCCCCAACAATATATTATATTAAATTATTTCTTAGCTGCTTTTTTCTTACCTGCAACCGTCTTACGTTTACCTTTACGGGTACGGCTGTTGGTTTTTGTCCGCTGACCACGCACCGGAAGTCCTTTCCTGTGACGCAGGCCACGGTAGCAGGCGATATCCAGCAGGCGCTTAATATTCATTTGCACCTCGCTTCTCAGCTGACCTTCAACTTTTAATTCTTCTGTAATGGTAGAACGAATCGCATTCAGGTCTTCGTCATTCCACTCATTCACCTTTTTGTTGCGATCAATGCTATTCCTGTCCAGAATATATTTTGCTGTGGAAGGACCGATCCCATAGATATAGGTCAGGCCAATCTCGCCCCTCTTATTTTTTGGTAAGTCTACACCGGCAATACGTGCCATATTTTAAATCTGTTTGAAGTTTAATGTTTAAAGTTTAATGTTCATTTTAAGATCCGGGGTCAATAACTTTAAACCTCAAACCTTAAACTTTGAACAATATTTTTTATCCTTGTCTTTGTTTAAACCGGGGATTCTTTTTGTTAATTACATAAAGCTTCCCTTTGCGACGTACAATTTTACAGTCGGCGCTGCGTTTCTTAATGGATGCTCTTACTCTCATCTTTTTTTTAATTTACGGTTTTCAGCTTAATTTCTATAACGGAAATTGATCCGGCCCCTTGTTAAATCATAAGGAGACATTTCCAATCCCACTTTATCCCCGGGCAAAATACGAATGTAGTGCATACGCATCTTACCGGAAATTGTTGCCAAAACCTCATGGCCGTTTTCCAGCTTTACCCTGAACATCGCATTAGACAAGGCTTCAAGGATGACTCCGTCTTGTTTTATTAAAGGTTGTTTTGACATACAAATTTTAGGGCTGCAAAGATAGGTAATATTTTATAATAAAAAAGCCTTATTCTGCTTAAATTTCAGAATAAAGCTGTATTGTTTGGCCTCCGGGCCACAAAAATAGCAAAAATTAATGGAGCAGCGGAACCTTAGTCATTTGTAAATGAATATTTTGCAGCTCACTTACGGTAATAGGGCGGTCAAAAAGACGGCGATCTTCACGATACCAAACCTCACTGCTGGAGAAATTATCTGCCGCCGGCACCAGTACCCGAAAGGGGCCTTTACCGTATTTTACCCCGTTTCCGGCCTCCCGATCCATTTTTTCAAATCCAAGACGCATTAACTGGGCCTCGTCTACAGGAATACCCTGTACCTGGTCCAGCGGGTACCAGAATTCCTGAACACCATTATCCACACAAACCTCTCCCTCCTCATTGCTGACCCTTACTACCGATCCCTCACGGGAAACACCATTGTCCGTTACAATAACCCAGTCTCCTGGTTTCAGTTCGTTTAATTTCATATAATTTGGATTTAGGAACTTTTACTTTTCTAAGATAGACAAAATAATGACAAACGCCACAGGATGCCTGCCGTTTTTTCTTCGGGGCCCAAAATAATTTTTCTAATTAATGCCATTGCGGCTGCCTTCAAAAAGTATTTTATCGCCTTGAAACCGGTAAAGCAATAAGTCAACGGCTCTCTTTATTTGCAACCTTATAACACACGTTTGTTACAAATAACAGCCGGTTTTAATGTTAATAAATTACTAACGGTTTCTTAATTTTTTGTTATCCTCTGGCATACTTCTTGAACAAAAGCGGCAAATGTAAATTTCGATCAAATGAAAAAAATCCTATTAAGTATCTTTTCCCTGGCCCTCGTGGCAGGAGCAAACGCGCAAAGCGAAATCAAACCCAATCAAGGTGATGTAACCACGGAGTTCGGACTGTCTGGTGGTGTATTAAACTCCAATTTTGAGTTAACCGAGCAAGGCAACCTGTTACGCTTCCGTTATTTTGCCAAAGAAACCCTGGCATTCCGGCTGGGCTTTGGTCTCAGCAGTTACAAAAACATTAAGAACCTTTATGACATTAATGATGATTCGCGTAAAGGGACCTACAAAACAAGCGAAACTGACTTTTTGCTGAACCTGGGTGTGGAAAAGCACTTTGCAGGAACGGAGCGGCTGTCGCCCTATGTTGGTGGTGATCTTTTGCTGAGCGTAGCCGGCAAAAAAAACGAATTCAGTGATGCTACCATGGGCGGAACCGCTTATCAGGAAAACAATTCCGGCAGTGTTAAAGGGCCCGGAAGCCTTGGATTTGGCGTAAGGGCTGTAGTGGGCGCTGATTACTACATTGCCAAACGTGTTTTCCTGGGTGCCGAAGCTGGCTTTGGTTTCCTGAACACTAAAAAGGGTAAAACGACTATCGAAGTAAATGATGAACCTACCGTTACCCAAAAATCGGCAGGCAGTGGCTTTGAATTAGCCCCCAATGTCATTACAGGTGTCCGCATTGGTTTTGTATTCTAAAACCGGATCGGATTCAATCCTTAAGAAAGGAGTCCCGTCTTTTTAGCGGGACTCTTTTTATTCCTACTTTTATCAAAAAAGACAGTGCAGCGGATCGGTTTACTATCAGATACACATGGCTACCTTGATGAAGCGGTATTCCGCCATTTCAACGAATGCGATGAACTGTGGCATGCCGGCGACTTTGGCAATGCTGCCGTGGTGGAACAACTTAAAAGCTTTAAGCCGCTCCGCGGCGTGTACGGAAATATCGATGGGCAGGAGATCCGCGGATCATTCCCCGAAACACTGATATTTCCCTGCGAAGACATAAACGTAATGATCCGGCATATTGGCGGCTACCCGCCAAAATATAATAAGGAAACAAAGCCCTTGCTCTTAAAAGAGCGACCGCAACTTTTTATCAGCGGACACTCGCATATACTCAAGGTCATGTACGATGATCAGCTGCAATGCCTGCATATAAACCCCGGGGCTGCGGGAAAACAGGGATGGCACCAGGTGCGCACACTCATCCGGTTTGTGATCGATGGCAAAAACATCCGCAACTGCGAGGTTATTGAGTTGGGGACAATATGAAAATATGGAAATGTGAGAATGAGGGAATGTGAGAATGAGGGAATGTGAAGATTTGAAAATGGCGATCCGTTACAACTCCATATTCTTTACTCCGATAGGGATTTTCAATTTGTAAAATGGTGAAGAGGCAATGAAAAATCAAAAATGAACGATGGAAAAACCGGATCCCGGTATTCAACAATCTTCAACCAATTAAAGTGCATCGCGGAAACCCGACATCAGGTATGAAAACAGAACCCAAGACACCAACGTGAAACTTTAAACTTTGAACCTTAAACATCACCGAAACTTGAAACCTGAAACCAAGGAAAATGCATCAGACATAGAAACGGCTCCTGCCTAAAACCAGCCCCTCCCCAATCCTACCTCACGAAAAGGCCAGGGAATAGCGGCAAGGATAATGATCAGGGCCAGTATATAACAAAGGACGGTTTTACGATGCTTCTTGCGGTCGGAGATATTCTTCTTTGCAAAAGACTTACCAATATGAACCAGTACAACTGCAATCAGCATCATTGTAATATGCTCAACTGCAAAAAAGCGCAGGGTCGCATTCTGCATTACTGCCGACATCCCCTGGTCCTGTATCACTTTCAGTCCATGCGCTCCTGTGATCCACTGAATGATCCCGATCAGAAATTCAATATCCACTGCGATCATCAGGAACAGACCGGCTTTGCGATGGCCATTGGTAAACGGCCTGCTGCCCACACCAATACTTTTAAAAATCGCCACCAGCAATAATAATAAAATAACCCAACGTAAGAAACTGTGAAGATGCAGCAAACCCGTTTCCATATTTAATTTTTTAGATAGTGAATCCAGCGAAATTAAGAAAATATTACATACTGCGCCTGTATTGCCCGCCTACTTCATATAAAGCATGGGTTATCTGCCCCAAAGAGCAGCTCTTTACACAATCCATCAGCACCGCAAAAAGATTCCCCCCTGCAACTGCCGCTGCCTTCAGTTGTAACAGCGCATGAGCACTCTGCGCCTCGTTGCGTTTTTGAAAGTTGGTTAAATTTTCAATCTGCTGCTCTTTTTCCGGCTCTGTGCTCCGGATCACTTCACCCGGCAGAATGGTAGGGCTGCCCTGTTTATTTAAAAAGGTATTTACCCCGATAAGCGGCAGGCTGCCATCGTTTTTTTTCATTTCGTAATACAAGCTCTCCTCCTGTATCCTGTTGCGCTGGTACATACGTTCCATAGCGCCCAGCACACCACCCCGTTCGCTGATGCGGTCAAACTCCATCAACACCGCTTCCTCCACAAGATCCGTCAGCTCCTCCACTACAAAGCTGCCCTGTATAAAGTTTTCCGAACGGGCCGTTCCCAGCTCGCGGTTAATGATCAGCTGGATGGCCATGGCCCGCCGTACACTTTCTTCTGTTGGCGTGGTGATGGCCTCATCATAGGCATTTGTATGAAGCGAGTTACAATTATCATAAATAGCATACAAAGCCTGTAAGGTGGTGCGGATATCATTAAAATCAATCTCCTGCGCGTGCAGGCTGCGCCCCGATGTTTGTATATGGTATTTCAGTTTCTGCGAGCGTTCATTTCCCCTATAGATATTTTTGATTGCCTTAGCCCAAATGCGGCGTGCTACCCGGCCAATCACGCTGTACTCGGGATCCATCCCATTGCTGAAAAAGAAGGACAGGTTAGGGGCAAAATCATCAACCTGCATTCCCCGGCTCAGGTAATATTCTACGTAAGTAAATCCGTTGGCCAGCGTAAATGCCAGCTGCGTTACCGGGTTAGCCCCTGCTTCGGCTATATGATAGCCGCTGATGCTAACACTGTAAAAGTTTCTCACGTTATGATCAATAAAATACTCCTGCACATCGCCCATCAGCTTTAGTGCAAACTCCGTAGAAAAGATGCAGGTGTTCTGCGCCTGGTCTTCCTTTAGTATATCTGCCTGTACCGTACCTCTTACCCTGGCCAAAGCATCGGCCCTGATAGCCGCGTATTCCTGATCACCCAGCACCTCGCTGCCACTGATACCCAGGAGCCGCAGCCCCAGTCCGTTGTGGCCTTCCGGCAATGCTTGCGGAGCCAGCGGGTTATAATATTGCGGAACCACCCCTCCCTTAAATTTTTTCCGGTACGCTGCGTCTGCCTTATCCCATAGCTGATGTTCTTCAAGATATTTTTCACATTGCTGGTCAATAGCCGCATTCAGGAAAAACGCCAGCAGTACCGGTGCGGGCCCGTTAATGGTCATCGAAACCGAAGTAGCAGGATCGCAGAGATCAAAACCACTGTACAGTTTTTTTGCGTCATCTACGGTTGCTACGCTCACCCCGCTATTGCCGATTTTCCCATAGATATCCGGCCGGTGCCCCGGATCCTCACCATAAAGCGTAACACTGTCAAACGCGGTACTCAGCCGTTTGGCCGGAGCATCAAGGCTTAAATAATGAAACCGTTTGTTGGTGCGCTCGGGGCAGCCTTCTCCTGCAAACATCCGGGTAGGATCTTCCCCCTCCCGCTTCAGATCAAATACCCCTGCTGTGTAAGGAAACCTTCCGGGTACGTTTTCCTGTAATTGCCATTTCAGCAGATCACCCCAATCTTTATATTGCGGCAATGCGATCTTCCGGATGGTTGTTCCGCTCAATGAGGTTACCGTAAGCGGTAACCGGATCGTACGCTTGCGAACAGCAAACTCAAAAAAATCTTTCTCATATTTCTTTTTTAGCTCCGGCCATTGATCCACCAGCTGCCGGCACTCCGGATCCAATTGCGCCTGCAAAGACTGATAAACTTCTTCCAATGCCTCTTTGATAGATGACTTTTGTAGCATTTGATTTATTTTCCGGTATCCAATTTTTTATAAAACACTTTTAAATGAAAGTTGGAGGTCTTTTTTCTTTTATGCTGTCTTAAATACAAATCTGTACTTAACTGGTGTTGCAGCAAGGCCCGGCTCCAGTTGTGCTCCACTGTTTTTTGAATATACCATAAACGCTCCTGCGCATTGCTAATTTTGTCGATCAAATAGGTATGATGCCCCCAGGGAATGCTTATCAGCAAAGGATTTGAAAGAAAATAATTTATACCGTTAAATTGCGCAACAGGCTGTTGCGTAATTAGCAGATCGGGGTATATAGCAGCAAATTGTTTCATGTAAAGCAGGTTCCTTACAGAAAAGCCCCGCATATCCGGGAAGCCCGACTGAAGATCAGCCGACAATTGATCGATCACTTTTGCCCCCCAATCATCCCCATCAATTTTCTCAATAATTTGCCGGCCAAGAAACCAGTACAGCAACAGCATATTCTTGTTTACGGTAAGCGCAGTCTGCAACCGGCTTTGCGCTATCTCTTCTTTTAAAGTGCCCAGCCATTTTTTGTAGGGTCTTGTAATTGCTTTCATAGATGTTATTTTTTAGGTTATTCATACAGTTTGATTACGCCATTTAACTGGTACAGCTTCGTGGCTATTTCTGCCTGCTCTTTTACGTAATGATTGTAGTTACGGATCGATTCTGAAATATCAGACAGGTAACGAACCCTTTTCCCCGGGATAATCGATCGCTCCAGTGGCGCTGTGTCCCGAAAGGATACCGTTTCATCAAACGTTGTCTTGCATTTTTTATTCAGCGTCCTTATCATCTGCAAAAACAAGCTGTTCACCCCCGGGTCATTAAACCTGGCGGCAATGGTGCCGGTAACCGGCAGGTCTTCATCATTTACCGTCCATAACTGGTGATTTCTTTTGTATTGCTTTTTTACTTCCATCAGTGCATCTGCAGCTCCCCCCTTATCAAACTTATTGATACAGATCAGATCTGCATAATCCAGCATATTGATCTTTTCCAG
Source organism: Niabella hirudinis (assembly GCF_051201075.1). Taxonomy (NCBI): domain Bacteria; kingdom Pseudomonadati; phylum Bacteroidota; class Chitinophagia; order Chitinophagales; family Chitinophagaceae; genus Niabella; species Niabella hirudinis. The sequence goes on from NZ_JBPEHJ010000005.1 coordinate 173,262, forward strand.
CTGGGAGGCCGCACCATATTCGGGCGTCATCACATACATGCTTACATCTACATAGTCCACAATAGAAGCATCGCTTTGCCCAACGCCCGCACTTTCTAAAATGATCAAATCAAAAGCGGCGGCCTTACAAACATCCAGTGCTTTTTGAACAGCGCCGCTTAATGCCACATGATCATCGCGTGTGGCCATGGAGCGCATATAGGCTCTTGGGTGCGCAATGGCATTCATCCGGATCCGGTCGCCCAGCAGGGCACCCCCGGTTTTCTTCCGGGAGGGATCAACCGAAATAACCGCGATTGTTTTCCCGGGATATCCATTTAAAAAACGGCGCGCCAGTTCATCAGTTACCGATGATTTGCCCGCGCCGCCGGTGCCGGTGATACCAACAACCGGTGTGTTTACAGCTGTAGTACCGGCTGCCAGCGGCCCGTTTTGGATGGCACCTGCCTCTGCAAGTGTAATGGCCCGTGCTATGGATCGGATCTCTTTTTCTTCACCCAGGGGCGGCGCTCCTTTCCAGTAAACCGGGGCCTTATCAAAAGCTGCAATAGATGTTTCTGAAGACGCTATCCGGATCAGGTCGTCAATCATCCCCTCCAATCCCAGTTTCCGGCCATCATCCGGACTGTAGATCTTTGCAATCCCATAAGCATGCAGCGCCTCTATTTCCTTTGGCAGGATGGTACCGCCCCCACCGCCAAAAATTTTTATATGGCCGCATCCCGCTTCTTCCAGCAGGTCCTTCATATACCTGAAAAATTCAATGTGCCCCCCCTGGTAGCTGGTAATGGCAATGGCATGCACATCCTCTTCAATGGCACACTCTACAATTTCCTGTACACCCCGGTTATGTCCCAGATGGATGATCTCTACACCTTTCGATTGTAAGATCCTCCGCATGATATTGATGGCAGCATCATGCCCGTCAAACAGCGATGCGGCCGTCACCATACGTAATGTATTCTTTTTCATTTTTTACCGAACAATTGTTAGCAAATGTACGATTTCAGAGAGATGGTTTCACGTTTCATGTTTAAAGTTTCACGTTGGTGTCTGGGTTCTGTTTTCATACCTGATGTCGGGTTTCCGCGATGCACTTTAATTGGTTGAAGATTGTTGAATACCGGGATCCGGTTTTTTCATTGTTCATTTTTGATTTTTCATTGCCTCTTCACCATTGCCTGTTGACCACTTTACAGATTGAAAACCCCTATCGGAGTAAAGAATATGGAGTTGTTGTAACGGATCGCCATTTTCAAATTTTCAAATCTTCACATTCTCACATTCTCCAATTTTCAAATCAGATTCCCTGTAATTTTGTCCCAATGAATCAACGGGAACTTTTTTTACAACATGTGGGGCAAACCTCTGCCGCTCCGCTGGCACTTGAAATTGCCAGGGCCAGGGGCTGCAGCCTTTTTGATGAAAAGGGCAAAGAGTATATTGACCTTATTGGAGGCATCAGCGTTGCCAACACAGGGCACGGGCATCCGGCGGTAATTGATGCTATCAAAAAGCAATTAGACAATTATCTTCATGTAATGGTTTATGGAGAAGTAGTCCAAAGTCCCCAGGTGCGGTATGCAAAGCTCCTTGCCGATCATTTGCCGGAAACGCTCAACTCCGTATACTTTACCAACTCCGGTGCCGAGGCCGTTGAAGGCGCCATGAAACTGGCCAAAAGATATACCGGCCGTACCCGTATCATCGCTGCCAAAAACTCGTACCACGGTTCTACCCAGGGGGCATTGAGTGTGCTGGGCGATGAATACTGGCGCAACGCGTTCCGGCCCCTGCTGCCCGGTATTCTTCATATTGATTACAACAAATATGACTGGCTGGATCAAATCGATACCTCAACCGCCTGCGTGCTTCTTGAAACCATACAGGCCGAAGGTGGCATTCTTGCCCCCGACAAATCCTGGCTGCAGGCAGTACGGCAGCGGTGTACAGAAACCGGCGCCCTGCTGATCCTGGATGAAATACAGGCCGGTTTTGGCCGTACGGGAAAACTATGGGGTTTCGAGCATTTTGATGTGGTCCCCGATGTGTTATTACTGGGCAAAGCGCTGGGCGGCGGTATGCCACTGGGCGCCTTTATCAGCGATCGCAGGATCATGATGTCGCTAACAGAAAACCCGGTACTGGGACATATTACTACCTTTGGCGGACATCCTGTTTGCTGCGCGGCAGGTTATGCGGCGCTGAAAGTATTACTGAATGAGGGCCTGATACAGGCAGTTGCCCAAAAAGAACAAATCTTCCGTTCGCTGCTCCATCACCCGGCAATAAAAGAGGTGCGCTCTTTTGGATTGTGGATGGCCGTGGAATTTGATTCCTTCGAAACCAATAAAATGGTGATTGACCGGTTACTGGAGCATAATGGCACCGGTGTCTTTACCGACTGGTTCCTGTTTGCTCCGGCCTGCTTCCGGATTTGTCCGCCTTTAACCATAACAGAAGAAGCAATAAAAAAAGCATGTACCACCATTATGCATGTACTTAATCAATAAACAAGCCGGCAGGACCAGTCAGGTCTTACCAACATTATAAAAATTATGGAACAGGAAAAAATAAACGCAGCGTTGAAAGCCGTTTCATTTGTAAAAAGCGGACAGATAGTAGGACTGGGAACCGGCTCCACAGCCTATTTCGCTATTAAGGAAATGGGGCGCATGGTGCGTGAGGAAGGCCTGCAGATCAGGACCATTCCTACCTCCGAAGCTACCCGGCAACTGGCAAAAGAATGGCAGATTCCCCTTATCAACATCAATGATATTGACGCCATTGATATTACGATTGACGGAGCAGATGAATTCAACAACCAACTGCAGCTGATCAAGGGCGGAGGCGGCGCCTTACTGCGCGAAAAGATTGTAGCCTCTATTACGCAACAACAGGTCATCATCGCAGATGCATCCAAACAGGTGGAAAAGCTGGGAGCATTTGCCGTGCCGGTCGAAATTATCCCCTTTGCAATGCGCGCGGTTGTACAAAAACTGAACACATTGGGCGGCAAAGGAACCCTCCGGCATAAAAATGGGAAACCGTTTGTTACGGACCAGGGCAATTATATCCTGGACACCCGCTTTGGCCTGATCAACGATCCCGCGGCATTAGCAAAGGAGCTGGATCATATCACCGGCATTGTAGAACACGGATTGTTTATTGGCCTGGCCGATTGTATTATTATTGGAAAGGGAACCGGGACAGAGATCATTACGGCGGAGGGTGAAGTTTGATGTTTGATGTTTGACGTTGGACCGGGTTTCATACTTGATCTCCTGTGTTTAGTTTCAGGTTCAACGTTAGTGTCTTTTGCGTGCCTGATGCGCGATCTCCGCAATGCGTTTCAATTCCTCCCTTCTCGCTACTTGCCATTTCCTATTTTCCGGAAGAAAGATCATCGAGCCGTAACGACATCTCCATTTCCACATCTTCAAATTCTCAAATTTTCAAATGCTCCCGTCACAGGTTTAGCCGGATGCTTCCAAAAACCCCAAACTTCTCGGTGGAACTGCGGAGCGCATCCTTTGGCAGCAACCGCCAGATAAAATCCACGCGAAGAAAATGCAGGATATTATCGATGCCCGTTCCCACTTCAAGATAAGTTTTGCCATCCAGCGACTGAAAGGTATGGCCCTCTTTAAAGTTCAGTGTTTTATTGGCATCCGACAGGGAGCCCCAAAGCGCTTTAACTGTGTAAAACTGCCGGAACTTCAGCGCGGGTATCGCTTTAAAAATACCGTTGCCGATATTATGCTCAAAATTGATCCCCAGGAACTGGTCATGAATAAACTCATACCGGTTCATCATATTAAAAGCATATTTATTATAATAATACATTTCATTGCCCGGCGCCACATTCAGGAATGTATACGGCAATGTGCCAAAGGTTTTACCCCCATAGGCCTGGTAGGTAATGATACCGAACGGAGGTGTTTTAATATTATCCGATACACTTCCCTGAACCTTTGTATAATTATACCGGCCGCCCAGCAATCCGGCAATTCCCCTGGAAAGGGTGGCCTCCACAATCGGATAGGGGCTTCCCAGACTGGTCCTGTAAAAATGTGATTCAATAAATTTTTCCTGAAAGGCATAGCGCAGCCGCAATGAAATTTCCGTGGCCTTTAACGGGTTGCTGCCGGTACCAAAGGAGTCGGCCGGCACCAGGTTTTTCAAAGGCGTATAGGTTCGTGAATTGAGCCCAACCAGGGTGGAAAAGCCGCCGCGGGTTTCGTTAAAAAATTCAAATTGCCATTTTTCCAGCCTGATAAATTTCAGCGGAATATTTGGCTTCCGTATTGCAAAAGCAAAAATATTGTCGGAGGTAATTTCGCCAAAATACACCTGCCCAAAATCAAGATCTTTTTTGTAATCAAAGTACCAATACTGCCGGGGGTCTTTTTTGGGCAGGTAAAACAGCTCCCCTTCCCCCTTAAGCTTTTTATCGCCAAAACCATAAGCAAGATAGGTATGCCAGCGAAATTTCTTATTAAAATGTTTATTACTGGCAATATCAAAACGCGTCCGGAACCCTTCCCAGGAGTTGCCGGTAAACCAGTTGTAGGCCGAGCCCAATTCAACATTGCCGATATTGATATAGCCTGTTGCCAGAAAGCCCACCTGCCGGGTTATTTTTTGGAAGGGCGCTGCATTTACAATGGTATCCATCATCCGGATGATCCCCATTTCTGTAGCGGTAAGCCCCTCGTGCCGGGCACTGTCCCAATACAGCCGGCCTTTTTGCCCGGAGCCGGCTTTTACAATAATGGCCTCCTGTGTCTTATTGAGCTGCAATTGGTTGCTTACCGCGGTATCATTTACCAGCACATGCTGGTAGGTACTGGTTTTACGGCCAATGACCCCCGGCACCCGGTTGTTGAAGGGAGAAAAATCGACCACCAGCTTATCCTTGGATATAAACCAGACGCTGTCGTTGATCTTCCTGTATTCCTGTATCAGGCTGAGCCGGTCCAGGAAATTGATGTCCGCTTTTTTATCTAACCGCAGGTTCATCTTCTGAACGGCAAAGCTGCCGCCTTCTACCCAGCAATCACCTTCAAAGGTATTCATCCCCTGGCGCCGTGGTATAAATACAAGATGATAGTACTTAACTCCGCCAATACGCTGCGTATCACTCAGGTTGTATTTATAATAAAAATCGCCGTTATTGCTGATGGGACTGATGAATTCCTTATTAAAAACATTGATGAAATCGTTATAAATATTGATGACCTGATCCATACCGCCCAGGAATTTCACCATACTTTCATTCTTGATCCCATTTGTATTAACACCCTTTATTTCTTCCCGCCGGCGCAGGGGCTTTTTTTGAAAATAATAGTCGGAAATCGACTCCGTCAAATAAGTGGGCAACACTTTTACGCCTTCGGAGCTATCCAGGTTTTTGCTGATCAGCTCGTTCATGGGTTTAAAGGGTTTGATGTTGGCTATTTTCTGAATGCTTTTAATGTTTTTGAGGTCCATCTCCAGCTTATTATACAGCTCGTAATAGAAATTATCAAACCTCCGGAAACGGTCATTCTCCGGCTTGTGCTTTACGATATTCTTCCAGAGCCATAGCCCCATATCTACCTTTGCCCTCACTACCACACCATCATCATAGGTTTTGGGTTCCAGGTAAACAACTGCTGCCTTTTTTAACGAACTTACCGGAACCATCTGGTTTTCATAGCCTACATTGGATACTTCCAGCGTATCGGAGGGCCATTGATCCCCCGAAAAATGAAAATTCCCGGCGGAGTCGGCAATAAAACCGGTATTGGTATTTTTAAATTGAAAAGATACGAAGGGAACCGGTTCTTCGCTGTGCCGATCCCTTACCACCCCCGAAAAGCTGTTCTGCGCATACAACGGCCCCTGCAATAACAGGAACCAACACATTAAAACCCATCTTACCATGCCCATACCTTAAAACTTTCAGTTCTGTTCATCCGCATAATTTCCGTTAAATTCTTCGCCGTTCCTTGCTGCAACCTCATGGGTAAAAAATTTAATGTACGTTTGCTCGGTTGTAAAAGTAAATTAAAGATTGATTATGTTGCAGGTTCATCATTTTGTATTTAACCCTTTTCAGGAAAACACCTATATCCTTTACAATGAAACGGGGAAATGCCTGATCATAGACCCCGGGTTTTCCAACGAAACGGAGCGGGATGCTTTCACCCGGTTTATTGACGAAAAAAAACTCAACCCGGTTTACCTGCTGAATACCCATTGTCATATTGACCATATCCTGGGCAACCAGTTTGTTTATAATACCTGGGGGCTGCCGCTGCATATTCATCAGGGCGAGCAGGTAGTTTTACAATCAGGCCCCCGGGTGGCCGAAATGTATGGGTTTCCCCTGGAGCCCTATACCGGGCCGCTGGTTTTCCTGGATGTTACCAACACCATTTCCCTGGGCGGTGATGTGCTTACCCTTCTTTTTACGCCGGGGCATTCGCCGGCCAGTCTGTCGTTCTATAATAAAGAAAACGGCATCCTCATCAGCGGAGACACCCTTTTTAGCGGAAGCATCGGGCGTACCGATCTGCCGGGAGGCGATTTTGATACATTGGAGCGCTCCATCCGGACCCAATTATACACCCTGCCGGATGATACCAGGGTCTATTCGGGCCACGGACCGGGCACCAGTATCGGGTATGAACGAAAACATAACCCGTTTGTGAATGAGGGGTAACTTTTTTGTTTCAGGTTTCAGCCCGCCCGGACGGACCGGGTTTAAAGTTTCAGGTTTAAAGTTTCAGGTTGAGTTTCATTTCTGCCTGGTGTGAGATACTCAATTCCCGGATCTTATGATCTTCTACAGAAATGCGATTATCGAACAGAAACGGAATTTTCATTTTCACATTCTCACATTCTCAAATCTTCAAATTCTAATACCTGCGGATCTGCTCTTTCAATAATTTACGGGCAAAGTGGATCCTGCTTTTGATGGTGCCGAGGGGCTCCTGCAGGTATTCGGCTATTTCCTGGTATTTATAGCCTTCAAAATAGAGACGGAAAGGGATTTTAAACGTTTCGGGCAGCTCCTCAATGGCCGCATTGATCTCTTTTTCCCTTAAAGAGCTCTCTGCCGTATTGACCACGGAAACCTGGCTCATATTGATGAGGTAATCTTCCGGCGTACTGTCAAGAATGGTTTTGCGTTTTACATTTCTACGGTAATCATTAATAAAGATATTCCGCATAATGGTAAACAGCCAGGCCTTGATATTGGTGCCGGAATGATACTTTTCCGAATTGGCCAACGCTTTATACAGGGTCTCCTGGTAAAGGTCATTGGCTGATTCTGAGTTCTTTGTAAGATTAACAGCAAAGGGTTTCAGGAAATCCGCATTGCCCACCAGCAGTTCATTAAATTCTTTATTTGCCATAACCCGCCTTTTTTGAAATTTATCTAAATTAAAGCTTTACCTGATAAGCGCAAAGCCACTTACCGAATATTACAAAAAGTTTACCGTTTGATGGTAACTGACATTTTGCCGGGTTGGGGGGAAGGTTCCAGGTTTAAGGTTCAAAGTTCCACGTTAGATCCTGGTTTTGTACTTGATGATCAACTTATAACTGAAAACTGATGGCTGACAGCTGAAAACCGCCACCAGCTAAAGATCGCTATTCAATATACGGCCGCTCGTAAGCAACTCCTGCAGTTTTTCGGGGACCTCCAGTGTTTGTAACCGGGCCATGTGTCCTTCATGATGCAGATCGGTTCCTACAAAAGAATAAAAATCCTCCTCTAGCAGGTATTGCGCAATCTCCTGTACGCGGGTACCGTAGCCGCCTGTTACCGAAAGCAGGTTCAGCTGAAACAGTACCCCGTTTTCTTTTATTTCATGAAAAAGGTCCCATTTTTTATACCAGTAGGCATAACGCTCGGGGTGCGCCAACACGGGACGGTAGCCCGCCATCTGCATTTCGAACAGGATATTCTTCATAGACATCGACTGGTGCATGGTAGAAAACTCCGTCAGCACAAGGTCATCTTTCAGGGTAAGCAGCCGCTCTTTTTTCCGCAGCAGGTCCATTACGTGGTCGTCGAGGAAATATTCCGCCGCCGCCGCCATTTCCATATCCACCCGGTATTCCGCTAATGCCTTCCGGAGCGCATCCAGCTGATACCGGATCGTATCCGGTGTATTCTTATACAGGTCCCATAGTATATGCGGGGTGGTGATGAGTTTTGTGTAACCCAGTTCTTTAAACTGCCGGATCAGGGCAATGGAGGTTTCCAGGTTGGGGGAGCCGTCATCGATCCCCGGGAGCAGGTGCGAATGCATATCTGTTCCCACTAACGTGTAATCCATTTTTAGCTTCCTGTTTTTCCTGGAGAAAAGACCGAACATATATTACTTAAGAAAATTGCCAGCAAAGATATACTTCGCCCCGATAAATCGGGGGTAAATCAGCGGGCTTTTTATAGTCAACCAATGCATTTTTTATCCCCGCTATATCGGGGCCCGGTATAAATATTATACGCGGCTCTCACGCAGGGCCGCCTCCCGCAGGGGGTCTGTAAAGGCTGGTACCGCCCGTTTTTTATCGTTGAGCAGCGAATAATACAGATTCCTGAAGTCGGAAGCCACGCGTTTTATACCAAACCGTTCTGCAACAAAACCAGCGCCTTTTGCCCCCATGCCGGCTCTTAATGTATTGTCCTCTATCAGCGACAGCAACCGGCTAAAAAGTGCCTGTTTGTCGTTTATATCCGCTAAAAAAGCTGTTTCATTTTCTATTACGGTATCTTTTACGCCTCCAACATTTGTGGAAACCACCGGCTTTCCCGCCGCCTGCGCTTCAATCAGGCTTACGGGCGTACCTTCATTAAAGGAAGTGAGGCATACAATATCAAGGCCGGCATTCACAGCATCCATATCTGACCTCCAGGAAGTAAAAATCAGCGGGCGATCCTGGCGGACTTCCCCGCTCCGGCAATAAGGAATATGAAGCGCTGTGGCTTTGGCCTGGATATGCGGGCAGGAAGTTCCATCCCCGACAATAAAGGCTTTTACTTTTTTTGTGGTGTTTTTCAGCACATAGGCCAATGCTTCGAGGAAGAGGTCGTGATTTTTTACCGGCACCAGCCGCCCCGTAATGCCGATCGCTATTTCATCATCGGCTAACCCAAACTCGGCACGAAAGGATTTTCTTTTTTCCTCCTGGTTTTCCATAAACGAATCCAGCTCAAAACCAAGGGGAACCACACGGAATTTATTTTCGCCGGCTACCCGGTACTGACCGGATAGCTCCATCTTTTGTTCCGGGCTGATGGCGATCAATGCCGTACTCTTTTTTGCGAGGTAGCGTTCAATATTTAAAAAAACCTGTGTCTTAGTTTTGTTGAAGTAGGAATGAAATACATGACCATGATAGGTATGCAAAATAACCGGCACTTTCATGTGATGCGCAGCCAACCGGCCAACGGCGCCTGGCTTTGCCGCATGGGTATGCACAATATCCGGCTTAAACCGTTTGATGATCTCCGTGATCTTATGATAGGCCTTATAATCCTTCAGCGGGTGCAGGGAACGTCCCATTTCCGGAACCAGGAGCGGTTGAATGCCCATTCTTTCCGCCATAAAACCGGCATCCTGCTCATGGTATTCCTTTTCACCCACCACCAGCAGGGTCTCAAAATCAGGCTCCAGGAATTTGGTGAGATTCAGTACATATTGAAGCGGTCCTCCAACAATAAGGCGATTATGAATTTGCAGTACTTTTGGCATTTTTTCAAAAATTTACGCCGGCACAGGATTAAACATCATAGTTTATAAATAAAAACAGCCCCGTTGTTTCATTCTCTTTCAGAACAAACAGGGCTTGGTGCACAAGGTAAGAAAGTTTTATGAAAAGATGATGAAAAATTACTAAAGCGGTGGCGTAACTTTTTTTGTAATCCTTTTTTACCGGGGCTGTCATCCCGGGCCTGACCCGGGATCTATTCTTTTTTCAGCATCTATTGACGAACAATCATCTTTAGATGCCGAAACAATCCCTATCGCATGCGCGTCAGGTTAGGAAGCCGTCAATTACCATAAAATGCGGCACGAGTACGCCTTTCAGATCAAAAAGATCGCATCATTTAATGGCAAACAGGCGCAGCGCGCCGTTGACCCTTATAACGATGAACGCCCAAAACCTCCCGTAGCCGCAGCGCGGCGGCAATTTCCTGTGCACGGCTTGTACAAACCGCAATGATTACCGGTGCGCTGCACCTTTATTACCCGTATGGTCGTTTACTAACAGGATCAGCGCTGCGCTGCAGCTCCCGGGGCAAAAATTAACCTGACGCGTATGCGATCGCTATCGGGACGGCATGACAAAATAGCGATTTTTGATACAGCCTGAAAGGACGCAGCGAATACGCGTGCCCGCAACGATGGGTTACAATTAAATATCGTTGCGAACCTCGCGTATTCCTGGCGCACCTTGCGGTTAACGCCTGACTCTAAAAGAAGCTTGAAAGAATGGTGTGTACCCCCTTCAATTGTTACAATCTTTTCCGCTTCTGTCATGAACAACGGGAGCAAAAGCTGGAAAAGAAAATTATGACCCTGATCTTACTTAATCGGCAGGCCTATTTACTGCTTGCAAATTCCTTTGGCTGCCGGTACCATTCCGTTTCCGGAAGTTCTTTGAAATAGTCGTAGGTTTTTTTCAGCCCCTCTTCTCTTGAAACAACCGGGGACCAGTCCAGCAGCTTTTTTGCCAGGGTAATATCCGGTTGCCGCTGTTTGGGATCGTCCACAGGCAGCGGCCTGTTCACGATCTTTACTTTATTACCCGTTAATGCCAATACTTCTTCGGCAAAGCTCCGCAACGAAACCTCGTTGGGGTTCCCGATGTTTACCGGGCCGGTATAGTTACTCAGCAACAGCCGGTAAATACCCTCTACCAGGTCCGATACATAGCAAAAACTGCGTGTTTGCGTGCCTTCACCAAATACGGTAATATCTTCTCCCCTTAAAGCCTGCCCTATAAATGCCGGCAGGGCCCGGCCATCATTGAGGCGCATGCGCGGACCATAGGTATTAAAGATGCGAACGATCCGCGTATCTACCTTATGAAAAGTATGATACGCCATAGTAATGGACTCCATGTAGCGTTTGGCCTCATCATAAACCCCGCGGGGGCCTATCGGATTTACATTGCCCCAATAGGTTTCGGGTTGCGGGTGCACCAGCGGGTCTCCATATACTTCGCTGGTAGATGCCACCAGGATCCGCGCTTTTTTATCCTTTGCCAGTCCCAGGCAATTATGCGTGCCCATGGCCCCTACTTTCAGCGTCTGGATCGGAATTTTGAGGTAATCGATCGGGCTGGCCGGTGATGCAAAGTGCAGAATATAATCCAGAGCGCCCGGGATATGGATGTATTTGGTAATATCATGATGATAAAATTCAAAATCCGGGTTGGGAAATAAATGCTCCAGGTTTTTCAGGTCGCCGGTGATCAGGTTATCCATCCCGATTACCTGGTAGCCCTTTGATATAAACTGGTCGCAGAGATGAGAACCGAGGAAACCGGCTGCGCCGGTGATTAAAACACGTTGCTTCATATTCAAAATTATAAGAATAACAAAACTAAATCATTGGAAGGACTTTTAAGAGAATGCTTTATTTTTACCCTTTACTTAATACCGCCGCAGATGGTTCCCAATATAACGCTCCTGGATTACGCAATTCTTCCCTTTGTATTAGCGGCTATTTATGGCATTGCCATCCGTTTCCGCAATCGCAACTACCCCCCGGGGCACCCCTACAGGCCTTATTTTATAGTTGGATTGACCCTGAAAATTGCCGGGGCGCTATTTATCGGAATGGTATATGAATACTATTACCAGGGTGGGGATACAATGAATTATTTTCATGACGCGCGAATCATTAACAGCGCATTTGCAGATTCGCCAATTAAGTGGGTAAACCTTTTATGCCACACGGTAAATGAAAATGAAATTGGCTACTATAGCTACATTAGCCAGCTATATTGGTACCCGGATTCCTCTAGTTATAGCGTTGCTGCCCTGGCTGCCTTTTTGGGCCTTCCCCTGGGTACTACCTATCTGCCAATCGCCGTAATTTTTGCAACACTTTCTTTTACCGGGGTATGGGCCCTGTTCCGCACTTTTGTACGGGTTTACCCCGATCTTATAAAACCGGTAGGGGTTGCCCTTCTTTTTATTCCCAGCGTTATTGTATGGGGCTCGGGTATTTTTAAAGATACCATTTGTCTTTTTGGGCTGGGCTGGCTTACCTATGGCATATTCCAGATGCTGGTTCAAAAAAATTTCAAAGCCGGCAATATAGTCCTTACGCTTTTAAGCGTATGGCTAGTGGCGCGGATAAAAATCTATATTCTTGTGGCCTTTATGCCGGCCCTGCTGATATGGGTGCTTTCGCTCTATACCAGCCGGATGCAAAATGCAGCGGCAAGATTTCTTGTAAAATTCCTTGTCCTATCCCTTGCTATTGCCGGTTCCGCTTATGTAATGACGTCGTTGGGAGAAGACGTTTTGGGAAGATACTCGCTGAACAATATTGAACAAACGGCAAAGGATACCCGTGGCTGGATCAGGTATTCTTCAGGCGATGAAGGATCTGCTTATGACCTGGGCGAAATAAAAGGGATCGGGGACATGCTGCTGAAATTTCCGCTGGCGGTAAACGTAACTCTGTTCCGGCCCTATTTGTGGGAGTCCCGGAAGCTCATCATAGCAGCTTCCGCTTTGGAAGCATTTTTATTCCTGGCGCTTACCATTAAGATCATTGCTACTGTTGGTCTAAGAAAATGCTGGCACACAATTTCTACGGATCCAACGATCCAATTCTGCCTGATCTTTGCAATCGTCTTTGCATTTGCAGTGGGCATTTCTACGGGCAATTTTGGCTCACTTTCACGATACAAAATACCTTGCCTGCCTTTCTTTGCAATGAGCCTAATGATTATTTACTACAAAACCTATCCCCAACATAAGCCGCTTTTGAAAATTTTGAATATATGAGCAGGCGACTATTGAATTTCAACCAGGGATTCATAAATCGATGCATAAGAATTAAGCGCATTTTCCAAATCATAGTAGTTAATCACCGCAGGCCTGTTAATCCCTGGCTGACCGGCAGTATGCAGGTCCAAACAATATACTGCTGCCTTCCTGAATGCACTGTTTGAGAACTCATCAATCAAATACCCCCCATTCGTATTTTGCAAAATATTTCCGACATCACCAATGTCATTGCAAATTGCAGGAATATTCATTGCCAATACCTCTCCAAGCTTGGTTGGGGAACTTGCAATTTTTGAATAGGATGGTTTTATAAAACTGAGACTAATATCCGAAGCCTTCATTAATACAGGAACCGATCTTCTCTGAGCAAACCTAATAACAAAATCGCTCTTTGAAAGCCCAAATTCAAGAATTTTCTCTTCAATAATTGCGGGGTCAGATGGTGTAATAAATACAAACCTCGATTCAGGGAGATACTCTTTCAATACACCAAAGAACATAAACATCTCATCAATCAAATACCAGGTGCCCAGAGATCCCAAATAACTTACAACAAACACGTCATTCCCGATTTCGAGCATTTTCCTTGCCGTATTCCTTTCTGTATTGGTCACCGGGCTAAACAGAGATAAATCTGCCGAACAGGGTATTACTGAAATGGGGGTGTTTCGATAGGATTGCCATCGCTTCATCTCCAATTTTGCCGATTCTGTCAGGCTAACAATATGATCCGCATCTGCAATCATCTGTGATTCTTTTCCCTTCCAACGTCTATAGGCATACTTGTACAATTGCTTTTGAACATTCCACAATCCTCCATCAACACGCTCATCTACCCAAAAACTCCGCATATCAAACAGGAACCGAACTCCAAACTTTTTTTTCAATCTTCTCCCAATGAGTCCGGGCAAATAGCTTCTACTGTGAATAATATCGAATTTCTCTTTCTTATACAATTTCACTGCCATCGCCTCAAGATTATAAAGATCATAGTACTTGGCTATTATCCTGGGTTTGGAGTGAAAAAAAATGGGGACCCATCGAATATTGTTTTTTTTGCAAATCGCTTCAATATGATCTTTTAACTCATTGTATTTATCCCTCTTTTCACAACTGAGTATGGTAACCTGATGACCTATTTTACTAAGGCCGGTCATATATGGCAATATCTGTGACTGTCCAAGCGTATCCGTTAAACCATCATAAGAAATAAAAAGTGATTTTGCCATATTTATTTTCTGTTTATACTATTTACCGAAAGCAAGTTATTCCGGGACAGCAAAAGCAATCCTCCCCAAAAAATCAAGAAATACATATTTATATATACCATTTCGTATGTAGCGGTCAGAAAAGAAAACAAAACAGACAAAGGAATAAAAAGCAAATAATAGTTAAATTTAAACGAAAAGGTGGCCCTGTTGCTTACAATTAAAATTTGCTTACCATCCATATAGGTAACCGTCCGAAAAAAAACATAATGGACCAAAACTGCGGGCAATGACTGCTGCAGTTGCCCGGGCGTTATAAAAATGAACACAGGCGCGTAAAAACGTATAGTCGCCAGTGAAAAAAAACTAAACACACGCTTATACTCCTCCGACAATAAATTGTGAAGGGTATATATAGCAACAAGCGCCAAATAAAACAACCACCATTCTTGCCGGTATTGCATTCCCAAATAAAACGTTGCAACTAAAAAAGCAATAATCCGCGTTACAACCCATACGAACAGCACCGTATTAGAGGGTTTGTAATTACCCAATCGCTTCTTGGGAGCTTTTTCGAACTTTGTTGCAATTAAATCATTATAGATGTATCCGATCTCGTAAATTGAAATAAATGCCACATAAGCGCAGATAAAATCGGCAATTGCCTCCTGCAAAGTTCTTCCATAAAAAACCAATAGCAGAATGTTCAATAAATATTCTGCATAGAAATGAAATAAAACCGCCTGCAAGTTATTCAAACGGGTTCTTAAAAAATATCCAAATGGTAAGAAGTATATTAGTTTCCTCATTCGCTCTTTAATATCTTAATTATTTGAACTCCTTTCATTTTTGACCAAAAATTCTCGTCCTTTCCGGTATAACAAACAGCAATTTTTTTGCATGCACTATGCAATAAATTATAATCTGAATGATTGTCGGACATCGCCGTTTCTATCGAAACCATGCCATTGAAGAATTCATTAATTACCTCAGGCTTTCTTCCCGATATTTCACGTTGAATGCGCCCGGTATAAATCCCATTTTTACGCTCTAATTTAGTTGCAAAATAACAAAACGGTTTTAAGTCGCCGGCAATCACCTTTGCTACCGGATCAATGGTAGCTGAAGCCAGGACTAAATCATAATCATGGTTGTTTAATAGAATGCTATTGGTACTTTCGATCTTCCTTGCTGATAGATAATTATTATAGAACTTTTCAGCCCAATCCTGCACCTCATCCTCTGATCTATTCCGAAATAGCAAAATGGCAATTGGTTTTATCAGGTCTCTCTTAAAGAATTTATGAATACCAGCCAGGCACCAAAAAGCAGGCGACATTTTATGGGTACACATATAGTAAAGTAACCGTTGCTTTCTTTTAAAAAAGCCGTTCCTGATACAATAGTTGACAAAATCAAATGTTGTATTAGAGTCATACAGTGTATTGCAAATATCCGATACGATTATCTTCCTAACCATTTAAAATCTTTATAATTTTCTTCAAAAACGTAGTCCTATGCCCTATTGGGCAACGCATCGTTAATTCATCTTCAGCATGTGTTTATCATTCATGATACTCAAATTTCTGAAGACTTGTAATATTGGGAATGTTTTTAAACTTCCAGGAAGGATGTCCAAAGTTTGCGGTCCAAAGTTTGCCTCTATATGCTGGTTGTACCGGAACACGATAAGTATTTTTATCTCCAGTTGGTTCTCTTTGTATATGTTTCCCATCGGGCGCTGCCAAAAATCCGCCTTCATTCTGACCACCCGGGAAAGCGTCATAGTAAATAATTTCTGTAGCAGATTTGGGTACATAAAAGTACTGAACCGGATAAGCGTAATTGTCGAAATCTTCTGCCCCGGGATTTTTAAACAGTACGATACCAGGCGTGTTCATTTTAACCCTGGCAAAACCATAACTTGTTTGCAGGCGGTAGCGTTTTCCTTTCTCAACAGGGATCTGAAATTTTTTCATGCCCCAGCTTCTTCCCATTATTGTTTCTGTGTAGTCTTTATTCGACTTTCCAACATCTTCTCTGATCAATACCTGGTCCTCATCTGAAAAAACAAATGGAGTTTCAGTTTCCGCTCCAACATCTATGCTGATCTTCCCGGACAATGGCGCTTTGAAGTAAAAGACACATTGGTAGCCGCCAAATCGCCAAACCGTATTTACTATTGGTTCAACGTATTTAACTTTGTCAAGATCAAAATTAAAGGCGCTAAGCTGATAAACCGGGCGGGCAACCTGGAGATCTTTCTTAAACTGTCTTTCTATCTCATCATGCGTAACGGGCTTAATATTTTTACCATCAGGGACAATATTTCCCTTATCCAGGGGCAAAATATAATTCTGCCCGACAAAAGCTGCCGTTTGAACCAACATTAGATGGTGGATACGATATAAATAATTAAACAACCTATTCTTACTTTCCTGCGTACCATCATGCTCATAATACAATTTCATAAAATGCACATACGCCTTCATTTCCAGAATGCGATTGGCTTCAGGACTTTCCTTCGCCACTTTTTCAGATGCATATTTCAAATCGTTCAGGCTAAGGCTTACTTCTCCGGCATCCTGGTAATTTTTACTCCATCGATCAAACATATTTCTCATAGCAGGGCCCGCTTTTCCAAAACAATCATCCAGGTATTGATCGTAGAGCTGTTCAAAATTTTTATTTACATCCCATTGTAATTGACCAGCCAGCCAAAGCACATGTCCTACAGGACCTGCGGCGTCTGTAGTTTCCAGGTTCACTCCGTCTATTTTATTTTTGTTCCAGAACTGTAACTTTGGCTGTATTGTATAAATATTGAACTGGGGCATACCGCGGCTCCACTCTGTAATATTCCAATAATCATAAATTCCTAAACGTCCATTGACACGTTTTGCCCACACTTTTACCATTTCATCTGGCTGGTAGGCTTGTTGAAATGCATAAGGGATGATTATCGGGTACACATTTTTCCGTAGCGGAAATGAAGGCGCCAACGCATTATACCGGCCATCTCCGTATGCCAATGCTGTAATTACAATATGTTTATCGTTTTCAGGATAATCGCGTGCCACCTCATTAGCCAACCACCACCATTTATCGGCATGATTTTTAACCGCCGGCATTCTTGCGGGTAAAGGGTCGTCTGCCCCGCCCCTGCCGTCTTCAGGCTCAACACCCAGCGCAATAAACTCACCCGTGGCGGCATTGTATATTTTCCTTATCCAGTCCTTATAAGCACGCACTGCGGCCGGCTGATCGATACGGATACGCCCGTTCAGTTTCCCGCTTTCGCCTGAGAACCATTCAGGATGTGCATCCAGCAAATCCTTGTTGGCAAGATAAAAGGCCTGGCCTGTATGTCCCTGGTTCCTAAAATCTGCATTGAACCGGTTACGCCGCTTCCAGTCGTACCATTTCTGCTGGTATAAATTCCCGGGATCGTATGGCTGTATGGTTCCAAAATCCAGCCCACCTGTTCCAAAAAATGAACGATTTCTGAAACTGGGTTCCATCCATTTTCCGGGAACCTCCGGCAATTTTAAGGTAGCGGGTTTAATAAACCAGTTATTGCCAGGGCCATACCAATGAAAGCCCGTCAAATCCAGGAAAGTATATACCGCATTTTCTAGGCTGTTCTGCGTTGTATATTTTATAGTTGTCTCCGTTTTATTTATAGACAGATAAAACGCTTGCCCGGTCCTTTCGTCTAAAGAAACCTTTTCAATGCGAATTGAACCGGCGTTGTATCCATTCAAGGCGGCCCGGAGATCTTTAATTGCAACGTTCTCCCCTTCCCGGAATTGAATCACCGTTTTTCTAAAAGTTGTTTGGCCGTAGCCGGAATACGGGAACAACAGTAAAAACAACAAACCAAGAATGCAAATTTTACGGATCATATTTTTATTGCAGGAATACAAGAGCACCGTTTACATCCATTTTTTATACCACATCTGAAACATCAGCAGATACCATATCCTTAAATGCAGGTCTTTTCTTCCGGCATAGAACTGATCTTTTAACCGCTCCACGGCCAAGACATGAAACAGTCCTTGCTTTTTTAAAAACACCGGGTCAAAGTATTCCTCCACCAATGGCCTCAATATTCCCAACAACCAGTCTGTAATGGGGATGCCAAACCCCGCCTTGGGGCGATCCATCAGCTCCCGGGGCAGGTATTTGTATACGATTTCTTTTAGGATATGCTTTTTTATGCCGTTGTGATACTTGTATTCAGAAGGCAGTTGCGCCGCAAATTCAATGATGTCCTGATCCAGGAATGGCTCCCGTCCCTCAAGACTGGTGCTCATGGAAGCCCGGTCTACTTTTTGAAGGATATCGTCTGCCAGATAGGTTTGGTAGTCTACCGCCATCATAAAGGACAGCGCATCATCTTTACCGGCCTGCAGTTCCGTACTGTTATGACCGGTTACAAGCCCCGCTGGTTTGTGAAGGAACAGTTGGTGCGTATCCTGTTCTGTATAGGCGATACTCAGGTTTTTCAGCAACACCGCAGGTGAGGGATCCCCAAGCAGGTTGCGTAACTTATCATACGGACCAAAAAGCTCCGGACGACTTTTCAATAATGGGATTCTCTCCGGCTTCAACCGGCTCATTCCGCCAGCCAGCAGCTTACGCAATGGAGCCGGGATGCGGTTTGCCTTGTTAAGATAACGGCTGATATAGTCATATCGGGTATAGCCTGCAAAAATCTCGTCACCCGCATCCGCCGAAAGCGCCACTGTCACCTGTTCACGAGCCAACCGGCTCACAAGGATCGTGGGAATAGCGCTACTATCGGCAAAGGGCTCATCGTAATAAAACGGCAGCTCGGGTATGATTGCCAATGCTTCTTTTTCTGTGCAATAATACTCCGTATGATCGGTTCCAAGGCGTTCTGCAATTTGTTTTGCAAAAGGCGCTTCATCCATCTGATGATCCGTTGTGCCGATGGTAAAGGTTTTTATTTTTGCAGCACTATTTTTTTGAAGCAGGGCTGTAACACAACTACTATCAAACCCTCCGCTCAGAAATACCCCCACCGGTACATCGGCCACCATGCGGTATTGAAATGCCTTTTCCAGGATCCGCTCCGTTTCTTCGATGGCATCGGACAAACTAATCCTGAGTTTGGGCTTATTATAATATTCGTAAACGTTCCAGTATTGCTCCGTTGTGAGCGTCTTTGTTTTCAGGTCAAAGCGCAGCAGATGGCCCGGCGGAATTTTAAAGGTGTCTTTAAAAACGGCATAAGGGGCCGGCACATACCCATATTGAAGAAAGGAAGCTATCGCGTTTTGATCTAACTCCTTTTTGAATCCGGGATGCGCCATTAATGTTTTCAATTCTGATCCAAACAGCAACAATCCTTTATGAAAGGAATAATAGAACGGTTTTACGCCTGCGCGGTCACGGATCCCAATCAGCTCCTGCTTTGCTTTATCATAGAGGACGATGGCAAACATTCCGTGCCATTTATGAATAGCCCGGGGGCCCCACTCCTTCCAGCTATGCAGGATCACTTCGGTATCTGAAGAAGTGATAAACCGGTGTCCCTTTTCTTCCAGTTCTTTTTTTATCTCTTTGTAATTATAGATCTCGCCGTTGAAAACTATTACAAGATCTTCATAGCACATTGGCTGATCTGCCGCATGGCTCAGGTCAATGACCGACAGGCGCCGATGACCCAATCCTAGTTGAAAAGTACCCTGCTGATCGAAGTATTCCGCCTGTCCATCCGGCCCCCGGTGGGGTATGGATGCAGCCATTTGCCGAAGAACTCCAACAGAACTTTTATGATTGAAATCGGCAAAGCCGGTAATACCACACACTGGAAATTATAAATTTAGAATTCAAAATCGGAAGGAAGAAACAGATGTGTCAGAATCTTCAGACCCGTGATTAGATTATCCATTCGGGTCATCCCAGAATTCTCATGTACAAACTTATCACAAAGAAGAGAACTTGACAAACCAACCCGGCTGGTTATTAAAATGCATTTCTTCACGCTATGAACAACTCACTTTCAAAATTCAAATCTATTCTATATCAATAAGTATGACCGAAGTAGTTATTTTGCAGTTTTTAAAGCATCAGTATAGACGCCCAGCAGTTTCTTGACATAAGCACCCTTCTGATAATTTATAAAAGCGATCTCTTTTGCTTGTGCCGCATTTTTTTTCATATCCTCATATATATCTTCAAAATCTAATAAAAGCTTTGTTAAGCTAAGGGAATCGTCCAGATCGAAAAAACTCGCATATCCAAATGAACCTTCTACCAACGTTGGGATCTTTGATAAAATCATCGGTATCCCTACTGCCATTGCTTCTGCCACCGCGATGCTATGTCCCTCCAATGTTGAACTCATTACATAAGCATCATAGTTCAACAACACCTTTTCTACAGCATTGACGCTTCCTTTAAGACAAACATTAAGCTCCTCTTTATCAATAATACGTTGAAGGGCCTCTTTTAAAGGGCCTTCACCATAGATATCTAATGAAAATTTCCCTTTAGGCAATTTGGCAAATGAATCAAGTAAAAAACGATGGTTCTTTGCCGCTCTTAAATTACCAATTGCAACTAGCTTTATTGGGTACTCAATGGCTTTGCGAGGATTCCATTGAACTTCAAAAAACGCCTCGCTCACGAAATTATACAAAACGGCCGATCCTCCCTTTATCCCAACTTCATGATCATAATCATCAAGTACCGATTTAGAAACTCCAATAATTACCTCACCTTTTTTATGGAGCAGTCTATCTAATCGCCGCATAGAGGGATTGTGCCGATAAGCATCAATTGACAAAATTGAATGTATTGTGGAAACCAGCTTTATACCTTTGGGCAAAGCCAACCGGCAATACAGCATCGGCCCCAGCAGATGAGCATGCACAATATCAGGTCGCTCCCTTCGCACAATATTTCTGATTTTACCAATAGTGCACAGGCTTCTAATTCCTTTTTTATGATTAAGACAAATTATAGAAACCTCCTTTTTAAATGCATCTTGCAATGTATCCGGAAACGTTAAAAAGAGCACTATTTGCTCAACCCCTTCCAAAGCATTAACCGTATTTACCAGCAATGTTTCTGCACCACCCACGCCCAGGGTTTCTATAACATGAATAATCTTACGCATCCCCTTTGTTATTTTCCCTCATTTATCAGTTTCGTTATCGAAGAAACCCAAGTTTTATCCTGCGCCTTACAAAACCTAAAACCTTTTTCACCCGATAGAGTTTATTCTTAATACGGCTTCTGCTTATGCGGGTATGTGAAAAAGTCAAGGTTTTTGAATAGGTCCTATTCGCCAACTCACTGATGTCCGGTACTATCAAATTGCCTTTGCAGCTGTTTTTCCCGGCTAATTCCTTAATTAAGTCCAGCCATTTGTCATTACACACCTCTACCGAATACATTTCCATTATCGTTGACCTTGCATCAGTTGAACAACGACTCCAGAGCTGCGGATCTGACTTCAATTTTTCAATTACTCTTACAAGCTCCGTTTCGGCATCATTCAAAACAAACCCGTTTTGTTCATTTACAATAACCTGATTAATTCCACTTCGCATATTGCTACAAACAGGAACAACACCTGCTGCCATAGCTTCTACCAATGAAACCGGAAGCCCTTCATAGTTAGACAATAAAATATAAACATGGCTCTTTAAAAACTCCTCCTGGATTCTATCGTTTGTCAATAGCCCTCCGTAATATACAGGCGCACCTTTCCCCTCTGTTTCAATTATCTTTAGCACATCCGGAAGCGATTCCCCATCTCCATACATGTATGCTTCGGCATCAGGTATTTCATTAACAAGCTTGCAAAGCATTTTCGCTACCAAGGAAACGCGTTTCTGCTCTTCATTAAATCTGCCAGTGAATATAATTCTAAATTTATCATTACGCTCAATGTTTTTAACAGCTTTCGGTATCGGCGCTCCATAAGTCAAATATCTTATATTAACGTGGTTCAGCTTCTTGTTCAACAATACCTCTTCAATGGATTTAGAAACAGCGGCAACCGTGTCAATAAATGGGAAAGATCTATTGTTCAAAAATTCATCAACTAAGTCATAGTGGTATGCATTATCATTATGAATGATCATTAAGGAAGGTATACCCAAAGGGCTAATGCCACGCGCAACCTCGCACGACTCAACAAAATACTGCGGGATAAACACATCAGGGGGATACATTTTTATATCCTCATAAACGGCCTGGATTTTTTCTTCTAAAAATAAATCCCAATAAATTTTCGTGCAAGCGAAATCATTTTCCAAAAAAAAATCAAACAACGGCGTTCTGTCGCCCCGGTTGACAAAAAAAATAATTCTGCATTCAACCTTTCTTTCTTTTAGAAAAAGGGCCAGCCTTTTTAGCCAAATGGTTGGTCCATCAAGGTTTCTGTATGCATCATAGGCGCAAATTGTAACTTTCATATATTCAACTTCATTAATTGCGCTGTAAATTCCATATATTTAAGCAAACATTCCCAGTACAACAAAGTATCAGTGCACACAAAATTAATTTTTAAAGTTGGAAACATACAACCATAAAGAATTACAATACGTTTTTGTATTTTTTAAAATAAAAAAACCTTGTTAACTAACTTTTATTTAAAGCACCAAAAAAAATCTTTTTATAAGAATTACAGGCCTTTTCCTCGGTAAACATTTTTGATATCTCTCTAAACTTTTCCGATTCACGCAGTTTCTCCTTTGGACTTAATTCCAAAAACCTCGTTATTTTTTCAACGGCTTCATCAACCTGACCCGGTCGAATAATATAATCATCTTTATTCGCCATAGTATCGAACATCATCCGCGAGCCAATATCGTCTGTTATAAATACTGGCATCCCTGCTGCAAACGATTCACAAACCGCCACAGCAAAAGCATCTATTCTCGACAAATGCAGCAGCATCAGACTTTTTGCAAACCACGCTGAGGGATCTGATTGCTCTCCTACAAATACTCCCTGCATATCTTGCAATTGATACTTCTTTAGAAATTCGCTCCTGTGCGCTTCGGATGACCTTCCCACATAGTCATATTTAAGACTCCAGTTTACTTGTAATTTCTGCATCACTTTCAGCATTATGTCTACCCCTTTATTCTCAAAAATTCGCCGGTCAAACAAATTGCATAGTGAAAAAACGACTGTGCTATAAGGATTATACTGAAAAGTGCTATATCGTCTATAACGGTCGTCTGCAACTCCATTAAATGTACAATACAGATTTTTATCATTGCCGATAATTCTTTTCATTTCCCTTAATTGAACATCGCCAATACATATTATTACATCATATTGCCGGGCAGCATATCGGAACAGCATTTTGCTATAATTGGATATCCTATTCTGAAAATAATAGTACGGTGAATTAGAAGCCTGTGTAGCAACAAGTTTTATTCTATTTAGAGATAATCGTTTAATAATACAGGGAATAATATTCGGCTCGTCTGTTAGGATGACCCCATACTTCTTATAGTCAAACCGAATAATCAGAAGCAGATACGACAGATATTTTCTCAATAATCTAAATCTTACTGTAACATTATCATGCCGGCAATACTTATCAAACTGAAGAAAATCCGCATTTACCGCTTTTGCATAAGCACCATGTGTAGGATGGTAATTTTTAGCATGCAAATAAATTACTTTGGTCATCTCATAAAAAATTTAGAAATCTCATTTTTTAATGCGTGTTATTAGCAAGTTTATAAAAACACCCGGCAGTCTTAGTATCAACAAGGCTGTTAATTTTGAATTTATCTCCCAATATCTTTTGATTATAGTGATTCTTTTTTCCTTTGCTACAACAACAGGTAAAATCTGAGACTTAATTGAATTTGCATACTTATTCAAGCTTTTTCCCCTTCTTAAAAACCAATTAAAATACAAAGAAATTATCTCAAATCTTTCAAAATATATTATATTATCAATTTCAGACTTTTTTGACGTATTTTTTTGATGATTTCTATAAAAAGACAATGGGCTATTTAAATAATAAATATTTTTAGACAGCAAAATATTCGTATAAACTGCCCAATCTCCGGCAAACCGATATTCCCCTATATTTACTATGCTTTCTTTTAAGGCCCGAGCCTCAAACAAGACCGCACTCACATTATTTATACAACAACATCGCGACAAATAATCTTCTAAAAAGCTTTCTCCATTCATGAAGAAGGAGCTCTTCCATACACTCGTTTTCATAGCAATGTTATTGTTTTCCCCAATAGTAATATCGGAAATTGCACCGTAACCATCAATCGTATAAGAATTACAATATGCAATCCCAATATTTTTGTTCTGCCTATGTACCGCAACGAGTTCTTCTAAAAAATTTTTATCGGCCGAATCATCACTTTCTGCAATCCAAATGTAGCAACCTTTTGCAATGCCAATTCCTTTCTCCCATTGTTTGAATACCGAACCGCTATTCGTCTTATTAATTATGATATTCGAAATTTTGGGGTCCGCTCTGTACGATTCAATAATTCTTCTGCTACCATCAGAAGAATTATCATCAAGTAATATTACTTCAATATTTTCATATGTTTGGTTCAGAACAGTTTCAATTCTCTGCTTCAAAAACTTCTCGTGATTGTAGTTTGGAATGATAACCGAAACAAGCTCCGAAGACACATTGTGTTTTATATTCTGCATTTAATAATCAAATCTCATTTCAAAATAGCTATTCGCAACACATTTTCCCGATCACTTGTTGTTGAGCTTTTCTCAATTAATGAGAAAAAGGGTTACAATTATTTTTGTTTTGCCAATACCGCGAACTGTAAATAACGCCAATTATGAATCTTATTTAGTAAGAAAAAATTTAATACCCGGTATAATCTTGTTAATCCCATATTTATACCTTGAATTTTCACGATTTCATATCCCGCAGATTCAAATAACCTTTCGATGCTTTTTTTAGTAAAGAATCTTAGATGTGTCTTATCCAGTATTCCAGCGTTTGCGTATTTCCAATCCTGCTTGGCAATAATTTCGTTAAAAAACACAGGAAAATATAAAATATTTGGAATTGAAGCTAATACGAATCCCTCTTTTGAAAGAATGGCCTTTGACAAAATCAAAGCTTCTTTTGGGTCCGTAAGATGCTCCAATACATCGTTAAATATGACACAATCAATTTTTTCCTGAACTTGGCTAATCGCTGCTTCATTAAATGATGAATGTATTACCGTATCCATCACTTCCTTGGCTTTCAGCATTGAATTAAAATGTGGCTCAATTCCGTATATCTTTGATTTTGAGAATACTTTTTTTAGTAGTGCCCCAAATGCTCCTTCGCCGCAGCCTACATCCAAAAACGTGTTTAACTCTTTAGGAATAAATTGAATCATTTCTTTTCTATTTATACCATAATAGGAAAATGATTTTTCGGTATAGTCGGCGCTTAAATTCTCAAATTTATCTTTCACTGTATTTGATGTTTTTTTTTAGATGTTTGAAAATCAAATTTCTAGTTTCACTTATTGTCAAAAAATAGAGGCATACTAACATAAATATTAATGCCGCCAATTTTAAAATACCTAAATGGGGATAATATATATTCAATAAAAATTTGCTGCCAAAGAATAAAAGGAAACAAAGGGAAGCAGGATATATAAGGGTTTCCTTTACCCAAAAGAATACCTGATTCTTCAAATAAAAGTAATGAAACAATGGTAAGGAAATAAGTAATAACAAAGAATTATAAATCAACCAGCAAAAGCTGGCACCGATTGCACCATAGTTCTTAGTCAGAATAACGGCAAGTGGCAAAATGAGAAATACACTAAATAAATTCTGATAAAATCCAAATCTTGTATTACCCTTTGCAAGCGTATAAAAATAATAGATCGAACAAATCGAGTTTATGATTGTGCCTCCTGCAACTATTTTCAATATTGGTGAAGTTTCTTCAACAAGTTTTACGTTTTTAGTCCATAACCACAAAAGATCATTAGAAAAAGCAATGAGGATGCAACCAACTGGCAATACTAATATGGTCACCCACTTACTTGTCTTATAGTACAATCTTCTTAAATCACCGCTTTTATGTCGAGCCTCTAAAGCGTTAAATTTAGGAAAAACAATAGTTTGAATAGGTGTTATCAACATAGTCAAAACACTCGCAAGAAGGAAGGCAATATTGTAATAACCAACAACCTCAAGTGACAAAAATTTAGAAACGATAACTTTGTCAATCTGGTTTATGAAAAAAGTAACAATTGCTATTCCTGTTACTCCCATAGCAAACTTATTCACCGTCTTTAGTATTCCAATCGAAAAAAACTTTTTCACCTTACTGGCATTAATATAACGATAGGCAAATATTCGCAAGGATAATGTTAGCAAAGAAGCTATAATAACTTGCCACAAAAAATAAGTTATAATGTCTGCTTTTATAAATTTTAAAATAAAAATAACACCAACGGATTTTACGATTGCAAACAGAAGGTTGATAACTGCGGATTCTCCTTGTCTGTGAACTCCGTTAAGAGATCCCTCATAAACAGATGCAGGAACCTGAAGAGTAAACAAAATCCCCATTAGCATTATTGAATATTTAAGGGTTGACGGCGAAATATTCCTGGCATTCAACCAGTGAACAGAGATGAGATTTGAAAATGCTAAAATTAAAACTCCAAACACCAGTGCAATTAGCCAGTGTAATATTTCTGAACTAAACAGAAGGCTGGTCATCTTTCGTCCCCCTGCCCCTGTTGCATGCAATATAGATATTTCACGTGCGGTTGCAGAACCCAATCCATTCACCAAAACTGTTAAAGTTCCAGCCAATGTAGCATAAAAAGCTACCAATCCATAGCTTTCAGACCCCAAATATCGAATATAAATTGGCAACAAAATAATACCCAAAAGTGCAGAAACCATTCGAGAAGCGAAAATTAGTCCCATTTTAACCGTCGTATTTTGGAACATCCTTTGTACTACTTTCAACATTTCTCGATTTTAAATAATATTTCTCCTTTCATTACACTCAGCTTCCATTCTCCTTCACACTGTCCATAAAACTTTTTCCTGTCTTTTTAGATGAGCTGGGTAAAAGCAAAGATGTAGAGCACCCTTCCCAAGCTGAATGCTCCGCCCCCAGGGAACTAAAGCGGAAGGTTTCTACAATCACCGCCATAGGATTGGTCGGAACACCGTCTGCGCTGACACCCGCAATACGACCAAATACTACTACAAACATTACAGTTGCAAGTATTGACTGTATAAAAAACCACAAGGGGCCTAAAATTGCTTGCTTATTCGTGGCTACAAAATCTCTCTTTACCAGAAGGCCAAGCAGGTTCCCGTAACGCCGAACCTCTTTAAAGGGTATCTCCAACAAACCCGATTGGGGCCGGATAACCTCTGTCCACTGGTCCGGGTGTTCTTTCATCTTCAAATCAAATTACTGAATACATGCGTTCAATCATCCCCAACACTTTTTGTCCATCATTTGCAAGTGTCTGTATAGGGTTCTCACTTTTCAGGCTATACAGCATTTCATAGATAAAGTTCCGATGATTGACGCTTGTTTCTGTGAATGCGGTTTGATTACTGTGGGTCACTAGCGTATCGGGATTGGGGGCCGAATAATCCTTAACATGACAATAATCTACTTTATCCATATATTGCCCACCTATCTTCAACGACCCATTCTCTGCAATCACCGTAAAACTGCTTTCCAGGTTTTTATCCCATGTCGCTGTGGTATAACTCAAACATCCCACACCTCCTTTTACAAAATCAAAATGAGCGATACCCGTATCTTCAAAATCAATCATCCCTTCATGACCAAAATTCCGGAAGTTGGAACTGATATTGGTAATGTCGCCAAAACACCAATATAACAGGTCGACAAAATGGCTGAACTGCGTAAAAAGCGCGCCTCCATCTAAATCCTTAGTACCATGCCAGCTGCCCTTTTTATAATAACGTTCATCCCTGTTCCAGAAGCAGTTTACCTGCACCAGGTAGATATTCCCCAGTACCCCACTATCCGCTAGCTCCTTTAGCCACACACTTACGGGGCTAAACCGGTTCTGCATCATTACAAATACCTGCCGTTGTACCTCTGTTGCCTTCTTTATTATGGCGGCAGCATCTGTACTGTTTAACGCCATTGGCTTTTCGATTAACACATGCTTCTTTGCGTTCAAACATTTCAATGCATGGGGGGCGTGCAATCCATTGGGTGTAGCTATGACTACTACGTCTGTTTCCGCGACAGCAGATGACTCTAAAAAACGATCCAGATCATTATAAAATGGAATGCCGGGTAAACCCTGTTGTGCATGCGTGTCGACAATCGCGGCCAATTCACAATCCGGATGGTCATCAATCACGCTCACATGCTTCTTACCCATGCGACCATATCCCACAACAGCAAATCTTGTTTTTCCAGTCACCCGATCAGGAATTTTTATATAAATTACCGCTTCGGAACTCGTATATCGCACCGCTCTCCGGGCAAACGGCTTTGCCGGCGGCATCAAATTTCAGCTTATGCCCGTACTCGCTCATCCAGCCGGTTTGGCGGGCGGGATTGCCTACGAGTAATGCATAAGCCGGCACATCTTTGGTAACCACGGCGCCGGCACCAATAAAAGCATACTCTCCAATTGTATTGCCGCATACAATGGTGGCATTGGCCCCAATGGTTGCCCCTTTTTTTACTAAGGTCTGTTTATATTCATTTTTACGGCTGACGGCGCTGCGCGGATTGATCACATTGGTAAATACCATGCTGGGGCCCAGGAATACATCGTCCTCGCAGATGACCCCCTCGTAAATGGATACATTGTTTTGCACCCGCACATTATTGCCCAGCACCACTTTGGGCGATACCACCACGTTTTGACCCAGGTTGCACTGCGCACCAATAACACAGCCTGCCATAATATGCGAGAAGTGCCAGATTTTTGTACCGGCGCCAATGATACAACCCTCATCAATAATGGCGGTGGGGTGTGCGAAATAATCTTGGGACATTGTTGGGCGTTAGAATTTAGATACTAGATGCTAGATACTAGATACTAGATGCAAGATGTTTGATGTTTGATGATAGACGATAGACATTTTCAGGTTTCAAGTTTGAGGTTTCAGGTTTCAGGTCAGATCCGTTTCCTGCCCGATGATCCATTGCCTATTGACCATTGATTATTCACTCCTTCGCCTTCCTGTTCCAGTGGATTGCCGATCGGAGGAAAAGTCATCGGGTAACAACAGACCTTCATTTTCACATTTTCACATTCCCACAACCTGTCCCGCTCCGCGGGATTTTCAAATTTTCAAATTTGCCTTCTGAACCGGATACCGGTGCTCATCATTGGTAGTCCCTACCGGATGATCCGCCATGATCAATATTTTTGAGTCCGGCTCCAGGGCCTGTAAACAAAAAATATGCCCCGGGGGAATATGCAGTGTATCCAGGCTGCTGGCATTTAATAAAAAGGTTTCTGTTCCGGTATCTCCCAGGTCCGGCTCCTCCCAATTGGTTACGGGCTTTACCGTTAGCCGGAACGTACCGCTCACAACCGTAAACCACCGGTTTTCGATCTCATGCCCCATCCATCCGCGGATCAGTTGGGTGCTGCTGTGCTCAATGGTATAGATCCGCCTTACCGGCGCCAGATCCAAGCCATTGTTATACAGCAAGGTGCCCCGCTGGTCTGTATGATGGCCTCCCTGTATTAATTGTACGTTCATTAAGATTCAAATCATAAATTAAAAACCAATGTCGTTTCCTTAAGCATGTCTGTTCCCCGGTTGCTATTTCCAACCTACAGATAGGGAAACCCAAGAAGTGTAGTACTTTTAAAAATAATCTGTGTTGGTAAGAAAGGGCCGTTTCTTTAGTCTTCTTCCTACTTTTTCCAGTCGATGAAAAAGTAGGCAAAAAATCTTGTCTGCAAAGAAGGCAAATCCCGCCTGATGTTCTTTGACGGTAGTTGCCTTTCCAGCTTCCGGCGGGACCGCAAAAATGTGCGTTACAGGCTTTGGCGTTTCCGCCCGCGTGCTACCTGATTATTGAAGTCCTCAATGGGCGTCACCGCCGCCATTCCACTTCATTTTTTCTTTTGCTGCCTTGCAGACAACTTCCTAAGCAATATCACCGTTTAAAAGGAAAAATTCATTCCAAAAAATAGCTCTTTCGGGTCACCGCTTCGTTTCAAGACTTTAGTAAACGACATTGATTGACTATTGACCATTCACATTCCCACATTTTCAAATCTTCAAATTATTAAATTATTTTATCTTCTTCAAATAATCTCCGTAGCCGCTCTTAGCCAGTTCCCCCGCCAGCTGCAGGAGCTGCGCTTTATCAATAAAACCGTTCCGGTAGGCAATCTCCTCAATGCAGCCGATCTTGAGTCCCTGCCGTTTTTCGATGACCCGTACAAACTCGGAGGCATCGGTAAGCGAATCAAAGGTACCGGTATCCAGCCAGGCTGTTCCGCGGTCCAGCACCGCCACCTGAAGCAGGCCTCTTCTTAAATATTCTTTATTTACGTCCGTAATCTCATACTCTCCGCGGGGCGAGGGTTTCAGATTTTTTGCAATATCCACCACACTATTGTCGTAAAAATAAAGCCCCGGCACCGCGTAGTTGGATTTGGGCACTGCCGGCTTTTCTTCGATTGACCGGGCTACCCGGTTTTCATCAAACTCCACCACCCCATACCGCTCCGGGTCCGATACCTGGTAGGCAAATACATAGCCGCCTTCCACCTCTGTAAGCTTACGGAGCTGCGAGCCCAGACCCACTCCATGAAAAATGTTATCGCCCAGCACCAGGGCCACTTTATCAGCTCCAATAAAATCAGCCCCGATCACAAAGGCCTGCGCCAGCCCGTTGGGAACCTCCTGCACCGCAAATTCAAACCGGCATCCAATGGATGCTCCATCGCCCAGCAGGCGTTTGAAGCCGGCCTGATCTTCGGGCGTGGTAATGATCAGCACCTCCCGAATGCCCGCCATCATTAACACCGACAGCGGGTAATAGATCATCGGCTTATCATAAATCGGCATCAGCTGTTTACTGATCGCTTTTGTAATGGGATATAAACGGGTGCCGGAGCCTCCGGCTAAGATGATTCCTTTCATAGATACAAATTTTACGAATTGTGCGAATTTTACGAACAAGCAGGATTTAATATCCGTTTATATTTGAGAGACGCTTCTCCAAAGTTGACTAATATGCCCAATTTTTTGTTGGCAGCTTTTACATAGTTCAATGTTTGACGCTCTGTTATAGGTAGTAAAAAACTAACGGCTTTCACCTCAACCATAATTTCATGGTAACAAAAAAAGTCTACTCTAAACGTTTTATCCAATACAATATTTTCGTATTGCACGCTTAATCTTTTTTCTTTTTCAAATGGTATTTGCTGTTTTTCAAACTCTTTCGCAAGCGCTTCACAATAAACAGATTCCAAGAACCCCGGGGCCCAAAACAGTATGCACTTTCATACAAGCACCCACAATTTTATAACTTTCTTCCCTGAAAAAAATCTCGGTTGACATAAATTCGCCCAATTCGTTCCATTCGGTTAATGCATATACTGCCGCTCATAATACTCCTGATACGCTCCACTGGTTACATGCTCTAACCACTCTGTATTGGATAAATACCAGTCAATTGTTTTAGAAAGCCCTTCTTCAAAGGTAACCGATGGCGCCCAGCCTAATTCCCGGTTGATTTTTGTGGCGTCAATGGCATAGCGGAGGTCGTGCCCCGGACGATCCTTTACATAGGTGATGAGCTGCGCGCTGGTGCCTTCCGCATGCCCGAGCTTCTCATCCATTTGCTTGCACAAAAGTTTTACCAGGTCAATATTCTTCCACTCATTAAAACCGCCCACATTGTATTTTTCGCCGTTAGTACCCTGGTGAAATACAAGATCAATGGCCCGGGCATGGTCAATTACATAAAGCCAGTCGCGGGTATAATTCCCATCGCCATACACCGGCAGGGGTTTGTTGTTGATGATATTATGGATCATCAGCGGGATCAGCTTTTCCGGAAAATGATTGGGCCCGTAGTTATTGGAGCAATTGGTTAATACAACCGGCAACCCGTAAGTATCTGCATAGGCGTACACAAAATGATCCGAGGAGGCCTTGGAGGCCGAATAGGGCGAATGGGGATCATACTTCGTGTCTTCCGTAAACAAGCCGGTGCTGCCCAATGCGCCGTACACTTCATCGGTAGATACATGGTGAAAGCGAGCCCCTCCCCCTGCGGGGGAGGCTGGGAGGGGGCCCCACAATTCTTTGGCGGCGTTGAGCAGGTTTACCGTGCCTACCACATTGGTATATACAAAATCCAGCGGTGAAGTAATGGACCGGTCTACATGGCTTTCTGCTGCCAGGTGGATGACGCCATCCGGCTGGTATTTCTGAAACAGGGCCTGCACGGCAGCGGCATCTACAATATTGGCCTTTTCAAAAATATAGTTGGGGCGCCCCTCCATATCCTTAAGATTTTCGAGGTTACCCGCATAGGTCAACGCATCCAGGTTTACGATGGTGTACTCCGGGTATTTGTTTACAAACAGGCGCACCAGATGCGATCCTATAAAACCGGCGCCGCCGGTGATGATTATTGTTTTAGACATTAGATGTTTGACGTTAGATATTAGATGTTTGACAATAGATCGTTATTTCTCTATTGACTATTGACCATTGACTATTGACTATTCCCCATTCCCCAGGCTCCCAAAAAACGTCTGTTGGACCGGTACCATTCAAAAGTTTGCATTAACCCTTCGTTTACCGGAACCAACGGATCATAGCCCAGCAATTCCTTTGCTTTTGAAATATCTGCCAGGCTATGCCGCACGTCTCCTGCCCGGGCCGGGCCAAAATCAGGCATCAGCGCAGAGCCGGCTGCTGTTTTAAGAAGGTTAAATAATTCCAGCAGGCTGGTTTGGGCGCCGCAGGCTATATTGTATACCTGGTTTACCGCTGCTTTGTTTGCTGCAAACAGCGCCTGTATATTAGCGGCCACTGCATTATCAACAAAGGTAAAATCGCGGCTATGCTGCCCGTCTCCATTAATTACCGGGGCTTCATTATTGAGCAGGGCCTTTACAAATAAGGGAATAACAGCGGCGTAGGGCCCCCGTGGATTTTGCCGCGGACCAAAAATATTAAAATACCGCAGCCCGATGGGCTCCAATCCATATAAGGCTGCATATACCCCTGCATACAGCTCATTTACGTATTTGGTTACGGCATAAGGCGAAAGAGGATTGCCGATGTTTTCCTCTTTTTTGGGCAATGCCGGATGATCGCCATAGGTAGAGGAACTGGCGGCATAAACGATTCTTTTGATGCCCGACTCTTTAGCTGCTGTAAATACATTTAAGGTACCCGTAATATTCACCGCATTGGTAGTCAGCGGGTCTGCGATAGACCGGGGCACTGAGCCCAATGCCGCCTGGTGCGAAATAGCCTGAACATCATTACAGGCTTTTAAGCAGGTATCATAATCTCTTATATCGCCCTCCATCCACTCAAACCGTCCGTCCGGAAACAGCGCTTCCAGGTTTTCCTTTGAGCCCGTGGAAAGGTTATCCAGCACCCGTACGGCGCCTACCCTGCTATCCTTTAATAAAGCTGCGGCCAGGTTGGAACCAATAAACCCCGCTCCGCCGGTAACCAATATTCTCATCATCCATTAAGTTTTTTAAACCAACGGAACCATTTCTTTTTTCCTGCGCCTTCCGCTAATACATCGTCCTGGTAATAATCTTCTCCGTGCTTTTCGCCATAGCCATAACCGTAGTTACCATAGTACCCGCCGCCTGTTGGCATTTTGATATCATTGAGCACAATGGCAAGATTGGGCATCTTTTTATTTTCATACATTTCATTGATCAGGCTTAGCTGTTTTTTAAAAGTATGCCCCTGGCGGGTAACATAGATCGTACAATCGGCATACTTGGCCAGGGTTAGTGCATCACTTACCATTCCGATGGGCGCCGTATCAATAATGATATAATCGAATTTATTTTTGAGCTGGGTAAACAGCTGATCGGTCTTTTCGCTCAGCAGCAGTTCGGCCGGGTTGGGTGGTATGGGCCCGCAGGGCAGCACATACATATTTTCCTCACCCGCCACCGGGATGATGAGGCTATCCAGATCCGCAACGCCGATCATATAATTGCTGATGCCCTGCCGTTTCTGCATATCAAGGCCGCTTAATACCTTGGGTTTGCGGAGATCAAACTCCAGCACGATGGTTTTTTTGTCGGTAAGCCCGAAAACGGCCGCCATATTGGTGCTGATAAAGGATTTGCCTTCGCCGCCAAAAGAGGAGGTCACCATAATGACCACCTTATCCCAATTGCCGGTGATGTATTGCAGATTGGAGCGCAGCAGGCGAAACTGTTCGGCAATGAAGGTCCTTTTTGTTTTGCTAACCACCAGTGTCTGATCCGATTTGGAATGACCAACTTCTCCCAGTATGGGCGCGTTGGTGGCCCGTTCAATATCGAAGCGGGTATTTACCCGGTCATTGAAGGCTTCCTTTAATAGAATGAACAGGGCGGGGATGGCCAGACCAAAAAGCAGGGCGGCCAGCTTTACCGTTCCCGGGTTGGGTTTTACGGGCACGGTATTGGGCTCGGCCTTTTCTATGATCTTTGTATTGGAAATGGTGCTGGCACGCTGGATGGCGGCTTCTTCCCGTTTTTCTCCCAACACCTTGGCCAGGGCCAGCTTGGATGCCAGCTCGCGTTCTATTTCTGCCTGTTCGGTAATCTTGGCGGGCATCTGCAGCGCCCCCCCGGTGTTTTTTGATTTTTCGGCAACAACCAGCCCCAGGTTTTTCCTGTAACTGCTTTTAAGCGTTTCCACATTCGCCAATGCCCCTTTGCGCAATGCATCAATGCTTTGGTCCAATTGCTTTACCTGCGGGTTATCTACCGGCACATTGCCGTCTATCAAGGCCTTGCGCTGCAATTGTGCTTCATTCAACTTTGTAAGCGACTCACTCAAACCCGGGTCTTTGACTCCCGCGGCGGAAGGCGTAAGGGAACCCGCTCCGCCGCTAACAATACTGCTTTCCAGCACGTCAAGCGCGCCCAGTGCCATCCGCTGCTCCTGGCTGGCCGCATCCTGCTCCTGTGCCCGGCCCAGCAGGGCGGTTATCTGCAACGTGGCATCCACCAGGTTGTTATTTTTCTGATAGGCCACCAGCTTGCGTTGCAGGCTGTCGATATCGTGCTGCACAATCTCCACACGCTTATTAATGAAATCGATGGTAAGATCCATGGAAGTATTGCCCTGCTCTACTTTCCAGACGGTATATTCCTGCATCAGGGTATTTACCACATCCGATGAAAGATAGGGGTTTGCAGAATGATATTCCACCAGCAGGATGCCGGTATTGGCCTGTTTGGGCTGCACATTCAGGTCACGGATCATGCCTGCCGCCACCAGGTCTTCCTGGCTGTAGGTAATGGTATATTCGGCACCCGGTTCGGCCTGTCCCCCGCTCTTTACCAGCTTAAACACACCACTACCGGTTTGAAACAGCTGGTCAAAATTATAGAGGGTGTTTTTTTTATTGACCCGGAACTGGCTGCCATTGACAAAGTCGATATCCACGGAAAAAGACAGGGAAGAGTCGATGAGCTGCACGGGCACAAAGGC
The DNA here is from genome assembly GCF_051201075.1 of Niabella hirudinis. Taxonomy (NCBI): domain Bacteria; kingdom Pseudomonadati; phylum Bacteroidota; class Chitinophagia; order Chitinophagales; family Chitinophagaceae; genus Niabella; species Niabella hirudinis. The sequence goes on from NZ_JBPEHJ010000005.1 coordinate 209,202, forward strand.
GAAGGGTGTCCGTTTATAGGCATTCATATCCTTTACCTTTCCTTTTTGGGTATAGCCGATCTGCAGGCCCAGATGCTGTACCACCCTTGTCATCAGCGGGCGCGATTTCAGCACTTCTATTTCATTAAGCAGGTTGGTGGTTTTGCTTTTACCGGCTATCAGTTCTTCCACTTTGTCGCCTTTGGATTCCTCCGTGGTAATGAGCATATTTCCAACGGAGCTGTATTGCTCCTGGGTGTAGCGCAGGTAGAGCCAGGCCAGCAAGAACGCCATGGCTACACAAAAAATAACGAGCGGAAGGAAACGGATATACTTAAAAAGCAGTTCTCTTGCACTCAGATTGCCCGAAATTTCTCTTTTCTCAACGGATTGCATAATTTAAAGCTGCAGAATTGTTAATGTGTTTTTGATGCTTACTTACGGCCAACCGATAAAATGATGGAGACAATTACCGCCGCGGTGGAAACGATGGAAGTGGCAAAAGTAAACCGGCTCAGGGTTCTGGCCTCGTCCTTGGCCTTCGCTTTATCGCTTATCGGGTCTACCAGCAGGATATCATTTTGCCGGAGATAATAATACGGCGACGCAAAAACATCGGCCGAAGAAAGATTTACAACACCCATTTCGCGTTTGCCATCCTGCTCGCGGATCACTTTTACCTCATCTTTGCGACCCCATTCGGTGATGCCGCCGGCCATGGAAATGGCTTCGAAGATATTCACTTTTTCGGTGGGGATATTGAGCACCTGGGGAGTAGTAAACTCGCCGAGGGTTATAATCTTATAGGTTTGGAACCGGATCAGCACGGTTGGATTCTTTAAAAGCTCAACAGGCGTTGTCAGCCGTTTTTTGATCTCGGCTCCCAGTTGTTTTTTTGTAAGCCCCTCTGCATGGATCTTTCCAAGCCGGGGAAAATCGATATTCCCTTCCCCATCCACCAGGTAGCCACTGGTACTCGTATTACTTGCAGTAGCCCCCCCTCCGGTTGCTCCGCCGCCACCGGGCAGGGGCTGGTTATACAACTGGTCTGTATTAGCTTCCTTGGGTATATAGTCACTATACACCTGTATAGCCAGCTGGTCATTTTTCTGGATGATCAGTTCCGGAAATGGAGTCTGTTTATCAATGGACTCATTGGTTGCCCCCTCCAGGTATTTTGGCATTTTCTGCTGGGTTACACAGGATGCGGTAAACAACACCACGATAAGCATTGCTCTATTAAAAAGTTTCATAAAGTTGATTTAATTATTGATCAGTTTTGATTTATCAAATAAGGCTACCAAATGATAGTTAAGGCTTTCGATCTCCACTGTTACCTTATTATTTTTTAAATCGACGACCCGGCCTGCCTCTTCTACCAGCACTCCCTGGTTGATCATGACCCGCTGATTTTTTTGCGGGTTGAAGGGCACCAGCTCCACATTTTCAAATTCACTTAAAAATTTCCGGATCCGGACCACTTCATAATCTTTTACAATGGCCGGTTTTCCTTCTATATACACAAAATTTATGACCCCCGGTGTTTCTCTTATTTTTTGAAACGCCGAACTGTCGATATGTACAAACAAATAAGACGGTAACAAGGGCACCTGCACCATCTTGATGCGGTCGCTCCACCTGCGTTTTACCTTGTTTAAGGGGCAATAGGTAACAATATCCCTGTCTGCAAGCAGTTTTGATACTTTTTTCTCCCAGCGGGGCTTCGTGTAGATTGCATACCAGTTTTTCTCTTTCATTGCATTACATGGCTTCGCCACCTCAGTCCCATTTTTTAAAAAAGGCGACTTCTCAAATGGTACAGGAACATCCCTGCAAATATAACAGTAACAATGTTCACAGCGAAAATTCCGCCTAAATTCGTACTTTAACATCTTATTTCCCAAACATGAAGATCCGATACCGATCGCTTGATGTTTTCAGGGGCGCTACCGTTTGCCTCATGATCCTGGTAAACAACCCGGGCAGCTGGGCTCATATTTACGCGCCGCTGGAGCATGCTCCCTGGCATGGGCTTACCCCTACCGACCTGGTGTTCCCGTTTTTTTTATTTGCTGTGGGAAACGCCCTTTCTTTTGTAATTCCCCGGCTGCAGGAGGCGGGGCCTGCCGTATTCTGGAAAAAAGTAATCAAGAGGACCCTGATGATCTTTGGGATCGGGCTCTTCCTGAACTGGTATCCTTTTTTACGCTGGAATGAAGGCACCCTGGAATGGATTCCCTGGATTTCCGGACCGGAAAAAGGCGTGCGGATCTTTGGCGTATTACAACGCATCGCCGTTTGTTATTTTTTTGCCTCCGTTATCGCCTATTACCTGAAACCCCGGGCGGCCGCCCTGCTTTCTGTAATATTACTGCTCCTGTACTGGGCCATTTGCATCATTGGCAACCCGGCCGACCCTTATAGCCTGGCCGGCTGGTTTGGTACCGAAAAAGTAGATAAAATCATTTTGCATACCGCCCACTTGTATAAAGGCGAAGGGGTCCCGTTTGACCCCGAGGGTATTGCCAGCACGCTGCCGGCCATTGTTCAGGTGGTATTGGGCTATTTTGTGGGCATGTATATCCGCAACAGCAGCGCCGGCATCCCGGCAGACCTTGATAAAAACAGCCCGGCCAACCCTATGTATAAGATGCTGACCGGACTTTTTGTGGCGGGTATGGCATTACTGCTAACGGGCTTTTGCTGGGATATGGCCTTTCCCATCAATAAGAAAATATGGACCAGCTCCTACACCATATACACCACCGGGCTGGCAACCGTTACCATTGCCACCATGATCTATTTTATCGAAATAAGAAAAAAAACGGGCTTCCCCGGCCGTTTTTTCGAGGTTTTTGGCAAAAACCCCCTGTTTATTTTTGCATTGAGCGCTTTTCTTCCCAAAACGGCCGGCCTCTTTAAAACAGCAGATGGGGTTACCCCCTGGAACTGGCTCTACACAAGGGTGCTGATCCATACACCGGGCGCTAAAGAAAACGGATCGCTTTTATACGCCCTCTGTGTTATTCTTTTTATGTGGGCTATTTGCTACTGGCTGGATAAGAAGAAGATATATATAAAAGTTTGAGGTACAAATTTTGGAATTTGAAAATTTGAAGATGTGGAAATGAGGGAATGGGTCTTCGGTGCATTTGCTCCTGGTTCTTTGAACAGGAATCCAATAACTCATGGAGTTAAAAACCAGATCCGGCTTAATACTGAGAGCCTGCTGTTTTACTCACATTGAAAGTCAGTCGTTTTGCCTGGATACATTGAAAATACTGCAAACAAAATACCGCTCATCACTCAAAATCCCTGCACTAAACGGCGACAAAACCTGAAATTCCTGAAACTGAAACTTGAAATCTCAATACACGAAGCCCCCGGTTAATATTGAATCCCAACCCTCAAACAAGAAACGATGAACGGCTCATGGAGAATAAAACCGGATCCAACGTAAAACCTTAAACCTTGAACTTTAAACCATAATATGAAGAACCCGTTAGCAATGATTACCGGTGCGCTGCACCTTTATTACCCGTATTGTTGTTTACTAACAGGATCAGCGCTGCGCTGCAGCTCCCAGGGCAAAAATTAACCTGACGCGCATTGGAGACCACGGCTTGTCGCCCTGATTCGTGTCTCCACGAATCAGAAAAATGTAATGCACCCGGTAGCACCCTGTCTGAAGAACCTATCTCAAAAGAACCTATTTTTGCGGCGGATCCAATTTGTCCGCTCAATATTTATCATGATTTTTTTAAAACCCGGGAAAATAAATACGTCATTCCCCCTAAAAAGAGGCTTCACTGCATTTTTTGCCGTCCTGCTGATCGTTTCCTGTACACAAAACAATGTAAAGCAAGACAATTCGCTAAAAAAATATTTTGAAGAGAACCAGCTTACCGGCAGTTTTGCTCTGCTGAACAACGGTACGGGCGATTTTACCGTATACAATCTTGCCCGGTACCGGGATAGTGCCTACCTGCCGGCCAGCACGTTTAAAATTGTCAACTCCCTTATCGGGCTCCAGACGGGGATCATCTCCAGCGATAGTATGGTCATTCCCTGGGATGGGGTTCAGCGTCCGGTTCCGGAATGGAATAAGGATCTGAACATGTACCAGGCCTTCCGGGTTTCTGCTGTGCCTTATTACCAGGAGGTAGCGCGGCGCACCGGCAGCGAAAAAATGCAGTACTGGCTCGACTCGCTTCATTATGGAGCAGGGAAAAAAGATACCCTCTTTAAGATCCATTCTGCAATTGATACTTTTTGGCTGGATAATACCTTGAAAATCACCCCCGATGAAAATCTGGGGCTGGTAAAGAAACTGTATTTTAATGAACTCCCCTTCTTTAAGCTTTACCAGGAGAAGGTAAAACACGCCATGCTTTTTGAAGATAACGCCAATTACAAACTGGCCTATAAAACCGGCTGGGGCGCTACCGAAAAGCAACATGCCCTGGGCTGGATTGTTGGCTGGATCGAAGAAAACCGGCATCCTTATTTCTTTGTGCTGAACGTTGAATCGGCCGACCCGCATTACGATATGTCTACCGTGCGCCTGAAGATGCTCAAAGATATTTTAAAGCAGCTCGGATTTTTTGAGGGGAAAATGTAAACGAATTTGAAAATTTGAAAATGTGGGAATGTGAGAATCCCGCGGAGCGGGACAGGTTGTGGAAATGGGAAAATGAAGGTCCGTTGTTACCCGATGATCTTTCCTCCGATTGACAATCCATTGGAGCAGGAAGGCGAATGAGTGAATAGGCAATAGGCAATGGATCATCGGGCAGGAAACGGATCCAACGTGAAACCTGAAACCTGAAAATGTCTATCGTCTAATATCTAACATCCAGTATCCAGCATCCAGCATCCAGTATCCAGTATCCAGCATCCAGTATCTATCATCTAATATCTAACGTCTTACCTCAGGCAGAAACGAAAACCCAACGTTAAACCTGGAACTTATCAGATTGTTAACGTTTAAACCCGGTGAGCTTGTTAACTTTACGAAGTCAATGAAGTTTGAATTCCAATACATTTATTTTATCTGGCTGAGCGCGGGTGTACTGCTGTTCGTGTTCCTGTTTTCACTTGTAAAAAGGTGGAAAAAGCGCACCATTAACAAGATTGGGGAACCGGCGCTTGTAAAATCGATGATCCGCGGATACAGCCCGTTCCGCTTTAACCTGAAGTTTTTTTTACTATGCCTGGCCTTCTTAATGGGCGTACTGTGTACCATGAGCCTGCGTAAACCGGGGGGCAGCGATGGTATTAAAAGGGAAGGCATTGACGTGGTATTTGCCCTGGACCTGAGTAAAAGCATGCTGGCGCAGGATGTAAAGCCCAGCAGGTTGCTGCTGGCCAAACAATTCATCAGTAAAATGATGGATGCCATGCCCAATAACCGGATCGGGCTGGTTTGGTTTGCCGGAAAAGCCTATATCCAGATGCCCATCAGCGCCGATCACAGCTCGGCACAAATGTATGTGAATGATGCCTCACCCGATGTAGTACCTGTAAAGGGCACGGTAATTGGCGATGCACTGGAGGAAAGCCTCCGCTCCTTCGGCGAAAGAGAGGCCAAATATAAAGCCGTGATCCTGATCTCCGATGGCGAAGATCACGATGAAAAGGCACTGGAACTTTCAAAAGACATGCAAAAGCGGGGACTGATGGTGAGCACCGTGGGTATCGGTTCGCCCGAAGGTACATTTATACCCGATGATTCTACCGGGGGCAATAAGCTGGACCCCCAAACGGGCCAGCCCATCGTATCAAAACTTAACCAGAAGGAGCTGGAGCAGATAGCCGGCAATACCAACGGGGTTTACGTGCATTTGACAGATATTGACGCTGCCGTTAAAAAGATTAACCAGCAGCTGTCGCAGATCGACAAAAAAGTAACGGGCGATATCAACCTGATGAGCTTTTCTTATTACTTCTGGGTATTTGCCGCAGCCATGGTCCTGCTCCTTGTTATTGAGCAATTGCTCCCCGAAGGCAAAAGATTAAAAACATCAACATGAAACCGCATTTTATATTCCTGTTTAACCTTATAGCGCTTCCCCTCCTGGCACAGGACGGAAGCGGCTTTATAAAAAAGGGAAACGATTACTACAAAGAAGGCAAAATGGATGATGCGGTAAAGGCTTATGACAAGGCGACTACCGGACCGCACCAATACGTGGCGTTGCTCAATAAAGGCAATGCTTTATACCGTTTAAAAAAATATGCGGACGCTATAAAGACCTATACGCAGGCTACGGCATTGGCCAACACGGATGCAGGATTGCGCTCCGCAGCCTTTTACAATACCGGCGTGGTATACTCCAATCAAAACAAGCTGGAAGAAAGTATTGAAGCCTATAAAAATGCATTGCGTCTGAACAGCAATGACCTGAAAGCACGTGAAAACCTTCAGAAGGCATTGCTCGAAAAGAAAAAGCAAAGCGGCGGCGGCGGCGGACAAAACAAAAAGGAGGAGTCTCCCAAACAGTCAAAATCACGGCTCAATCAAAACCAGGCACAGAACCAGCTGGACAAACTGGAAAATAAAGAAAAGAACACCCAGCAGCGGATCTCCGAAGATAAGTCGCAATACGGCACCAGCAGGGAAAAGGATTGGTGATTCAGGTCTGTTTCATGTTTGAGGTTTCACGTTTGAAGTTAGCTACTGTTTTACGCTTGATGTGAGGTTGCAACCCCGAAGTTTCGCATGTGCGTCAAGTTCATTTTGCCCCCCGGAAGCCGCAGCGCAGCGCTGATCCTGTTAGTAAGCAACCATACGAGCGATAAAGGTGCAGCGCACCGGTAATCATTGCGGGTAGTACAAGCCCGGTGTATGAAATTATCGCCGCGCTGCGGCTACGGGCAGTTTTGGCCGCTCATAGTTATAAGGGTTAACGGCGCGCTGCGCCTGTTTGCTATTAAAAGATAAGATCTTTTTGGTCTGAAAGGCCTGCCCATACTGCATTTCCACATTCTCAAATTTTCAAATTCTCACATTTCCCCCGACTATCGTATAACCAACGGCTTTGCAAACTTTTCAACCTCCGCAGACAGCATTTTTTCGAATCCCTGCCTGGTAGCAAAAGCCTGATCTGTCATTTGCCAGCCCACATAATAACGGTATACGATTGGCTGACGGGCCGATGCCTTCAGATCTATCGTGAACACATTGGTAACGTCTGCATCCGGAGAACTGATATGGCCGAAGCCTTTTACATTTTTTGCGGGCGCCAGGATAGCGAGCCCCAGTTGATCTTTGTTCTCGCTTTGCTGATCACAGGTATACAGGCCCGCAATTCCCTGGCGGTTGATCTGATGATCCTGCCGGCTGTAAAAATCAATTGTACCGGTTACCAGTGATGCGTTTGCCGGTATGCTGCTGAAGGTGACCTTGTTTTCAAAAAAGTACTGACCGCCCCAAATGCTGATCTGCTCTTTAACGGTAATGGGAGCTACGCCGGGCAGGTATTGCCAGTTATTGTAAACCAACTCAAAAATGGCGCGCAACGGTCCGCTGGCTATTTGCTTATAAACGAGCTGTTGTACATTGCGGCCAAACCGGACAAGGGAATCTTTTCCGTTGGTTTTTACGCGGAGCGCAAGTGCGCCGGCTCCCAGCGATTTTCCAACTTTGAGGATATCCATACCCCAGCTGGATAAATTATGATAACTGATTTCCGGGTTGGCACCTACTTCATCCAACACCATGTACGGCACCCGTTTTCCCCAGATATCATTTGAATTTCTTGTATCAAAATATTTCCGGAATCCCACTTTATCATTTTCCCAGGCCGGACCCTCTGTGAGGTAAGGGGGCAATTTTTGTTTTGAAAAATCTGTTGGCAGGTTATTATAAGGCATCGTATCCCGCTCTATATTATTCCCGAAACTATTATCCGGCAACCGGTGTTTTTGCCGCACATAGCTGCGGACAACGGCTTTGATGGCCGCAGGATGCTCACTGGCGGCCACAGAAAGCAGTTTTTTTTGTTTGGGCGCCAGGTTCAGCAATAATACCGCTTCATCCCAAACGCCATCGCCATCCATATCGTCAAACTGAACCAGCTGCGGGATATTTTTATCCGTTACAATAATATACTGATGCTCACTTAATGCCGGCAGCTTCTTTTTGAGCCATGCTCTTTTTAACACCACTAAGGCATCTTTTCGCGCTAAAGCGGAGGGGTTGATGACCCCGATGGTTTTCGGTTGTGCAAAAACGACTGCTCCCAGCCCAACGGCTACTGCTAAAAAAAACACTTTCATAAGCGGAGGTTATTGGGGCAATGCCTTTACGGCCTGGCGGGCAATCAGCAGCCACTTGCTGCCTGCTTTTGTCCAAACGGTCATTATTTTTAAGGTGGTGTGCCCCGGCTGCTGATTGTCGTTGGTATCTGCATCCAGCAGGTGGCGCACAATAGCCGTGTTGTTTACAAAATAGATCGTCTGATCTTTGATATCAATTTTTGTAAAATCGCTGGCACCGGTTTTGAACGATGCTAAAAACTCCGCTTTATCCTGCACTTTGCCGCTGGAATGACCATAGGTCAGTTTCGGCGATGCCAATGCGCTTAAAACGGGTACATCACTATCTAACATCGCCCGGGTAAGCTTTTTTACAGCGGCCTCTACCTGTTGCGTATTTTTTCCCTGGGCCGCTAAACGCATTCCGGGAACAAGGGTAACGAATAATAAAAAAGCAAAAAATCGTTTCTGCATAATGATCACTATTTAACCCCAAATATACCTGATAATTTTCCAAAACGAAAGTCCCTGCTATTTTAAAAACGCCTGGAGCGGACAACCTCAAGCCACCGGGTACTTTTTATACTGCGTCTATGCTATGGCTCAATGCGCCGGGCTTTACCCCATGAGCACCGCATTGCGTAAAAATGTTATGCCCCTGTATCATTTGTAACCGGGCTATCTTTGACCTATGAAAAAGCCCTCCTTTTTGTTATACCTGGCGGCATTGCTGATATTGGGTTCCTGTGCTTCTTCAAAAAAGAGTTCCCATTCAAACCTGTTGACGAACGCTCCGGACGGCACGGCAACGCCCCATGAAGCCGCTGCACCCAAAGCGGCCCTTTCCATGAACCAGCCATTGGACATCAACCGGGAGGAGCTCGTTCGCTATGCAAAAACTTTTTTAGGTACCCCTTATAAGTACGGCGCCGCTGATCCGCAAAAAGGGTTCGACTGTTCGGGGTTCCTTTACTATCTCTTCCGGCATTACCATGTAAAGCCACCCCGCAGTTCTTACGACTATGAGCACGTAGGACAAACGGTAAGTATACAAAAAGCATTGCCCGGAGACCTGATCCTGTTCCGCGGTGAGCACAGCAGCAGGATCGGACATATCGGTATGATCACTTCTGGCAAGGAACCGCTCAGCTTTATTCATGCTGCCGGAAGCGGTACCGGCGTCATCATCAGCACATTTTCCGGCTATTATAAAAGGCAGTTCGTAAAGGTCATACGGGTACTGCAATAAGGAAACCCCTTGTCAATACAGGGCTCCTTTCTGCGATCGGTTTCTGCCATTGCCGCGGGCCAGGTTTGTGTCTTCATAAATCGTTTAAGAAGCACAGCCATTTTAACAAAATAGATACCGGTCTATTTTAAACAGCTTTTACATCAAAAAAAGGCTGTATCGAAAGCCTCTATTTTGTCATACTGTCCCGATGGCGATCGCATGTGCCTCAAGTTAGCATGCAAACTGTACCCGCCGCATAGCGGCGATGAATATTGTAAGAGCGGGTTTTAACCCGTCTCGCCATCCTGGCGAAGGGTTGAGAGCCATCAGCCCGAAACATCTGCCGTGCCTATGGCACTCACATCTGCCTTTTCGTTGCTAACGTTGCGCTGAAGCACGACGTTCTAAAACCGATCCGGGGCTATGCTCCTCAAAGTCTTTAATAGCACAGATTTTCCGGCATGCTTACATCCCCTTAACCTGACGCCAATGGGATGGCGATCGGGATTGTTTCGGCATCTAATGATGATTGTTCGTCAATAGATGCTGAAACAAGAATAGATCCCGGGTCAAGCCCGGGATGACATCTTCGGGCCTGGGATGACATCTTCAGAACGACATCATGCTGTAAAGCGACTTTTGATACAGCCCCTGAATTAATATGAACGAACTGCAGCTCCTAACGGTCGATAGAGCCCAGTACTTTCTTTGAAAAAGTGTTCAATGCATCGGATTCCCGCATACCACTATTCACCAGTTCATGCACTTCAATAGCGCCACAGAGATTGGTGATCAGCTCGCCCGCCACATCCAGCTCTTCATCCTTTACATTCATCTCGCAAAAAGCTTCCAGCACCTCTACCGTGGCCTGCAGCTTCTCTGCCGGGGCCGCCTGGTATAACTTTCTAATTATTGGTAATTTCATTTGAATCTCTTTTTGTTGTCCTTTTAGTGGCCAAATGGAACTTATCAGGATAAAAATTTTCAGTGTGCTTATAACAACTGAAAACTTTTATATGAATGTTTCATTAAATAATTCGTTTAAAGATGCTGTCTGGTTGGTTTGCACCTGGTTTAATAAAGCGCCGTTTTTAAAGGCTGCAAAAGTAGGCAGGTTATCTACTTTTGCCAGCTTACGGGATTCCGGCAGCTTTTCGGCGTCTACATAGATGAATGCAACGGCTTCATTTTCACTTGCCAGTTTTTTGAACTTGGGTTTCATAATCCGGCAATTGCCGCACCACCCGGCACCATACTGTACCATTACCTTTTCATTATCTGCAACCAGCTGCTGCAAATTATCTTCACTTAATTCTACGTACATACTCTTTTTTTCTAATTGTGACTAAAATAGGCAGCCACCCCTTCGCGGTCTGCATGCATGGCTTCTTTTCCTTCTTCCCAGTTAGCGGGGCAAACTTCACCATGTTGTTGTACATGCGTATAGGCGTCAATTAAACGGAGGTACTCCTGAACATTGCGGCCCAGCGGCATATCATTTACGCTCTCATGAAAGACCTTACCATCCTCATCGATAAGGTACGTTGCACGGTAGCTCACATTCGATCCGCTCAGCTTCACTTCACCCGTTGCTTCGTTTACATCATAATCTGCATCCAGGATACCCAGTTCTCCCGCCAGGTAGCGATGCGTATCTGCAAGGATGGGATACGTAACGCCTTCGATACCACCGTTATCTTTGGGGGTGTTTAACCAGGCAAAATGCACTTCTGCCGTATCACAGGAAGCGCCGATGATCAGCGTATTTCTCTTTTCAAACTCCTGGATGGCCTGCTGAAAGGCGTGTAACTCTGTGGGGCAAACAAAGGTGAAATCCTTTGGGTACCAGAACAGCAGTACTTTCTTTTTGTTTTCAACGGCCTCTTTATACACATCGATCTTCAAATTATCTCCCATATCCGACATCGCATCAATGGCCACACTGGGGAACTTCTTTCCTACTAATGACATAGTTTTTATTTTAAAAAATTTATGAAATATGATTGTGTGCTTTTCAATTGCGGTGCAAAGGTATCACAAAAACCAGGGCCCGTCAAATGATAGTATCTATGAACCATAGATAAAATCTATAACTTTGAACATACTATAGATATGTAAAATAACGCCCTGCATACAAAGAGGCTGCTGTTAGCCGCAGCGCGGCGGGAATTTTTTTTTTTGGGGGGGTGGTTTATATTACCGGTGCGCTGCACCTTCATTCATTCCTATGTTCTCGTTGCTAATAAGAGTAACGCTGCACTGCAGCTTTCGTGTTAGCAAAATTAACCTGACACCCATGCAAACCTTCGGGATTGTTTCGGCATCTAAAGATGATTGTTCGTCAATAGATGCTGAAACAAGAATAGATCCCGGGTCAAGCCCGGGATGACATCTTCAGAACGACATCATGCTGTAAAGCGACTTTTGAGGCGGCATCTTTTCCAGATCCGTTCAGTACTACCAGCGGGCCACTACCGTAACGCCGCCCACGGCCACATCGCCAATCTTTACATTAATTTTGGCATCCAGCGGTAATAACAGGTCTACCCTTGATCCAAATTTGATAAATCCCATTTCATCATTCTGTTTTACGCTTTGGCCTACCTGGTTGTAGTTGACGATCCGCTTTGCCAGTGCGCCGGCAATTTGTTTAGTGAGCACTTCCTTACCATTATGGTGCCGGTATACATTGGAATGCCGCTCGTTTTCCGTAGAGGATTTGGGATGCCAGGCCACCAAATATTTCCCTTTGTGATATTGATTGTACACGATGGTTCCATTAACCGGGTTCCGGTTTACATGCACATTCAGCGGGCTCATAAAAATAGAAACCTGGATCCGGCGGTCTTTAAAATATTCATCCGCCTCCACTTCCTCAATTACTACAACTTTACCATCACAGGGCGCAATAACTGCAGCATCATCTGCGGTATAGTTCCGGCTGGGGATCCGGAAAAATGAGATGATCAGTCCGAACACGATCACCAGGGCTATTTCCAGTATCCAGAAAATAACCGGATAGGCAGGGCACAGGAAGTAGCAGAATACAAAACTTATGATCAAAAAAAGAAGCGTGCTGATGGCAATAGTGGCCTTCCCCTCCTTGTGTAGTGTCATTTGCTTTTATTTAGGCGGCAAAATTACGCAAAACCCGCGGCTTTGTGAATCAAATTGATGCATATTCTCAACAGGTACATTTTTTGCGTGCACCAATACCGGGGCTGAGAGCCGGGTTGTGACATTTATTTTGTGTCAAAGGAAAAAATTGCCACAGATTTTTTGCCACAAATCCCCGTGTCTGAGCCAGGCTTTTTTAAGTCCGGCCTCTTCAAAACCGGCAGAAAACCATCTGTGCTGCAGTATCTACCACCTGTGACACTTCGCGCATCTTATTGAAAATGAATATCCGGCTCTGCTGATTTTTAAATATACAAAACCCGGGTATCTTTTATGGTATTGCATATCCATCTAAAGCAAAGCTTCCCCGCCTATAACCGCCCGCAGTACAAAGAATAACTGCAGGCGGCATAATAACGCTTTTTTAACAGTTGGGCAGGCCCGCGTGCAGCCCGTTGTTACTACTCCAGCACCTGGAAGGTGATCGGCTGTTTCCGGTAGGCTTTTACCATACTCCCGTTCTGCACGGCGGGTTTCCATTTTCCCGATTTTTTGATCACCCGGATCGCTTCTCTTCCCATACCAAAGCCCGGGTCTTTCACAATCTGTATATCACTAACCGCTCCATTTACATCTACGACAAACTGAACAAGAACCTGGTAGTTACCGGCGGCGGCACCATTGTCAACCGGCACTTCGCCTCTCAGGTTGGTTGTAAGAAACCGGGTCCAGTCGCCATCGTACTCCGCTTCCTTTTCTACTTTTGTAAATGGCAGGTTATCTTTCTCAACAGATTTTATTTCGAGGATTCCCTTGCCATCGGGCACACCTGCGGGTGGCACTGCAATATCCCCCAGCCGATCGCCCTTCACATTTTCCAAACCGATTTTTACATCCGCCAGGTCATCCTGCGCCGGCGGAGATGTTATTACTTCCTCATCCGGAGCAATCTTCGGGATCACAAACTTTGCCGTTTCTATTTTTTGGGGCTCCGGCAACTTGGGTGGCTCCGGCGCTGGCAGGGGTTCTTTCCTGGGCTCCGTTATTTCTGTGATCTCAATGGGCCCGGAAAGTATCGGGGCCATTATTCTTTTGGGCTCATTTGCCTTCAAAGCGGTAGCCCCCATAAATACAGCAATTATTAAGCCCGTTGCCCCCAGGGCTTTTATCAATCGCCGGTTATAGGTGTTGCGCAGCTCGTAGGCACCATAAGCCTTGTTTCTGCCGTCAAATAAAATATCCAGTAAGGAGGCAGAAAGAATTTTTGTTGTTTCCATAATTTATTGTTTTAGTTATTTAAAGACATAAGGGGCCCTGTTGCTGCAGCGGGCTTCAGCAATACGATTCACGATCCTGTACAAATCAATCAGGGAATATATTTCAGTTCATGGGGTTCTGGTTTTACCAATGCATAACGTGCAATCTTATTAATGATCATCTCGTCCAGCACCTTTACAACCGTTTTATAGTCGGCGTTCTCACCGGGTTTGATCATGACCATCAGTTTGTGTTGCCGGCAATCTTCCGGCGAACGCTTTTCAGCGATGGCTTTTGCTTCACAGGCCGCATCCGGTATATACTGCGCCATCACTTCTTTCTTTTTGCGCATCAATGTGGCCCTCAATTGCGCTGGTGTAACGCTGTACAGGTTTGTTCCATCCGGTTTCAGTTTGTCTTCATAGCAGGCAACGGCCCCGTTGTTTCCGATCAGTACTGTTAATGCGCCGGTAGCGGCAACACCGGTTGGCGGACCGTCTTTAGGCATAAACAGGTTCATGGTAGCAGGATCACTCATTGCTGAGGTATAGATAAAAAAAGTGATCAGCAGAAACCCCAGATCCACCATGGGTGTCATATCTATTTTCAGATAAACATGCCGGAAAGCCACACCCCTCCTGTGTTTTCGGGCGACCGGCATTGTTGCGGTTTCCATGCCATTCATAGTAAATATGTTTACCTATTAGATCAGCTTCGCCGTTAATTCCATAAAATTTTTATCCGCCTTTTTCGAAAAGCTATCTTTGAGTAAAAAGCATGAGACGGTACTTTGAAGATGTTGTTTATGAAAAAGCGGATCTCCAAACGGCGTTCCACTACTCGATAGATCCCGGCAAGAACCGGATCAAAAAGGCGCTCTTTAGCCTGCCGCATATCACCGGCCTCCTGCACCAGTATGATATCGTGATCAAATAAATGGGGGTTGTTGCCGCAGAGGCACTGAAATACTGAATACTTTTTTATAGCCACAGAGATTCTGAGATTCTGCGTATTAAACACGATAGCAACGGGCGACAATGTTGCTGAATACCTTTGCTGAGCCTGCGTGGGATTTAACCGCAAAGCCCGCGGGGCGGGGATCCGCAATGATCGCCATGGGGCGCATCGGGTGCCTTCCCGCATTCTGTTGTAAAAGTTCAGCCAAAAAAATCTGTGTTCCGAACATTCGGAACTGTGCCTGTGGCAACATCCTACTTACCCGTCCAGGTATTGTTGGAACGATCCCAGTCGAGGATTTTTTTATCAGGATCGATGGTTACTTCCATGATCTGCGTGGTGGTGGTCACATTAAACGTATATGAGCCGCCGCGCTGCCATATTTCTACCGGAAGCTGTATGATTTGCTGTTTGCCGTTGTGCTCCTTTACCAGGATGGTTACCGGCATGGGCATCTGTTCCAGGTTTTCAATGGTGATCTGTGCGCCGTTTGCGGGCACGCTGTTATTATATTTTACGCTGCGTACCGATTGATCGATCTTCCAGTTGTTGAATACCCATCCCCGCCAGAACCAGGCCAGGTCTTCTCCGCCTACATTCTCCATCGTGCGGAAAAAATCCCAGGGCGTGGGATGCCGGAAGGCCCACCGGCTGATGTACTCCCGGAAAGCGGCATCAAAACGCTTTTCGCCCAGTACCACATTTCTCAAAGCCTGTAGCATCAGCGATGGTTTAAAATAAGCGGTGTTGCCAAGGTTTGCCTGCTGTACCACATCCGGTGCGGTCATTAAAATATCGCCCTTGTCGCTGAAGACCGATTTTACGGTTTCATCGATTGCGGGATCATCAAAATAGCTTTGTTTTTTAAACTCCCCGTTATTAAAAGCGGCGCTTGACAAACCATTGATAAAGGTATTAAAACCTTCGTCCATCCAGGCATATTTGCGTTCGTTGCTGCCAACGATCATGGGAAACCAGGTATGGCCGAATTCATGATCTGTTACACCCCACAGGCCTTTTCCTTTAGACTTATAGCTGCAGAACACAATGCCGGGGTATTCCATTCCACCCACAATACCCGCCACATTGGTGGCTGCGGGATAAGGGAACCCGAACAAATGTTTTGAATAAAATTCGATACACCCCTTTACCATTTCTGTACTGCGCTGCCAGCCATCCGCGCCGATGCTTTCCACGGGATAGGCGCTGAGGGCCATTGATTTTTTACCCTCCGGGAGATCGATCTTTGCACCATCCAGCACAAAAGCATTGGACGCACCCCAGGCAACATCCCTCGTATTCTGAATTTTAAACCGCCAGGTTGTGGTCCCCTTTTTAGTGCTGATTCCGCTTTTACCAATCTCTTCTGCACCCCGGATCAGCACGGTTTTATTGCTGAGTTTTGCTGCAGCATACCGCCGGGCCTCTTCCGGCGTAAAACATTCCGCAGGATTCAACAACTCCCCCGACCCTACTACAATCATATTTGCCGGGGCCGTAACGCTAAAGCTGATATCTCCATATTCGAGATAAAATTCGCCCTGCCCCAGATAGGGCAGTACATTCCAGCCCTGAATATCGTCATACACGGCCATGCGCGGGAACCATTGTGCAATTTCATAGATCCAGCCGTTCCGGGTATCCATTCTTCCCATACGGTCGCTTCCATATTCCGGCACCACAAAGGAATATTCGATGGTCAGTTTCAGTTTTCCACCGGCTGCCTTCAGCGGATTGCTGAGCCATACCTGGGTACGGGTGTCGGAGGTGGTATATTCCGGTGTATATTTTTTTCCGCCCTCTTCAATGACCATTGATTTGATGACATCTCCTTCGGTAAACATCGTATTGGCCCAACGCCCTCCGGAGGCGGTAGTGGTAGCCGATGCCCGGGAGTCTTTACGATAGTTGTTCTGATCGGTCTGCAGCCAGAGAAACTTCATGGCATCGGGGCTGTTAT
Organism: Niabella hirudinis; assembly: GCF_051201075.1. Taxonomy (NCBI): domain Bacteria; kingdom Pseudomonadati; phylum Bacteroidota; class Chitinophagia; order Chitinophagales; family Chitinophagaceae; genus Niabella; species Niabella hirudinis. The sequence continues at coordinate 225,962 of NZ_JBPEHJ010000005.1, forward strand.
TGGTGTAAGTGATCTCCGCCTTTGCCGTAACAATATGGCCGGCCGTATCCAGGGTACTTGCTATATTATAATCAGCTCGGTTTTGCCAGTACCGGGGGCCCGGTTCGCCCGAGGCGCTCCTGTATTCATTTCCTGCTGAGGGGTAAAACAGGGGGGCAAAGGCCTCCGCAGCATTGTACTTTGATTGCGCCCAAACAGAAACAGCTATGATTGTAAAAATTGCCAGCAGGCAGCTCTTCTTCATATATAATTATTTACCGGATGAAAACAGCAAAGTAATTAGTCTTTTGCCATTTGCGCAAGCAAAATATGACAAACCGCTCCAGGATGGTACAAAAGGCGAAGATCAGGCATGTGTTAAAGATACAGAAACCTTATAGGTCTGGAGCGGCCGGCGGGGCCGGGCTATTGGTTTACCAGCTTCATGGATCCTTCGCTATAGCGGGCGCCGGTATGCGGATATTTTTTTACCAATGTTTGAATGGCTTCCAATTCACCTGCTGTTAAACCGATTTCGACAGCACCTGCGTTCTCCTCCAGGTATTTTCTTTTCTTGGTTCCCGGGATGGGGATCAGATCGTTTCCCTGCGCCAGCACCCAGGCCAGGGCCAGCTGTGCCGGGGTGCAGCTTTTATCCTTTGCCAACGCAGCAAATTCCTGTACCAGCCGGTTATTGTTGTCTGCAACATCCTCCTGGTAACGCGGCAGGGTTCTTCTAAAGTCATTGTCTGCCAGTGCGGCTGTATCCAGTGTATTGGTCACCAATCCTCTTGCCAGCGGCGAATAGGGCACCAGGCTGATTCCCAGCTCGCGCACGGTGTCCAGAATATTTCCTTCCACATCTCTCGACAGCAGCGAGTATTCGCTCTGCAACGCCACTATCGGGTGCACCGCATGCGCCTTCCGGATAGAGGTCACAGAGGCTTCACTGAGCCCCAGGTAACGGACCTTGCCCTGTTTTACCAGGTCGGCCATGGCACCCACCATTTCTTCTACCGGTACATTGGGGTCAATGCGATGCGCGTAGTACAGGTCAATGGTATCGATCTTTAGTCGCTGCAGGCTCTTATCCACGGCCTCCCGCACCCATTCCGGCCGGCCGTCAAAATACGTGCCTGCCGCGTTGCTGGGTCCGGCCACACCCCCTTTAAAACGAAACCCGAACTTGGTAGCAATAAATACTTTATCGCGATTAGGCACCAGTACCTTTGAGATCAGCTGCTCATTGGCGCCGCCGGCATACATATCTGCTGTGTCCCAGAAGTTAATACCCAGGTCCAGGGCTTTGTGTAAAGTAGCAATGCTCTCGGCATCATCGGTGGGGCCGTAGGCAAAGCTCATACCCATACAACCCAACCCGATCGCGGAAAGGCGCTCCCCTGTTGCTCCTAATTTTCTGTATTGCATGTTTTGTTGTTTAGATTGTGAGAAGTGAAAAGTTGGTTAGTGAAATGTTGGTTAGTGAAATGTTGTTAGTGAAATGTTGTTTGGTGAAATGTTGTTAGTGAGATGTGGGTTAGTGCGATGTGGATCGGCGATGGCGAACAGATGCCCGGGACGATAAACGGAGCCTGCCCAATCCATGCCGGAATTCTGCTCAGGCAGGCGTAGCAATGCGGCTTTTATTCCCCAATGGCAACCGGAACTGCCACAGCGGCGGCCTTAAGCCGGCTCCTTTTCTTTTTTTAATACGAACTGCAAAACCAGGAATGCAATAATGCCCATTACCAGGTAACCGTACCCCAATCCCTGCTGTGTTTGCGGATGCAATATCCCAACAATGGTATAGCTGGTAATGGCCGTGATAATAAAGTTGGCCCCACCGCTTAATCCGCTGGCAAGACCGGCCATTTGCGGAAACCTCCCCAGACAATACGCAAAATAATTATTGAAAATAAATCCGACACATACATGGATCAAAAAAGCAAAGAACAGCAAGGTATAAAGATTGTGCAGCCAAATTGCGGTACTGATCATGCCCAGCGTTGCTATCAATTGTGCAGTATTGGTTCTTCTTAATTTTGGTAAAAACGCTTTATTTAAACTGGCTTTACCCAGAAACCCACCGCACATCCAGGCTAACCCCATCACCAATGCGCCATAACCGGCTACCACGGAGGAGTAATGCATTTCATGCTCAATGATAAAGGCGCCGGCCAGGCCAAAGATCATGGTGGTGCCATAGCTGAGCCCGCAGATCAATAACCCGTAAGCAAACACCCGGCTGCGCATCATGTACCGGTAGTCCTGGAAAACCGCCCTCCAGTTAAAGCTCCTGTATACCGGTACCGTTTCGCCTGAAAAGGTCCATTCCAATACCAACATCAGCAAACCGTAACCGGCGAGTACATAGAAATTGGCCTGCCAGTTGAAATACTGCTGCAAATACCCGCCAATAAAGGGGGCGATTACCGGCGCGGAAGACCATACGATCGACATCAGGCTGAGATAGTGCCTGCGCTCTTCTCCTTCATATACATCTACAAAAAACGCCCGTTTGGCCACTATTATAAAACCCGTAGTGATCCCCTGCACGATCCGCATGGCATAAATCAGCTCGATCTGTTTTGTAAAAATGATGACGATATTGCTGACAATAAAAACAGCCAGGGAAACCAGGGTAAGGCGAAACCGCCCATAGCTGTCGATCAGGCTGCCGGTCACAAACTGTGCCAGGCCATAACTTACCAGAAACAGGCTCAGAGTAAGTTGTACCGATGCCTCCGGCTGATGCAATTCCAAGGCCATGTGCGGCATTGATGGAATATAAATATCCGTAATTAACCCCGACAAGGGAATCAGTAAAAACGCAACCAGTGTAGCTGCTTTTTTATTTTTTTGCGGCAACCTTCCGGAACCGGGCTGTTGCTGACGTGCTATCATGGACTGTGTAGGGAGCATACCAATTTCTTTTTCGCCAACAAAATTAAGAGGACTCCGTTACAGGCCGATTACTCCAATCAAACCATTACTTACGAAAATCAAACAATCGACTTCCGTACTGAGGCAGGGCTTTGCCCCGTCTTCTTTTTATAAAAATTGGTAAAATGCGCCGGGTATTCAAACCCCAGGCTATAGGCAATCTCAGAAATATTCCAGTCGGAATGCCGTAAAAGGGCCACCGCTTCTTTCAGGATCCGATCCGAAATATGTACGGAAGTTGTTTTACCGGTAACTTCTTTTACAGACCGGTTGAGATGGTTTACGTGTACCGACAGCTGATGTGCATAGTTTTGCGGAGCGCGCAGCTGCAATACCAGGTCGGGGGCATCAATGGGAAACTGACGTTCCAGTAAGTCCAGAAAAAGGTTGGTAATACGCGCACTGGCATTTACCGGTTTTTCAAATTTATCGGTAGCACACCATTTCATGGCTTCGTGGATAACCAGGTGCAGGTAGTTGCGGAGCATGCTGAATTTGTGCGTATAGTCCGAATGCATCTCCTGCTCCATCTTTCTGAAGATACCGCTGATCTCCGCCTGCTGTTGTTCATTTAAAAAATAAACCGGGCAGGCGCCGGCTTTGAACAGGGGCGACTCCTGCAAATTGGAGACACGTTCATCATGACGGATAAAATCCTCCGTAAACAGGCAAAACCAGCCGGCCTGTTCGGGAGATGCGGCTTCCCATGAATAAGGCACCAGCGGGTTGGAAAACATCAGCGCCGGCCGGTCGATAGCGATCCATTGATGGGCGTAATACAATTTACCGGTGCCGATGATATAGGACACTTTGTAAAAATCGCGTCTCGAATAGTTGGTATGGGGCGAGCAGGATGACCTGGGAAAGATATTAAAATGTCCCAGCCCCAGGCCTACATTGTGCAGCGATAATTTGGAGGTATTATGATTGATCCTTTTATAAAACGCTTCAATAGTTTCCGGTTTTTCCATAAACCAAAGTTACAGAAATCAAATAAATACTATTACGGTTATAGCCTTCCCTGTTTTTCGGGGAAAGTAGCGCCATAGTATGTGTGGCCCGTTTTACCAGTGGCGTTCTTCTTACAGACCGCCCTGCAGGCAGGCTGGAATCATGCAGCTATGCTTCAGGCGAACATTGCCTCCGCTATCGCCACGCTCTCGGGCTTGCCTACATCTACCCAGCGATCGTCTTTATGCTCCATCCCTTTTATGGTATTGGATTTTGCCAGGTGGAGGTAGAGATCAATCAACGAAAATTTGCCCGTAAAAGGAATATGGTCGAATACTTCATATTCAAAAGCCACTACACAATCATAAGCCAGGGGGCGCAACGAGGCAGCGGGTTTTGAGATCCGCTGCTCCCCTGTTGCAATATTCTGCCAGCCGCAGAGTGTATTTTCACCATCAAACAGCAGGTAGCGCGATGTTTTGCGGCGGCTTACGGTCATTGAGATCAACGGCTTTTGCTCATTGTGAAAAGCTATAAGTTCATCGATATCCAGGTCTGTAAGAATATCCGCATTGCAGGTTAAAAACGGTTCTCCCGGTGTAAAAAGCGCTTTTGCTTTTAAAAGGCCGCCGCCTGTTTCCAGTACGGCATCGGTTTCGTCGCTGATCAGTACCTCGCTGCCCCAGCCGTTGTTCTTTCTTACCGCCTCAATGATCTGGTCTGCAAAATGATGCACATTCACAATAACGCGGGTAATCCCATATTGCTGCAGGTATTCAATATTGCGCTGCAACAGGCTTTTTCCGTTAATAATGGCCAGCGCCTTCGGATGCTGGTTTGTCCAGGGCTTAAAGCGGGTACCCAGGCCGGCGCAGAAAATGAGGGCTTGCCGGCAAGGCCGGTGGCTTATAGTCAATGGTCCATGGTTCATAGTCATAGTCGTTTAACGATTACATCGCGGTTCTTAAGCTTGTAATCATTTTACAAAGAACCTCGTATTCATCATAATACTTTTGTTTTATCTCCTCAGTTATATAATTAAGCACCCTGGCCAAGAGTAAGCGCTGACCACTTCAACAGCAGAACGCAGGGAAAATCAAATTGTACGCTAAAACTATGCTAAGTGCCTCACCATGGACCATCGACCTTGGACTATCGCCCCGTATTGTCCCAATTCTTTGCATCCTGCACCCAATGATTAAGGTCTACTCTAACCTTAAATTTATTCTTCAGGTGGCGGGCCAGTGCATCGGCTGCATATACGCTGCGATGCTGGCCTCCGGTACAGCCGAAACTTACCATCAGGCTGTCAAATCCACGCTTTATAAAGTCCTCCACCGTAATATCCACCACATCAAAAACGCTGTGCAGAAATTCAGGCATTTTTGTTTGCTGCTCCAGGTATTGGATTACTTCTTTATCGCGCCCCGTTTGGACCTTCATACTTTCGATCCTGCCGGGGTTTAAGATTCCCCTGCAGTCGAATACAAAACCACCGCCATTGGCCTCATCTGCCACCGGAAGTCCTTTTTTAAACGAAAAGCTGGATACCTTTACCACCAGCGGCGTTTCCGCCGTTGCCTGAACGGGAGTAAACTGCTCAATGATCTCATCGGCGATGCATAGCTGCAATACTTTATCAAACTCGGGTACCGCAATGCCCATTGCGTTCTTTTGAAGAAAGGCGCGCAGGTTTCTTAATGCCAGCGGGATGCTGGTGAGGAAATGCGCCTTACGTTCAAACAATCCCCTGAACCCATAAGCACCCAGCACCTGCAGTAAGCGGATCAATACATACCCATTATACTGGCTTACAAAAGCCGTCCGGTTGAACGGCTTGCCCAGCAGAGGTTCCAGCGCATTCATGTAATCGACCAGCAGCTGCTCTTTCCAATCTTCAGAAAGATTGGCTCTTGCCTGCCAGAGCAGTGAAGCTACATCGTATTGGGGTGCGCCCTTCATACCGCCCTGGTAATCGATAAAGTGTACCGAACGATCTTCCATCACCTGGATGTTGCGGCTTTGGAAATCGCGCATCATAAAAAACTTATGATCCGTATGTGTAAGGTAGGTGCTCAACGCTTCAAAATCATCGATCAGCGCCTGCTTATCGTAGGGCTTACGCAATGCATCCAGGAAGTAATATTTAAAATACAGCAGATCCGCCATGATAGCTTGTTTCCCAAATTCCTTATTGGTCAGGCAGCGGTCATAATCCAGTCCCTGGTCTCCCAGCACCTGCACCCGGGCCAACGCCGCAAGGCTTGCCTTAAACAGTTCATATACCGGCGCCGTTTCCCCCTGCGCTTCAAGATGATTGATCAGCGATATGTTGCCATAATCATCCTGCAGGTAAAACGCCCTGTCGGCACTGATAGCCAGGATATTGGCCACCGGCAGCTGCTTATTCTGAAACTGTTCCGAAAAGTAAAAGAAGGATTCATTTTCTTTTATATTGGCGCCAAAAGTTCCGATAACGGATTTTCCGTTTTTCCAGATACGGAAATAACGGCGCTCGCTGCCCGCCTGTTGCAATACATCCACGGAGTCCGGCTCCTGCCCGCTCCATTGCTGGTACAAGTCGGTTATTTTTTCAATCTTATCCTGCATGCAACAAAAATAGCGTTTAGCAATCAGATTCTGTATTGTTGCCACTGAAGCCCGGTTCCGAACATCCGGAACACGGATTTTAAATACACACTCCGCAAAGACATCCTGAAACAAATTCTCACATTCTCACATTTTCAAATTTCCACATTATCCCTCGCCCTTTTTGTATCTTAGCAGGAAAGCATATTCTATGGCAGTAATATTACCGGTGGAAGGAAAATACCCGCAGATGGGCGCCAATTGTTTTGTAGCCCCCAATGCAACGGTTGTTGGTGATGTAACCGCAGGGGAGGCCTGCAGCTTCTGGTTCAATACCGTGGTAAGGGGCGATGTAAATTTTATACGTATCGGAAACAAAGTAAATATCCAGGACGGGGTGGTGATCCATTGTACCTACCAGAAATGCGGTACCACCATCGGTAACAATGTTTCCATCGGGCATAATGCCATTGTACACGGATGTACGATCCATGACAATGTGCTTGTAGGCATGGGCGCCATTATTATGGACAATGCGGTGGTACACAGCAATACCATTATTGCCGCCGGCGCCGTGGTGCTGGAAAATACCATTTGCAGCCCCGGCAGCATTTATGCCGGCACTCCGGCCAAAAAGATCAAAGACATTTCGCAGGAATTACTGAGCGGGGAAATAGACCGGATTGCCAACAATTATATCAAATACGCCGGCTGGTTTAAGGATGCCAACGAGGCTGATCAGTATTCAAAAAAATAATGGAAATTTTTGGGTGCCCGGCCGTGGGGCTGTTCATAGAAATTTCAATAAAGATGCAGTTGATGAAGGGAAAGTTTTGTTGAAATTATTCAAAGAGCAACTCCTATGACATGCCCAAAACAAATATCAGTCCTTATAGAACGAAGTCCCTCTTTTGTCGTTTACAAGTAGAAATTAAAACATTTCCAAAAAACCGGGCCAATGCGCCATCGATAACCCAAAATGGCCGGACCATTGAAGTAATGCCGCTGGCTGATTTTTTAGCGAGCTAATAGTTTCGGCTTCCAAGGCTCTCCAGGATATTCAGGTAACTGATGTAGCGTTCTTCTTCAATTTCTCCATCCTGTACCGCCTGTTTGATGGCGCATTTGGGTTCGTTTACATGGATGCAATTGTTGTACTGGCAATCTTTGAGCCGCCCGCGCATCTCCGGAAAATAATGCGACAGTTCCTCCCGTTCGAGGTTGGTAATGGCCAGCTCCCGGATGCCGGGCGTATCAATGATCCGGCCGCTTCCGGGCAGATCATACATGGCAGCAAAAGTAGTGGTATGCATCCCTTTGCCGCTCCAGCCGCTTACATCCTGTGTTTTTATGCCTTCCTTTGGCAGGAGCATATTGATGAGCGATGATTTGCCCACACCGCTATGTCCGCTGATAAGCGTGGTTTTATCCTGCAATAATGCGCCCAGTGCCTCCAGACCGCTTTGTTTTTCCACGCTCACGGCATACACCTGGTACCCCAGCGACCGGTAAGCGGCCGACAGGGTTTCATAAACGGCCCATTCTTTTTCCCGGTAAATATCCGTTTTATTAAATAGCAGGATGGCCGGTACATGATACATTTCGCATACGACCAGGAAGCGGTCGATAAAGCCCCGGGAGGTACGTGGTTCCCTTAAGGTGGCGATCAGTATCGACTGATCGAGGTTGGCCGCAATGATATGCTGCTGGTACTTTACGCGGGGCGATTGCCGGTTGATGTAATTAGAGCGGGGGAAGATTTCATCGATCATTGCCGACCCCTCCGCCCCGTCTTCGGTTTCAATATTCACCCAGTCGCCCACTGCAAGCGGGTTGGTGCTGGTGATGCCGTCAATTTTAAAAACACCCTTTATGCGGGCGTTATAGAACCGGCCTGCTTCATCCTTAACGGTATACCAGCTGCCCGTTGATTTATAAACTAAAGCTTTCAAAGTTCCAAGTTTAAGGTTTAAGGTTCAACGTTAACAATTGAACCTTAAACGTTGAACCTTAAACAAAAATTATACGCTGATCTTGAAATCGCGCAAAGCGTCGTTCAGACTGGTCTTGAGATCGGTGCTGGCCTTCCGTTTACCGATGATCAGGGCACAGTTTACATGATATTCACCCGCCGGAAACTTCTTTGCATAGGAGCCGGGGATCACCACGCTTCTTGCCGGCACCCTTCCTTTTCCTTCAATAGGAATAGACCCGCTTACATCAATAATCTTGGTACTTTGCGTTAAAACCACATTGGCGCCCAACACCGCTTCTTTCTCCACAATAACGCCTTCCACTACAATAGAACGGCTTCCCAGGAAACAACCATCTTCGATAATTACCGGGCTTGCCTGCAGGGGTTCCAATACACCGCCGATGCCTACACCACCGCTGAGGTGCACATTTTTCCCGATCTGGGCGCAGCTGCCAACGGTTGCCCAGGTATCTACCATGGTGCCTTCATCCACGTAAGCCCCGATGTTTACATAGGAGGGCATCAGCACCACATTGGGAGCCAGGTATGCACCATAACGTGCAACAGCATGCGGAACGGCGCGCACCCCAATATCTTTATAATTCTTTTTCAGCAGCATTTTATCATAGAACTCAAAAGGAGGTACATCCCAGGTCTGCATTTTCTGAATACCGAAATACATCAGGATGGCCTGTTTTACCCACTCATTCACCTTCCATTTCCTTCCATCGGGCTCTGCAACACGCAGTTCCCCTTTATCCAATGCCGCAATTACTTCATGAATAGCATCTGTGTACTTACTGTCTTTTAACAATTCCCTGTTGGCCCAGGCCGTAGTAATCAAGTCTTGCATAGTCCTTTTTTTGTTCTTTTTGTTCGGGCAAAGATAGCGTTTTGCATTCCAGGTTTCACGTTTAAAGTTTAAGGTTCAACGTTGGATTTCGGTTTTATACCTGGTGCTCGTCCCATTTTCACACTTTCACTCCCGATAGCCATCGCGTGGGCGTCAAGCTGATTTTGCTAACAGAAAAGCTGCAGGGCAGCGCAGACACCATTAGCAAACGGGGATAAGCAGCATAAAAGGTGCAGCGCACCGGTAATAACACCCCGCGCACGAGATTACCGCCGCGCTGCGGCTGGGAATATCCGTTGTGTTGCTTCAGGCTACAGATACTATCGGCGCCCGGCGCCTTTACCCATTCCTTTATTTAATCCGGTATAATAGAAACTGCCGGTTGCGGGGCGTTTTATATTAAAATCGTCTTTCTTAACTTGACGCGCATGCGATAGCCATCGGATTCACATTTTCAAATTAAAAATGTCTTTCTTTGCACTTATGAATATCGGGTTCGACGCCAAAAGGGCATATCACAACAATACAGGGCTGGGTTTTTTCAGCCGGGTACTGATCCGCCTGCTGGCAGATCAATACCCGGAGCATACCTACTACCTGTTTAATCCCCGGCCCGGCAAGTCGTTCCAGCCCCACCTGGCAAATATCCGGGAAGTACTGCCTAAGGCCGCATTACACCGGCTCCTCAGCGCGGCCTGGAGAAGCCGCTGGGTGACCGGGGACCTCACCCGAATGGGCATCGACCTCTACCATGGATTGAGCCACGAGATCCCCGCCGGCCTGCCGCAGACGGGCATCCCCTCTGTAGTAACGATCCATGACCTGTTTCCAGAAATTTATCCCGAGCAATACAAGCCCATCGATGTAAAGATCTATCGTGCCAAACTGCGGTATGCCTGCCGGCACGCTACAAAAATCATGGCCATCAGCGAGGAAACCAAGGGGCATATCATCCGCACGTACGGCACTCCTGCAGAAAAAATTGAAGTAGTATACCAGAGCTGCGCCCCCGCTTTTACGGTACTGGAAAACGCTGCAAAAAAGGAAGCTGTCCGCGAGAAATACGGACTTCCCGGCTCCTTTTTCTTACATGTGGGCACGATCATTGAGCGCAAAAACCTGCTGAACATTTGCAAAGCCCTGAACAGTATCCGTAACGATATTCCCCTTCCCCTGGTGGTAGTAGGCAATGATGGCGGGCTCAAGGGCAAAGTGACCGCGTACCTGAAGGAAGTACAGCTGGAAGATCGTGTATATTTCCTGTCGGAGCAACTGGCCCTGGCGGGAAGAAAGCCTTTTGTAGATGCAGAGGATCTTCCTGCACTGTATCAACTGGCAACCGCTATGATCTACCCCTCCTATTTTGAAGGCTTCGGCATGCCGATCATTGAGGCCATGGCCGGCGGCGTGCCCGTTATAACCTCCACCACCTCCTGCCTGCCGGAGATAGCTGGTAACGCTGCCTGGCTGGCGGATCCGGATAGCCCGGAAGAAATGGCCAGTGGTTTCCGGAAGATCTATACCGATGCAACCTTTGCCGCTGATATGCGCAGGAAGGGATTGGAAAACGCACAACGCTTCCGTCCGGAAGTGTACGCGGCCGACACCATGAAACTTTATCAATCGATCTTATAAAATAACCATGCAAGCTTTTGAACAGGATATAAAACAATGCGTATCGGTGCTGGAACAGGGGGGGGTGATCCTTTATCCTACAGATACCGTATGGGGCCTGGGTTGCGATGCAACCAACGCGGAAGCGGTGGCAAAGATCTATGCCATTAAAAAGCGCAGCGACAGCAAGGCCATGATTGTTTTGGTAACCGGCGAACGGGATGTAATGCAGTATACCGCAGCGGTGGATCTCAGCCTGTTCGACTACCTGGGAACCACAGAACGGCCCACTACCGTCATTTATGAACACGGCATCGGGTTTGCGGAAAACCTTACGGCCGAAGACGGCAGCATTGCGATACGCATTTGCGGGGATGAATTTTGCCGGGCACTGATCAAACGCTTTGGCAAGCCCATCGTTTCCACCTCCGCCAATGTTTCGGGGGAAGCCACCCCGGCTCATTTTAATGCCATTTCAGATACTATTAAAAAGCAGGCAGATTTTGTGGCGGCGCACCGGCGCGATGATCAAACACCGCACCAGCCTTCATCCATCATCCGATGGAAAGATGGGAAAATAGCGGTAATCCGGTAGCAACAAATTACTGATTTTTGGTTTGTCCCGATGGCCATGCATGCGCGTCAGGTTAAGAACAGATCATGTTGCCATGAAATGTAGTACGGATAAGCCTTTCACGCCAAAAAGATCGCATCTTTTAATGGCAAACAGGCGCAGCGCGCCGTTGACCCTTATAACGATGAACGCCCAAAACTGCCCGTAGCCGCAGCGCGGCGGTAATTTCCTGAGCACGGCTTGTACAAACCGCAATGATTACCTGTGCGCTGCACCTTTATTACCCGTATGGTCGTTTACTAACAGGATCAGCGCTGCGCTGCAGCTCCCAGGGCAAAAATTAACCTGACGCACATGTGATGGCTATCGGGAGAAACTGAGCAAGAAAAAGAAATTTGAAATTCCAAATCAGAAACCTGAATTATATTTGCCGGTCAGATGGATATTCAACTAAGTGACCAGGAGCAGATAATAGTTAGCAAAGTGGCAGCCGCGGCACAGGAACTGGGAATGGAAAGTTACCTGGTGGGGGGGTTTGTGCGGGACAAACTGCTGAACCGGCCTACCAAAGACGCCGATATTGTTACCATTGGTGATGGCATAGAACTGGCCAACGCCGTGGCAGCTAAATTTACACCCCGGCCCCAGGTAAGCTATTTCAAAAATTTTGGCACCGCGCATATTCATACTGCCGGTTTTGATGTGGAATTTGTGGGCGCCCGCAAAGAAAGCTACCAGCAAAACAGCCGCAAACCCCAGGTAAGCCCGGGTACATTGGAGGACGATCAGAACCGCAGGGATTTTACGATCAATGCCATGGCCATCAGCCTCAATAAGAATAGCTTCGGACAGCTGGTGGACCCCTTTAACGGCCAGCAGCATTTGCAGGAAAAAACGATCATCACGCCATTGGAGCCGGACCAGACTTTTAGCGATGACCCCCTCCGGATGATGCGTGCCATCCGTTTTGCTACACAGCTCGGCTTTACTATTGCCCCCCCTACCCTGGAAGCTATATCCAGGAACCGGGACCGCATCCGGATCATTTCGCAGGAACGGGTTACGGATGAACTCAATAAGATCATACTGGCAGCAAAACCTTCCATTGGGTTTGACCTGCTTTATAAAACCGGTTTGCTCCAGATTATCTTCCCCAAAATGGTGGACCTGGCCGGAGCAGCATTTAAAGAAGGAATCGGGCACAAGGATAATTTTTATCATACCCTGCAGGTACTGGATAATATCAGCACAAAGAGCAATGATTTGTGGCTGCGCTGGGCGGCTATCCTGCACGATATTGCCAAACCGGCTACCAAGCGCTTCGAAGAAGGCAGCGGGTGGACCTTTCACGGGCATGAGGTAGTAGGAGGCCGCATGGTACCTAAGATCTTTGCACAGTTTAGATTACCGCAGCAGGGGGAAATGCGGTTTGTAAAAAAGCTGGTGGAGCTGCATCTCCGGCCGATCAGTTTGAGCAAAGAAGATATCACCGATTCTGCCATCCGGCGCCTGCTGTTTGATGCCGGTGAAGATTTTGATGCGCTGATGCTGCTTTGCGAAGCGGATATCACCAGCAAAAACAAAAAGAAAGTACAACGCTTCCTCGATAACTTTAAACTGGTTCGCGAACGTTGTAAAGAAGTAGAGGAAAAAGATCAGATCCGGAACTGGCAGCCGCCCGTTGATGGACTTGAGATCATGCAGCTGTTTAACCTGCCCCCCTCGAAGCCTGTAGGTATTTTAAAAGACGCCTTAAAAGACGCCATTCTGGATGGTGAGATACCCAACACCCGGGAAGCGGGGCTTGAATTTCTGAAGCGAAAAGCAGCGGAAATAGGGGTAGCATAACCGCCTCTGATCACAGACCCAAAAATTTATCTTGTTCTGAATTTCACCAGATACTTTCCCTCTTTTAGCGGATACCCGTCTTTTGACTCAAACCTGCGATTCGTGATTATAAATTCATATTCTTTACCCGGCTGCAATTCAATGCTTAACACGCATATCCTGTCGTTATTTTCATACCTTATTAATTTTTTTACGGGAAAATAATCTTTCCCTTTTTCTGAATAATCGATGGAAACATTTCCAGAGATCATTTCTTTGGAGAAGGTTATACTAAACTCATTTATTTTGGGATCTACGTTATGGGCTCCATTCTTAAATGGTCCGATTTTTACAATACGGGGAAGCTTTTTTTCATATTCTTTAGTCAGCTTCTTTTTATTGAACTTTTTATAGAACCCTGATCTTTTAAAAAATAATTCAACGTCTTTGTTATTGCTAAAATCCAGTTCAATAATATCCTTTATTGCCTGGGCTTTATTTTTTGCCCGCTGGTAGTAGGACTTGCTGATTTCATAACCCATGAAATACCCTAAATCCGTACTATCGCCTCTTTGTGGCCCATTATACAACCAATTAGACCAGTCGCTTAAAAACATTTCCTTTTTGAATTGCTCTTTAAGTCTGTCAAAATGTAGGTTCCCATATGAAACATATTGCCTTTGCATGGGTTGATCAAGCGCCAATTCAGCGATAAAGTCACAAGAACCTTCCTGAATGACTTTGTTAAGTAGCTGATTACTGCTTTTCAATTTTTGTTGCGTATGCACATATTCATGAATATTTAAACTAGCAAATTTGTCAAAAGATTTAAGCTCGTAAGCACCAGTTGCAAGGCTTCCCGCTGAAACTTCCAGGCCCATCAACACCATATTATTGCTAATTTTTCCAGCCGCATCCAGGCAACCAATCGTGAAATATATTTCAGCATCTTTTAATGTCGGATAAAGTTTTTTTAAATTAGCAATTGGCGCGTCCAATTCATTTGTTTTACCTTTTAGAACGAACGTATTGCGCCGGATTGATTTCCAAAAATCAGGGAATTTATCAATTACATTTATATAAGTGGTATCACTATAATTCTCTGCCTTCATAAAGGCTTTTAAACCTTTTGTCCCTTTTTCTATATAAAGTTTGTTAATGAAATACAATTTTTTCGAATAACTATTGGTCTGTTGAATGCTGTCGAAAGCGATCCAAAAGTTATCAATATCTGAAGTAAAGACCTTATTGACAGATTGGGAATAGGTATTTGAAATGGTCAGTATCAGAATGATTGTTAATGTTTTTTTCATGCACTTTTTCAATTAGCGTATTCAAATTCTTTCCAATTTAAAGATATGCGAATATTTTCGTACTTAATAACCCGAATCGATTATTCTTATATTTTCATTCTTGCATATCCGCAGCTGTTGCTTTTCTCCAATAATGCTTGCCATCCCCCCAAATTGCGCCTCGGTCATTGCTTCATTTATCTGATGAAGCGGATCTGCGCCCGTATGCGGTAAAGTCCGGAGCACCACCCTCCAAACATCCAATTGGATATTCCAACATTCTGCCGGCTCCAATAACCGGTTACTTTCCGATACAAAACTTCCCAAATATCGTACCCAGTATATCCCGGTCTACTTCCACCTGCCCGGTGATCTCTCCCAGGTAATGCAGGGCCCGGCGGATATCAATGGAAAGCAGGTCGCCTGTTAAACCGGCGTTCATACCGGTATCGATGGCCTCGAGACTGTCCATCATTTTCAGGAGTGCATTATAATGCCGGGCGTTGGTCACAATGCTGTTTTCGGTTTTGATGGTATCCCCGATCGCCAATTCGTACATCCGGTGCTTCAGCGTTTCTATACCGGTATTCTTTTTAGCGCTGATGGCAATTGCGGATGCCGATAGCCATTGGGACTGATTTTCCCCGCGGTCCGTTTTGTTCAGCACTTCAACGGTCTTACCGGCGAAGGGTTCCAGCCACCTGATGGGTGATGTATCAGGATCCGTTACATCTACCAGGTGAAGGATAATATGCGCTTTTTCTGCATTTTGCCGGCTGCGCTCAATGCCTATGCTTTCAATTTTGTCTGCCGTATGCTCCCGGATGCCGGCCGTGTCAATTAAACGGAACAGCACACCATTTATGTTGAGCGTTTCTTCAATCGTATCTCTCGTGGTTCCGGCAATTTCACTTACGATAGCACGTTCTTCATTCAACAGTGCGTTGAGCAGCGTGCTTTTCCCGGCATTGGGTTTGCCGATGATGGCTACGCTTACGCCGTTTTTAATCACATTGCCAAGGCGGAACGAATTCAACAGGGTTGAGATCTGGGATTTAAGATTGGAGATGAGATCCCTGAATTGTTTCCGGTCTGCAAATTCAACATCCTCATCACTGAAATCCAGTTCCAGCTCTATCAACGCCGCAAAATTGATCAGTTGGTCGCGGAGTTTGGCAAGATCGCCTGAAAACCCGCCGCGCAGCTGCTGCAGCGCGGCCTGCTGCTGGGCCTGGCTATCGGCAGCAATAAGATCGGCTACTGCTTCGGCCTGGGTCAGGTCCATTTTCCCGTTTAAAAAAGCACGCTGGGTATACTCCCCGGCTTTTGCCAGCCTTGCTCCCGCCGCTATAGCCGCCTCCAGTATTTTTTGCAGGATATAGGGGGAGCCGTGCCCGCTGATCTCTATCACATCTTCCCCGGTATAACTTTTTGGTCCGCGAAATAAAGTAACCACCACCTCATCAACAATTACCCCGTCTCCGGGTGAAAAAATATGCCCAAAATGCACCGTATGGGTTGGCTGGCCCGACAATTTCCTTCCTTTAAAAATTTTTTCTGCAATAATAATGGCATCCGCACCGCTTAGCCGGATCACCCCAATGGCCCCTATACCGGGCGGTGTAGCTATGGCAGCTATTGTATCCTGTAAATCTGAAAGCATATTCATGTCTGCAAATTTACAAAACCCCCTCAAGCTTTAAACAATGTAGTCTGCAGCTTCGGATATACCACAATAGGCAGTTATTAACCCGGGGAGCAAAGCGACCCCGCAATGAGCGCGATGAAGTATACCGTTCTTAAAGATCTTTGCGATCCTGCATGCCCGCGGTTGAAGCTTACCTGCAAAGCAGTTCATGATAGCAATGTTATACTCAGCAACCTTCCTTCAATTTCAGTTACATCCATTAACTTTAGGCCTCACATAACAGCATATCACTCCATGAAACCGGTGTTTATCTTTAGTTTTTTGCTCCTTCTGATTGCCGGCCGGCCGGCGGCACAATCATCCAAAACAGTAAGGGAATATTTCCAGTTGCAGGTTTTTCATTATACGAGCCCGGAGCAGGAGCAACAGCTGGACCGGTACCTGCAAAATGCGCTGCTGCCTGCGCTGCACCGACTGAACAACCCACGCATTGGTGTATTTAAGGCCCTGAGCAATGATACGGCAGCCGATAAAAAAATATATGTGATCATCCCCTTCCATGAACTGCAGCAATGGACACAACTCAGTAATCACCTGCAAAAGGACCCAAAATTTCTTCAGGCCGCAGCAGATGAACAGAACAGTCCCAACAAAGCCGGCATCTACGACTGCATAGAAACCATCCTGTTAAAATCCTTTTCGAAGGCTCCCCTGCTGCAGATACCCCAGCTCAAAGGCGATAAAGCGCAGCGGGTATATGAACTGCGCAGCTATGAGAGCAGTTCTGAAAAACGGTTTCGCAACAAGGTGGCAATGTTTAATGATGGCGATGAAATCGGTATCTTCAGGCAGCTGGGCTTCAACGCCGTTTTTTATGGTGAAGTACTGGCGGGACCGCGGATGCCCAACCTTATGTATATGACCACCCATGCCAGCATGGAGGCCCGGAATCAAAACTGGAAGAACTTTGGCAGCAGCCCGGCCTGGAAAAAGCTGAATGCAATGGAAACCTATAAAGACAATGTTTCCCATATTGATATTACGTTCCTGAAGGCTACTCCCTATTCTGATCTCTGAACGGATCGCTTTGCTGTATTCCGGATCATGATCTCCGGGAGATTTTATTGCACTCATCTGCAGGCAATCCTGTTAAACCCGAAAGTTTAAACAACTTAAAGCCTGTTCAGATTTTATTTCACATTATTTTCGCGGCAGATGAAAAAAGAAGCTTTAAAAACGATCGATTTCGCCGAAGGCGCCGTGTTGCTGATTGACAAGCCGCTTGAATGGACCTCTTTTGATGCCGTCCGGAAAGTGCGTAACCTTGTCCGCATCAAAAAAGTAGGACATGCCGGCACCCTGGACCCGCTGGCAACCGGTCTGCTGGTTATTTGCACCGGCAAGTTTACCAAACAGATTAATGCCTATATGGCCAAAGAAAAGGAATACACGGGCACATTTACGATTGGGGCCGTTACACCCACCTACGATCTTGAGAGCGAACCGGTGGATTTCAAACCTTATGACCATCTTACCATCTTTGATATAGAAGCGGCTACAGCGCAATTTACCGGCGATATCCTGCAGGTTCCACCAGCGCATTCCGCCATCAAAAAAGATGGCAAACGGGTATATGAACTGGCCCGCAAAGGTATTGACGTGAAACTGGATCCCCGGCCGGTTACGATTTCCTGTTTTGAAATAGACGCCACCCATCTGCCGCGGATCTCCTTCAGGGTTGTTTGTTCTACCGGCACTTATATCCGGAGCCTTGCACATGATTTTGGGCAGGCGCTGGGCTGCGGCGCCTATCTGAGCAGCCTGCGGCGTACCCGTATCGGCGATTTTTTGGTGGAAGATGCGCTTACCATAGAAGCATTTACGGAAGGGATGAAGGGAGAGTAGTTTCACGTTTAAAGTTTAAAGTTTCACGTTGGATCCGTTCTGCGCCTGATGTGAGGTGCTCAATTCCCGGATCCTGTGATCTTTTACAGAAGTATACCTATTGAACAGGATCGGCATCCTCACTTTTACATTGGACATTTTTCATTGGTTATTTTACATTCCCACAGGGCCAGGTTGGATCCGTTCTGCGCCTGATGTGAGGTGCTCAATTCCCGGGTCCTGTGATCTTTTACAGAAATATAACTATTGAACAGGAACGGCATCTTCTCTTTTACATTTGATATTTTTCATTGGTTATTTTACATTCCCTAAAAAATAAACGGATACCCGATGCCGATCTGCAGCTGGCTGCCTTTAATAAACGGATAGGCAAAAAACCTGTTCCGGAAAGAAATATTTTCGGGGGCAGGGCTCGGATCCTTTACCTTATAGGCATAATCGAGCCGTATTACAAAAAAGCCAAGGTCTACCCGCACACCTGCGCCGGACCCAACGGCAAGATCGGTTCCCAGCCGGCCCAGTTTAAAGATCTCATCGGGCAGGCCGGCATCTTTTTTAAGCAGCCAAACATTTCCCATATCGGTAAATACCGCCCCATTAATAGGAATTCCGCCCATTTTAAACAAAGGCATCCGGTATTCTATATTGGCCTCCAGCTGCATATCGCCAAAACGGTCCGGGAAACTGTATTCGCCCTCAAAGCTTTTGATGGTAGAGCCTGGCCCCAGCCGGCGCAGCTGCCAGGCCCGCATACTGTTGGGGCCGCCGCTGTAATATTGTTTAAAAAAAGGCATCTGGGCTCTTTTATCCGGGTTGGCCGTTGATTCCAGTTCGTATCCTGCGCCGGCAAATCCCCGCAGCACCAGGGCCGTTTTGGGCCATTTATACAGCTTTGCATACTCCACGTCCAGTTTTACAAACCGGTACAGGTGCTGATCCATAAAAGGGTTGCGAACCATACCGGTCAGCAGCCCCGATTCCTCAAAATTGGCCCGGATCACATTGGTGCTATGCCCGGCGATATTGCCCCAGGGCATGATGAATTTCATGATCGATGAGGTAATGAGGCCGTCCGAAAACAGGTTCTTTATAGATGGGTTTCTTGCAATCATCCGGTCGAGGCTATCGCGCCGTATCAGGTAGGAATATTCAATATTCGGAATTTTTATTGAAAGATTAAAGGTGCGGTTATTGGAACTGTAATCCCGGCCCCGCCAGCCAAACTCGTACCCCCAGGCACTGCTGAATGTAGTAAGATTAAAAAGATACCGCCGTTCTGTACTGGCTGCGCTCAGTGTAAATAAAGACCGGAAATTTCCCCTGAAATTATTTTTAAATCCCTGCATGCCGGGAAAAATAAAACGGGGATAAGAAATCGTATTAGTAGCGCTGAATTGCTGTGTTTGAATGATATCTCCTGCTGTCAGCTGTCCCAGCTCCACAAGGTAATTCACATTGGTGCTCATAAGGTTGGCCGCACGGGCAAAATTCCGGTTCTGCAATCCCAGGCTGAAGCCCAGTCCAACAAAATTTCCGGAAAGAACACTCTGGCTAAAGCTCCCTTCAACATTGGTGGTAAAATTGTACTTTTTGGCAGGCAACAGACGAAGGGCAAAATCCACGGTATCCTGATTATCCCGCGGCAGCTGCGCTATATCTACCATACGCCAGGAGCCGATATTGTTAAACCGGTTGAGGGTACGGATATAGCGGCGCTGATCATAGGGATCCCCTTTTTTAAGATAAATATTGGGGGGAAATATCTTGGGCTTAAAAATATTCCGGGTTTGCACCACGGTAATATTATTAAGCCGGGTTTCCCTGCGGCGGCTCCCGGAAGTGTCATTGCTATTGGGATATACCACAAAATCGCCTACATAATACTTGCGTACGGCGGCGCTATCCTCAATCGGTCTTGTGCGGATTTCAAGATTTGCGGTGGGATGCAGCCTCCTGTTTTTCAGCCGCTCCAGCTGAGCAACCTGTTCCAGAGGATCCAGCGTAGGTTCCAGCAACGAAACATCGAGGGTATCCCAGAGGCCAAACAGCAATCCCCGCGAGAACCGGAGGTACCCGTTATTGCGATACAGCTCTACCAACCGGTCCATTTCGGCCGATATGGGCGCCTGTGCAAAAGCATCGCCCTTTTTAATAAAGGCATTTTTCAGATTTTCTGTTGTTACCCGCTGCAGGCTGTCGTTCTGAATTACATAAGAAAGCGAATCTATTCTTGTAGCCTGTTTGGGCCAAACATTGAACTGGATGGTTGCCCTTAGCTGATCCTTTACCTTTTTTACACTGGTAGTATAACTGATCGAATCCTGAAAATACCCCTGGGCGTTCAGGTAATAATGCATGCTTTGGAGCGATTTGCTGATTTGGCTTGTATCCAGCCGGGGCGGATCTTTGATCACGGCCCACAACACTTTATCTACCTGCCGCGACCGGATACTATCGTCCAGCTGTTCATTAAGCCCCGCTTCGAGCCGGTCTTTTTCCTCTTTACTAATCGCATTTTCTACTTTTATACGCGTCTCAAAAACAAAGGGAACTCCATCCTGGTGTTTTCTCACCACTGTAAAAACGCTACAGGAGGATAAAAACAGCATCGTAAAAATGACGGCTAACGGAAGAAATGTATTTTTGAATAATCTTATCAGGACCTTATCATTTAAATTTATAACAGATCGGAAATGCTTAGTAAATCTGAAGTCAAATATATTCAAAGTTTGTTCCAAAAAAAATTCAGGGATGCAGAAAACCGCTACCTGGCAGAAGGGCCAAAAATAGTGGATGAAGCGCTGAATACCCCGGGGCTGACTGTTAAAAAAATATGGGGACTGGAAGAATGGGTGCGCCGGCAGCAGCCAATGCAGCCGGCGGTGGAAATGATACCCGTTGCAGGGTTTGAGCTGGAGAAGATTTCCCAGCTCAAAACGCCGAATGAGGTTGTGGCCCTTATTGAAAAGAAAGACAGCGAAATCATCGGCTGGCAGGATGGGGCACAGCTGGTGCTGGCACTGGACGGGATACAGGACCCCGGGAACCTGGGCACTATTATCCGCACGGCAGATTGGTTTGGCGTGCCGGGGATTGTTTGCAGCCAGGATTGCGCTGATATGTATAACAGCAAAGTAGTTCAGTCTGCCATGGGCAGCCTGTTTCGTATACCCGTTATCTATACAGATCTTCCGGATTGGCTGGCCCGTCAAAACCGTATTCCGGTTTATGGGGCGGTGCTGGACGGGGTGCCTTTGTCTACGAGACCGGAAAAAGCAGCCGGCGTGCTGGTTATTGGCAATGAGTCAAAAGGCATTCGCCCGGAGGCAGCCACGCACCTTACTCACAAGATTACGA
Source organism: Niabella hirudinis (assembly GCF_051201075.1). Lineage (NCBI taxonomy): Bacteria > Pseudomonadati > Bacteroidota > Chitinophagia > Chitinophagales > Chitinophagaceae > Niabella > Niabella hirudinis. The sequence goes on from NZ_JBPEHJ010000005.1 coordinate 247,469, forward strand.
TTGAACGGATTGGAACTGCTGAGTCGCTGAACGCAGCCGTAGCTACGGGGATTTTGTTATCGCATCTGAAGTAGCTTTCAGCCCCGGGGATTCGGAGAGAATTGAGAAAGGAACACCCCTCATCAAGCTTCGAACGGATCCCCAACATGAGACCTTAAACGTGGAACTTCAAACGCTTGTCTACCGGAAATGAATGGCTTTTACCACCTGCACTTTTTTTACGATATAAGTGGGAATCATTAACACCAGTAAACACACCAGGAAGGTTCCCCCGCAGATGGCCAGCACTTCCCATGCCGAAATCTTTACTGCGGCCTGGCTGAGGTAATAGGCGCTTTCATCCAGCTTGATAAAGCCCGTTTTTACCTGCAGATAAAGCAAGGCTAATGCACCAACCGTGCCGGCTACAATACCCGTAATGGTAATGAGCAAACTGTGCCGCAGGAAGATTTTCTGAACGGTCCAATCCGTGGCGCCTACGGCTTTTAGTACGCCAATCATCCGCATTCGCTCCAGCACAAGAATGATGAGGCAGGTAATCAGGTTAATAACCGCCACAATGATCATGATCACAATCAGCAGGTTGCGCGTTACATCCTGCATATTGAGCCAGTCAAAAATATTAGGAGCAAAATTTTTGATGTCCTGGGCATCCCAGGCTTCCGGCATTTGCGCCAGGCGGGTTACCTGGTCGGAGACCACACCGATATCTTTATAATTTTTCAAAAAAAGCTCATAGCCCCCGATCTGGTCCGGCTCCCAGTCGTTAAGCCGGCGTATCAGTTTAATATCGCCGATGGCAAATGTTTTATCATACTCCTCAATACCGGTTTTGTAGATGCCCGTTACGGTAAGACGATCCGGGCGCAGGGAATTATCGGGGCGTATGAAATAGATCAGCACCCTGCTGCCGGTATCAAGCTTCATTTGTCCGGCCGTATAGGCCGAAATCATGATCTCCCGGCTGTACGTTGAGTCATTAAACCGGGGCGGGCGCCCGCGCTGCATAAAGGATTGCAGGTTCAGGAAATTGTAGCTACTGTCTACCCCTTTTACCAAAACCCCCTCCAGGTCGTCTTTTGTTTTTACAATCGCATAGCGGGTGGCAAAAGGCTGCACCGTAACTACCTCCGGGTTCTTTTTTATTTGTGCAACCAGTGCGGGGTTAGCCGTAATGGGAATTTCTTCCGATACAACATATTGATAAGGGGCCATTTCCTGGATGCGGATATGGCCCCAAAAACTAAATACTTTTTCGCTTACTTTTTGCTGAAATCCATTGGCAAACGCCAGGGTAATAATCATTACCGCCACACTGATGGCTGTAGCCACAACAGAAAGCCGGATAATGAACCGCGAAAAGGAACGCTGTTTATTAAACGCAATCCGGTGGGCAATAAAGGAAGCTATGTTCAACTGCGGCTGTTATTTTTTATTGTAGCTTCTTTGCATCATCTAAAAATTTTGCCAACCCAACATCGGTAAGCGGATGCTTGAGTAAGCCCAGGATGGATTCCAGCGGACTGGTAACTACGTGCGCACCCACCTCTGCACAACGGATGATATGATTGGGGCTGCGCATGGAGGCCGCCAATACCTGGGTTTTAAAACCCTGAACACCGTAAATATGCACAATCTGCTCTACCAATTGAACGCCGTCCCAACCCGTATCATCGATGCGGCCCACAAACGGCGATACATATTTTGCACCCGCCTTGGCACATAAGATGGCCTGGCCCGCGTTGAATACCAGGGTACAGTTTGTTTTAATACCGTTATCTGTAAACCATTTGATGGCCTTTACACCATCCTTGATCATGGGTACTTTTACCACAATGTTCGGATGAATGGCTGCCAGCTTTTTGCCCTCCTCTACAATATCCTTAAACCCGGTGCTTACTACTTCGGCACTGATGTCGCCATCTACCATCTCGCAGATATCCTTATAGTGTTTCATGATGGCATCATGCCCTTTGATTCCTTCCTTTGCCATCAGTGAGGGATTGGTGGTAACCCCATCTAAAATTCCGAGTTCGTTGGCCTCTTTAATCTGGTCGAGATTGGCTGTATCAATAAAAAATTTCATGTTATTTTGTCCATTTAGTTATGAAGAATATATACTTAAAAGTGCGGGGTGTTGCTTTTGTTTTTAAAAACGGCTCTTTGCGGCCCTGCTCCCGCTACTCAAAAGTACAATTTGTGCTTCAATTTATCAATGCATACTATGGAAAAGCAGGCATTGCCCCAAACTGGTGTTCCAGCGGGGCCATGCCTGCCTGTATATAGCGGTGTTTACTCCGGTACTACCTGTATGATTTTTGAGGGAGCCCGTGTACCGTCCTTGTCTACCTGTGTAATGCGGATGTAGTACGGGTCTTCTCCGTCAATAACCGGCTCTGTGTTTTTCTTGCAACCCAGCGGCAGCAGTACAATAAAAAGTCCGGCAAGCGGCAACAATAGTACCTTCCTGCGGCGCAGCAGCCATAACAGAAGGATCAATATACCTGTGTAGGGCATTAAGGCCAGCAGCGAGCTGCTTTCAGATACCCATTCGTAGGTAATGTCTGTATTGCTTGTCCCATTTCCGGCTTTTGATTTTACGGTGGCAATGGTTGTAAATTGCTTCCCGTCCTGCGATGCCTCTATTTCAAAATGATCATTATTGAACTCCGTGCGAGTAGTCCAGTTAACATACAGGCGCCTATTTTGTACCCGTGCCACTATGGAACCGAAAGCTACAGACAGGGCCACATCTCCGGTCAGGCTCAATGGTGCGGGACTCGCACAAGGCAGAGGATCCGCAACCTGCCAGGGACAGGAAGCGTTTGCCGTGCCCGGCGGAAGGCTGGTTGTACAGGTATTGAACAGATAAGGCTGACCGCCAAAAGCAAGCACCCAAACATTATCCGCCGCCTGCCATCTAACAACTACATCTACACCGCTGTTTCCCGCAACGGTGCCCTGCCCTGAATAAGCAGGTTTGCCGTCCTGCGTTCCGTTTTTTGCAAGTGTTATGGAACCGCTGGCGCAAGCACCTCCAAAAATAATGCTCTGCGCCGTGGCTGTATAAACAAACAACAGCACGGCAAATAAGAAGAAGATCTTTTTCATTTTACAGAATTTTAAACAAACGGACCATGAGGACCAATCGAAGCGATTTGTTGGGTCATACCCCCCGGCACCGGATGCCCAATTTGTTTTCCGCGTATATCATCTCCTTTTGCCGGAGCTGGTCATTGGGCTTGCAGAAAAAAGCGGCAAGCCTGTCTGAATGCGCTTCTGTAAGGCCATCGAGGCTTGTAACCCGGTTATTGTTTATATACAGCTCTCTTAAACGGGTCAGCTGCTCAAGCGGTTTTAACGAGCAAATATGATTGAACTGCACATACAATTGCTCCAGGCCGGTAAGGGATTCAATTCCGTCTAAACTTTCGATCTGATTACTAAACAAAAAAAGGCTTTTCAACTTTCCCAGCCCCTGCAATCCTGATAGATTCCTGATCTGGTGATGGGTTGCCACAAGGACCTCCAGGTTGCTTAGCTGCGCCACCCCGGAAAGATTGGTAAGTTCAAAATCCAAATTAGCATAGGGCGCCCGCGGGCCGGCGAACCTCAACGCCGTTGCCTGGTACAAGACCTCCAGCTCCCCGGTTGCGGGATGATTCAAATGATTAAAAAAAGTACTGCCGAATGCCTTCTTCCAGTCAGGCTCCAGGTGATACCACCAGTCTTTGCCAGATAGTCCGCTCTCCATTTTTAGATACGGTTAACTCCTGGAAGGAAAAATACCTTCCATCGCAATGCAGAAATTTACAGCCAGGCTGGGTTGCAGAATCGCAAAGGGCTGGGTATTTCCGGTATTGCCTGCAGTGGCCATACCGGCATTCATTGCAACCTTATTTGTAACGGTACCGCTTTTATATTCCTTGTCCAGATTTCCGGTGTTGGCAGGATAGGCTCCCGTAGGATCGGAACTATCGCCCGGGTCCGCTGCGGCATTAATGGTAACAGGATGACCGTGGGCCGGCAAATTATTGATGGTCAATGTAGCGGATTCCGTTCCGGATACCTGCCCCAGCACATAATTACTAAGGCCCGCTCCCTGCCCAAAACCAACAGGCGTCCTGCCCTGAAGGTTGGGCAACCCAAAAGTAACCCTTCCATCGCCTCCGTAAGTTGTTCCTAATAAAGCAAAAAGCGCTGTATTCTGCGCAATAGGTAGTAACTGACCATTACAAAAGGCCCAGCCACGGGGAGCAAAATTAAATCCGAACATTGCGATCATTCCTAAAAACGGTTCCATGATTTTACATTTTTTGTTTTGATATTGGGGTTTCCTAAAATACTTTGCCGCCGTTATCTATACATAATAATAGTTTGCAGGTAGGGCTTACCTTATGTATATCTAACACATAAAATTCAGATAGCCGACATGAGAGCATGGTCCCTTACCAGATGCTCAATTCTTGCCGGGCAGGACAGGACAGATGCTTCTGCATTGTTCTGTACTAAAAAAAACTGCTAAAACCACTGTTGCAATAGTCTGGAGCTCAGATGAAAAAGATAAAGGGCTATTTTCTCATTCCATAAACGTGGCTGCGTTATAAAGATAAATCTTTTTTAATTACAACAATCAGTTTTCTGAGAAAATTGTTTGTTTGGCGATACCTGCTCCTGTTTTATTTTAGTAAGAGAGGTGCTGAGGGGAGGAAATAAAAAAAGGCAGGCTACTCACATCGCGCCGCTACAACCACCTATCCTTGCTGTCTTCCGACCCTGGGGAGGTTCAGTAGGAGCTGGCCGTATGAGACCTGCCGGGCGCAAATATAGGGCAAAGCTGCTAAAAGGAAAAGAAAATCATTTTTTATCTTTTGTCCGGGGTTTGCTGATCGCCGCATTGGAAACGGCCTCCTTCCCAAAACGATTCTTAATAGCATCTACCGCCTTATATAAATTCAGCTTATCATCCTGCCGGTTAAACAGGTCCATCTGCATGCCATCATCTGCCAGCTGGCTAAAACGGACGCCAATCAGCCGCACGGGGCGTCCGAGCTGATACAATTTGTCAAAAATGGCTTTTGCTTTCCCGATCAGCACATCGTCCAGCGCGGTATAGGGGATCGATTCCTGCCGGCTGGTGGTTTCAAAATCGCTGTACCGGATCTTTACCGTAAGGCAGCCTGTTAATTTATGATCCTGCCGCAGGTCGTATGCATTCCGTTCCGTAAGTGCTGTTAATTTTTTGTACAGAAATTCAATATGGCCCTGGTTTTCATGAAACGTGGTTTCGTGGCTCATACTCTTCTGATCCCAGCGTCCTTCTACTTCCCGGCTGCCGATGCCCTGGGATTTTTGCCATAAATCGTCTCCCCATTTCCCCAGCTGCCCAACGAGAAGATCTCTTGGGGTGAGCGCAATATCCCTGATCGTATGCAGCCCCAGCTTCCGCAACCGCTGCTCCGTTTGCCGGCCCACCCCATTGATCTTCCCGATTTCCAGCGGCCACAGGAATTCTTTTTCCCGCCCATGCGGAATTTCGAGAAAGCCATTGGGTTTGGCCTCATTGGTGGCCATCTTGCTGATAAACTTTGCCGATGAGAGCCCGCAGGAAATAGGAAGGCCTGTTTCCCGGATAATATATTCCCGCAATTCGCGGGTATACCGGCTCACCCCAAAAAAGCGGTCCATACCGGTAAGATCACAGTAAAACTCATCGATGGATGCTTTTTGATACAGCGGCACTTTGGAAGCAATAATCTCCGTTACCATTTTTGAATAATAGCCGTATTTTTCATGATTCCCCCTCAGCACCACGGCATGCGGACAAAGCCGCATGGCCCGCTGCATGGGCATGGCAGAGTGCACCCCATATTTACGGGCTTCATAGCTGCAGGTAGATACCACACCCCGGTTTGCGGAACCGCCCACGATTACCGGTTTACCTTTTAATGAAGGATCCATCAGGACCTCCACTGCTACAAAAAAGGAGTCCAGGTCAAAATGAACAATATAAGGTTGCTGATCCGTCACTCCGTCAAAGTTAAACGCCCCGTTCCAATACGGACAGGTTTTGTTGGGCCTGTGTTACGTTATACTTAAGAAACAGGGTCTTTACTGCCGGCCGGCGAATGGCAAAACATTCATTCAATCTTCATCTTACCACTACAACTTCGGTACAAGTTTTGATACTTGGTATATAAAATCCGTCTCATGAATAAAACTTTTCTGGCTGCCGGACTGGTAAGTCTGGGTGGTCTCCTGATCGTTGCCTGTAATAAAAACGATTCTGAAGCCGGTAACCAGGTCACCGGCCCCAATACCTTATCCGTTTACCTGACGGACGCCCCGGTAAATTACGATGCGGTATTTATCGACATCGTTTCCATCGAAGCAAAAATCGATTCCAGCGCGCATAAAAACGAGGACCACTATGGGGATGAGGATGATGATCATGACGATTATGATAAAAAAGTGAACGACCACGACCAGTATGGAAAATGGACCAATCTAAATTTCACACCTGGCTTATATGACGTTTTAAAATTAAGAAACGGCCTGGATTCGCTGGTGGCGAGGGCAAATGTAAACGGTACCGCCCGTAAGATCCGCATTCAGCTGGGCAACGGAAGTTACCTGATAAACGGAGGTACGCAATACCCGCTTACCCTGATCAATGAAGAAAACAAAAAGAACTACGTCTATATAAAACTTCGTAAGGAAGATCGTGATGATGATGATGATGATGATGATGATGACCGGAAAGTCTCCGGCGTAAAAGTCTGGATCGACTTTGACCTGGGCCGGTCGGTCATTGAACGGAACGGGAAATATTACCTGTTGCCGGTACTGAAAGCCTTTTGTGACCGGAAGTCGGGAAAAATCGAGGGCAAAGTACTTCCTGCCGATGCTGCAGCCCTTGTTAGGGCCATCAATGGTACGGACACCTCTACCGCATTGCCTGATAGAGGGGACGGTGAATTCAAGATCCGTGGTCTCAAAGCCGGCACCTACAAGGTATGGTACCAATCAACAAATGGCTATAAAGACACTACGCTTTATAACGTGGAAGTAACTCCGGGTAAAGAAGTGGAATTGCCCCGGGTGATCCTGAAAAAATAGCAACGTCTCCGGCACCGGTTGGTGCAATTGCAAAAAAGGGCTGTGCCAATGTGCATGGCCCTTTTTTATTGGTGTCAATTACAGGAAGCCACAGGCCGCAAGTTGAGCGCGTTTGACCATAATACATTATTTTAGATGCCGGATTGATCGCCATAACGATAAATGCTGTTCAGATATCCACCGGATCTAATTTAAAAACTCAACAAATGATCGCGCGCTTATTAACAACTTGTGCTCTTGTCTTATTTTGCTCTGCAACCATTGCTCAAACAAAATGGCATAACCCTTTAACAGCAATAGCCCCTGTAATTCAAAACCAGGGATGGACCAGCGAGATCGGCAACACGTTTACCCGCCTGCCGGCGCGGGCGGAAAAACAGGTACGCAAGGCGGTATGGAACCTTTCGCGGGATGCCGCAGGCCTTAGCATTCATTTTTATTCCAATGCCCCGGAAATCACTATACGCTACCATGTTAAAAATGCCTTTGCCATGCCCCACATGCCTGCTACCGGCGTATCCGGTGTGGATCTGTATGCTATTGATGAAGAGGGAAAATGGAAGCGGGCATCGGGAACCTACGCATTTGCAGATACGATTATTTACAGCTATAAGAACCTTTTTCCAAGCCGCTATCATCAAAAGGGATTTGAGTACCGGCTTTACCTGCCGCTTTATAATAGTGTAAGCTGGCTGGAGATTGGCGTGCCGGAGAACGCTTATTTTGAATTCATTCCCACAGTAAAGGAAAAGCCGGTGATCGTTTACGGCACTTCCATCGCCCAGGGTGGATGCGCCTCCCGGCCGGCAATGGGCTGGACAAATATCCTCTCGCGCAAGCTGGACTACCCCGTCATCAATCTTGCATTTTCCGGCAACGGCCCGTTTGAGAAAGAAGTGGTGGACCTGATCAACGAACAGGAAGCCGCAGCCTATGTGTTTGACTGTTTGCCCAATATGGGGGCCCTTTCGCAGGAAGAAGTATATAACCGGGTGATTTACGGAGTTACTGCCATCCGGAAAAAACACCCGGAGCCGATCCTGCTTACCGATCATATCGGGTATTATAATGATCAAACAGATTCTACGAGGGCCATTATCTGGAAGCGTTTAAATGAAACCCAGTGGAAAGCCTTTAATGCGCTGAAAAAACAGGGGATTAAAAACCTTTATTACCTGGCCCATGATTCGATCCGTTTCCCGGAAGATGGTACGGTGGATTATGTGCACCCCAATGACCTTGGCATGCAGGCCTATGCCGATGCCTATGAAAGCATCCTGCGCCCCATCCTGAAAATGCCGCGGGGCGCTATTGGCACCACCCAACCCATAAGCCAGCGCAGGGAAGCGGGCGGGTACGAATGGAAGCAACGGCATGCGCAGGAGTTGCAGCTTAACCGGGAACAGCCACCGGTAAATGTCATCATCGGAAATTCCATTACGCATTACTGGGCCGGCGAGCCCCGGGCCCGTATCGCAAGAGGCGAAAAAAGCTGGAATCAATACCTGAGCAGTTTCCGGAATATGGGTTTTGGATGGGATCGTATTGAAAACGTATTGTGGCGGGTATATCATGGAGAACTGGATGGCTTTGCCGCCAGGCAAATTGTGCTCATGATTGGTACCAATAACCTTGGCGGCAATACGGATGCGGCCATTGTGGAAGGCCTTGGCTTTCTGCTGCAGCAGATCCGGCTGCGGCAGCCACAGGCCCGCATAAAGCTGGTGGGCATTTTTCCGAGAAGGAATATGGAGTTAAGAATTGCCTCCCTTAATAAACAATTACAGGCCGTTGCCAAACGGGGCGGCTTCCTGTTTGCTGATCCGGGAAAAGGGCTGCTGCTGGCTTCCGGAAAAATTGACGAATCTTTATTCACAGATGGCCTGCATCCCAATGAAGCGGGGTATTCAAAACTGGCGCCGGGAGTTGCATCTGCCAGGTAAGATTTGCGGTTTAAACCGGTTTTATCTTTTGCAGACCGGCTTTCCCTTCTAAAGAGGGGGTATCCCGAAAAACGTAAAACATGAAATATCCAATGTAAAATGCAGAAGCAGATCCGGTTAAAACCGACAATTCTCTTTTATAAATGCCTATACCTTCTACATTTTACATTCTTCATTTGATATTTTGCATTTTCGGGCTATGCCGACCCCAGGTATACCTCCAGTAAGCCCTCGGGCAGTTTTACCGTGATATTTTTATACTGGTGATCCACTTTTTTAAGGCTTTCTTCATGCAGAGGAATCAGCACTTCCTTACCGCGAACGGTGAGGCGGCAAAGCACCTGGTGCGGCTGCTCAATCACTTCCTGGATAATGCCCAAAACCTGTTTACCATCTTTTACCGTGTAACCCAAAAGGCTGATGGGCGCCGCCTTGCTGGCGTGGCGTTTAAAATCGGCCCCGCTAAACCAGATTTCCTTCCGGAGTAGTGGCCGGGCGGCTTCAGGTGTTTGTATATCCTCCAGCTTCAGGTAGGCTTCCGTTTCATTTTTGATTCGCACCCCTTCTACAAACCAGGGCATAAAGTTTCCGCCGGCATCCTTAATAAAAATCTTTCGCAGGTCTTCCAGCGAGGTGTTTCCCAACGCATGCTGCAGCACTATTTCGCCCTTCAGCCCATAGACGCCCGCAACTTTTCCAATATTGATATAGTCATCCTGTTTCATTTCATCCTCCGGTTATGGAATAAATAAAAAGCGGCCGGGGGCCGCTTTTTATTGTAAGAACATTTTTCTACCATTATTCGCCACTACCTTCAGCGTTTGCTTCAGGAGCAGCGGCTCTGCGCGGAGCGGCGCTGGCCACCCGGCGTTTTGCTTTTCTTTCTTCAATCGCTTTTGCAGTTCGTTTTTTGATTTGTTCATCATGCTCTGCACTCCAGGCGGTGAATTTCTGCATTGCAGCGGCTTCATCAAACAGCCCCAGTTTTACACCACGTAACAGGTGTTTCAGGTACAATACTCCTTTAAAACTTAAAATACGACGCACCGTGTCTGTAGGAGTAGCTCCTTTGTTGAGCCATTCCAGAGCTTTTTGACGATCCAGCTCAATTGTTGCAGGGATGGTCAATGGGTTGTACGTACCTAATTTTTGGATAAATTTACCGTCACGAGGGCTTCTTGCATCTGCCACCACGATAAAGTAGAAGGGCCGTTTCTTTGACCCATGTCTTTGCAATCTAATCTTAGCTGCCATTTTAAATAGAAATTTAAGGCTTTAAATAATAAATTTTCATTCCTATACACCTCGTATAGGGCACCAAAAGTAACCTTTTTTTTGAAACTTCACGTTAAAAACAGGTCAAAAAAATCGAAAGGGACCTTTTTTTATGAGCTGAAGTTGCCGAAAGTTGCCGGTTTTTCAGGAATTTTCCCCGCAGGTCTTTCATTTCCTGTTATTTTACTCCAACGCACGGTACCGATTGATGTTGAACCTGGCGGCAACACTTCCCAAAAGATGACCCGTAGCAACAAAAGAAAGTACCGGTAAGCGCTCAAGGATACCTGTTTTTAGCGCTTGCCTCCAAAACAGCGGATCAAGAAGTAGTTTTTTGAAAACGGCGTTCATGTTTCTATTTAGCGGATCATTTCCAGGCGACCGGAACCCGCTGGCTTATGAAATACACCATACAGTGCCCTGATTTTCCGTTTCCCGTTTTTTGTATACCGGATCCGTACAACGGGCTCATCAATATGGGGAAAATCGGCCCTTACAAGGGCTACCAGCCGGCCATCCCCGAATATTTTCAGCTTGTAATGCTCTATTGGCAGAAACTCGGCACCCGGCAGATCCAGAACCCCGGTATAGGCGGCATCGTTCTCCATGCTTCCTTCCCGGTTATCAAAATTTGCCTGTTGGGTTTCCTGTTCTTTTTTATACACCATTTCCCGGATGCCATTGATATCTTTATTTTTAAAAAGATCCAGGTAATGCTGGTTCGCGGCAAGCACCTCCTGCAGCAATTTCTTTTCATCCTCCTTTGCAAGAGGCTCACTATTCGTCCAGCCCAGAAGCTCATAGGGAACGGTGGCTTCAAATGTGCCTTCATATACCGCCAGCGGTTTGCCACCTGTACCCTGTTCCTTATTGGGAAGGGTAATGAGCTGGGCTGGTGTGCCAACCGGCCGCACCCCTTTACGATCGGGTGTTTCTTTTAGCCCTTCAATATTGATATCAACCAGCAGATTGGGAGAAAGGTCCTTTTCCTGTTTGCCGTCCAGGTATGCAGCATACAGGATCAGTTTCCACTTTTGTTTTCCCGATTTCAGGATGGCGTTATTTACCGGCGCGCTGGTATTGAAGGTACCGTTCGCATTACCAAAGTAATACTCCACCAGTACATCATTTACATAAAACTCAAAACTGGAGGCGCCTACCTGTATATTGGCCCGGTACTCAATTGCCTGATCGGTAAACTTAACCTGTTTATAGAGATCCTTTATAGCATTTGTGATCCGTTTGCTATTTTGAGCATTGTTTTGCAATGGCGTAAAAAACAAACAAGCAAATAAGAATATGGAACCTTTCATCAGTAAATATACCACAATTACACTGCCCGCTAAAAGAAGTACAAAGAACGCATAGTCCACCACACGAAAGGGAAGCTGGGCTGTCGCATTTTTCCGGACAAAAACGATCTCTGATCCCGGTTCAAAAAAGCGCTTCCGGGCCCTTGTTACCACTACTGCGGTATCCATGCGCCCGGAATCCGGATATATAATTTGATAGCTGTAATCATATTCAATCGTTCGTGCGTAACTGCTGTCAATAGCTGTAACAATTCCCCGATAGCGCTTTCCTAAAAAGTTTGTCTGAAATGCTTTATCAGAAATGATGAACCCCCATATTACCAACAGTACCACTAACAATAATAAAAGAAAGCGCCGGTATACATTCATGACAGCTGTTTTCAGAACATTCTATAAACGGTTTGACCGGTTTAACGGGCCATCCCTTTAAAAAAGTTTTTATCATAATGCTTGAACCAGATCACTTCAAAATCGCCACCCGCTGCCGGTTGGTGCAAAAGCAGGTCATAGGTAAGCATCCTATTCATTCCATTTTTCTTGTATAGATACCGCAGTACCCCCTCGCCTTTATTGGGAGCGTTCACCCCACGCAGGCACACCAGCCTTCCGCTTCCAAAGATCTGCAGCGTATAGGGTTCCAACGGTTCCAGACCATGTTTTTCTTCAACAAACCGGTACCAGGTGCTGCTCTTTGCAAGTGCCTCGTCTTTTGTAAAATAGCTTGCCTGATACACCAGTAGTTCTGCAGGAGCAATGGCCTTTTTATAGAAATCCAGGTCCCCCGTTTCAAAGGCGTCTTTTAATTTTTTGTAAAAGCTGACCACATCGGCTTCCAGCTTTTCGCGATTCATCTTTCGCAAGTCAACACTTTGTTGCCAGCCGTTAAGCGTATACGGCACGGATGCCGTAAAGGAAAGTGTATCCATAAATTCGGATAAGGTACTGTAGTCGATCTGTGCCCCACCCCTGGCCTGCGGTAGCTCGTAGCTGACCAGGGCTTCCGGCTCGGCCAGATCCCCCGCCTTTGTCCATTCGGTCCGTTCAACAGAAAGTCTGAACGGGATGTCTTTTTCAAGCTTGCTAAGCAACGTACCGTCCGGCCTGCTTTTGGGGAAAATTTTTACAGCAACCTGCTGAGTGCCTGCCGACAAGATCGCGGAGTTTATTTCAGTGAAATTATCGTTCATATAATCGTTATACTTTACGAGTACCGGAACGTCATTAACCAATACTTCATAATTGTATGTTGATTTCACTTTTATCTGGTATACGGGTTCCTGGTCAAATTGTTTCAAACTGAGAAACGAATTCTTTTCATCTTTCATTTTATTTTCCTTTTTATTTTGTGCGCAGCCCGTAAGCCCGATGCAAAAAAGTGCGAAACAAAGAATCGACTTCATAAATGTATTTAGTTTATGATCGGCATTTTAAAATTAACATCCCATGCGTAAGGGTCCAGCACTACGATACTACCTTCGCCATCATAATGCAGGCCATCCATATCTGCATAATTGGTGCTGCTATCGGTAGGTGCGTCTACAATACCTGCATTCACAGATGCTTTCAGCACAAAGCCCTCAAATTTTATTTCCGGCTGGGCAAAAATACTGGTCCGGTCGGCTTTTACACTGGCTTCAACTGAAATACCGGTTGTTGCTTCCGCATTGACCTCCGCATAGGCCGTTTGTTTTTTAAATCCCAGGAGCGAGAAATCGCCGTTCGCCCGTATCAACCCGGTAATGGAAATATTAATTCCACCTCCCAGCTTGGCAGGACTATCGTCATCGTCCTTCATCAATCTTGCGGCATATTCGCTTCCTTCCGCGGTATTAATCGTTCCCTTTAGCGTGCCGCTGATCTCGCTGGTAACAACCAGGTCAAGATCGATATCGAAACGGTTACCCAGGGTTTCATCCAGTATATCCAGAGTGGCTACCACAGCCAGTACAACCGGGTGCCGTATCTTATATAACAGGTGATAGAGGTCATATTTTATTTCAATCCCAAAGAGCGGATCCAGGTCAATGACGCCTTCGATCATGGTGCCCAGCACCGGTTTGTTGAGGTCTTTTGGCGCCTCTGCATACCAGCTTACAGACAAACCAAGACTTGGAGGAATGAACTCAAAACTCCAGTTCGACTTTGCTTTTTTGGCGGCCAGTTTAGCCTCCAGCTTTTGCATCCGGGTTTCCGTTTTTCCCTGGCGCTGCGGCGAGCGTTTATTGGTTTCTGAATTAGTGCCATTGATTACTTCTTCCGCCAGCCTTTTTATTTTTAAGATTTTTTTTAAAAACTCCAGCATCTCTTCATATGCCGCAGATAATTCGAGCGCCTGGTAAGGCCGGTCGAATTCGCAAACAAAAGCGACCTCACAATCGATCAACCCATCGGCCAGCGCGGCCTTTGGCTTCATCAGATGGAATGCCTGGCTCATGGACTGGCCTCGCGCTTTACGGGCAGCTTCCTTCTGCTGTTTGCTTGCCCGGGCAGCCTGGCTGGAAAGATCTGCGTACTTCGACCTGGATCTCCGGTTCTTTTTGCCACCTTTCTTTGTGCCTTCCTGCCGCGCCCGGATGTCGGCCAGGTCTTCTCCCAGCTTCTGTTCCTGTAGGGTCCATTTGTCGTGGTACTCCTCCCGCACTTTATTAAAGCGTTCGGAATTGTAGTTGAATGCCAGCTGTATGGTCCATTTTGTATCAGGATACACCTGTATATCCAAAGATTTTGAACGTGCACAGGTATTCAGGCGCACCGGATACTTTTGAGCTATCGATTCGCTGTTGGGCCATAAGGACCGGGCCAGCCCTTCCAGAACATGTATTTTTTTCCCTTCTGAAAAATCGTATCCGACTTCCAATTCCAGTCGCTCATCGGAAGGTTGTTCCAGTACAAATGGCGTATTGTTCTCCAACACTTTATAGGATTGCTGCCCCAAAATCTTAGAACCCGCCTTTGTAAAACTAAATTTATTGCTCCAGGAGCTGGCGTCAATTTTCCGGTCATCATTTTCTTCGTCCTCATCCTTTACCTTACCGCTGCCCTTTCCCTTATAGTCGACCAGCCGCCATTTCTCACTGTGTTTTCCCCGGCCGGCCTTGATCAGCTTTTCAAATGCAGCTATATCGATCACCTTTCCCTGGTGATCAAGTCCGGTGCCATGAAAGGCGCATTCGGTAGTATTGACACCTGTAAGTGCGATCACAAAGCGCTGCCTTGCCTTATCCACGCCTGCAACCAGCGGAAAGGTCAGCTGCTTTGGTTCTTCGATACCTTCAGAAGGATAAATATTTACGGTTATCTTTTCATTTCCTTTATTGTATTCACCCCGTACCGTTTCGTACCGGCAGGGATGAAAAGCGCCTACATCCGCTGCAACATTACCCTGTAATACGGGTTTATTCCCTACTTCCAATGTCGGGTATAACACATGATCTTCGCTTTTGCCTACATAGATCACCGCGTCTTTAAAAGGGATGGAAACTTCTTTTCCTTGCCTGTTGACGAAGGAAATCACCGGGTATACCTCTATCTCGTCCTCGCCGCCGTCATCAGCCCAGAAGGGATCCAGAAAAACATAGAACATGGATTTCTGCACCTGTGTTTCAGATGAAAACCGCAGATCTTCTTTGTCTTTATCGTCCACGATCAGTCCACCCGATACATATTTACCCGGCGGAGGCTCCGAAAATTTGTAAACATCCACCGGGGCCTTTACAAAAAAGTCGGGCGAATTCGGCGCCCTGCCTCCCTCATATTTCCGCCGCACTTCTACCTCTTCTCCATAAACCTTCAGCACATCATCCGCATCCCAGCTTCCATCATCGTCTTTAAACTGTACTTTTAAATACTTTCCGTACATCCCCTGGGTATAAACATGCAATTTTACCGTTGAGCCATAGCGGATCTTCATTTTATCTACCACCTTTTCCTTCGTATCGGTCCACTGCGCTGTCAGCACATCCGGGGTGCCGGTTGCATTTACAAAGCAACCAAACGGAGTGGATCCCTTAGGGGTTTGACCTGCAAAAAAAGGCTCAATATAGGTACATCCGCCCCCTTCGATGAATTCTCCAAAATTTGTATTGAACAGCGTATTGCCCTTGCCCAAAGATTCATTAAAACTATCCTTTGTCAACCGGGGCCTGGCAGCACCCACCAGTTGCCTTACCCATCTTACATTTTCATATTTTTTATCAATGACAGTTTTTTTTTGCTTCAGCTGTTCATCCAGCCTGCCCTTTTCTGTATCATAGCCGGCCGCTGCCTTTTTTCTAAGTGCATCGCGCTCTTCTTTTCCCCTCTTATATGCATCATAGTTGGCCTGATAGGTATCTGAGTCTTTTTTTGTAAGCGTTCCGTCTTTCTGTTTGGCCACTATTGCTTTATATTTTTCCTCAATAAACTGCTGCCCGTATTGATCTTTTTCGTCCAACTCTCTTAACCGGCGCGTTTTGTCCTTGTCCAGGTTCCTGACTGCCGAATCATATTCATCCTTTACCGGCTGGTATTCATCAAAGTATTCCTTTATTCCAAACTCAAAAACCTGGGACAGCGGCAACGTCAGCAACCCGATCTTCGAATCAAAAGCCTGATCTCCCTTTGGAAATACCTGTATATGAAGATTATTGTCTCCCATTTTTTAAAATTTAAGATACTTTAGCTGCTTTTCCCCTTTTATATCCAGTACCGGAAGCAAGGTATACAATACGGCATCATTCGCCTTTTCAACGTTGGATACATTCACATTGGCCGTTTGCCCGTGAAAGCTGATTTCCACACAGGGGCTTCCGCCCACGGCACAAATAGCCTTGCTATCTTCCAACAGGGGATGGCCGCCATTTTCCATAGTCAGCTTATCATGAAACCCCTGCCATTGGGTAATGGCGGGCTTACAGGCGCTTTTGGTTATTTTACAGGCGCCAAAAGTATTGGCTGCAAAAGGCTGGCCAATATCCATTGTGTTGGCAATGGCCTTTTGCCCTGGCTCGTTTTCATTGATATAAAAATCTGTTTGCTTTACTTTAAGTTTGTCCGGCGCGCTACCAAATTTACATTGGCAAACAGCGCCGTTACAAACCAGATGTTTTTGACTCATATTTTATTTTTTAACCCGCCCAAAACTTCTTTTTAACCATTTCTTCAAACCGGATTGCCGCATCTAATTGCCGGTCGCTTGTGTCCTGGTGGTAGGTTTCAAATTTCACCTTCCGATCAGGGTTCCCCTGTAAAACCATGGTTCCCCAGGCAGAACGTATGGAATAATCCTTCCTGTATACCTGGTAATTCAGCGTTGCGCTCCCACTTGCTTCCGCTGCCGGATAGTCCATGGCCTTTTCCATAGGCAACGGCCTTTTCTCCAATATATCCTTAAGGCTGCGTTCTTCATTTATATTTCCTTTATAGTGGATAGTAAACGTTTTTTTTGCCGTATCCTGTTGCTCCAGGCTGCCCGTAAACCGGTACTTAACCCCTGGCCCGTAGGCGATCATGGGCAATGGCAGATCCAATTCCAGCTTGTAACTAAACGCTCTTTCGCCGTAGATGGCAGCAAAAAAAACGGTAAAGAACCAATCCTCTTTTAGTGCCGCTTCTACCCGGTCTATATCATGGAGCCTTATTTCCATTTCCTGCATGGCTTGCTCAGCGGCAGCCCCTTTAAAATACTGAAGAATTGCCGGTTTTGATGCCCGCCAGCGTTCAAGAATATCCGGATGATTGATTATTTTTCCAAATCCTCCTTCATGATTCACCATTAGTAATACCGGGTACAGCGTCCTGCCCATGGCATCTGCCAGCTGATCGGCCAAAAGCCGCGGAGCACTATTATTGATATACACCTGTTTCCGGTTTACAAAGTACAGGTATCCTTCCTGCTCAAACTCTCCTAACCGGGCGATATCCATTTCATAGTGAATTTTGAGGTTTTCATCATACGTAATAATGGTGCCGTAGGTACGGCAAAGCGCCTCCCGGGGAATGATCAGCTGCCGGTGGGCCCCGATATTATATTGTGTCTGTAACTTCAATTACTATTATCTTTTTATATGTTCTTTTTTTCTACAGCGTTGTTCTCCACCGATGGTCAGCCGCCGCTCTCCCGCAGAAAGTTTTACGCTTTTACCATTAACGGACCTGCTGCTAAGCAACCAGTCATCGCATTTTTTATCATACTTATAAACAGCTTCCCGTTCTTCGCCCTGCATTCCGGTGATCCATTCATAAGTGCTGATGCATCCCACACCGCATGAGGAAATAACCAATGATTTGCCCGATACCCCAATGGTAAAAGATCGCTCCTTTCGGTCGGCGCCTGAAAGTATCAGCTTACAATCATAAACAGGCCCTGCTGCAGTTTTACTATTAAACTCATAATAACAGCTGTCTGGCTTGTCATCAAGATCAAAATAGCCTACTTCCACCCGGCGATGATCCTGGGCTTGCACATATAGCATTGATAATACACCAATGAGGAGTAATGTATATTTTCTAATCGTCAAACTTTTGTATTTCCGATTTGTGATTTTTGCCATATTTCGTATTTCGTATTTTGCTTGTTTCATATTTATAGCTGCCAATACTTTTATCCTTTACCTTTTGGCAAAGGCGGGCGACTTTCATCAGCAACAGGATTTTCTTCAAATTACGCTTTCGGTGTGCAAACCCATTCAAGCCTCCGTTCACTCCTATACACACGCTTATAAAATCGTCATTGTCGGCATATTCATTCAAATCGCCCCAGGCGGATCCGATTTTCCAGTTCCACCCTGCCGAATCACAGGCATACTGCAGGCTGTTTGCAACCACTTCGGGAGTGTCTGTCAATTTTGGATTTTTAAGGTAATTAAAATATTCCTCATAGGAATCTTTCCACGTTAGCTGGATCAAACCCCGGCCTTTATATTTGGGGCCGTAGCCTTTAACATTATGCCCGTGCGCCAGGCATTCTTTATACCGGTTGTACCCTCTTCTTATTGCGTTGGTACCATATTCTGCATATTTCTTTTTGTCTTTTAAAAACAATTGGTATTTATTATAGAAGTCCAGATGCGTGGTATGATCATAATCCCAGCCATCGGCATACTCCACTGTTGTCAAAAATCCTGTTTCCGCCTCGGCCTGTGCTAAAAAATGTGCTTTTCTTAAACAGGTATTTATATCATACTGTTCCATTGTTTTATTTAGCCACTCCGTAAGCGTTTTGTAGTTTTTCTCATCCCCGGGTAAGGGGCAGTTTTTAGCGCTAAAAAGGTTATTAATATTATAAAAGGATTGAATATCCTCTTCTGTAAATACTTTTTCGCAAAAACATTTTTCTTCTTTTGTCTCCTGCGGTTCTCTTGCGGGCGGCGTCCCGCGCAGCAGCTGCTCCCCCTGGTCTCCATTCTTGCGCATAAAACCCTTTGCGCTTAGCTGCGTATCGCCTTCATGCGCAATCCAGGTAACGTCCTTTGCCGTCTCCGTAATTTTTTTAGCCCTGAATATAATGTCTCCCATCCTGTTTACGTTGGTGGTTATGCTCTTTACTTGCCGCTCATTTAAAATCTTTTTTATCAAAGGTCATATACCGGCTAAATGCGCCGCGTGTCCCGTTAATTGTTGCACTATCCGGCAAGCAACCGGTAATCATTGCACCGCCCATTGCATTGTTCCCTTGCACGGCTTGCAGATGAATATCAGCAACTGTTATCTTCATACCGTTTATTTTAATCGAAAGCGCATTGTTTAAAAAAACAGTATCGCCGTAACTAAGCCCTGCCCTGTAGTCTGTTTTTACTAAATCGCTTTTCAGGTCTTCCAGTTTCAGAAAGGTATCCTTTAATACAAGGCCTGCTTTATTGGTAACTATCAGCTGTGCCAGGCTATCCAACCCACCGCTTTTGAAACCCGTTAAATAAAAATACAACCCTTCACTGTAAATATTGGATGCGTTGCAATCCGCTGCATACATTTGAATTTCCTTTTCTGTGGGTCTGTCAAAACAGGCATACAAACCTGGTAAACCCAGTAATGTTACATATAATAAATACCGGTTATAATACCTCAACATTATTTTATTAATAGCTCCATTTTATATTTGTATCATCGGCCGGCCGTGCATCGCCTTCAAATACTTCTGTTTCTTTATTCAGCTCCTGCTCCATTTGTGATGCCGGGATTATTTGTCATCAAAATCAAATAGCACAACCCCTCCCGTTTGTACCTGCCCGTCAAGCGTTATTTCATGCAGCCGGCACTCTTCCACGATCTGACTGCCGCCTTTATTATGTGGCATCTTTAAGTATTTAAAGTCATAAATTTTGTGGATCCTGTTTTCTCCTGCCAATTTTAGAAAAAGAGTATCCCCGGTTTTAAAAGGTTGCTGCAATAAAAAGTAGCGTTGCCCGCGTATGGAGTCCACGATATTTAATGCCGGGCTAAACTCCAGCCAACGGGAGTCTGTGGCAGCGCTTATTCTGATTTTTATGGGCTTTATCTCCGATGTATTATTATAATTAATAAAATACATACCCAGCTCGTGTATACTATTTATACTGTCACATAGGGGGGGGGCTGCACGCTTCCGGGAAGAATGGTCTTGCCCGCATGACACCAAACAATTAAATAAAATCGACAGCAAAATCAATTTCCTCATTATTTGAGCTTTATATATGCATAGTAATTCGATATAAATGCTTTTTTGGAGATCCCCTTCATAGTCCTGGAATTCTGTACATCCTCACCCCATGTAAATTCTTTAAATTTCACCGTTTTCACATCATCATAATCTGTTTCAGGTACTCCGGTATCGTTTAATAGCCCAAGTCCGCCTTCATAAACAATCCAATGATAATCCTGAAAATCGCTCCAGGTATATTCGCTTTTCCCATACATCATATCCCCATCAATCATCATACAGATGCGATAGCCATTTTTATAATCCCGGTCGATATCCTTTTCGAGAATTCTCAATTTTTCATCCGACCCAAAATAATCCCGTATATAAGATTTATTTGCTTTATAAAAATCGATCTCAACTGTTTTATATCCTAAGAGTTTTTTGCCTAATGAGACCATAATGGTCGGCCAGTTTATCGCCTTAAAGTCTTCTCCGGCCTGTCCCTTATATCCGATCGAACTTTCAGAGCTACGTAATGACGCCAGCAGGATCCAGTCGATATAAGGCATCGTGTGGTGAGGATACTTACACTTTGGGTCCGCCGGGTTCATCTCAAACAAGTCTTTATCGGGCTCAATTGTATAGTTTTTGTATACGACTTTACCTTGCTGGTGCAGTTTTAGCGCCAGCTGTTCATACCCATCGGGATCTTCCCTGGCAAGCAGGTATGCCATGCAGGCCATTCCGCAAAGAGAGGTTGCACTTTGATTTATTTTCCACGGGAGCACCTTCCTTTCATTAACTTCGTTTTTCACCTGATCCCTGCCAAACCATCTGAAGCGATAATGGATCCAAAAATTGGCCTTTCCCCCTGTATTTTTATTATGAATGAAGGCGTAGATCGTTATCCCCCTGCCACATAAGTCCGGTATATTTTTAAAATTAAAACATACCCTTCTGCCCCGCACATTAAGTATACCCTCAAAGACACCCGCTTCCGTCTCATACCTGTACGCCCATTTTATAAGATTATAATCCCCGGGGTCTTCACCATTTTTAAACGAAACGACCTTAACGTAATAGTTCTTGTTAAAAACAAACCCTTTCCGCTTATCTCCGCCCTTTTTATACCCAATGCCCTCATCAAGGACGCTTTCTAATTCAATTTTTTCTACTTCGGGCAGTATCACAGGCTGTTCCCTTTTGGGCGGTGCCCCGCGCAGCAGCTGCTCTCCCTGCTCCCCGCTCTTGCGCATAAAACCCTTTGCGCTTAGCTGCGTATCGCCTTCATGGGCAATCCAGGTAACGTCCTTTGCGGTTTCCGTAATTTTTTTAGCCCTGAAAATAATGTCTCCCATCCTGTTTACGTTGGTGGTTATGCAAAACTTCCCTGCTCGCCGCTCCTGCTGACCACTTTTTTGGCGCTGTATATCTTAAAATCTTCCTCCGTTGCATTGGCCTCAATGGTGTTTCCCTGCTTTTTAATGGTGTTGGAGGCGTTGTGGGTTACATTATCCTCCGCGGTACCGATAATATTGGTGGCCATCATCGTCAGATCTTTTACAGCACTATTCATAATATTGACGCCCGCATTATTCATCATGCTGGCGCCCGCCGTGGTACCGATATTAATACCTGCGGAGGTATTGATATTCATCCCCGCATTGGTGCGTATATTTTGCTCCGCATTAATATTGATGTTCTTTGCATTAAAGGTCATGGTTTCCGGAGCCGTGATGGTAATGTTCTTCCCGGTGGTATCCAGGTAAATCTCATTGCCCCCCGGGTCTTTGATAATAATATGGGTACCCGCCCCCGCATCGCTGAATTCTATCGTATGCCCGCTGCGGGTGCGGATCACTTTTAAATCGTTCTGCGCATTGCTAAAATTACTATGAGCGTTTCCGTGGTATACCGTACCAATTACATAAGGTTTTGTGGGACTTTCGCTTTCAAAACCTATGATCACCTCCTCTCCTATTTCGGGGATAAAGAAATGTCCTTTATCTCCCCCGCCATGAGGACTGGTTACACGGATCCAGGGCGTTTTTTCGGAACCGTTCATCCAGTGAAACTTCACCCGCACCCTTCCGAGGCCGTTATAATCATTATTATCCGTTACAATAGCGCTTTGTGTTTCGCAAACCGGATCGCCCGGTACGGTAACCGGCGGAACTTTTATGCTGGAAGGAACCGCCGTAAAATCATTTTCATAGTTGCCCCGGGCATCCACCCGGTGGTTTACGGCTGTAACCAGGTATTCTCCATAGCCCTCCGGGCCCATTGTAAATACATTGTTGCCGCTTACTTCTATCCTTGTGCCCAATGCGACCCCCGGATGCCCGCTTTGCCCCTTAAACTGCACCAGCTTGCTGCTTTCCACTGCGCTTTTGAGGTTGGCGACGTCATCCTGCTGTTTTTTATTGGTCAAAAATTTATTGTTCCATTGTTTTGGCAGGGTACCATATACCGTTTTGGAGGCATTGTACACCTGTTCGCCCCAGGCATTCAAGCCCGCTTTTTGCACCACGCCGCTCGGCTGGCTGGTATGCACCTGGCTATTAAGATAATCCCAGGCCATTAGCTGCATTTCGGTAGGGCGCGCCTGCAAGGCCACATTAAAACGGCTTAAATGACGGCCATACACCAGCTCTGTTTTTTTATTATCGCGCGGGGGGCCTATCACAAGGCTGCGGCCATCCCAAAAAAGCCATTCGCCATAGGTGCTGGTCAGCCGCTGCAAAAATTCCCAGGCTGTTTCCTTATACTGCACGGTATACGCCAGTGTTTCTCCATACAGGGGCTGTACTTTGGGCTCCAGCAGGTTTTGCGGAAAAAACTTCAGCAGGTCCTGTGCAATGTTTTTAATAGCCTTTTTTTCCCAGCTCTTGCAATGCGGGCCGCTGTCCAGCACAATAGTGGGGCTGTGTCCGGTGATGATCACATCCCCATGATGACCGGTAAAGCGCGCCGTTTCGATACCCGTAATAATACCATTAAACAGCAACCTGTCATTAAGCCCCACGCCCGTTATACGGGCGCCGAAGCTACCGCCGATCATATCTTTGGACGCGGTGAACATACCGGTTTTTCCGTCAATAGATTGTGCCGGACAAACAAGCGAAAATTGGTGATGTGAAAATATACTTTGGTTTAGGGAAAAAGATGTGAACTGCATTAATGGCGCACCATTAATGCTGAACATAGGTTCGGTTAGTTGCGCCATACATAAGGTTTTGTCTGTAAGGTTAAAAAGGGTTACATTATACGATACCCAACAAAAATATTACATTTTACTGTGAATAATATTGAGCCTGATCAATTTTTCTTTTTTTTTACCCGTTCCCGCTCCAGGGGGTTAAGTCAAAAACAACCCCATTCCTTTTTAAGACATCCTTCTTTAAATTTACAGGAGCGGCCCGGCGCAACAAGGAGGAAATCGGCCGGCGCCTACCCATTCTCTCAAATAATTCTTTACATTCGCAAACTTTATTTATGACAAAACGGTTTTTTACATTTGTGGGAATAACCTGCCTGCTGCTTTTATCGGCCGGGGGAGCTACAGCTCAGTCAAAATCGGCCTTTTATAGTGCATTGGCCAGTAGTTCCGTAAAAACTATCGAAGCGCAGATCGGCCAGTTGGGTCTTTATGCAAGCGCTGCTGAAAAACAAGCTTTTACAGGTGCGCTCGAAATGCGCAAGGCCGGGCTGTTGAGCGTTCCCGCAAAAAAGCTTTCTGTTTTCAAACAGGGACATAAAAAGCTTGAAGCCGCTATTGCCGCCCATCCAAACGAAGCCGAGTATCGCTTTCTCCGTTTGATGATCCAGGAAAACGCTCCCAAATCGCTGGGGTATTCCAAAAATATTGCAGAAGACAGCAAAATGATCCGGGATCAGTTTGCAGCACTGCCTTCTGTTACCCAGCAAAGTGTGAAAAATTACAGCAAAAAATCAAAATCATTGTCGGGCCTTTTATAAATCCAGGTATGAGCAAGCAGGTATTAGCGGTTTATTTTACACAATCCGGGCAAACAAAACAGATCCTTGATTCCTTTTTACAACCGCTGCTTGCGGATGGCATTGTGGTAGATTTTTTGCAGGTACAAACCCAGGATCCGTTTCCTTTTCCCTGGAGCATTCCCGTGTTCTTTGATACCGTTCCGGAATCTGTGGATGTGATCCCCACGGCGCTGAAGCCCTGGTCGGTACCCCGGGAAAAATACGACCTGGTGATCCTGGCCTGGCAGCCCTGGAACCTGTCGCCGAGCATTCCCATCAATTCCATTTTACAGGATGCCGCATTTAGGGCGCTGATAAAAGACACCCCGCTGGTAACCATTTGCGGCTGCCGCAATATGTGGATCAATGCCCAGGAAAAAAATAAAAAATTGCTCCGCGATGCGGGTGCCCGGCTGGTGGGCAATATTGCGCTGTTTGACCGGCACCCCAATCACCTTAGTTATGTAACTATTTTTCACTGGCTGGGTACCGGCAGAAAAGACCGTAAATGGGGTATTTTCCCCAGGCCGGGTGTGGCACAACAGGACATAGCCAACGCCTCTGTTTTTGGGGCTACCGTAAACCGTTGCCTGCAATCCGGCAACTGGCAGGGATTGCAGCCGGAACTGTTAAAGCAAAAGGCGGTAGAGGTAAAATACTCCCTGATGTACATCGAGCGCAAAGCCGGAAAAATATTCAAAAAATGGGTAGCTATTATCAATAAACACCCGCAAAACAGAAAAAAAATACTTGTTGCCTATAAATATTATCTTGCGGTGGCGTTACTGATCGCTTCTCCTATTATTTTATTAGTAGATTTGATTCTGGTGCGCCCATTCAGCCAAAAGAAGATCCGGCGGCAAATGGACTACTATGCGGGTGTGGAATGGAGGGAGAAGATTTAATCGCTCATTAATTCAATAGCAGTTGAAGGGTGTAATCCCTTTTTAACGGGAAAAAGCCCGGCAATGAAGTTGGGCCATAAAAAATAAATGATTAAAAAACATTATGAATTTGAACGACGTTTATATTAACCGTACCGCTCATTATTTCCCCAACAACCCGGTCTCCAATGATGAAATGGAGGAGTACCTGGGCTATATTAATGGAAAACCCTCCAAATCCAGACGAATTGTTTTGAGAAACAACGCCATCACCAACCGCTATTATGCACTGGAAAAAGGCGGAAAGATAACCCATACCAATGCCCAGCTGACGGCAGCGGCCATCAGGGAACTGTTTGCGCAGGATCCCGGAGGAATGAAGCAGGTGAATGTACTTTCCTGCGGCACTTCATCGCCCGATCAGATGATGCCTTCCCATGCAGTAATGGTACACGGATGGTTGCCCGAGCTGGGTTCTATTGAAGTGGTATCGCCTGCCGGGGTATGCTGCGCGGGAATGCATGCATTAAAATATGCATATATGTCGGTAAAAACCGGTGACGCGGCCACGGCCGTTGCCACGGGATCGGAGCGGTTTTCGGCCTCGCTGGTAGCCAACCAGTTTGAGGATGAAGTACATAAGCTGGAGGCGCTGGAAGAAAATCCTTATATCAGCTTCGACAAGGAATTTCTGCGCTGGATGCTGTCCGATGGCGCTTCTGCTTTTTTAATTTCCAATAAGAAAAACGAAGAGGGCCTCAGCCTTAAGATAGAATGGATGGAAGGCATTTCCTATGCCGATTATATGGAAGCCTGTATGTATATGGGAGCCGAAAAGCAGGAAGACGGCCACTTAAAAAGCTTTTTGGAGTTTAACCACGAAGAACTGAACGAAAAATCCGTTCTGAGTATTAAACAGGATGTAAAACTACTGAGCCCGAATATTGTGCCCCTGGGCGGAAAGATCCTGCCGGAACTATTTGAGCGCCGCGGGCTGAACCCGGATGATATTACCTGGTACCTGCCGCATATGAGCAGTAACTTTTTTAAGGATAAAATATATGATGAACACCTCAAACTGGGCCATCATATCCCTTACGAAAAATGGTTTGTGAATCTGAGTCGTGTAGGAAATGTGGGCGCCGCTTCTGTATATTTTATGGTTGATGAATTATATAACAGCGGCCAGCTGAAAAAAGGCGACAAGATATTCCTGCTGGTACCGGAAAGTTCAAGATTTAGCTATATGTATGCTTTGTTGACGGCAGTTTAAGAAAGTGAGTGGTGAATAGGGAATAGTGAAAAACACAAAATGTTTTTCACTTTTTTGTTTCAACGTGTAAAAACGGCGAGATTTTGCGGGAATATCGTGGTTTTTATTCCAGCCGGTTCTTGCCCCAATATGTTTTTCTTAAAATTCGTAACTTCGTAAGAAAGGAATTGATAATGACAACAGCAATAAAGCGCGAAAAACTAATGGAGTATATCCAGCAAGCAAATGACAAAAAGGTGCAGGCTTTATACGCTGTTTTAGAAGATTCAATTGGAGAAGAAGATAGAAGCTGGTGGTGGGAGGATGATAGTTTTGTTACTGAAATAAACAGGCGCTCTGCGGCATTAAAGAAGGGAACAACAAAGACATTTACCTGGGATGAAGTCAAAGAAAAAGCGAATCAGGCAAAATGAATTTTACCATCCTTTTTGTTACAGAAGCCAACGAGGAATATCTCAATTCCTATTGGTGGTATGAGCAGCAGCAGGAAGGGCTTGGAACACGCTTTAAGACGAAAGTTGAACTCACACTAACAAAAATTTCCCAAAATCCTAGAGCCTATAAATATGGCAAAAGACCCTTCCGGGAAGCTGCCTTTCCCATTTATTATCGTATATGAAATAGATGAGCAACGTACAACTGTGACCATTCTATCGGTTTTTCATACAAAACAAAATCCCAAAAAGAAATACAAAAAAAGCTGAAGAGTATTACCGGACGATGCAGGGAGTGACACAACGAAGCGGATAGTAGTACTGCTGCCGGAATCATAAAAAATAAAACAGTGAAAAAAGAAGAAATCCCACAGGACAACGGCGCCCTTGGCAAAATAGCCAAAGAGGTAACTTATGTGGTCGATGAAAATGGCAACTACTCCACCGGCCAGAGTACCGGCTGGGATGTAAAAACCGAAGCATTGAACGTAGCCTGGCATGATGTGGAGGCAAAGATCGGGGCAGCCAAACAAAAAGTACTGAACGGCGAAGCCAGTCCTATCCTGTATTTTATGGAGAAAAAGATCATGGATCTGAACATCCTGGCCTCTTATACCGGCTATTGGAAATGGACCATCAAAAAACATTTGAAACCCTCCGGATTTCAGAAACTACCCGCCGACAAACTAAAAAAATATTCGGAGCTTTTTGAAATAAGCCTGGAGGAATTAAAAAATCCGTTTAAACAAAGTGAATAGGGAATAGCGAGTAACAAGTGGAATAGATTCCGGTACCAGCCATTCACTATTCACTATAAACTATTCACTTCTCACTAATCACTATAAACTTCTCACTATGAACTATTCACTATAAACTATTCACTTCTCACTCCTAATAAAAAAAACTTGGAACTTCAAACATCAAACTTTCAACATCTCCAGGCCGCCCATTGCGAAAACGGTGTTACCACGGCTTTACTGCGGCATTACGGTATTACAAAAATCACTGAGCCTTTGGCTTTTGGTATGGGCTCGGGGCTGTTTTATGTACAGCTTCCGTTTATGAAAGTGAATGGTGGGCCTGCTATCTCCTTCAGGACCATGCCCGGGCTGATTTTTAAACGCACCTGCACAGCATTGGGTGTTCCGGTTACAAGAAAAAAATTCAGTTCTCACGAAAAAGCCATGCAGGAGTTGGATGAGCGCGTATTGGCCGGTAAACCAACGGCTTGCCAGGTGGGCGTTTTTTACTTAACCTATTTTCCAAAAGAATACCGTTTCCATTTTAATGCCCATAATTTAATAGTGGTGGATAAAAAGGGCGATGACTACTACATAAGCGACCCCATCATGGAGGGGCTGGTTACCATGAACAGCTATGAGCTGGAGCGGGTACGCTTTGCCAAAGGCGCTTTTGCACCGCACGGGCAGATGTACTACCCCGGCGGCGACCAACTGAAGGAGCCCACCAACGAGCAAATGAAGCAGGGTATTATTAAGGGCATTAAGCGCAATTGCCGGGATATGCTGCATATACCCGGCTCTTTTGGCGGTGTAAGCGGCATTGCTTATACCGGCCGGAAAATCAAAAAATGGAAGACCAAACTGGGCGATGAAAAAGCCCGCAGCTACCTGGCCCAGCTGGTGCGGATGCAGGAAGAAATCGGAACCGGTGGTGGTGGCTTCCGGTTTATCTACGGCGCATTCCTGCAACAGGCACATCCTTATTTAAAAACGGATGAACTGTTTGGCCTTTCCAAACAATTTACAGCTGCCGGAGATAAATGGCGGGATGCTGCGATACAGGCTTCCGGCATCTACAAGGGCCGGCTTAATACCCAGGCCGACTATGATAATATGGGCGACCGGCTTATTGAAATATCCGCACTGGAAAAGCAGGCTTTTCTGCAACTGAAAGCGCTGATGGGAAACCTAAAATAAGCATATTTATTTCCGGATATTTTGGCGCCCTTCATTTTTCAGGGCTTCCGCTACTCTTGCTTCAAATTTTTTAAGATCCGGGAAGGGAGGTGTTTGCAACACCGGCATCTCGTTTTTTGTTTTTATGGTTGGAGTATATCCTCCTGATGCCATATAGAAACGATCGGGATATTTTGGCGATACCCCTTGCTCATAATCTACCCGCTGACCTCTTTTGCCATCCGTATTTGAAAAACGCACCTTGTTGAAGTTTACCCATTTATCTGTAGCAGACTCCCGCCCCCAGGCATTATAATAATAAGCTTCACGGCGCAGCTGACCGTTGGTGTACCCATAGTTTTCGATAAAGGAATAAAAGCCATCAAAAAAGCGCTTTTCATGAGGCGCCCGCCAGGAGGCAATATAGTTCCAACCTTCGTCTGCCACCTGGTACCAGGCGGATAATACAACCGTGTTATTTTCCTGCGGCAGCACATTCATCAAGAACTTCACCGGCTTGCCCGTTTTCCAGTTAGCGCCTTTTACATAAGATTGTCCTCCTGTTCCTTCGCCGCCAAATGCATTCACTGTTGTAGCGGCACCTTTATCTACCAGGCTTACAAAGTCAGCCTTAGTAATGCTGGAGTCTTTTTCGGCATCTTTACTATCCCAAACGGAAAACAATACCCGCCGTTCTGTTGGCGTGTTTGTTTGTATACCCAGGTAGCCCCGGTAAAAGCCCAGCGACATGTAATACGTGTACAGCGGGTCGGCTCCTTCGGGAACCAGGATTTCCTCGTACAGCCAATTATAAGATTTTGTAGTTGGTTCTGTGCTGCTGAAAGAAAGATGCACAGAGGGTGTAGATTGATAGTTGATAAAATTCACCCAGCCATCAGCTGCC
This sequence comes from Niabella hirudinis, assembly GCF_051201075.1. NCBI lineage: Bacteria > Pseudomonadati > Bacteroidota > Chitinophagia > Chitinophagales > Chitinophagaceae > Niabella > Niabella hirudinis. The sequence goes on from NZ_JBPEHJ010000005.1 coordinate 277,128, forward strand.
GTTGTGCGGAACAATAACGAGGAAATGGTAATGGCTCCCTCCGGATCGGTTAGCGGCGTCAGCGTATATCTATAATATCCCTCCGCCGGAATCTTTACACGTAGCCCATACAGGGTATCCTTTTGGCCGGTTCCTTTAAAAACGAGATCACGGTGTACCGGCTTCAACCCCAGCTGAGGGTAGCAGCCGCTTACATCCAGTTTAAAACGCAGTTTTTTTCCGGCAGCAACCTGGTTATCGAAATACAGATCATAGTTTCCCGGTTTTTGATACACCACCCATGTTACGCGTTTTTCTTTATTCCGCCACCGGCTGATGCTCCCCCGGCTTTCAGGATATCCCACCGGAATGGATACCCCCGGATCCCCCGGCGTAAAGGGCTCTGCGTATGCCTTGTTGGCCGGTACAACAAATTGCTGCTGCTCCTTTAGCGCCCGGCCCGGCTGCGCAGATACGGTTGTCAATGAAAAAATGAAATAACTCACGACCAGTAAAAAATATCGGCAATGCATATAAAATACAGTTTCAATAGTAATGAACCTCAAAAATAACGGCTGGCGGCGGGTGAGCAAACATTTTTTTTTACCGCGGATCAGAAAGATTCCGGAGATTGCATTTTATAATTGCAGCAAGATGTCCAAAAAAACAACGCAAAACCTTGTTACTATCAGCCTGCTGGCACTTGCCCTGGCGCTTTTTGTGTTCCCAGGATTTAAGGCCGTGGTTATTCGCGGGCTGATGAAAGCGGGGCTTTTTCAACCAAAGGTTACGGCCATCAAAGCCCTGCCGCCGGATGCCGCTGCAAGCTCCGTACAGTTTACTACTGCAACCGGCGAAACACATACGCCGGAGTCCTTGAAAGGCAAAGTGGTGTTCATCAACTTTTGGGCAACCTGGTGCCCGCCCTGTATTGCGGAAATGCCCGCCATTAACGAGCTGTATGCTTCGTTTAAGGACAACCCGGGTATTGTTTTTCTTTTGGTAGATGCGGATCAGGATCTGCCCAAGGCAACCTCTTTTATAAAAGAAAAGCAATTCAACCTGCCGGTATCGGGTTTCCGGGGAGCAGTGCCTGCCTCCTGGTACGGCGGCACACTGCCTACCACTGTTGTGTTGGACAAAGCCGGAAGCGTGGTATACCAGCATGAAGGAGCTGCCGATTTCAGCAATAAAAAGTTCCGGGAGTTTTTGGAAAAGCTTTTGTAACTTTATAAAAAATAATACTATGAATAACCCCACCAACCCCCTATGGGAAAAACCCGAGGATGAAAACAGCTTTTTAAAGATGAAGCTGGCTCTTGAAACAGGCGGACATGTAAAAATACCACAAGGAGTCAGCAAATACCTGACACCTGAAATGGAAAACGAGTTTTTAAAAAGCATTATGGCACTTCAGGAGCAGCGCCGATTTGCCAAAACCGTCCGGCTCTATGATAAAATAGGAAAGCCGCTGCAGTTTTTACCGGAAAAGCAGATCCCGGACAAAGAAATAGAATACCAATATAACGCCCTCCTGGATTACCTCTTCGAGCATAATTTCGATTTTTGCGTATGTAGTCCTAATGTAACAACAAGAGATTTGTACCGCTTTATTACGGAAGAGCTTTTTTTTGAACAGGTGGATGATATAGAAATGCCGGAAATGATCTGCGGTTTTGTATATGATGATTTTCATCCTGATCCCATTTATGAGAATACGCTTCTGATAAAAGAACAATTGTTGCCGGATATTTTTCGGGAGGGGGATCCCTTGTTTTTTGATCGTATCCATCAGTCCTCCTTCAGTTTTAACCGGGAGTCCGTTTCCCCTGATGTTTTTAAAGCGAGGATCCAGCGCTTCAAAACACTGTGCGGCGCATTAGAATTGCTGGAATGCAGCATTTCCACCTGTACGGTGAAAGACAAGGATTGTACCGTAAAAGGCTTCTATCATGCCCGGGCAACCATTTCACCCGAAACTCTTAATTATACAGGTCTTGTTGAAGCCCATTTAAAAAAGGGCGGAGATGGGTACTGGGATGTAGTAAGTCTTTTCCTGGAAAATTTTAATCCCTGAAAGCCTGTTAAGCCACGAAGACCGAAGGGCACAAAGACACACGAAGAAGGTATAGTCCTGATGCCGCTTCCTGCCCTGGAGCCTCCTATATTTGCCACAGCGGCTTTGCGGTTCCCGTTTCACGCAGTGACGCCAGGGAGCAAAGACGCGGCGATTATTCAGACCCTTTGTGCTTATTTGAGTCCATTGGGCCTTTGTGGCAAATCCTTGTGTATTTCCCGCACCAACGCAATGGAGCAAACACGCAGGTTGATCAAATGCTTCGTGTGTTCGTGGCTTTTGTGGTTCCAGGGAATGTGAATTCCCTGCATTTGGCTAAATTTGCCTCATGTCCCATACATCATCGCAATTTCAACGGAAGAGCAAAGAAAAAGCCTACGACCGGGAGCACCGCAAAGTGATCAATTTCAATATTTCGCGGTACAATGCAGCCGTACCGGGCGGGCAGGCACAGTTTGCCGACCTTGCCCTGGCGCGGGAGCGGGCCAAGAATTTAAAGTGGAAGGCTATTGAAGTACTGGATCAAACGCTGGAAAATTTTGAGGCCCATATCACCAAACGGGGTGCCAAAGTAATCTGGTGTACCGATGCCGCCCATGCCAATGAAGTGATCCTGGAGATCTGCCAGCAAAAGAATTGCAAAACGCTGGTAAAAAGCAAGAGCATGGTTACCGAGGAACTGCACCTGAACAACAACCTGGCTAAACACGGTATTGAGAGTGTGGAAACAGACCTGGGGGAATACATACAGCAACTGGCCGGGGAACCGCCGTACCATATTGTAACCCCCGCCATGCACAAGAGCCGTGAGCAGATTGCCCGGCTCTTTGCCGAAAAACTGGGTACCGACCCCAATGATAGTGCCGAAAAGCTGACCCTTACAGCCCGCGAAAAACTTCGTCAGAAATATGCAGAAGCCGAAGTTGGGGTTACCGGCGCCAATTTTATTATTGCCGATATCGGAGGTATTGCCATTACAGAAAACGAAGGCAATGCCCGGCTGAGCTGTTCCATGCCCAAAACACATATCGTGGTAGCGGGCATCGAAAAAGTTATTCCATCGATGACGGACCTGGCCCTCTTCTGGCCCCTGCTCAGCAGCTTTGGCACCGGCCAGCGCATTACCTCATACAGTACTATTGTAACCGGCCCGCGGCAGGAAAATGAGGCAGATGGCCCCGAAGAGATGTATGTGATCCTGCTGGACAATGGCCGCAGCAAAATGCTGGCCAACGAAAAAGCCCGCGAGGCACTGTACTGTATTCGTTGCGGAGCCTGTCTTAACGCCTGCCCCGTTTACAAAAACATTGGTGGTCATACTTATGACACTACTTACAGCGGCCCCATCGGCTCGGTGATTACCCCGCAGTTAAAAGAAATGAAGGAATGGAAACACCTCAGCCACGCTTCCTCTCTTTGCGGTAACTGTACCGAAGTATGCGCGGTAAAAATTAACCTGCACGAGCTGTTGCTCGAAAACCGGTATGAAGCCGTTGAGGAAGGCTATGCGCCGCTGGTAGAAAAGTTTTCCTGGAAAATGTGGAAGACCGCCATGCTCAAACGCAGTATGATTAATATGGTCAATGGCAATTTTAAAAGCACCTTTATCAATATGGTTGCCGGCGCCTGGACCAAAAACCACAGTCCCCTCAAATTCCCAAAAAAATCTTTTAATGAGCAATGGGAAGAAAGGAGGAAGCGAGGTTGAGCTCTGTCAGATCCGCTTATTGCTGCCAATGGGCCTGATAGCTCCGGCCCGCTATCCATTTTGATCATTTAAAAAATCCGGATCAAAGTAGTAATGATCCCTGTTTCCTTTGCGGTTGGCATGTACCGCAAAAACAAGAGACCGCTTTTGTACAAACCATTCGCGGGCATAAGGAAAACCTGCATTATTCATCCTATTTTTGAACAACGATGTTGGTTTACAGCGCACATATCACCCCAAGGCTGCGGTATATTGCCCGCTTTTTTTCTACAGAAATGAGCGCTGCGGAATGGCAGCTGACGGACGACCCGGAGGTCTTCCTAAGCGAGCGGGGCGCCCGGATCAATTACTCCACAGAGCCATTGGACACCCACTGCCTGCACATTCCGCCGCAGGGTTTGCTATTTCAAACCGGCATCCGGCCACAGGCCGTTTCTCTTGCACCACTAAACGGGTTGCCCGCTTTTTTTCAAACGGGAGGCTCCCTGGGCTTTGATGTGTTTGCGGCGGCTTTTTATTTACTGAGTCGCTACGAGGAATACCTGCCTTTTGAAAAAGACCGGTACGGAAGGTTTCCGGCAACACAATCGGTGGCGTATAAAAACGGGTTTTTAAACATACCGCTGATCAATCACTGGATCCAACTGCTGAAACAACAGCTTAGCGGACTGTTTCCGGATGAACCCTTCCGGCAAGCGATCTTCCGGTTCATACCCACGTATGATATTGACATGGCCTGGAGCTACCGCCACAAGGGCTTTTGGAGAAACGGGCTTAATTTTGTTAAGGAGGCCCTCAGCCTTCAGCCTTCAGCTTTTAGCAGAAGAATCAAAGTGCTTCTTGAAAAAGAAGGAGACCCCTTTGACCAGTTTGGATGGCTGAACCAGCTGCATGAGCAATACCGGCTGCAACCCTATTATTTTTTTCTGGTGGGCGAACATACCAACCGCTACGACAAAAATATTTCGCCGCATAACAAAGCCATGAAGGCGCTGATTGCCGATCATGCCATCCGCTATCCTATTGGCCTGCATCCGTCCTGGCAAAGCAATATGGCAGCTTCTTTCCTCAAAAGAGAAAAGGAGCTTTTATCCGCCATCACCGGCAATAGCATCAATGCTTCGCGCCAGCATTTTTTAAAGCTATCTTTCCCCGACACGTATCGAAACCTGCTGAAGGCGGGCATCCTCTTCGATTTTTCTATGGGTTATGCAGATGATAACGGGTTCCGCGCGTCTGTAGCATCCCCTTTTTGCTGGTACGACCTGCAGGCGGAAACAGCCACCGACCTGCTCATCTTTCCTTTTTGCTTTATGGAAGCCACATCCATCTTTTACAAAAAGGAAACACCTGATGCCGGACTTACAGCTTTACTGCAACTCTATAATGAAGTAAAAAAAGTGGACGGTTTTTTCTGTATGATCTGGCACAACTCTTCCTTTACTGAAGAAGGTATTTTTAAAGGATGGAAAAACATGTATGAGACCTTTGTAAAGGAACATATTGGTACCACGTTCCTCTAAAAAGCTGTTACAGGGTGTTCAGATACCCATCGATATAACCGGCCCGGTTCCTCAACCATTGCTGAAGCGTAGCTACCTCAGCCTGGTTATTGGCCGCGCCTTTTTTCCAAACCGCATAGTCTGCCGCTTTTGCCGTCATAATGGATAGGCCATACGCTTCGACAAACCGAGTCAGCTCCTCCAGGTGATTGGTTTTATAATCGGCCCACTGCTGTTTTAAAAGCGTTACAAACCGGGGGTCATCCAGAAACCGTTTAAAGAACTTTGTTCCGGGAGGTACCGGTGTCCGGCTCGTCCAGAAAGGCGCACTGTTATAGGTAAGAAAATGCGCTCCGCTCTTTTCATATCCAAAGGCCCAGTCAAAATCCCAGATGGGCCCCATGGTATATTTGCCGGTTGCCGTTTTATGCATATACGTGCTCTTGGGATGGTTGAGCTCCTCGTTGTCTGTAAGAAAATATACCAACATAAATTTTGCTACGGACTCCACATCTATCTGATCCTGGTAATTATTTGCAGGGAAGGAAGGCGCTGCCAATAAGGATTCCATATCATTAAACGCTGTTTGTATCGGGGTCAACGCCGCGGCCGTTGATAACTCCGGGTCTTTGATCATAACCGGGAGATTGTAGTTGGCCGATCTGAATTTATAGGGTTCATCAAAGTAACTATCCAGCTCAAACAAAAAACCATCGCCGCCTACTTTTACCCGGTTGTCATCTACCTCAATCTGTTCGGTAAGGTTATAACAACCTACATATTGACCATTGAGCGTAAGGTTTACCGGAATGATGTGGTTGGTATAAGGCAGCCCCAGCTGTGCGCCGATCTTCATGGCCACGGCGTTCAGCATCAATGTTGGATCCAGGTAATTGGCCAGTAATACCCAGTCTTTTTCTGCTGCCAGGCCCAGCAGGGAGGCGGAGCTGTTCAGTTTTAAGCGGTATGGTTTTTTGTTATAACTCCAGGTGCTGTTGCCCCGGCCTTTTATACGGGTAGCGCCTTCAAAATTTGTATATTTTCCCTGGCCATCGATGCGAAGGGCGGCATTTACATAATCTTCCTTGGAAACAACCGGCACACCTCCTTCTGTTTGTATATAAAGATGCGGCAGGCTGTCTGCAACCCAGGCGATTTTTATGTAATAGGATTTACGCGCCCCGTCTTTGGAAATGGCCGTGTATGTTTGAGTAACCGAAAAATCAACAGCGGTGGCCCCGCTCTCCTGTTTTGCCGTTCCGATAAATATACCCTGTGCATTGGAAGCAAACGAGGGCACCAGCATTTTCCTGTACCGGTACGGCTGTGTTGCAATAACACTATCGCCCTTAATAGCAAAAACAATATCCGCCTCCAGATCCGGGTTGTTCTTTTTTTCAATAACGAATTGTTCAAGGACCGGGGGTTCCGGCACTGGCGGGGGTGCTGCATCTTTTTTCCCACATCCCGTATGAAACAGAAGCGTACACAGCAGGGCAACACAAAAACCATATTGAAGAGCAAGGAGCCGTTTCGTTTTCATATCTGTTAATTGTTAGGCATTCCGAAGATAACGAAAAAGAAACAACAGGCACCCCTCAGGCAGCCAATGATTTATCTTCTATTAAAAACAATCCGTCCGGCCGCCATCAACATGATCAAAAGTCAAACTCCGCTACCAGTACCTGGCCATCGGCATTGGCGGCCCGGCGGCCCTTTACGTCCTGGAATACCACAATCTTCCGCTCTTCGTTGCCGGAGGCATACCTCAGAAACACTTCGGCCATCAATGTGGGAGGGCCTGCCGCCGTTACCTGCCGCTCGCCAAAAAAGTTGGTTTTGATCCGGTACTTACCTTTCATTGCTTTTTTTAACAGGAATTGCTCCGGGCCAAAGCCATCCGTAAAATCATTGCTGATGCGCCCACCAAGGGATGTTTCTTTGTTGCCGTAATAGCATTCTTCATTTTTAGGATCCGTTATATGAAGGTCCATATCCACATGATCCATATTCCAGTTCAGTACCACCCTTATATCTACCGGCATCCGGTACAGGAGGTCCTTATCAATTTCAGCGATATTCACCCGGGCATTGTGCCGGCTAACGATATTGTTGATTTCCATCAGCAGCACTTCTTCAATACCACTATCACGGTTCATCGCCTCCTCTGTGTAGGTCTGCGTTAGCGCAGCATACAGTGTGTCTAATGCCTGCTGATACTTTCCGTTATCCTGCAGGGCCAATGCATAGTCGCGGTAACTCTGCGGATCCATCGGGCGCCAGTCCAGCACTTTTTTTGTAATGATCAGTTCCTTGTGATACTGACCATATCTTTTCAGCAGGTAGCCTACTGTTTTATACAACGTTGCATCTTCCAGTTCCAGCTCTACCAGGTTGCTCAGGATGCTTACGGCCTGCCCGGTTGCGTTTCTGGCATAAAACCAATTGGCCATATCAAAATAAAAGGAAGGAGTCGTTTCATATTGTTTCCGCAGTTGCAGGTAGGTTTTATGTGCCGCCGCTACCGATATTGCAGCATCCATATCTTTCATATAGGCCGCATCGCTTTTAATATCAATAGCCCTCACCGTTCCTTTTGGCGCCGCGTAGCCCACTATAATGGTTTCCTCCTTTTTTAAAGCGGCGGCACTTACAGATACGCCCTGCACCCTACCCTGGAGGAGCTCAGAGATATTTGCCACGGGCAGGTCCTTTAAGTCTGCTCCTGTAATGGTACGGGTACGGTGGTCTTCCTGCACTGGCGCGGAGCGAGCCTCGTAGGAAACGCGATCAGTGACCATTGCCCGGGGTGCCTTAAATTTTCTTTCAGATGCTTTTACCGGGTAACTGGTATTCCACCATTGTTTCAACGCTGCCATCCGCCTCCGGGCAACTTCCAGGTAATTGCTCTCCTGTTGCAGCTTTTGTTGTTTTACAAGAGCTTTATATTCCGGCAACAGTTCGGTGGGCGGCGTTATCTTGTATTTTACATAATCGGCTACATTCTCCAGCACAATCAAGCTGGTGTTGGGCGTTACAATGCCAAACTCTTTTCCAAGTCGCGCAATGGTTTCTTTGTGCTGGTCATAAAAGGGCTCCAGCTGTGCCAGCTGCTGTTGCGCCCAAAAGGTTTCTATAGCCCAATCGCCTGCTATTTGCCGGTCATCCAGGGTAACAGGAATCTCTTTTTCTACGATGTTTCCATACCCAAACTGCAGGGTGATGGTCACCGGCAATTTGCGGGCAATACCCGTAATCAGCAGGTGATCACCTGAAACCACAGCCGCCCCGGGGTTTACACTGGTAATATCGTATAAATATTTTACACCCAGAAAGCGGTAGGGCCGGTTAACCAGCCGGGTTGCGGCATCTTCTGCACTGGCTGCATTGAGGTTGATCAGTTGCCCGCCGGTACTGTTGCAATAGTACTGCAGTTTACTATAATTGGCAACCGGCGTAGCTACTACCGCAGAAACCGGTTTGCCGGGCAGCCGGCTCCATTCGCCAAAATTGGAGAGGCCATCTGTAAAGAACAATACCTCCCCGGCCAGTGCGGGGGGAATAGTACTATAGTCTGTGGCGCCATCGTAGGTTATGTCATCTACTGCTTTCAATAATGCCCCGGTGGCGCCTTTAGATACGGTGTAATCACCTATTTTTTTTGTAGTGGTAGCAACGGTGTAAAGTGTAACATTTATATTGCTTTTAGTTACAAACAATTTTTCTAAAAACGCTTTTTCTTTTTTATGATCCCGCTTCAGACCGCTCAGGGAATTGTCCCATAAAATGGTGAGTTGCTGCAGCTGTTTTGATACAGGAGGAGGTGGTGTTATCGATACATTGGTTAAAAAATACCAGGAGTCCGCATCTTTCCGCTTTACAAGCGTTTTGGGCGCAGCTTCCTGCCGGGGAAATATAATCTTTAACGACTGGCCCGGTGTAAAATCGGATTTATGTATGGACGCGCGCCATACATTTCCCTTTTTTTCAAATACAAAACTGCCATCCGGCGTTTCAGGCAACTGCGGCTGTTCGGCTGTTTCGTATACACTTGCCATCAGGGAAAAGGACCCGATTGTTTTATTGGCCAGCGGAAGATCATATACCAGCCGACCGTTGCTGCTATGCAGTTCCTGGTTATATGTGATCGCTACCGTTCGTGCTCCATTGGGATTTATCGGGTAGATCCGGGTTCTGAAATTATTGCCTTCCGTTTTTTCAAGAATGCCGGGATCTACCTGCCGGCGTTCGATGCTTTCAAAAGCAGCAGTGGCTCTTGCCTTTTCTACCGGAACGGCTTTACGCATCACACCATTTATATCCAGCGCAAAACCGCTTACGCTTACACCCTCCGGAAGGGGGAAGGTCAGGCGCCCTTCTTTTAACCGGTTAGATCGGTTGAAAAAACGCATACGTATAGTAGTGGTGGCAATATTGCCAACAACCTTTATATCGGCCGAAAGCTCCTGCAGCGCTACGGTTAGGTCCGGCTGATATGTTCCATTCTCATTGATTTCCATCACCGGGGCTTGCGCCCGGATAAAAAGGGCTATCAATAAGACAGGCGGTGTTAACACAAGCCGGCAGATCTGTTTCATATACATCATCATTCCGCTCTTTTGGAGTAAGATGCAGGAACAATATAAATTGCATAAAGCCCGGCAAAAAAGCCTTTTCATTCCTTAGCCCAATCAGCAATCTCCTTTTTTTATTCAAAAGAATGCAATATCTTTATACGCACCTGCCAATACAAAAGGTTCAACCAAAAAAAACGAGCTATGTACCGCATCTTTATTGCCCTGCTTCTTTGTGGTGTTCTATGCACCGCTTCCAGTGCCCAATACAATTATCCGGCTACGAGGACTGTAGACAGCAGTGACACCTATTTCAATGTCACTGTTAAAGACCCCTACCGCTGGCTGGAGAATGTTAAAAGCAACGAGGTGCAGGACTGGTTCCAGGCACAATCAGCCTACACTAATGCGCAATTGGCCCAAATACCCGGGCAGGAGGCCATTGCAGCAGAACTGAAGGCGCTCGACAAAATTGTTACAGCAAAATACAATCCCCAGGGTTTAGCAGGCGGAAAATACTTTTATAATAAACGGTTCCCCGGAGAACCCGTGTACAAACTTTATTACCGGCAGGGAGAACAGGGAAAAGAAGTGTTGCTATTTGATCCGCAGCAATACATTCCCGGCAAGACCATGAATTATAACATCAGCGTTAACGATGACGGCAGCCGGGTGCTGTTTAACCTTAGTGAAGCCGGCGCTGAACTGGGCGACATACGCGTGATGGATGTAGCTTCCGGGAAAATGCTGCCAGACAGGATCCCTCACAGCAGCGGAAACTTTGTTGAAGGCAGCAAGGATTTAATCATGTATGGCAGGGCTAAAAGCTACGACACGCACGATCCCGAAGTATGGCAGAATGCACCATGTATGTTGCATACATTGGGAACCGACTTATCAAAAGACAAGGTTATTGCCAGCGCCCAAAAATATCCGGAGCTCCGGATACTTCCTTCCCAGTTTCCGGGCGTATACCTTTTTAAGAACTCACCATACATGATCCTTGGAAAATTTACGGTAGAAAATTATAAAGAGTTGTACGTGGCGCCCGTTACAGCGCTAAATGACGAGCACATTGCCTGGACACCATTGTGCACAAAAGAAGACCAGGTGTGGAACATTTTTGTAAAAGGATCCGACATTTACCTGTTAACCTCCAAAGGCAACCCGATGTTCCGCATTATAAAAACCTCTCTGAAAAAACCCGATCTGGCCAATGCCCCTGAAATAGCTTCGGGTGACGCGGACTGGAAACTTTCTGATGTTTCACAATCCCGGGATTACCTTATCATCAACAAAAGCAAAAATGAACTCATAAAAAAGCCCTATGCCTACCATCTTTCAACGGGCAAAACAATTGCGTTGAACACCCCGCTTAACGGAAACATTATTGCCAGCCCCCAGGGCAACCATACCAATGAATTAATATTGACGAACCTGGGATGGAATTTGCCTTTAAATTTTTACAAATATGACCTGGACACAAAAAAATTCTCCAACAGTCCCTTTACGATGAAGATCTCCTACCCGGGCCAGGAGCACCTGCAATACGAAGAAGTAGAAGTTCCATCTCATGATGGCACCCTGGTACCGCTTAGCATTGTATATGATAAAACGAAGTTCAAAAAAGATGGCAGCAATATTTCCTTTATGGAAGGTTATGGTTCTTATGGCATGTCTCAGGAGCCTTATTTTTCATCCTCTTATTTGCCATTGCTTAGCCGTGGCGTTGTAATGGCCATTGCGCATGTGCGGGGTGGCGGCGAAAAGGGACAGGAATGGTGGCTGGCCGGCAAAAAAAACACCAAACCCAATACCTGGAAGGATTTTAATGCCTGTGCAGAGTACCTGATCCGTAATGGCTACACCACCTCACAAAAGCTGGCCATTACCGGTGCCAGCGCCGGCGGCATTCTTATTGGGAGGGCCATTACCGAACGCCCGGATCTATACAAAGTTGCCATTCCAAAAGTGGGCTGTTTAAACACACTGCGTATGGAACGCTCTCCCAATGGTCCTGCCAATATCCCCGAATTTGGAACTGTAAATGACGAAACTGAATTTAAGGCGCTGCTGGAAATGGACGCCTATCAACACATAAAGAAAGGTATCGCTTATCCGGCGCAGTTGATCACCACAGGGTTTAACGATCCCCGGGTGGAAAGTTATATCCCCGCCAAATTCGCCGCAAGAATGCAGACCGAGGGCGCTTCTACCAACCCCGTCTTTTTATATGTGGATTATAAGGCCGGCCATTTTGGTGGCAGTACGGTGGAAGAGCAATTTGCTCAGCGGGCTAAAGAATATGCGTTCATTCTCTGGCATTGCGGATACCGGTAACGGGCAGGCCGCCATTCTTAAAAGAGGATCCGGTTAAACGGCGGAGGGCTTTTTCTTTTTGGAGACCGGTTTTGATCCGTATCCAATAAAAAAAAGACCAGGATCTTCTCCTGATCTTTATAATAATTTATACCGTCAAAATAACCGGCTTACGATTCGCAGCTGCTACAAACCGTCAGCGTGTTTACCAGTTCTTTTGAAACACTCTGGCTGCGCTGATAGTACAAGGTTTTTACGCCCAGCTTCCAGGCCTCAATCAGCAATTTGTTTACTTCCTTTACCGGCAGTCCCGGGGGAATATTAAGGTTTAGGCTCTGTCCCTGATCCACAAATTTCTGACGGATAGAAGCCTGTTGTATGATTTCCAGCTGGCTGATTTCACGAAAGGTTTTAAACACATCTTTTTCGTGCTCTGTCAACCCCTCCAAATGCTGCACACTACCATTGTTCAGCATAATGCTACGCCATACATCTTCCGTATCCAGCCCCTTTTCCTCCAGCAGGGTCTTCAGGTATTTGTTCTTGCGGATGAAGTTTCCTTTTGACAGGCCGGCTTTATAATAGTTGCTTACAAAGGGCTCAATGCCGGGTGACGATTGCCCCAGGATGGCCGAGGAAGATGTTGTAGGAGCAATAGCCATTACCGTGGTATTGCGGCGGCCATATCCCTTCAGCAGCTCCGGTTCGCCATAAATGCGGGCCAGTTCAATGGTGGCCTTTTCTGTTTTTTCCTGTAGCTCGGAGAAGATGGAATGGGTCAGCTGTTTCGCCTTCATACTTTCAAAGGCGATCATATTGCGCTGCAGATAGGAGTGCCAGCCCAGCACGCCCAGGCCCAATGCCCGGTGACGTTTGGCAAAACGGTTGGCATTAGCCAGGTAGTGGTTGCCTTCTGTTTTTGCAATAAACTCCTGCAATACCGCATCCAGGAAAAACACTGCCAGTTTAATAGCATCCGTATCCTTCCACTCATCATACAGCTCCAGGTTTAAAGAAGACAAACAGCAAATAAAAGATTCGTCTTCTGTCGAAGGCAGCATGATTTCCGAACAAAGATTGCTTCCGTTTACGGCAAGGTTCAGGTCTTTATAAACCTGGGGTTTGTTCTTGTTCACATTATCCGTATAAAAAATATACGGTAATCCTTTTTGCTGGCGGCTTTCCAGTACGCGCGCCCATATTTCTCTTTTTGCAATATCTCCATCGATCATCTCCTGCATCCAGTAGTCCGGTACGCACACCGCATTAAACAGGTTCTGGATCGGATGCCCGATATCTTTAATATTCAAAAACTCACCAATATCCGGGTGATCAATATCCAGGTAGGCCGCAAAGGCGCCCCGGCGTACCCCGCCCTGGGAAATGGTATCCATCGCCGTATCAAATAACCGCATAAAGCTTACGGCACCGCTGCTCTTTCCGTTGTCCGTAACCGCACTACCCCGGCCGCGCAGCGAACCAAAATAGGCAGAGGTACCGCCCCCGATCTTGGTCTGCATGATCACTTCGCCCAGTTTATGCGTAATACCTTCAATATTATCCGGCATGTGTACATTAAAACAGGAAATGGGTAACCCTCTTTCGGTACCCATATTAGCCCATATAGGCGAGCTGAAACTCATCCAGCCATTCTCCACCATTTCTTTAAAGGCTTCTTTCAGTTCGGGCTTGTACAGGCGCTGGGCTGCAGCGGTACACACACGGTCAATTGCTTTTTCTACTGTTTCTCCATTTAACAGGTATCCCCGGTTCAGGATCTGTTCGCTTTCTTCATTTTTCCACCAAAGCCTTTCCATGTAAAAAATTTATTGTTTAAAGTTCAAGGTTTAAGGTTCTATTGTGCATCATTATTTTTATACCGGCAGAGGTGCAGGTGGCAGCTTCCTGGAGCCTGTCCCGCCAAAAGCGGGATCGCACACTGCATCGTTCCGGTCATCCATCATCTTACTAAGCCCTCTTTTCTCCCATCTCCAAAGGAGAGGGGCCGGGGGTGCCGCTAAAACAGGTCGTTATAAGTAATACTCTTATCGTGCTTGGTATATTCCACCGGCCGCTTTGCAAAGAAATCATCGAGGCTGTTGGCAAATACTTCTTCCTCAAACCATTGCATGGGACGGTATTCTTCCTGCGAAACATTGAACTGCTTCCGGAAACCCAGTTTTTCAAAGCTCTCATCCACCCGGAACTTCATAAAATTGAGCAGGTTGGTTTTACTGATCGTATCAATCTCTCCTTCGGAAAAGATCCAGTCGATAATACGACCCTCTACTTCAATAGAATCCCGTACCAGGGCCATAATACGGTATTCCATAGCTTCATCGATCAGCTCGGGGTACTCTTCCCGGATCTTATTGATCAGGTATACACCGGCATTGGCATGGATCTGCTCATCAACGGAGGTCCAGGCAATAATATTGCTTACATTCTTCATCAACCCGCGAAAACGGGTAAACGAAAGGATGATGGCAAACTGGCTGAACAGGGAAACGTTCTCGATCAGGATCGCAAACAGGATCAGGGACAGGGTATATTCTTTAGGATCGGCAGATTTTGCATCCTTTAATGCTTCGGACAGATATTTGATACGTTCTGCAATTACCGGCTCTTCAATCAGCTTGGAAAATTCATCATTATAGCCCAATACTTCCAGCAGGCGGGAATACGCCTCCGAGTGCCGGAACTCACATTCCGCAAAGGTGCTGCCCAGGCCGTTGAGCTCGGGCTTGGGCATATGATTATATAAATTACCCCAGAACGATTTTACCGCTACTTCGATTTGCGCAATTGCCAGCAGGCTGTTTTTAATGGCATTGCGCTGTGCAATGTTGAGGTGACTGTGAAAATCCTGTACGTCTGCCGTAAAATCCACTTCCGAATGCACCCAAAACGATTTGTTGATTGCTTCTGTAAATTTCAAAACCTCCGGGTACTCAAAAGGTTTATAATTCACGCGTTTATCAAATAAGCCCATATATAATATTCTTGTTCTTTAAAAAATCAGTTCCTTAAACGCCGGGAGCAGAGACGACAGTTACCCCTTTGGAAATACTGCTATTTCCTACCGGAATAAAATACTGCTTTCTGCCCGAGAGCATTGTATTAATGACAAATAAGGGAAGGCTTCAGCGGCATCATTTACCAAAAAAGCCGACTACAAATTAATCGTATAAAGTTGAGACGTGGGAAACTTGTTATACACAGGCTGTGGAAATATTTTAAGCCTTGTTTTGTAATTTTCCAATGCGACTATCCAGCAAATTTCTTATTTTATCCACAGCCCCGTTGAAGGCGTGATCTACGGTATCTGCAAAATGGGTTACGGCATCGGGGTGCAGGTTACGGGGGCGTACTTCAATGGTGCAACGCTTATCATGCGTACCGCTTTTACCGCTGTTTTCATCTCCAAAGAAAACTTCAACAGTTGTTATATATTCGCTGAAACGGTGCAGTTTCTTTGCTAATTCGGCGCTTACTTTTTCTAAAAAGGCTTCGGAGGCTGTAAAATGATTATCCGTGTTCAAACGTATTTCCATCTTCTGAATGATTTAGTATACCCATATTACAATTGGGAGCGTAAAAGGTTGGAGTGTACAACAATCAGATTTGAAGATTTGAGAATGTGGTAATGAGTATCCTGTAAAAAATGATTTTTCATTTTCAAATCTTCAAATCAGTACACTCTCAAATTTCTTCATATTTCTTAAAAACAGACGTAGCAATATGGCCGCCAAATCCAAATGTATTGCTCATGGCGTACCGTACTTCTTTTTGTTGTGCCTTACGCAGGGTCAGGTTAAACAGGTCCTTAAAAGCCGGCTCAATTTCGGTGGAGTTAATAGTCGGCGGCACTATATTTTCCTGTACGGACCGGATGCAGGCAATGGCCTCCACCGCCCCTGCGGCGCCCAGCAAATGCCCCGTCATGGATTTTGTAGCGCTGATATTGAGTTTGGTGGAGGCACCAAATACCCGCTCTGCTGCTTTCAGTTCGCTCAGGTCGCCCTGGTGGGTAGAGGTGGCATGAGTGTTCAGGTAGTCGATATCCGCAGCGGTAATACCCGCATCTTCCAGCGCAGCCAGCATGCCCAGGCGGGCGCCTTCACCCTCGGGGTGCGTACCGGTAAGATGGTAGGCATCCGCAGCCATGCCGCCACCCACAACTTCGGCAATAATGGCAGCTCCCCGGCGTTTAGCGCACTCCAGCTCTTCGAGGATGATCGCTCCGGCGCCCTCGCCCATCACAAAGCCATCCCTTGTTACATCAAAGGGCCGGGAAGCAGTAGCGGCTTCCTCATTGTTGGTCGACAGCGCCTTGGCTGCATTAAAGCCCCCCACGCCGGTTTCATTAATGGCCGCTTCGGAACCTCCCGTAATGATCATATCGGCTTTTCCCCATTTGATATAATTGAAGGCGTCAATAATGGCCGTATTGGAAGTAGCACAGGCAGAAACAGTGGTGAAATTAACCCCCCGCAACCCGTATTTGATGGAGATGATGCCCGAAGCAATATCCACGATCATTTTGGGAATAAAAAAGGGATTGAACCGGGGCGTGCCATCGCCCTGGGCAAACTCCATTACCTGTTGCTGAAAGGTTTGGATGCCTCCGTTGCCCGATCCCCAGATCACGCCAATACGGTCGCGGTTCAGCTCTTCAAAGGAGATGCCGGCATTCTGTACCGCTTCTGCTACACTAATCAGCGCATATTGGGTATACAGGTCATAACGGCGCGCCTCCGCCTTCTCAATAAAGGTAAGCGGATCAAAATTTTTGAGCTCACATGCAAACCGGGTCTTAAACTTTGATGCATCAAATTTCGTAATGGGCGCCGCGCCGCTAACACCATTGATCAGCGCCTGCCAGAAATCATTCACATTATTACCAATGGGCGTTAATGCACCCAGCCCGGTTACTACTACACGTCTCATTTTTTTCTTATTAATTCGTTAATTAAAGTCTGCTTTATGTCGTCGAAATCCTTTTTGCCGGTAACCCGCGTCAGTTGCAATGCCGCAATCATATTTGTAGTGATCAGCAGCGCTTTGGTACGTACCGGCAGCTCAAAGAAAAATACCCCGGTACGCTTTCCTTCTTCCAGTATACACATCAGCCAGTTGAGCACCTGCTGCACCATTTGGTCAAGCGCCTCCTGTATTGCAGCATCTACAGTATAAAAGTCTGTGGCCAGGGCACCTACCAGGCAAATCCGGTCTTCCTTGCGGGCTGCAATATACACATTGAAAAAGGCTTCCAGCTTTTCCATTACCGGCCGGCCCGCCAATTCCTGCCGCAGCCGGGCAAACCGCTCTTCATAGCCTGTAATAATAGCCAATCCCAATGCCGTTTTTGTGGGAAAATGATAGTGGACTGATGCATTTTTTATATGCAGCTGGCGCGAGATATCAGCAAAACTAAAGGCATTATATCCCCGCTCCCTTAAAAGGGCATCTCCAATACGCATAATCTCCGAGCGGGTATTCACCGGCCAAAGATACCTACCTATTAGTAGGTAGACAAATATTTTTAGCGGAAATAAGGCAGCGGGTCAGGATCCGGTCGTCTTATCCGGTTGGTTCAGCCAAACCACCTGCTGGTTGGCCGTATGCGCCTTTCCAAGAATGTCTTTGTACAGATCTGGTCTCCGGGCGTTGATATACCGGTGCCCCCCGGCTTTTTGCAGATGTTCTTTATACAATCCCGCGGTGACAAAGCCATCCTCAAAAAAATGGCATTCGGCTACCACATCGCCATACGGATCAATGATCATGGAACAACCATTCTTTAATTGGTCATCGTCCATGCCAACCGGGTTCGAAAAAACAACATATACCGCATTGTCATAGGCTCTTGCGGGCAGCCATTTCATCAGCCAGTCGCGTCCCTTCATACCATCAAATTCCAGTCGCAATGAAGTAGGATCCTTCTCCCGGTCATACCAAAGCTGCGGATCCACAAAACCGGCACCGGGCCTGGTGGAGGGTGTGCACATGGTTACATGCGGCATAAAAATAATCTCGGCTCCCAGCAGGCGGGTAGCTCTTACATTTTCAACAATATTATTATCATAGCAGACGAGGATCCCGCATTTCCAGCCCATGATGTCAAATACACAGTAGGCATCGCCCGGCAGCAGGTGCGGATTGATAAATGGATGCAATTTGCGGTACTTTGCCACCAGCCCGCTTTTATCTACACAGACATAGGCCTTATACAACCGGTCCTGTTCATCTTTTTCAAACAGCCCTGCCAGGATCGTGATATCATTATCTGTGGCAATCTGCTGCAAGCGCTGAATACTTTCTCCCTCCGGAATGCGTTCGGCGATGGCCGCAAGTGCTTCACGGGAAAGATGCCTTGCAAAAGTGTAACCCGTAATGGAGCATTCATGAAAAGCGATCACCTGCGCTCCTGCGGCGGCGGCTTTGCAGGCAAGTGATTCGATCACTGAAAGATTATAAGCCTTATCCCCGCTCCGGTTTTCAAACTGGGCGGTAGCGATCTTCAGTCCATCCATAAAATATCGTTTTGCTACAAAGGTCACGAATAAGCGCGCTTAAAACTTCATGCATTGTACTTTTTCGCCACTAAGGCAGCAAGGCACTAAGACTCACTAAGAACTTTGAGCCTATATAACTTCTTTGTGTTTCTTCGTGGCTTCGCGCCTTCGTGGTTTTCCCGCCACTAAGACAGGAAGGCACTAAGACTCACTAAGATTTTGAACCCTATAACTTCTTTGTGGTTCTTCGTGGCTTCGTGCCTTCGTGGTTTTCTCGCCACTAAGGCAGCAAGGCACTAAGACACACTAAGAACTTTGAGCCTATATAACTTCTTTGTGTTTCTTCGTGACTTCGCCCCTTCGTGGTTCTTTCGCCACCAAGGCACTAAGACACCAGGACGCACTAAGAACTTTGAACCTTATAACCTCTTCGTGGTTCTTTCGCCACTAAGACAGGAAGGCACTAAGACTCACTAAGATTTTGAACCCTATAACTTCTTTGTGTTTCTTCGTGGCTTCGCGTCTTCGTGGTTCTTTCGCCGGGGATATTAATGCTTGAAATGCCGCATGCCCGTAATCACCATCGCCAGGTTATTTTGCTGTGCATATTCAATGGAATCCTTGTCGCGGATAGAACCACCGGGCTGAATAAAGGCTTCAATACCTGCCTGGTGCCCGATTTGTATACAATCATTGAATGGGAAAAAGGCATCACTGGCCAGTACGGCACCTTTCAGATCAAAGCCAAATTGTTTGGCTTTCTCGATTGCATGGCGCAACGCATCAACACGGCTTGTTTGCCCGGCGCCTTTACCCACCAGTTGCTTATCTTTCACCAGCGCAATGGCATTGGATTTTAAATGCTTGCCGATGATATTGGCAAATTCCAGGTCTGCTTTCTCCGCCGCTGTGGTTTCGCGGCCACCGGCCTCTTTCCACTCGGTATAATTGCCTCTATCCTGCTCCTGGATGAGCACCCCGTTGAGAACGGATTTGTTTTGAACACCCGGCTTTAAGCCATCCCCCTTCAGTTGTAAAAGGATCCGGTTCTTTTTAGATTTTAAAATATTCAGCGCGGCCTCATCAAATGCAGGCGCTATCAGTACTTCAAAGAAAATTTCGTTGATGGCATTGGCAGTTGCCTCATCCACGGTACCATTGGTTACCAATACGCCGCCAAAAGCGCTTTCGGGATCACCAGCCAGCGCATCCTTCCAGGCATCACTTACCGCAGCCCTTGCTGCTACCCCGCAAACATTGGTATGCTTAATGATAGCAAACACGGCTTCACCCCGGCCCTCTCCGGAGGAGAGGAGGTTAAACTCGGCGATCAGCTGCACAGCCGCATCCACATCCACCAGGTTATTATAAGAAAGCTCTTTACCGTTTAACTGGTTAAACAACTCCTCCAGGTTGCCATAAAAGGTACCCGATTGGTGCGGGTTTTCGCCATAGCGCATGGCCTTGGGGCTGTTTACGGATTGTAAAAAATAGGCTCCGCTGTTGCCGTTAAAATAATTGGAAATAGCTACATCATAATGTGCCACAATCTCAAACGCCTTTGCAGCAAAGGATTTGCGCTGTTCAATAGAGGTTTCACCGTTTTGTGTCTTTAACAGTTCTTCCAAACCGGCGTAATCTTTTTTGGCGGCTATTACCACAACGTCTTTAAAGTTCTTGGCAGCCGCACGGATCATGGAAGGGCCGCCGATGTCAATTTTTTCGATGATCAGTTTTTCGGCCTCCCCCTGGCCCCCTCCAAAGGAAGGGGAATTTGCCGCGGCTAAAGTTTCTTCAAAAGGATACAGGTCCACAATTACCAGGTCAATTTCGGGGATCTTGTATTCGGTCATCTCCTGGATATCCGATTCAAGGTCCCTCCGCCCCAAAATGCCTCCAAATACGGATGGGTGCAGGGTTTTTACGCGCCCGCCCAGGATAGAAGGGTAGGTAGTCAACTGCTCTACCGGAACCACCGGGATGCCCAGGTCTTCAATGAATTTTTGCGTTCCGCCGGTGGAATAGATCGTAATGCCCAGCCGGGATAATTCCTTTACAATGGGTTCCAGCCCATCCTTATAAAAAACGGAAATGAGTGCGGATTGTATCTTTTTGTTCATAAAACTGAATTGGAATGCTTATTGAGCGGCAAAGGTAAGCGTTCAAAGGTTCATTACAAAAGCCCCTTTCTCCACAACATTATGACAGGGTATCTTCAATGCATCACAATCGCGCTGCCAGTAGCGGGCCTTCCACGCCGGTACCGATCCGTCAATAACAATCTGAAGGGGCCGGATCCGCCCGATGAGCTGTGAAATATACAGCCGGGGGTTGCCGGAAAGCACCACAACAGCTGCATCGCCGCAGCTATCAATCATACCCGCAGGCTGATTGATCAGCACTACCTTTTTGCCGTAAAAAATAAACGAACGATCGCTACTGTCGTTAAGGTTGCAGGTTTTTCCGGTTCCCCGGAGCCGGTGCAGGGTTGCCGAAGGCTGAAATACATTTCTCCGGATCAGCGGATCTGTTGCTGCAGCCGGGTCGGCAATAAGAAGATGGTTCCGGCCACTGACCAGGTCAATCGCACCGGCCCGGGGTATGTTGTATACGATCAGCTTCGCCTGCCGGTCTGCCTGGTAAAAAGAAACCGTTCTTAAAATAAAGATCCCGCACAGGGAGGCTGCGGCTATCCATAGTCCCGCTTTTCTCTTTTGTATCCATACCATCCCCATACCCGTTGTGAAAATGTAAAGCAGAACCACCTGCGGTATATTTAATAATAATCCTTTCCACAAAGCAAAGGGATGGCGGGCCAGGTTTTCCACGATCCCATTCATCCACCAGATCAAACCACTTAAGACCTTACCTGCAAAAGCAGCCAGTGGACCAAAAGGAGCCGCGCAAACCAGCAATAATTCGCCGATCAGCACTACGCTGGACACTGGCACTACCAGCAGGTTAGTGATCAAAAAACAGAGGGGAAACTGGTGAAACTGGTAAACGGCTATGGGCGTGGTCAGTACCTGGGCTGCTATACTTACCGCACAGAGCTGCCAAACAGCATCCATTAATTTATTGTTTACCGCAATGAGCCGGTATAGCGGCTTATAGAAAATAACAATGCTCAATACAGCAGCATAGGAAAGCTGAAACCCCGCATCCCACAGCCAGTAAGGATTGCAGCAAAGCAATATGAAAGCCGATGCGGCCAGTGTATTATAGATGGAGGCATTGCGGTTCAGCATTTTTCCCAGCTGGATGCAGGTAAACATCACAGCGGCGCGGATAATGGAGGCGGCTCCCCCTGCCAGTAAGCTGAACATCCATAACACACTTAAAATAATGAGCCCATGCAGCCAGCGGGTTTGCTTCCGTTTCCGCAGCGGCTCCAGGAACAGATTGAGCAACCAGTAAACCAGGCCCAGGTGCATACCGGAAACGGCAATTACATGCACCACCCCGGTATCGCTGTAGGACTGCAACAATTCCTTATCAACATCATCCCGGTAGCCGATCAGCAGCGCCTCTGCCAAACCCAGCTCTCTGGGCCCATTTATATGCTTTTTTAAAATGCCAAGAATGGACGATCTTGTCTGATACAACCACCGGTCCACCGTAAAACCCTGATCAGCCTGCCCTCTTACAAAATCGCCGGGGGCCAGGTACACCTGGTGTGTGATCCCGTTAAACAACGCATACCGTTTATAATCGAAAGCCCCCGGGTTGCCGGAGTTGCGGATCTCCTGCGGTTGTTTCTCAAAAAACAGCGGGTCTCCTGCCTTGAGTCTGCTGATACCGGCGTCTTTTTGAAAATAGATAAGGACCCGTCCGCGCACCGGAAGCAGGCTGTCGTTGCTGATAAGGCAGGTTATAGCCGCTTCGGCCTTATAAGAGCGGTTCTTTTCGACGGGCTGTTCCGAGAGCGTTGCGCGGAAATACGCTCCCGGTATATACCGGTGCGGAAACCAGTCCCGGTGCCTTCGCACATCCTTTGAAGCAGCAATCAGTATGCCCAGGCAGAGCAACAGCGGGCCTACCAGCAACCCCTGCAGCCACTGGAGCTGCAGCCGCCGATACGCCGGAATGTATCGGTATAGCAGGATCAGGAGGCCTACCAAACTCAACCCTCCAATGCAAAGGGCAACCGGTACAACAGTATACCAGTATAGAAGAATTCCACCTGCGAACGGGAGCAGCAATTTGATAAACGGAACCCTTGCTAAGAAGAGGTTGGTGGCGGGTAACATAGGCATTGTGTTAGCCCTATGAAGTTACGAAAACTTTATATATTGTCATACATTTCATTACTTATCAATTTCGGGTTATTTATTATATTTGATTCATTAACCGTCTCCAATGACCAATAATATACGTTGCATATGTATCGATGATGAACGAGACGATTTATTGCTACTGAATGAATACCTGAAAACGGAACCTCTGCTAAACTGTGTTGGTTGTTTTGATGCTCCCTCCGATGGTCTGCAGGCCATTATTTCGCTGCAGCCCGATCTCGTTTTTTTTGATATAGAAATGCCCGGGGCTAACGGGATGGAAATTTTGAGACAGCTGCGGGATAAGATCGAACTGGCCGTTTTTATTACATCGCACCCGGAATTTGCGGTAGAGGGTTTTGCGCTTTCAGCCTTCGATTATATATTAAAGCCAATTACCGGTAACCGGTTTGCGCAAACAATCCTGCGACTCAAAGATTATTGGGCCATGAAACAGAAGGCCGTTACTCATGAGCTACAGCAGGAGAAAAACATATTGTTAATAAGCGAGGGACATAACAAAATAAGACTGCCTGTTAATGAGATCATTTACCTGGAAGCCATGCAAAATTATACCAAAATTGTAACGCCGCACCGAAACTACCTGACACTTGTCGGGTTGAATGATTTCCTGACCCGGTTGCCCCACAACAGCTTCCTGCGCATTCATCGCAGTTATGCTGCCGCCCGCCATAGAATAAGAGAACTGCGTTCCCCCGGGTTGCTTATTTGCGACAATATGGAATTGCCCATCGGTAAAACTTACAGGGTTGCTGTAGAAAATGAAATTTCAATTTAACAGGAAAGTATACTTTTTTAAAAACGAAAGTTTTTTAGCCTCAATAAAACTACATACAAACAAGATTTTATACCATGCTACAGCGTACCTTATTTCTTGGTTTAATTACGCTATTAGCGGTTACAAAAACATTTTCGCAGAGAGATGCACAGAACCTCCTGCGTATTTCCAAAATCTGCGACTCTTTAAATGCAATTGAAGCGTATAATGAGACATTGAAAACGGCACGATATGCGTTAACAATTGTGCCCCCAACTGACTATTACAATCTTTCCTTATTCAATTTCTACATCGGCGCCTGTTATCAGGGTAAAAATGGTGACACCTCCATTTTGTATCTGGAAAAATCGTTGTCTTATGCCCGCCGCTCGGGTAAACCAAAGCGTATTATCAACGCATTGGAGCGTTTGCTGTACATGTATAGCGCGATGGATGGGTATGCCCGAAAGCGCGATGGGGCCGCCAGGGAAGCGTTATATATCATTGATACTACACGCAATAATGTAACAAAGCGACAATTCTATAATGCGTTAAACAAGTATTACGAAATATTGGGCTTACGCGAGCAGCAGATGAATGTGATGCTTGCCGAACTGGAAAGCTTTAAAGAGGATTTGAAATTAAATAGATATGATGGTGCCGACTCCTCTAATATCGGGGTGTGTTATATCAATATAGCCGGGCTTTATATTGATTTAAAACAACCCCAAAAAGCATTGGAATACCTGAGGCCATCAAAAATATTTATTAATCAATATAAAGTAGCCATTCTTCATTTTTATAAAAACACAGCCGATGCTTATTTGCAATTATTTCAACCAGGTACTGCCAGGCTGTACTACGATTCGCTCACCAACTTTAACCGGAAAGAATATGGCCCGCCCGATGACAGGAACAACAACTGGGATATAAGAATGTTGTCAGACCTTTCTTTTTCCGACTATTACCTGAAGCATAAAAAGATTGATAGCGCTCTTTTGTATATGAATACAGCACAAGCCCTTATTGGTGCATCCGTTATCGATACGCTCCAGGTTGCCGGGTTTAATTACCAGATGGGCAAAACTCTTGTTGCGGCAAAAAACCATAAGGCGGCATTCGTGTATTTGAAAAATGCAGAAAAAGCAGGGTTGGATATGGGACCAGAACAATACGCCGATGTACTTGGAGAACTGGCAAAATGCTATGCGGTATTCGGGCAATGGCAGATGGCTGCCAATTGTTATGCACGTTATGTTCCTATCAAAGATTCGCTATATGCGGTAACTACGCAGCAAAGCCTTGCCAATGCCGAAGCCCGGTTTCAAAACAAAGAAAAGCAGCAGCAGATCAATGCACAGCAACGGGACCTTGGTTATGCGCGGCAACAGCGCTGGTGGTTTATAATTGGCCTGGGATTAACAGGATTAATAGCAGTGCTGTACATTATCATCTACAGGAATAAAAAAAGAACGGCCGATTTATTGGATGAGAACAATAAAAAACTGTCACAATTGAATAACGACCTGGAAGAAGCCAACCGTACCAAGGCAAAGTTATTTAGCATCATTGGTCACGACCTGCGCAGTCCGGTAAAGCAAGTCTATCAGTATCTAAAGCTGCAGAAACTGAATGTACATACCGAGGAGGAGAAAGCTGAACGTGCTGATAAAATTGAGGCTGCTACCGAATCTCTACTGGAAATGATGGAAGATTTACTGTTGTGGAGCAAAACACAAATGAACGAATTAAAACCAGGACTAAAACCCATAGAACTATTACCTGCGTTGCAACCGGTAGAACGACTGGCGCAACTAAGCGTGGAAACCAAGGCCATCCGGTTTGAAAACGACATAGCTCCCGGCATAATCGTTATTGCCGACTTTAATTTTCTGCAGACTATTTACCGCAACCTGTTGCAAAATGCCATTAAAGCTTCGCCGCAAGGCGGCACAATTATGGTGACAGCCCATATCAAAAACGGCAGCACTATACTATCTATTCAAAACAGCGGTCGTTCATTTACGCAGGAGGACTTTGAAAAACAATTACAAAGCGGACATACGACCCAAACCCTTAACGGGCTGGGACTGCAGCTGGTACAAGAGCTATCAGAAAAAATGAACGCTACGGTTTGCTTTACATCCACAGGAGACAATGGCACTATTGCAGCCATCACTTTTGCGGCCGGTCACTGATATCTTTTTTCCTTCGTCAATTTAAACGGGGCTTTCGTCAATCAAAAACCCATACAGGCAGTATGACCGGGTAGGTTTGTGATGCAATGAAATTTGTGCATCATATAAACCCAGCCATGAACAGACTTATAATGATAACGCTGCTGATTACTTCATCCTTCCTGTCCTGTAAAAAAGATAAGAATGAAGCCGGGCACGAAAAGAAAATCCTGCTGACACGCACGAGTACTACTTATACATACGATGGTTCCAATATGATAACCGAATATGCCTACGATGATCATGGGCGTATCGTTACCGAGCTGGAAGACAAAGGAACAACCAATGAACAACCTATTACCTACACGTATGACAGCAAAGGAAATATTGCCGCCCGGAAATTTCCCGCCCGCGGTAATTTAAGGAATGAATATTCCTATGACAATATGAACCGGATGACGGCGGCCCAAACCTATTTGGAAGATGGCAGCAAAGGTGATGCAAGTGCTTATACCTATTACAGCGACCGCATTGAGGAATCAAGGACCTACAAAAGTGGCCGTAGCGATAAGCAAATATTAACCTACACTGCAGATAAAAAAAATATTGCCAGCTATAAATGGTATGATACAGGAAATAATTTACGGTTAGAGATTACTTATACTTACGCTAATATTAAAAATCCGCTTAGGAATGTAAATCCATTCACTCCGTATAACAGCATTAATCTTATAGAAAAGTCAGTGGTTATAGATTATGATGACCTTAAAAACCCTGTTACAGACACCTACACAACAACCTATGTGGCCGGCGCAAATGGATATCCGTCCGGCATCACCGAGATGTTAAACGGTAGGGAAAAATCTACCACTACATACGAATATATTGTACAATAAAACGTCTCATCTGCCAAATAAAACCATCAAAAGTAAAAATTATATGAAAAGAACTATGCTATCGCTGCTTATATGTGTCCTCGTTTTTTCCTGTTCTAAGAAAAAGGACGATGCCCAACGCGATTATTCCAAAACGTATATTGGCTTCTGGAAAGGGCCTTATGTAAATACCGGCAATGGGTCTGAGGGTACTATTGCACTTTTATTTAATAGCAATGGAACACTTTGGGTTTATGATTTGGGTAAGAGCGGTAACACCGCCGATACCGCTACGACCCAAGGGAAGTTTTCGGTTGCATACACCGTTACCGACAATAAGTTTTCAGGATCATCTTCATTGAGTGGTCAGATAAATGAACCCACTGGCGAACTATCCGGTAAAATGGACGCGGGGCCGGATATTACCGTCACATTTACAGCAACCAGGCAGCATTGACTTAAACAAAACAGATCACCTGGAATCGTCATAAAAGTTTCCGGGCAAATTCATACCGAAGGCGATGGTTCCGAAAGTTTCCGGGATCCTGCAAAATTCTATCTGATAAATAAAAACATAAAAATATACAGATGAAAAAGACAATACTTGCCGCAATTGTTGCGCTACTGATGCTGAACAGCCAGGCACAGCTTAAACCAATAGATCCGCGTATCACAAAAGCCGCGGAAGAAAAAAAACGGGTGAACAAAATACTGAATGCTAAGCTGACTAAAATAAGATTGATCGTATCTGATTACAACGTTACGCCAGCGTCCTACAATAAGCGGAAATTCATAGTAAAAAGTGCTAAATCAGGAGGATTTTCCTATGATTATTATTTTGACAAAACGGATCCGGTATATTATAATGACGGCAGTAAATCATTATACTGGCAATTTGACCGTAAGGAGCAATTAGTAACCTACAAAGATTTAATGAATGAGGGTTTTGTGGTTACTGTGGAACTAAGATTTCCTCAAAGAGATAAAACAAACCCCTATGAGGCAACTTTTGCGGCGGATTTTATTTTTAGCGACGGGAACCATGTTATAGTATCCATGAAAGACCCGATTATGATAAAGGGCTACCCCCAGATACATTTTAAAAACCCTCATATAGTATACTTTAGCAAAACCTTTGCCGGCCCAACACCTGTAATACCCGATCCTGAAATCCCCTTCGTTGCTCCTGCGGCTCCAAAATGAACGCATCAGGAGCTCCGGTAAAGTCTTCTTTCAAATTCATCTTTAAAAATAGTCGTAATGAAACAAATCATCCTATTGCTCATGTTCCTGCTGAATATAGCAACATCAGCACAAACCGTTGGCAAAAAGCTGGAAAATAAAGCAAATGAGACGGTAGATAAAGTTATCGACAAAATTGATATTGATACAATTTTATCGCGGAAGAAAAAAAAGAGCAAAAAAGTGCCGGAAAAGATCGCCCCCGGGGGATCCGAAGAAAGCAATACGGAGCAGCCCACAGTGGCTCGGGAGCGTATAGCTCAGAAACCTGAAAGCCAGGGCACCGCCTCTGTGGCGGAAAAATCCGGTAAATATATAATGTACTACCAGGATGTAATGATGGGTGACCAAAGTAATACCAAATTCGGGCCCTTCTTTGTGCCATCAACGGGTGAATGTGTAGATGTGGAATCGGCAGGCGAAATACAAAAAGATGTAGCGATGGTTTTATTCCGGGGCTATGGCGGCTCGCTCATTCTTACGTTTCCCGGTAATGCGAAAGAAGCAGATTTGTCTATCAGTTACGATGAAATTGAAATGTTCAAAGAAAGTAACGGGGGTATGGGCAGCTGGGAGCAGGAAAACATCAACTCCGGCCAGTTATACAAAGGAAGCATGAGCGGTGATGCATTTGAAAAGCTGGTGCAGGCAAATAGCTGGAAGTCTTTTAACACTGCGTATGCCAACAATATGGATGGCATGTACGGCGAATACAGCAGTCCGGTAGCAGGTGTGTATAGTATAAAATTCAGTAATTCCTTAAGAGCGCCGCTTATGCGAATAAAAAATGTAATCCCCAAAAGTGCCAAAGGCGGCAGTATAAAATTTGATATTATTGTGGAGTGTAAAAAATAAGGAGTTGAATTTTCGGGCAATTGTGGTATTTGAAAGCTACATTGCGCCACAGCATCATCAATCGGATCAACCCTTTTAACACGCATATAAATAAAATACCAGGCCTTTTTCCAAAGACACCTCCATTGGACCAACCTGCGAACTTTTACTTTTTCAGCGTCTGCTCAAAAAGTTTGAAGATGCGCCGGTATTCATCCGTCCAGCTTGCCGGTTCTACAAACCCGTGATCTTCCATGGGGTAGGATGCCAGTTCCCAGTGCTCTTTTTTCAACTCCATCAGGCGTTGTGCCAGCTTCACAGCATCCTGGTAATGTACATTCACATCCACCATACCGTGGCAGATCAGCAGGTTCCCTTTTAATCCGCCGGCAAAATAAAGGGGCGAGCTGCGGTGATAGGCGATGCTATCCGTAAATGGTTCGTTCAGGATATTGGAAGTATAACCATGATTGTAATTGGCCCAGTCTGTAACCGGCCGTAGTGCTGCACCGCTGGCAAAAACATCCGGCGCAGTAAACAAGGCCATCAGTGTCATAAATCCTCCATAGGATCCCCCGTACAGCCCTACTTTTGCAGGATCGATCTTATAGGTATCAGCCAGGTATTTTACAGCATCCACATGATCCGTCAGATCTTTCCCGCCCATATAGCGGTAAATACCCGTACGCCAGTC
This sequence comes from Niabella hirudinis, assembly GCF_051201075.1. NCBI lineage: Bacteria > Pseudomonadati > Bacteroidota > Chitinophagia > Chitinophagales > Chitinophagaceae > Niabella > Niabella hirudinis. Next base: position 306,682 of record NZ_JBPEHJ010000005.1, read on the forward strand.
GCGCCCATAACCCGCACTGCCACGGTAATCGATATCCATCACATAATACCCATTATCCGCCAGCAGGTTGTTGAACATATATTCCCTGAAATAGGAGCTCCACCATTTATGCGCGTTCTGCAGGTACCCCGCACCATGCACAAAAAGCACCGCAGGCATACCGGGCCTGGGGTTTTCCGGCTTGTATACCCTTGCATATACGGGCGCTCCATCCCGGGCTGCAAAGGAAATCACCTCCGGTATGCGCCAGTGATACTGCATAAACGCTGTTGACTGCGCCTTATGTGTAATCTGCACAGGTTTTGCTCCTGCTTTGTTTTCCTGCAGAAACAGCTCCCAGGGCCTGTTGATATAAGAATTCCTGATAGCCAGGTATTTTTCGTCAGGAGCTATAGTTACCTCATTGGCTCCCTCAAGCGTTGTAAGTTTTTGAGCTGTCTTTGTTTTTATATTCAATTTATAAAACTGCTTTTCACCCGGGTGCACCTCGTTGGTTGTAATATAGAAGGATTGCCTGTCGTTGGAGAGTTTTGCGTCCTGTACTTCGTAGTTGCCCTTGGTTAATGCAATCTTAGCGCCCTGCAGAACGGAGCAGGTATACAAATGCGAATAGCCGGTGGCCTCACTCTGAAACCAAACTGTCTGGTCATCGATCCAGCCGGTAGCTCGGGGACTGATACCGGGACCGCCGATCCAGGCATCGTCATGCTGCCGGTCCACCGGTTTCAGGCTCCCTGTTGCAGTATCCATTAATAGCAGCCAGCGATCCTTATTATCATCTGCGTATACATCCAGCAAGGCATAGCGGCCATTTGGTGACCATTCAACACCCCATACATTTACATTACGAAGAGCATTATCCCTCTGCATTTTTTGCCACTGCAGCGGGTAATCCTTTACGTATGCGGGTATATCCCGGATGCCGGGTATCTGCTCCATGTTGATCTTACAGGCGGTATCTTTTATGCGGTCATAAACAAAGAACCGGGAGTAACCCTGCGGGCTCCCTACTTTTGTACGGCCGGGAATATCGGTGGTATAGCCGCTTTCCGTTACATAATCCGGTACAATGGTCCTTTTCCCGTTCCCTGTTGTATACAACTGGTAGGTTACAAACCGGCCATCGGGACTGATGACCGTACCCGTCAGCTGGCTTCCACCCAGGTAAACCGGTTTGGGACCGGATAGCGCTGCAGCTTTACGGTAATTTTCACTGGCGGTCCGTTTGTCATTGCGCTCCCGCAGTATATCCATCGTGGCCAGTTGTTCCTTTTTTAACCATTCCTCTTCTGCGTTTCCTTTTTTATCTTTATCGGCCGGGGCGTCATTGGTAAAATTGGTCAGTTGCTGTAAAGCCCCGGTAGCTATTTCCCAGGAGTACAGGTTCTGACCGCGGTTATAAACAATCCTTGTATCATTAAAGCTGAATACAGGGTTATACTCCCCCTCCAGTGTTTGAGTAACGCGCGTGATCCTGCCGCCGGGTGCCCGGTAGTAAATATCCCCGTCTTTTGTCCAAACCGCAGCAGACCTCTTACTGTTATAGCGCAATTGGTATTCATATACAACCTGGAGCTGTTCATTCAATGCCAGCTTATGCGGTGTTTTATCTGCTATAGTAACCCGGTACAGCGAGTCGGCAGGATTGCGGTCTGGGTTCCAGTTAAAGAATAAGGAGCGGCCATCATTCGCCCAGGCTATATTATCACCGGGGGAGGTTCCCATCCATTTGGGATCGCGCATAATTTGCTCCACCGTTAATGCACCGGCAGGATTTTGTGCTACCGCTGCAAAAGCAGTCATCATCGCAATGGTTGTTGTCAATAATCTCTTCATCCCGTAAACAGAAAAATTTATTCTTTGATACAAATTTAAAGCTTTCGCTCTGCGGCGCTTTTATCTCTTTCCGCCTTAAACTCCGAACCGGTTTTCCATCCCGGCCATACATGCCCGTAAGCTAACCGTTTACCCACCATAAAAAGCAATTGCAGATCATCTATGGCGCCGCCCAGGTCCCAGGATTTGTTGTACTCATCGGAGGGCTCGTGATAATGTTGCGCGTTAAATTCCTCCTGCATTTTCTTACCATATTCATTTCCCTTACCCACTACATCAATCCCGAAACCCTGCGCCAGTGCAGGTATTCCGGCTTTTGCAAAGCTGAAATGATCCGACCGGAAATAATGCCCGGCCTCCGGTGTAGCATCATAAGAAATATAGCGCCCCCGCTTTTCGGCGGCTTCCTTCAAAAGATCTTCCATATCCGATTGCCCCTGCCCTATCACCGTAATGTCTTTTGTTTTGCCATAGTTGTTGACTTCATCCACATTTAATACTGCCACCGTTTTTGCAACAGGATAAACGGGATGCTGCGCATAATAGGCAGAGCCCAGCAAACCCTGCTCCTCGGCAGTTACAGCCAAAAAAACGATGGTACGTTCCGGAGGCGTTTTGAGGCTCTTCCAGGCCCGGGCAAACTCCAGCAACGCAGCGGTGCCACTGGCATTATCCACTGCGCCATTATAAATGGAATCACCGCTTGCATCCGGCTTGCCAATACCCAGGTGGTCCCAATGGGCCGTGTAAAGCAGGTATTCATCCGGGTATTTACTGCCGGTGATCTTTGCGATCACATTATGCGATTTACTGTAGGTAACCTTTGTCCTGATGCTGGTAGAAACAGTTTCATCCAGGGGCACTGCTTTAAACCCGGGGATATCTGCTTTAGCGATAATGCCCGTGTCCTGCCCCCCGGCAACGATCAGCTTTTTGGCTGCTTCCATGGAAATCCAGCCCTGGGCATCCAGTAGTTTTTCGTTTTGATTGTCCAGCCGCAGCTCCGATTCATTCCAGCCGTTCTGCACTACGCTGAACGGATAGCTGGCCGCTGCGGTGCTGTGGATCACCAGGCAGCCCCGGGCGCCCTGCCGGGCTGCTTCTTCAAATTTATAGGTCCACCGGCCGTAATAGGTCATGGTTCTGCCTTTGAACAGGGTGGTATCCCCGTTATTAAAACCGGGATCATTTACCAGTACCATTACGATCTTTCCCTTCACATCCAGCCCCTCATAATCGTTCCAGTGATATTCGGGTGCTACCACCCCATAGCCGGCAAAAACTACCGGCACATTATGCAGGCTGACCACTGCATCCGTTTTGGGTGCAGACAACACATACTCATCAAAGCCCTGCAGCTGCAGATTTCCATTTGCTGCAGTTACCTGCATCAGGGAATCCGGTTGTGACAGGATATCGATCATTGGCACGTCCTGCAGGTAACTATCGCCGTTGCCGGGCTGCACCCCAATGGATTGAAACTGCTCCTGCAGGTAGGCAATGGTCTTTGTTTCGCCCTCCGTGAACGGTTTGCGCCCCTGGAACGTATCCGATGATAGAATCTTAATATGCTTTACAAGGCTATCTGCATTAAATACCGACAGCCCTTCCTCATCATTACCAGTATTCCCGGGGTTGTTACAGCCCGCAAAAACCAATGCGATAAGCGCAACGGTGAACAGTTTACAATTCATTGAATAATAGTTAAGCGATTATACTTCGCAAGGAATGCACTGGTAATTTTTATAAATCCGGGGAGTTCATTTTTCATCCCCGGATCAGTATAACTGTCGGCCGTCAGACCGGCTAAATGCTAATCGCTGATTTCATTTATTTCTTCCCGATCCGGAACAGTCTTCCTTTTTCTCCATCGCTGATGGCATACAGTGCCCCATCTGCACCCTGTACCACATCCCGGAACCGTTGTTGCTGATCCGTCAACAGTCGCTCTTCTCCTACTACTTTATTATTTTCGATCACCAGCCGTACAATATGCATACCGCTGAGCGCTGCTATAAACAAATTATTCTTCCATTCGGGTATCAGGTCACCACTATAAAAGGTAGCACCGCTGGGCGATACCACAGGATCCCAGTAATAAACCGGCTGCTCCAGCCCATCCTTTTGGGTAATACCTTCTCCAACTTTTTTACCACTGTATTCCAGTCCATAAGTGATCGTTGGCCATCCATAGTTTTTTCCCGGCTCAATACGGTTCACCTCATCCCCTCCTTTGGGGCCAAACTCATCCTCCCAAAGATCGCCGGTAACCGGGTGTATGGCCAGGCCCTGCACATTGCGGTGCCCATAGGAGTAAATTTCCGGCCGGGCATCTGTTGCATTAAATTTCGGGTTACCGGGGGCCGGCTTGCCCTCTTTAGTAATCCGCAATACCTTGCCCAGGGCAGAATTCAGATGTTGCGCCTGGGGGCGCGATATAGTATCTGAGCGCTCGCCCGTACTTACAAAAAGATTTCCTTCTTTATCCCATACCAACCGACCGCCATAATGCAGTTTGCTGGGAAATGCCGGCAGTCCCTGGTAAATAACAGTTGCTCCTTCGATCGTCTTTTCGTCTGCAGCCAACTTTCCCTTACCTACAGCGGTTAAGGTTCCCGGAGGAACATTCTGCGAAAAAGTAAAATAAATAGTGCGGTTTGCAGCAAAATCCGGATCAACAGCCACATCCAGCAACCCGCCCTGCCCATCACTGTTTACCTTGGGCAGGCCCGTGATGGGTGCACTCAACTGCCCTTCGGCAGTAGCAATGCGAAGGTCGCCCTTCCTTTCTGTTATCAAAAAGCGCCCATCCGGCAAACTGGTGATTCCCCAGGGGTACACCAGGCTGTCAGTAAGCATTTTCACCTCCAATGGTGTTTGGGTTTTTACTCCTTTTATGCGGGTTTGCCCTTCAAATGCCGGCTTATAATCACTGTTGGGGTTTTTGGTTTCCACAGGATTAGAGGAAGAGTCTGCCACTTCGCCGGCTGTTTTTTCGCCATGCGACTGATCAGAATTACAGGCTATGAACAGGGATGCTACCAGTACCCCTGTCATCAGTGGTTTAACATGAAAACTCATTGTGTAATTTTTTAGACGACTTAAAAGTAGCACAATTCCATTTAAAAGTTTGATGTTTGATGTTTAACGTTTAATGTGCGATGTAAACGGGTTTAGCATCTGATAGCAGGCCTGGCAACAGGCAACATCAGGCATTTGCACATCTTCACATCGTCACATTTTCACATTCCCACATTTTCATATTTTCACATTTTCAAATTATTTAAGGCCGTTTAAAAGCTTTTTACGACTTTTGCCGCTGCAAAAACTTAATTTGGGTTTCTTTTGAACAGAAAAGCAATATACGGTCTTCTCATTGCGATCATTTTACCGCTCACCTGCTACTTTATCATCGGGCATTACGCTGATCAGGCGGTGGTATTGCCGCAGCGTTTTTTTCCGGATTCCATCAACTCCACCTTAAAGGATGGTAAAAAGGTTTCGGATACCGTATGGCATCGGCTCAGCAATTTTAAGCTGACGAACCAGCTGGGCGAAACGGTAACCCTGGACAAATACCAGGGGAAAATCATCATTGCCGACTTCTTCTTCACCCATTGTCCTACCATTTGTCCGCCGCTTACCCAAAACATGAAGCGGCTGCAGGGTTCCATCACCAATTCCGAACGGGTGGGTGACCGCACCAATAGTGATGTACAGTTCATCTCCTTCAGTATTGATCCGGAGCGCGACTCGGTGCATCAGCTCAAAGCCTGGGCAGATCGCTTCCAGATCAACCCCCAGCAATGGGACCTGCTAACGGGTGATAAAAAAACAATTTACGACCTGGCGTTAAAAGACATGCGCATCGGGCTGGTAGATGGCAAGGGTATTGATACCAGTTTTATTCATACAGATCATTTTGTACTGATCGATACCAGCCGGGTTATCCGTGGATTTTACCATGGACTTGACAGTGCTTCCCTGGCCAAAATTTCGAGGGATCTTGTACTGCTGACGCTGGAAAAAAATCCCAATGAAAAAAGCGCATTATCGGGACAGCTAAACCTGCTGGCCATTGTGTTTTTGGTTGCCGCCGTTCTCGTAGGCTTATTCCTGATCCTGTTTAAAAAGAAAAAAAATGTTGCCCCCATCGTGGACCAAAAATGATAAGAAAGCCCGGCTTCTTATTTATACTTTTTCCGTAATCGTATTCGCCATTATTGTAGCCCTGGGGCGGGTAAAGCTGGATGTTGAACCAGGTTTTGACGTGCATATTTTCGCGCTTATCAATGCCATTATCAACTCCATTGTTGCAGTGCTGCTGGTTGTGGCTCTTTTTGCTGCCAAAAGCGGCCGGCACCGGCTGCATAAGCGGCTGATGCTAACGGCTATGGTGCTTTCCATGCTCTTTCTGGTAAGCTATATTGCCCATCACCTGCTGGCGGGCGATACCAAATTTGGAGGTACGGGCGCCATCCGCTTTATTTATTATTTCATCCTTGGCACTCATATTCCGCTCGCGGGCATCATCCTGCCATTTATTTTGTTTACGGCATACAGGGGATTGATTGGCGAATATCCCCGGCACCGGAAAAATGCCCGTATTACCTGGCCTATCTGGTTTTACGTAGCGGTAACCGGCCCCATTATCTATGTCTTGATCAGTCCGTATTATTAAAGCTTTATACAAGACCTGACAGGCATCTGTTATTCAGTGTCCCGTTCATTCAAACCGGAGATTATATTTCCGGGACCAATCGCTGTACTGTGCAGCAGGCGAACAGTGCGCTTACGATGCTTTTTTGGCATATTGGCAAGCGCATCAATAGAGACGTACTCCAAAACAGACGGGCGGCTATGGCAAACAGATCCTGTCCGAATTAGCTATACGGCTAACAGCCGGCTACGGTCGCAACTTTGAAGAAAAAAACCTGCGCAGAATGCTACAGTTTGCAGAATACAAGCAATCATTCGGCGCTTCAGGACAATTTCAAAGATCCTTACTTCCTGAATTTCCAATTAAAAGCGGCGGGGTAGTTTAAAAAGAACAATTGTATTCGACTATCTTCGCCCGGAAATTAATATTTTGATCAAATGAACGTATTTGAAGTTCGCGGAGGCAACCGTTTAAAAGGGGAAATTCATCCGCAGGGTGCAAAAAATGAGGCGTTGCAAATTATTTGTGCAGTATTGCTGACCCCGGAAGAGGTGACGATCAAAAATATCCCGGACATCCTGGATGTAAACCTGCTGATCGAGCTGCTGGCGGAGATGAATGTGGAAGTGAACCGGGTTGACCGCAGCACCTGCATCTTCCGGGCAAAAGACGTAAACATCGATTACCTCCACAGTGATGCCTTCCGTAAAAAAAGCGGCAAGCTGCGCGGCTCCGTGATGCTGGCGGGGGCCATGCTGGCACGCTATAAAAAAGCCTTTATTCCCAAGCCGGGGGGCGATCAGATCGGGCGCCGCAGACTGGACACCCATGTGATCGGGTTTGAAAAGTTCGGCATCGATATCAATCATAACGAAGCAGATGGGTTTTTCCATTTATCGGCCAAAGAGCTGAAAGGAACCTATATGCTGCTGGATGAGCCTTCCGTAACGGGTACTGCCAACCTGGTAATGGCCGCTACTATGGCTACCGGTACTACCACCATTTACAATGCCGCCTGTGAGCCTTACCTGCAGCAGCTTTGCAAAATGCTCAACCGCATGGGAGCAAAGATCAGCGGCATCGGCAGCAACCTGCTCACCATTGAAGGGGTGCACTATCTTTCCGGTACCACACATACCATTCTTCCGGATATGATCGAGGTTGGTTCCTTCATCGGCCTGGCGGCCATGACCCAAAGCGATATCCTGATCAAAAACGTAAGCGTTCCCGACCTGGGCGTAATACCCAACCGCTTTGAACAACTGGGCATCAACCTGGAAATAAAAGGCGATGATATCCATATTCCCACACAGGAAAGCTATACCATACAAAAGTATTTTGACGGCGGGGTGCTCACTATTTATGATCACCCCTGGCCGGGCTTTACTCCCGACCTGCTCAGCATTGTGCTCGTAACCGCCATACAAGCCCACGGCAGTGTGCTCATTCATCAAAAAATGTTCGAAAGCCGTTTGTTTTTTGTAGATAAACTCATCGATATGGGGGCACAGATCACTCTTTGTGATCCGCACCGTGCCGTGGTGATCGGCCTTGGCCGCGAACGGAAGTTGCGGGGCATTACCATGAGCAGCCCGGATATACGCGCGGGGGTGGCTTTGCTGATCGCCGCCTTAAGCGCCGAAGGACAAAGCACCATTCAGAATATTGAGCAGATCGACCGGGGATACCAGCAGATTGACACCCGGTTACAGGCCCTGGGCGCAGATATTCGCAGAGCGCAGAAATAACCGAGAGCCTGTTTATTTCAAAAGAGACGGCAAAATTTCATAAAAAATATTTTCCGGAAGCCGAACGTAATCAATATTGCCCGGGCAGTACCGATAATCTTTCCGCGATAAAATAATTTAACCCGGCTATTTCCCGGGTTGCCGCCAACTCATTACTTTTACATCCTACTTCATTACATTTTATGGCACCGATAGGCGTTTTTGATTCCGGTTATGGAGGTTTAACAGTTCTGAGGGAATTGGTGAAGCGATTGCCCCAATATGACTATTTATACCTGGGCGACAATGGCCGGGCGCCCTATGGTAACCGTTCCTTTGAAACCGTATACGAATACACGCTTCAATGCGTGGAATGGTTCTTTCAGCAGGGCTGTGCCCTGGTAATCCTTGCCTGCAATACGGCTTCAGCAAAGGCATTACGTACCATTCAGCAAAATGACCTTCCTGAAATTGCGCCGGACAGAAGAGTTTTGGGAGTGATCCGCCCGACCACCGAGGTTATTGGCAGCTATTCTGAAAACGGGGAGATTGGCATCCTGGCAACCCGGGGCACCGTGCTTTCCGAATCCTATCCAATAGAGATCCGCAAATTTTTTCCGGAGGCCACCGTATACCAGGAAGCTTGCCCGATGTGGGTGCCCATCGTGGAGAACAACGAGATCAATACCCACGGCGCCGACTTCTTTATCAAAAAGAACCTGCACGCGTTGCTTCAGAAAGGTCCAAAAATTGATACGGTATTGCTTGCCTGCACCCATTACCCATTGCTAAAAGACAAGATAAAGGAACATTTGCCGATTGATGTAAAACTGATCTCCCAGGGAGAATTGGTTGCAAACAGTCTTGCCGATTACCTGCTGCGGCACCCTGAAATAGAACAGCGCTGCAGCAAGAACGGCCAACGGCAATTTTTCACTACAGATTCTACCGAGGACTTTGATAGCCATGGCAGCCTGTTCTTTGGCGCCCCGGTTAAAAGCCGGTATCTGGAGCTGTGATAGCAGTGTTTTGCAGTAGTTAACGCAATTAGGCCCGTTATAAGATAACATACTTCTGCCGGGGAGTTGAAGATAGTAACCATTGCTCCAACCAGCATTTAATGCGTTTAACCGGCGGGGGAACACATATTTCTGTAAAAAACCAAAAACTTTTCCCTACCTTCGCCGTCCTTTCACAAACCAACGGGAGTGGTGTCCTGTGGTTGAAACTTGAAAACCAGCATGTTCTCCCATGCGCATTCAAAAAAAAGTGAAAATTTAAGATATTATGAAACGTACATTTCAACCTCATCGTCGTCGTCGTAAAACCGTACATGGTTTTCGCAAGCGTATGCAAACCGCTAACGGCCGTAAAGTACTGGCAAGCCGCCGTGCAAAAGGACGCAAAAAACTGACGGTTTCTGACGAAAGGAAACTGAAATAAGCTTCCCCTTATTTCTGAAAAAATTGGTAGCTCCGGTAACGGGGCTATTTTTTTGCATCGCTGATCCCTGTATTTTTGTGTTTTATTGAACGTGCAGCAAACAAAAACAAATACTTTTCCACGCCGGCAACGCCTCAAAAGCCGTAAAAAGCTGCAGGAGGTTTTCAGTTCCGGAAACCGCATCTATTCGGGTACCATAAAGTTGCTGTACCTTGCTGAAGCCGCAGACAAACCGGAGATGCTGTGCGGCGTAGGCACCAGCAGCCGGTACTTTAAAAAAGCGGTAGACCGAAACCGCATTAAGCGCCTGTTGCGCGAAGCCTACCGGCTGCAGCAGCAACCTCTTAAAATAAAAACCGGTCCAACCAATACCCGGCTGCTTTTGTTCTTTTTGTACACGGGCAAAGAACTTCCCGTATATGCCGATATTTATAAACAAATAGCAAAAGCATTGCAGAAGCTGGCAAAAAGCATTACATGAACCGGGTACTAAAAATACTAAGCCTGCCATTTATCCTGCTGATACGGTTTTACCAGCTGGTCATTTCGCCCTGGATGGGCCCCAAATGCCGGTACACCCCCACCTGCAGCCATTATGCGCTGGAGGCTTTTAAAAAATACGGCCCCATTAAAGGGTTCTGGCTTTCTATAAAACGCATTTCCCGCTGCCATCCCTGGGGAGGAAGTGGGTATGACCCGGTACCGTAGGGCCCTCCGGGCCCGTTTCAGGTTTAATGTTCAAAGTTTTGAAAACCCCTGAAACTTGAGACATAAGACGCACAACTTGAGACCTGAATACTGAACCGGAAACTTGAAACAGAAACTTTGAACTTTAAACCTTGAACCTGAAACTTCAAACCTGAAACAAAAAAATGATTACCGGACTGGGACTGGATGTAATTGAAACCGAACGCGTAGCAGAAAAAATCCAAAAGGAGCAGGGCTTCCGGGAACTGGTATTTTCTCCGGAGGAGATCGGCTATTGTGAGCCCAAGGCACATAAATACGAACACTATGCTGCCCGCTTTGCGGCAAAAGAAGCGTTTTTTAAAGCGCTGGGCACGGGGTGGACCGGTGGTACCGCCTTTAATGAGATCCTGATTCTTGGCGATGAAAACGGAAAGCCGGTTATCTCCCTGAAAGGGCAAACAGCCGAAACCCTCCAACACATCAACCTGAAAAAAGTGCAACTCTCCCTTAGCCATTTAAAGACGATTGCCGCCGCCGTGGTAATTATTGAGCAATAAGCCGCTCAACTATTTGTTGTACCTTTAATAGAGAATTACAAACTAACTGCACTTTGAAAAAGGTACTTCCCTTTTTGTTCCTAATGCTGCCCGCGCTGACAGCGGGTGCTCAAACCAGGGGAATTGTGCCCATTATCAACGCCTGGAAAACCACGGATCTCAGCCAAACCGGGAAATGCAGGGAGCTCGTTCGTTATTTTTTTGAACATGCGATCACTCCGGGGCAAAAACAATCCTATTACAAGGAAATAGCCTTGTTAAAGCAATATGTGCGGGACCACCCCGATCCACGGTTAAAGGTGCGCTTAATGATCTACGAGTTTCATATAAGGCTTGATTCCAGCTTTAAGCGTGATTTTTTTGATGAAGCCATCAACCTGGCTTATCCATTGAAGGACGATCAGTTAAATGCAGAACTGTACCTGCTGCGGGGAAGTCATCCCCTTTCCCCGGATACCCGGCTGTTTTATAACCTCAAGGGCATCGAATTGCAGCAAAAAATTGGTATCCGGTATTTTCCCTATGGGTATGTTCCCTATTATGAAGTAAGCCGTTGCCTCTACGACCTGGGCGACTACAGGAAAGCCATTGACTATGGCAGGCAATTCATGGCCATTTATCATGCAACGGGGAGCCAGTTACTTCCGGACCATTATGTTTTTCAATGCGATATCCTTGGAGCCTCCTTTAAAAACCTGAACCAGTTTGATAGTGCCAGAGCCTACTATAAGCGGATCCTCCAGATGCCCCGTCCTAAAATGACCAACCTGGATAGTACCTTATGGAGCGGCATTGCGAAGGGGAGTATCGGGCAAACCTATACACAGGAGGGAAAATATACCCTGGCGCTGCCGCTGTTAATGAATTACCTGCAAGCGGCTCATCAGCTGAACGACCGTTTGAATATAGCCATGGCCCAGAACGCCTTTGCGAACTATTATCTACGGCAGGGCCAGTACAATAAGGCATTGCGGGCCGCCAGGCTGGCCTATGACACGGCTTCCAAATACACCCTGCTTCCCCAATTAAGGGATGCGGCACAATACATCAGCCTTATTGATCGCCATAGCAATCATATCCATGAAGCTTTTTATTATTATGATCTTTACCACTCATACAAAGATGCCATCCGGGAACAGAATAAAAAAGGCGCATTTTCTGTAATACAGGCGCAGCTGGCATTTGACAAACTGCAGCACTCACTAGCCATTTCGCAATCGGTAGCCCTACAACAGCGGCAAAAACAACAGCTTATTTTAATAAGTATCAGCCTGCTTCTCGTTATTACAGGGTTGCTGTACAATAGAAAAAGACTCAAAGACCGGGCAAAACTGGAAAAAATAGCAGCCGACTACCAAAATGCCCAGGCGGAAATAGATCAGGCAAGAGAGCGCATCCGGTTTTTTACCAGGCTTATTGTGGAAAAAAACAACCTCATCCAGGGCATGGAAGCCCAAAACAGGTGGCAAACACCACCCGCGGAATTACAAATCCAACTGCTCTGCAATGCCATCATCACCGAAACCGAATGGGAAAAATTCCGCGAAGAATTCACCAAAGCTTTCCCCCATTTTTTCTTACGGATGCATCAGAACGCCCCCAATATTACCCCGGCTATGGAACGGCTGGCCGCCCTTATCTTTTTAGGGCTCAATAATTACCAGATCGCCAATACCCTGGGCATTAGTAAAGACAGTGTAACCCGCAGCAAACACCGGCTACGCCACCTTCTTTATCTATCGCATGAAAAAACACTGGAAGAGTACTTGTTTGATTTATAAGTAGTTATATTATTGTCCGGTTTTTGTCTGGTTGTTTTTTTGTAAATCGCCCTCTTTTTAAAGCAACTTTAGGTAACAGAACAATTAAGCTGCTATCACCAATACGTTGCTTCAGACATTTCCCGTTCGTTTGTTTCTGTAAAAAATTAACTGATTATCCATTCGTTTAAAAAAAAATAAAATGAAACTCCTTATTATCATTGTGGCAACGGCTTTAAGCGCTCATGCTTTTGCCGGCAAACCCACCCCTGTTATCAATGCAAAAGTGCTGAGTACCTTCAGCGTCATTTTTAAGGATGTGGGTTCGGTTTCCTGGATAGAGGAATCCGACTGTCTTATAGCGGTCTTCAAAAAAGATCATATCCTGTACCGGGCGATGTTAGACAAAACAAACGGCAGTCTTTTGCAAACCATCCGTTATTACGGGGAGAACAATTTGCCGCCCACCTTACTATTTGACTTAAGAAAGAAAATTGGGAAAAAAGAAATTTTCGGCGTAACAGAGGTAATGACGCCCCTGGCAACCAATTATATCATTGTGGTAAACGATGCAAAAAGTATGTACAAAATAAACGTTGACGCCAATGGCAATATTATTTCACAAAAAAAGTTCAAAAGAGGCGATGCCTCATAACCTTTTTCTCATGTAATATCACCGGTGTTGTTTTTACTTCTGGCCGGGTTTTATAACTTCCTTTTCTTATCAGCAGGTTTTTTATCAGCAGGGCTCTTTCAAATCCGTTATATTTACAGCACCAACTTTTTTTCGGTGAAATGGATTTTGTTTCTTTGGAGCCTTCTACACACTACTGCCTCTATATCCCAGGATGCGGAAATAATGCCCTATATAGACGCCTGGAAGGTGGCCGACACAACACAAAGCTACCGCTCACAGGTATTTTTTGACTCATTGCGCATCCACAAAGACGAACCGGCTTACCGGACAAAATACCTTGGTCATATTGCCCAATTACAACGCTATATAAAAGCACATCCTGACCGGCGGCTGCAGGTGCGCCTGCTGATGTTTGAGATCATGGCCGCAAGGGAATATAACTATGAAAACAGGTACTACCCCGTTATTGATGAGGCAATAAAGAGGGCTTATCCCCTGCAGGACGAACAGCTCAATGCCGAGCTGTACAGCATCCGGGCCGATATTCCGCCATCTTTGGAGACGCATATTCTTTATAACCTGAAAGCGCTTGAGATCCAGCGCCGGGTCGGCTTTCAGTATTTTCCCTATACGCAGAACCGCTTTTTTGGCGTAAGTTCCGCGCTGTATAGCCAGGGCGACTATCAGCGGGCGCTGAACTATGGCAAACAATGTATTGATATATGGAATATTGACACCCTTCACCGCGATGTCCGGGTGTTTATTTTCCAATGCGACATCATGGGCGCCGCCTATAACAAACTTCATAAATACGATAGCGCACGCTGGTATTATAACCGCATATTGCTTGCGCTAAACCAGGAACCGGTTCCCTATATGAAGCATTTGTGGGAAGGTATTGCCCGGGGCAATATCGGGCAAACGCTTACGGCCGAAGGCCACTATGCAGCAGCGCTTCCCCTGCTGAACGAATACCTGCAAAACAGCCGTGCGGGCTCCGACTCCCTAAACATTACAATGGCGCAAAATGCCCTGGCCCGATGGCACCTGCTGCAAAAGCAATACCCGGCTGCATTATCGGCCGCCCGCCATGCCTTGCAGATTGCCCGCCCCCATAACTGGTATGCCGAAATTATAGACGCCGCGGGCCTGATACGCGACTTTTATAAACAGACCGGCAATATGGATAGTGCCTTTTATTATGAGGAGGTCCGAAACAGGTTTCAGGAGCAGGAACGGGAAAAAAATAAAAAAAGCGCCTTCTCCGTTATTAAGGCTCAAATCGCTTTTGACAACCTGCAGCATTCATTAGTATTGGCACAATCGGTTGCCGGCAGGGAAAAAAGCATCCGGAATGCTCTCTTAACCGGCATCGTGCTACTTACTATTATTGCACTCCTGCTCTATAACCGGAAACGGGCAAAGGAACAATACCGGCTGCGGGAAATGGAATTGCAAAACGCCGCAGCAAGGCGGGATGTGCAGGAAGTCCGCGAAAAAATAACATCCTTTACCCGCAATATCATCGAAAAAAATGACCTCATCCAGTTGCTGCAGCAGCAGCTAAACAGTAAAGATACGGCAACGGCCACATCGGAACAATTGCGCTCCTACCCCTTGCTTACGGAAGACGACTGGGAAAAGTTTCGCGGGCAGTTCTCAAAAGCCTACCCCGCTTTTTTCGGTAACCTGCGCGGACACATGGAAAACCTGACCCCGGCTATGGAACGGCTGGCGGCACTTATATTCCTGAAACTGACCAATTACCAGATTGCCAACACCCTCGGTATCAGCAAAGACAGTGTTGCCCGCAGCAAACGTCGCCTGCGTACAGGATTAAACCTCGACTCTGATCAACTGCTGGAAGCAAAAATTACTACATTGGATCTCCACGCCTGAGCTGCAAGAATTGTCCGCATTTTGTCCGCACAGAATTCCCGCTGAAACCAGGAATTTTTCTACATTTAACTGCACTTCTCTGTATCATGAAACGCAAAAAACATTTATATGTTACCCTCTTTATCCTTTTGGTGGCGCTCCTCCTGATACTCTCTGTCTGGATTTATTTTGAGCGCAAGATCCACCCGTTTTAGTCAAAACCCGGGGGTCGCAATCAACACAACGCTTCAAAAAAGCCGGCAGCAACCGCTTCCGGCTTTTTTTACCGTACAACGACATACGAACGACTGTAAAATATATACAAAGCTTGTCCACATTTTGTCCGACCGCTGTCCGTGTTTAATCCCGCCGGAATTTTGGAGCGCCTTCCTCAACGCTGCACCTTTATATAAACCAGGCAACCAGCCCGCCTCTAAACAATTCAAATTCACACCGCCCCGGCAGATATGAACGAAAAAACGAAGTAACCAGCTAAAACAACATAATATGTCACAACCCTCTTTACCAAAATGGATCAGCTATCTAAATGGAGCTAAAAAGCTTCTTGAACTTACCATCCCCGGCACACATGACAGCGGTACTTACCCCATAGATTTAGGACCTGCAAAATGTCAGAACCTGTCGCTAACGGAACAATTGAATGCGGGAATTCGCTTCCTCGATATCCGGTTAAAGCCCAGCGGCCACGATGACGACCCCGATGCGCTTATGGTATGGCACGGGCAAAGCGCTACCGGTTTAAACTTCAACGATGATGTTGTGGGCAATTGCAATGCGTTTTTGCAGGCCTATCCGCAGGAAACCATCATCATGTCCATCAAAAACGAAAGTGCCACCTACCCAAGATCGGATGTCTTTTATAAGAAGCTGAACGAAGTAATTGCCGGCTGGGGAATGCTTTTTTACACAGGAACCACCCTTCCGCTGCTTTCACAGGCAAGGGGGCGCATTATACTCATCCGCCGGTTTACGCCGGACAACAATCCTGACATCGGGATCAACCTTTATAATGACTGGCCCAACGGCGAAAAAATTCATCATTGGACAAATGGCAATGGAGTGGCACTATACGTTCAGGACGAATACACCTACTTTACGATCATCGAAAACAAGTTTAATGATTATGTAAAACCCACACTGGAGGCCGCAGCAGGAACGCAATATGAAAATTATTTGTTTTTAAATTTCGCCAGCTGTACCGGTAGGCTCTGGCCCGATGATATTGCAGAAATCGTGAATGCGCAATTGTACCCCTATATCAACGGGCACAATAACAACCGCTACGGCATCATTCCAATGGATTTCCCCGAAACGGAAACGGCGTTGATTTCCGCATTAGTTCAGTGTAATTATCACGATCCCCTGGCGCTTTCTGTGGTAAGGAACACCTCCAACGGAGCCGTTTATCTCAATTTTGACAGCCAGCTGCATCATGTTCCCAACCCGGCTATTGCCGATCACCTTTTCGGAAATGGATGGGACTTTCAAGGCATTCCAAACCTTGATTTTGTGATGGATCCTGCCGCAGAAGGCGCTCCTTTATTAAACGGCAGGATCCTTGCCTTTTCGGGAAAACCGGAGCTGTATTTATGCTATGAAGTAGCCGGTGATCCCAAGCCCGTGCTGCGCCATATTGCCAACCCGGCCACAGCAAACGCTTACGGGCTTTATGGAACGGTTGATCAGGTTCCGGAAGCCACCAAAGACAATTATGACATACTTACTGCAATAATATGGTCATAACAATGTAATTATTTTCAAATCCAACTAAAAACAAAACAATGAAAAATCAATTCAAACTGTTAGCGGCGGCCACATGGCTGATGCTGGTATTGTTGAACGTCTCCTGTAAAAAAGGGGATACCGGCGCAGCCGGCCCATTAGGACCTTCCGGGGCCACCGGCGCTGTTGGGGCC
This sequence comes from Niabella hirudinis, assembly GCF_051201075.1. NCBI lineage: Bacteria > Pseudomonadati > Bacteroidota > Chitinophagia > Chitinophagales > Chitinophagaceae > Niabella > Niabella hirudinis. Next base: position 323,807 of record NZ_JBPEHJ010000005.1, read on the forward strand.
ACCGGCGTTGATGGTACAAAAATTTATTATGGCACAGCCGCCCCCCAAACCGGTACAGGCACGGCGGGCGATTTTTTCATCAATACCGCAAACGCCCAGTTATACGGGCCCAAAACAGCAGCGGGCTGGGGCAGCCCCATTAATATGGTGGGGCCAACCGGAGCCGCTGGGGCAACAGGAAACACCGGGGCAACCGGGGCTGCAGGCGCAACGGGCGCCACCGGGGTAACCGGAGCCACAGGTGCAACCGGAGCCACTGGCGCAACGGGCGCCACCGGGGCAACTGGTGCGGTGGGTGCTACAGGTGCCACAGGTACCGCGGGCGCGGCAGGGGCCAACGGTTCAAAAATTTTAAGCGGTTTTGATGTGCCCGGCCCCTCCATTGGCGATAATGGCGATTATTACCTTTTTATTCCCCTTTCTTACTTGTATGGCCCCAAAAAGGATAATGCCTGGCCCTCCTTTATCAATTTAAAAGGTGACGGAGGGTTACGCGGCCCGGTTGGTGCAACGGGAGCTACAGGAGCTACTGGCGCTACAGGAGTTACGGGGGCACAGGGAATACCGGGAACTACTGGCGCTACCGGCGCAACAGGAACAGCCAACGTGATCTATTCCGACTGGACCTTGGCTACTGATTTTTCAGATACAACGTTTGACGCATCCAACTACAGGGCCGCTTATATTATTGCACCAAAAATTACAGCAGACATATTGGCAAAAGGAACCGTTTTAGTATATTATCGAACAGGTTCACTGTATGGTCCGCTTCCCTACACCAGTTACTCTGGTGGAAAAGCCAGTACGATGAGCTTTATCCCCACGTTAGGCAAATTAGTGCTTACCCGGTTTACACATGATAATTCTAATTCGGTAGAGTTCTTCCAGAATATACAATACCGCTATATTATCATTCCCGGAGGCGTTAGCGCAATGGCGGTTAACGGTCAAAAAACAATAAAGCTCAATGGCGTCACCTATACGGAACAGCAGCTAAAATCCATGAGTTTTGACAAGGTACGAAGCCTGTTAATACAGTAGTAAAGTCTCAGCTTTCTTGCAAGAAGCGTGCACCCCGCAGCGGCCGCACCGGAACCAACACCGTTCCTGGCGGCCGCTGTGGTAATTAGCAGGTGTGCCGGTCTTTGTTACTGCCGTATAAATCCTACTTTTGACTTCATGAACGAGTTACCATCCCTATCCTTTCAGCCGGCGGGGCAGATCAAAGCCTACCAGGAAAAAAAGCTGGTTAACCTGGTACAATATCTAAAAGTGAACTCCCCTTTTTATAAACGGTTGTTTCATGAGCATGGGATTAACCCGGACAGGATCCGGCATATTGCCGACCTGGCCCATATTCCACCCACAGAAAAAGAGCACCTGCAAATGCATAACAAGGATTTTGTTTGTGTGGCGCAACACCAGATCGTGGAATATATGGCCACCTCCGGTACGGTGGGCAGCCCGGTAACCATTGCGCTTACAGAAAACGATCTGCAGCGACTGGCTTATAATGAATACAGTTCCTTTGCCTGTGCCGATGGCAGCGCGTCTGATATCTACCAGCTCATGCTTACCCTCGACCGGCAGTTTATGGCCGGCATTGCCTATTACCTGGGCATCCGCAAACTGGGAGCCGGACAGGTTCGGGTAGGTCCCGGCGTACCCTCGCTCCAATGGGAAGTGATGGAGCGGCTGAAACCCAACGCCATCGTGGCGGTACCCTCCTTTATCGTAAAACTCATCCAATACGCCCGCGAAAATAACATCGACCTGAACCGGTCATCTGTAAAAAAAGCGATCTGCATTGGTGAAAACCTGCGAAAAGAAGACCTCAGCCTGAATGTGCTGGGCAGCAAGATCACAGAAAACTGGGACATAAAATTATACTCTACCTATGCATCAACCGAAATGCAGACGGCTTTTACAGAATGTACAGCGGGCAAAGGCGGCCATCAGAACCCCGAACTGGTGATCCTGGAACTCATCGATGACAGCGGCGTCCCCGTGGCGCCCGGCGAAATCGGCGAAGTAACCATTACAACACTGGGGGTGGAAGGCATGCCCCTGCTGCGGTATAAAACCGGTGATCTCTGCCGGGCTTTTCACGAGCCCTGCTCCTGCGGCCGCCATACCACACGCCTTTCGCCTGTTATCGGTCGCAAAAAGCAAATGATCAAATTCAAAGGCACCACCCTGTTTGCACCCGCGCTTTTTGAAATCATCCATAAGATGGACGCCATTAAAGAATATGTGGCCGAAGTATACAGTAACGAGATCGGAACCGATGAAGTACTTTTATATATCCTGCCCGCCAATACTTCTGAAGAAACCGATGGTAAAATAAAAACCTACTTACAGGCCCGGCTACGGGTAATGCCGCATATCAAATACCTGACGCGGGAAGAAATGCTGCAATTGCAATTTCCGGAGGGAGCCCGTAAGCCGGTAAAATTTATCGATAAACGGGGTGTTGGGGTTTAACACGCCCCCCGATAGACAAGAGGATAAAAATGTGAACCGGTTTGCCGTAAAACTCATGAATGCAACCCCCAATTTACCGGGGCGAAGTATCGCTTTACGGGTATCGGCATAAAACTCCCTTAAACCAGCTATAACATTTTATTTTGATACCAGTGATCTTTTTCGTTTTTTTGCGCCTTGTTTAATAAATTTTTTATACAAAAATGATCACAGTAGGGGGACAACGGCTTTCATTGCAGGATTTTAATGCAGTTATAATTGATAGCCAACCTATTACACTTGATAACGCAGCCTTACAACAGGTAAACGCCAGCTTTGAATTTCTGAAACAATTTTCCAGTCATAAGCTGATTTATGGCATCAATACGGGTTTTGGCCCTATGGCGCAATATAAGATCAGCGATGAAAATATCCTGGAACTGCAGTATAACCTGATCCGCAGCCACAGCAGCGGCGGCGGCGGCGTATTACCTCCTTTGCAGGGTAAAGCGGTAATGCTGGCGCGGCTCAACAATTTAATGCAGGGCTATTCCGGTGTAGACCCCAAACTGCCGCAGCTGCTTGCAGATATGATCAACCATAACATCATCCCCTGTATTTACGAACATGGGGGCGTGGGCGCCAGCGGCGACCTGGTACAACTGGCACACCTTGCGCTGGGGATCATTGGTGAGGGTGAAGTATGGTATAAGGAAACGGTACAACCCACAGCCGATGCTTTTAAAAAAACCGGGTTGGAGCCCATGAAAGTGCAAATCCGGGAAGGACTGGCCCTGATCAATGGCACTTCAGCCATGACGGGCGTAGGGCTGCTGAACCTGTTGCAGGCACAGCAGCTGCTCAACTGGTCGGTTATGCTTTCTGCCATGACCAACGAGATAATGGAGGTATACGATGACCATTACTCCCATGAGCTCAACATCGTAAAACATCACACCGGCCAGCAGCATATTGCCCGCCAGATGCGCTCCATCCTGGCAGACAGCAAGCTCATCCGCAGCCGGTCCGAGCATTTATATAACCCGGATAATATCCAGCACGATGTTTTCGAAGATAAAGTGCAGGAATACTATTCGCTCCGCTGCATTACGCAGGTGCTGGGCCCCATTTATGATACGCTGGCACAATCAGAAGCAACCGTGGTAAACGAGCTTAATTCTGTAAACGATAACCCGGTGGTAGACGTGGCCAGCCATAATATCTTCCATGGCGGCAATTTTCATGGCGACTATGTTTCTTTTGAAATGGATAAAATCAAAATCGCCATTACCAAGTTAACCATGCTGAGCGAACGGCAATTGAATTACCTGCTCAACGCACGGTTAAACCAGAAGTTTCCTCCCTTTGTCAATCATGGGGTACTGGGGCTGAACTTTGGCATGCAGGGGATCCAGTTTACGGCTACATCTACAACGGCCGAAAACCAGACCCTCTCCTTCCCAATGTATGTGCACAGCATCCCCAACAATAACGATAACCAGGATATTGTAAGCATGGGTTTTAATGCTGCCCAGATAGCCAAAAAAGTGATCGAAAACGCCTACGAAGTACTGGCCATCCAGGCCATGACGCTGCTGCAGGCAATTGATTACCTCGACCGGCATGATCAGATGGCTTCAAAAACAATATCTGTTTATACATTGCTGCGCAACGTATTTCCCCGGTTCAGCAAGGATTACCCGCTTTATAAAGACCTGGCAAAAGTGCGCGATTTTATGAAAGCGCAGCAGCCTTTTTAATTTGAAGTTTGATGTTATTTGTTTGATGTTGAGAACCTCAAACCCAGACGGGATACGGGATAATGGATGCCGGATTATGGAGCACAAAAACGGATCAAACCCAAACCTCAAACTTCAAACCTCAAACCTGAGATTATGGAACATAAAAACGGATCTAACCTCAAACCTGAAACTTCAAACCTCAAACAAATAATATGAACTGGGCATTAGTAACCGGAGGCTCCCGCGGCATTGGAAGAGCCATTTGCATACAGCTTGCCAAACAAGGCTTCAATATCCTGATCAATTATAAGGGCAACAGGGAAAAGGCCGAAGAAACCCTTGCCGGGGTGGAAAAAGCCGGCGTTAACGGGGCTTTACTGGCCTTTGATGTGGCAGACCGTGAGGCCGTACAACAAACCCTGGGCAGCTGGATGGAAGCCAACCCGGATAAAACAATTGAAGTATTAGTGAACAATGCCGGCATCAAGGATGATGTACTGCTGATGTGGATGAAGGACGAGCAATGGGATGGTGTACTTGATACCAGTCTTGGCGGTTTCTTCAATGTTACCCGGCTGGTGGTAAACAACATGCTGCGCCAGCGTTATGGCCGCATCATCAATGTAGTTTCATTATCAGGGTTAAAAGGACTGGCCGGACAAACCAATTATTCCGCCGCTAAAGGCGGTGTTATTGCCGCTACCAAGGCCCTTGCCCAGGAAGTAGGCAAACGCAATATTACGGTAAACGCCGTGGCCCCGGGCTTTATAAAAACCGATATGACGGAAGATATTGATGAGGGCCAAATGAAACAAATCATTCCCGCCAATCGTTTTGGCACGCCGGAAGAAGTGGCCCATGCCGTAGGCTTTTTTGCCACCCGGGAAGCTGCCTATATAACCGGGCAGGTGCTTTCCATTAACGGGGGATTGTATACCTGACATTCTTCATAAAGCGGGTGCATATCATTTTTTTGCACTCCTTTTTTTAACGCATGGAATACGCAATGCCCGCAACGGCAGCCTACCGTTAAATATCTTAGCGAGCCTTGTGTGGACTTGGCGTTCTCTGCGGTTGAAGCCGGGCTCCAAAAGTAGTTTATAAGAATGGCATCCACCTCATAAGCGGTGGATGCCCTTATGTCAAAATAAAAAGCTACATTACCGTATCTATTCACCATCAAAAACAAAACAATGCTTCAGGACCCTAACACCTCCACAGAATTTTCGCTGTTCGAAAATGAATTCCTCTATACCCGCGCATCTTCCGGAAAACGCCTGCTGAATTTAATAGTAGACTCGATCGTTTTTTACGTACTTATTTTTCTCCTTGCTTTTTTTATGGTATCCGTTTCACCGGAAATAGCCCCCTATATTGCATCTGACAACGGAGGTTTCAAGCTGTTCAGCAACCTGCTTTATATGATTCTCTACGCACTTTATATGGGAGCCCTGGAATCTCTTTTAAAAGGCAAATCGCCGGGGAAATATCTTACCCGGACCCGTGCTGTAAATATTGACGGCACGCCTATTACTTCCCAAACGGCCTTCCTGCGCGGATTTGCCCGGGCCGTGCCTTTTTGTGCATTCAGCGCCCTGGGCACCCCCTGTGACCCCTGGCAAGACCGGTGGACAAAAACAATGGTAGTTAACGACCGGGAAAGCGGCTCTTAGGAACCTACCAGCTGCTGCCTGCCCCGCCGCCGCCGGAACTGCCGCCACCCCAACTGCCGCTGCTGCCCGAACTGGAGGAGCTGCCGCTGCCGGAACTGCTTGAATCGGATGGCCGGCTCTTTTGTGGGATCCTATACTCTTTTTGCTCCCGGTGATGACAAAACTTACAGGTATATACTTTTAAACCCACACCACTGCTGGAGTAGGTGGCCGGCTCAATCGTCCTGTCTGATTCGAGATAGTAGGCCATCGTATTGCATTTGGGACAGTGGCTGTATTTGCTGCTGAGCAGCACTCCATGCAGCTTAAACGCTTTTCCTCCCTGCTCCGCCCATACATCATAATCTACAGATTGCAGCCGTTCTTCCATTTTCTGGGCTTTAGTGAGGTAGGTGTTGTCTTGTTTTTCATCCAGCAGACGCATTTCATTTCCGGCATTGCTGATCAACATCCCATTGCGGAGCCGGGCCAGGTATTGCCCGATTCTTGCCCGGAAATAAAGGAGCGGAAAGGGAAATAGTTTATCTGCAGCCGTTCCTTTCCAGTGCTGATCCAGTTGCCGCACGTAGAGATACAAAAGGTCATCCTCGGTACGCTTTTCCTCCTCCGCTCTTAAACAGCGCAGCAGTCCTAAAACGGTTAACCCCAGGTAGCTGATCCCAAATAAATAAAAAAAGACCAGCCCCGTAAAAATATTGATTGGGATCGTAAAAATAAAGAAGAGCAGGAATGGCAGCCCTGCATAACAGCACAAGAACTGGATTGCGGACAGCCATCCCGGCCGCGCCGAATAAAAGAAGTTTTGCTGATCCTTCGCTTTAAACCGGCGCGTAAACCACACGATCAAATAGATCACATAGAACAACAGGACCCAAAAACCGCCCCAACCCACATGCTGCTTATAAAGAGCAAAAATATTTTCAGGAAAAGACCGGCTCACCGGGCTTGTTATCGTGTTACCGTATGACGGCTCGGAAGCAGGCGCATCCGGGGGAAATGAAAGAGCGCCGGATGTGTTACCGCCTCCACCTCCCGTGCCCGTGTTCCCCGAAAGCAGCTGTGCCACCTGTTTCACCCCCTTCAATACTGCTGCGTCATAATTCCCCTGTTTGGCATACGGCACCATATAGTCTTCCTGGATCTGTTTGGAAACAAGATCCGTTAGCGTTCCCTCCAGCCCGTATCCCACTTCAAACTCCATCCGCCGCTGATCCATTACCAGCAGGACCAGCACTCCGTTGTTCTTTTCTTTTTGGCCTACTCCCCAATGCCGGAGCAGTTCCATAGCAAAATCCCTGGGCACTTTTTTCCCAATGGAGTTCAGCACCACTACAGCCACCTGGTCGGTGGTAGCCTCTTCCAGTTGCTTTAGATCCGCATTGATCTCCGCTACGGTACCACCGCTTAGAACACCATCCGGGTTACTTACATAGTTAAAACCGGGCTGCGCCCTGGGGTCCGGAACGGCTTTAACGGTCCACCTTTTTTGTGCCAGGGCAGGCGCATTTATGAAAAACAGCAGGGTTAAAAAAAGTGCCGCCAATTTCAGGTGTGTCATTCGCAAAACAAGGGTTAAATGGCAACAAAATAACAAAAGATCAGGGAACCGGGGATGTATTTTATCACACCCGGTTCCCTGAAAATACCATCTGTGGTCCAGGCAATTGATGCCCTTACTTTTTTTGGTCCAATACCACCCAACGGTTTAATGTGTTGGTAGCCGATTCCAGCACCACTTTATAAAAACCGGAAGGCTGATCCTTTACATCAACCGTCAAATGCCTTTGCCGGAGCGGTACCTCGCCCACCAGCTTATAGGAGTCCGTTCCCCCGGTTTTGACCTGGTTGGTAGTGGTGATCCAGACTTTTATCCTACCCTGCTCTTTGGGGTCCAGCGGAGTCCAGTCAATATCGAGTTTATGCTGAAAATAATTGACCCGCATATCCGCCAGGGATACTTTTCCGATCATAGGAACACCATCCAACTCACGCGCCACTGCCGGAGAAACAGTAATGTTCATAAAACGCGCAATGGTTGGAAAAATATCCACTACGCCCGGGATATAATGATCCGGATAGGTATTCAGCCCCGGGTTATTGGTGATGATCCAGGTGCTGCGCTGCCGGGGCGACTGGCCGCCATGCCCCATACCATTGGATTCCGACCGGCCATGATCGGTGGTAATAACGATCATCCAGTCTTCCTTAAATTTTTCCTGCCGGTAGCGGATCGCATCCCAAACACGACCCATTTGCCGATCCAGCATTTCCACCGCTTCATAAAACTTTGGCGAATCGCCATAGCCATGTCCCATATCATCGGTATACTCCAGGTAGATCCAGGAAAGATCCGGCGACTGTTGCCGGATGCTTTTTGTAGCCTCATCTACCACGTGTTCATCAATCCGGTGCATTCGGTGTACCGGCCCGCTTTTCGGGAATTTAAGCGTATCATGCTCAAAACCATCCGCGGCGATATCCACATGAATCTTGTTGGTTTCCGCAAGGCCATCGCCTACCAGTTTTGTGCGGTTATCGAGCCAGCTTGAGAAAACAGCGATCTTCTTTTTCGGATACTGGTCTTTTAATAACCGGAAGATGGTGGGGTAATGATAATCGGGCGCCGCAATATTGTTATCCCAAACATTATGTTTATTGGCCCAGGTACCCGTAAGCAGGCTGTTGTAGCCCACTGCAGAAATAGTGGGTGTTTCCGAATAGGTGCCTTTGCCGCCTCCCACGTAAGCCCGCGTATACCGCCCGGCCTTTGCAATAGCATCCATATTGGGTGTGGCCACCGACTCAATCACATCGGCCGGGATTCCATCAGCAATCACAAATACCACTTTTTTTGTGCGCTGGGCAAATAAAGTGGCCGAACAAACCAGTAACCCCACCAAAACAAGCACTTTTCTTTTCATAAACGTCTTTTCAATATTTATCAATAAACGCGCATGCTTAAAAACCATGTGCATAATATTCGCTTTCAAAGCCACCATCCTTATACAGCTTCAAAATAGCATACCCCGGCGGTGTTTCAAAATAATAACCCGTGCCCGCCGAATCCTTATCACCCTTTCCCCACCAGAACCCGCTCATGGCGCCATTGCAGCAGTACCATACACCATTGTAAAAAGTCTTATCATAAAGATGGTTGTGCCCGCTGAGTGAGGCCCTCACTTTATCCTTATGTTTATAAAAAAGGTCCTTTAGTTTTTTATGATCACTGTGATTACCACCCACCAGTATCGGCGTGGCGCCAAAGGTAGGGTAGTGAGACATGAGCAGCGTTGGTGTGCCGGCGGGCGTTTGGGCAAGATCATTTTCCAGCCATTGAAACTGTTCGTCATCCAGGGAAATTTTACTGTTATTGCCATCCAGTATAATAAAGTGCCAGCCGCTGCGGGTAAAACTGTAGTAGCGATGGGGTATCTTTAAACGTTTTACCACGTAGTCTTTGCCATACATGGGATCCTTTTTGTCCGGCGCAGCCCACCACATATCATGATTTCCCAGGCAGCTGTAGATATCATATCCCTTAACCTCTGTGATACAATCATCCCATATCTGCCATTGCTCGGTCACACTTTCCCGCTTCACATTATCATAAGAGGCGTCATGAATGGAGTCCCCCGTGTTGAGGACAAAATCGATCCCTGCTTTTTTGATCTTTTTCAGGCAATCCTTAAACCGTTGCGGGGCGTTGTCTCCCGGGCGAATGTGCACATCGGTAATATGCGCTAAAGTGAGCACGGGTTTCTCCTTACGGGGGCCGGCATTAACAGCGAGCGGCGCTGCGGCCAGGGCGGGCAAACTGCCCAGGAATTTTTTTCTGTTCATAGTTTTTTAAAAACAGGGCTGCCCGGTATTCCCGGGCGGCCGTTTAATTGTAATATTTTATAGTTAAACCAGTGGTACATCACCATCCAAACGGCTGTTTGAGATTCGGGTTAACGATGATCTCTTTGGCCGGAATGGGCCGGTAATAATATTTAGGCTCCACAAATTTACGCTTGTCAGGTGTTGCGGTTACGATAATATTTCCCCCTGCGGCGCCGTTTTTCAACTGCACCGGCACGTCTTCGGAAATTGAGCCAACCTTATAGTATACCAGCAACTGCCCCAAGGCATTCTTATCTTTGTGAGCGTCATCCGGGATAGCTTCCCCCGATCCGATCAGCTTGATGTCTTCCACACCATCGCCGGTCATATCGTATTTCCCCGCACCGGGAAAATACATTCCTTCCGGGTACACCTCCATTAATTTTCCAACGCTCCAGCGAAAAATATCGCGGGTCCGGTATCCTTCAAATGCCAGCTCCGCCCGGCGTTCCCGGCGTATCTCCAGGATCAGTCCCTTGCCGGCACCACTCACATTGGGATACTGCGCCGCCAATATGGGGTCAATATTGCCATTGGCCGCTGCTATACTAAGAGCAGGAAGTCCCACCCTTTTTCGCAACAGATTAATGGAGCGGTTAATATCATCCTGGGTTGCCGAACCCAGCTCGGCCGCGGCCTCAGCATAGGTCAGCAATACTTCTGCATAACGAAGCGATGGAAAATCGACATTGAGCTTATCGTTCGTTGAGGAATTTCCATATCCTTTTATTAAATAATAGCCGGTAAAATATTTAGCAAACACCGGTACATAGGCCCTGGGAGGGTTGGAGCTTCGGCGCAGCCATCCGGGATAATTAATGGTCGTATACAAACGGGGATCCCTGTTTGCAAACTCTTTTACAAACTGAAAGGTCTGGTAACCGGGCTGATCGGTATAACGGGTTCCGTCCTTCATCAAAAAGCTCTGGATAAAAGCCTTTGAGGCAGACATTTCATAGTTCAGGAATGCATAGTCCCAATCGGGTGCTGAACGCTGTTTCGCTACGTCATAGTCGATATACTGTATCACTTCTTTATTATCAGAAAGGCTGGCACTGTTAAACAGTCTTCCGTAGGAGGCTGAATCCTCCGGAATGGCAAACCCTCCGGTGCCGGTCATGATTTCATTAGCCAGCGCCTTTGCTTTTTCGAAATACCCGTTGGCCGTTGCCTGCAGGTTCAGCTCCGGATGATATTTCCTCCAGGTACCTTCAAACAGGGCTATTCTTGCATAAACGGCTTTAACGGCCCACTTGCCGGGTGTGCCCTTGGGTACCGATTCTTTTACATTATTGGATGCAAACTCAAGATCCGCCATCACGCTGTCCATTATCACCGTTCTGGGATCAGAAGGTTTATTCAGAAGCTCCTGGTCACTGGGCGTCATAATGCCCGAGTACCAGGGGGCATCGGAAAAAGCCAGTACTTTATCATAATAAAAGCGGGCCCGGTAATACCGCGCCAGGCCGGCATAATGTTTTTTAACGTTGTCATCAACCTGCGCCTTCTGGTAGTTTACCAAAAAATAGTTAACATCTCTTAACCGTGTCCAGCTCCAGGGGCCGCTAAAGTTTTCAGGTGTAAAATTTCCGAGCATAATATCAAACCCGCTGCGCTGGCCGGTTGTGGTGGCATTATCCGAAACTTCATCTCCAAAATAATCTCCGCCGGGGTTATCCAGCAAACCATTGATATACATGGAAAGATCCTGTTCGGATTTAAAAAATACCTCCGGAGATATAAAGGTTTCGGGGTTCTTAATCAGGTAATCTTTTGTACAGCCGTTTCCGGTAGCAAGTGCTACCAGGAGGCCGATAACTATTTTTATCTTAAACTGCTTCATTGCTTTCTTATTAATTTAAACAGGAGGGTTAAAAATTGATCTGTAAACCACAGGAGTACTTCCGCATAAAAGGATAAGAGTACCCATCTGTATCAATGGCTTCGGGGTCAAAGAACTTATCCATTTTAGTAAACTCGAATAAGTTTTCGCCTGTTACAAAAAGTCTTAAACTGCTCATCCCTATTTTACCCGTAAGCTGTTGTGGCAGGGTATAACCCAGTGTAAGGTTCTTAACCCTCAGATAAGCTGCATTTAGTAAATACCCGGTCTGCGGTATATCCAGCCCCTTATTCTCCCGATTGTCTGCCAGCCAGGACTGTAATACAGGGTATCTTGAATTCAGGTTCTGATCTGCCAGGCCCAGGCGGATGTACTCTGCAGAATGCTTGGCCCGGGTTGCCGCATCATCCGGTGTTGCCCGGTAAAAATCAAGCAACCAGGGATAGTAGTTGGCATAGGGTTGCTGATAAGCTCCCCAGAACAGGTAATCGGCGGGGTAATAGTCCTTTTTACCAACTCCCTGCAGAAAAACGCTCAGGTCAATATTGTTCCAGCTGAAGTCCAGGTTAACGCCATAGCGATACCGGGAGTTAGAATTGCCGATCACCACATAGTCCTTCATATCCTTACCGGTGAGGGGTTTTTCAATTCTTCCGTTTTTGTCCTGGTCCACAAACTTCATCCATCCCGGAATGATATCCAGGGAGCCCCAGGGAACAATGCCGGATTCATCTAATGCCGCAATTTCTTCCGTGTTCTTAAAGAATCCATCGCTTACAAGCCCGTATATGGCATTAGGATCCTGCCCTACCCTCCAGCGCGACAGGTCCTGCTGTTCATTATCCACCTTTGTAATGCGCGACTGATTGTCGCTCAGGATCACCTTTGCATTTACCGATAGCGGTTTCCCGGCTACATCGAAATTATTATTGTACGTTAAAGTCAGTTCCCATCCTTTTGTCTGCAGATCCGCATTGTTCTCCGGTGGTGCCGATGTGCCCATTACAGCAGGTACCACGCGGGGAGTGTAGATCATATCGGTCGTGTTCCTGAAATAGTAGTCGAACGAAGCGCTAACACGGTTTAAAACCGTAATATCCGCACCCAGGTTCAGCTGACCCACTTTTTCCCAGGAAAAGGTATTGGGGTTGATGCGCAGCTGGGGTGCCGTACCGGCCACGGTTGCAATATTACCGCCGATCAGGTAGCCGGATACCCGGGTATCCAGCCGGTCATTGATCCGGAAAAGCGGCACGTTCTGGTTGCCCAGCCATCCGTAAGAGCTGCGCAGTTTGAAATTTGTAAGTACTTTGGAAGGGCCTTCAAAAAATCCCTCTTTGTGCAGGTTCCAATACCCGGCAACAGATGGAAAGAAACCCCATTTATCACCTGGTAAAAAACGGGAAGATCCGTCATATCGGGCATTTCCCTCGATACCATATTTTTCTTTATAGTTATAGTTGATGCGGCCAAAAACGCCCTGTATTGCATAGGCGCTGTAGCCGGCGCCCTTGGTTACCGGGCCGGTCGTAAGTTCTAAAAATGGCGCCGAAGGAGAAATCAGCCCCGTGGCGTTAACATTGGTGCTGCGAGCCTCCCAGTTCTCCTGGTTATACCCTGCCAACACGGTAAATGCATGATCACCCAGTTTTTTATTGTAGGTCGCATTCAGATCATAGATATCCTGGGTTAAGATACCGGTTGATTCATAAACGGACCCTGTAAGATCGCCTTGTTCCCGCACGTCATTGGGGCCATAACCGACCTGGTAGCTCTTGGAGTAGCGCCCCAGGCGGTTCATTTCCCGGCGGATACTGGCCTGCCCTCTGACAATCAGGTCTCCTTTTAAAAAGGTAGCGGTAAAGCTGGGAATATCCTGAAAGCCCGTTAACCTTGAGCCATTCCTGCCGCCATCCTGTATGGCAGCGGCCAGGCGACCACCGGAGGTATTGGCCCAGGTACCATCGGGGTTTTGGGCCACATCGGTGGGCACCAGGTTAAAGAGCCCTCCAAAATTATTGGGATTACTCAATACATTCGGCGCTACGCGATCCGTTTGATATACCTGCATATTGTTCTCGATCTTCAGCCATGAAAAGGGCTTAAAATCTACTTTGGCCCGGGTGTTAAACCTCCGCCAGTCATCGCGGGCCAGCTTTAACAGCCCGTTCTCCTTGGTAAAACCCGCAGACACATAATAATGAATAGGCTTTTCCGCATCCCTGCCGGTACCCCCGGAAAAAGTAACAGTGTGTTGCTGGGAAAAAGACGACTTATTAAAAAAGTAATCGGCCCAATTGGTATTCCCCATATACTGCCATGCAGTAGCGTCTTTAGGGTTAACACGTACCGCGGGCAACGAAGGATTCTCCGACCGGTCCTTTGCCCATTTATAGTATTCATCGTCAAACTTTACATATTTCCAGGGCGTGTTCTCCGTTGATATCTGCAAAAGACGCGAGTACACGTAAGGATCCGTAATGGGCACAGGCGTAACCGATTGCCGGCTTTTTGTAAAAAAATTGGAATAACTCACCTGCGTCTTTCCCATTTTGCCACTCTTGGTTGTAACGAGTATTACGCCAAAGGAAGCGCGCCCGCCATAAATGGCTGCGGAAGCAGCATCCCTTAGAACAGTGATGGTTTCCACGTCATTTTGATTCAAAGAGTACAGATCACCGCTGTTTGCCACTGAACCATCAATCACAATGAGCGGTTCTCCTCCGTTAATGGAGGTTAGTCCCCGTATATTCAGGCTGGCCTGGGTTCCGGGCGCTCCGTTGGTAAACCCGATATTCAGGTTGGGACTCAGCCCCTGCAACCCCTGCACCAGGTTGGATACCGGCCTTTTTGCAATCTGGTCGCCTTTGATCTGATCAACCGCGCCGGCAACATGGGCCCGTTTCTGCACTCCGTACCCCACGATCACAACCTCATCCATTCCATGGTCTGCCTGTTTAAGAATAACATCCAACGGCACGGAGGCGCCTGCCGCAACCTCCTGGGTCTGGTATCCTACAGATGAAATATTCAAAATATCATTTTCTGAAGCCTGAACCGTAAACCGGCCTGCGGTATCGGCCAGTACAGTAGTAGCCGTTCCTTTTACAGACAGGGTGGCACCAGCAAGTGGCGCCCCTGATTCATCCCTGACCGTACCGGTTATTTTTTTGGCCTGTGCCAGTGCCGGAACAACAGAAATGAAGAAAAACAACAAGACAAGAAGCGAGGATCTGATCATAGCGATTTGTTTTTGAGTTGTCAAAACTATTTAGAATCAAGACACGTTATTATTATATTAATGTTACCCTTTTATCCGGATCAAAAAAGTGAAAGAAATTATCAAAACAGCATCACATGTAGTACTGGCAAGCATTACAGCGGACGGTATTCTTTTTCAATATGCAATTTATTGAATGAATGTTTAATTAATTTATTTTTTTTAAAATATGCGCAACCGGTTGCACAACTGCTCCTTTTTACAATCGTATCGTTAAATTTGTTTCTGCAACTTCCGCATTGGGGTGAGGTATGAAGAACGGTAAAAATCGATGAGGCCGTATGATCTCCTTTTTTACAAAAGCCATCCTCCAAGGCAGCAAACAGGCATATATTTCACTTATATTTGACTAAAAAGCATGGGGCGCAAAAGTCTTAAAGAAACCCGTCAGAAACAGATCATCAGGGCCTTTTACAAACTGGCTAAAAAGGAAGGATTGGAAAATGCCTCCATTGCAAAAACGGCCGATTTGTTAAAGATCAATCCCAGCCTGGTGATCCACTATTTTAAGACAAAGGAACATCTGGTCTATGGCCTTGTAGAATACATCCTGGACCGCTACCTGCTTATCTTTGAAGTGCCCGAAACGGTTCAAACGAATCCCAAAAAGAAACTGCTGGCGGTTATTGACAATATATTCTCCCAAAAATGGAATACGCTTTTTGATGACAGCGTTTCCTACAGCTGCTATTCGCTTACCTTCAGGGATAAGACCATCAAAAAAAAATACAAGCTGCTGCTGGACAGCCTTCGTAACAACCTGGAGGCTCTGATCAATGATTGTAATGAGAACGGATCCCTGCAGATAAAAGACACGGCGGCTGTTGCCGATCTGGTGTTCATCCTGGTGGATGGGGCCTATTATTACCTGAGCCTTGTAAGCGATAAAAGCGAGTATGAAAAAAAATTAAGTACTTATAAAAAGCGTGCACTCGGACTACTAAACGCTGCTACTTCGGCGGCTTCCTGATAATAAACACAACGGCCGTTACGGCAATAACGCCCCAGGCCATGTTCACTACCAGGTTTGGATAATCTTTCAGATCCAGCGCATGAAGGATCAGTCCCAGCGCACCAATCATATTCAGTACATGGTACAACGGCTTCTCCGCCTTTAGCCGGTTCAGACTTAAAAGCAGATAAGCCAGCAGGTAGGCAATGCTCCCTACCCATCCCACAACCGAGGACATGTTATCGCCTGATAAAAAAAGATAATAGTGCATGACCTTTTCTTTGAACTGATTTCACATTTTTATGGTCATAAAATTAACAGAAACATATTTGTCGCTCCGATTTAAATATAAAGAAATTAAGATGTGTGCCGCTATTTGAACAATGCCCCTTAAAAAATGCAAAAAAGCGCCCTGAGGGCGCTTAAAATAATCACCGGCGTACCCGCCAGACTATTTTCGTTTTAAAGAAGGGATCAAAAGCATCTTTGCCGCATCCCGGTAGTCGACCAGCAGCAGTGCGCCGCGCTCCGAAAACCGGTACATCCTTCCGGTAATGAATCCTTTTACGGTTAGGGCTGTCCCTCCGGTATATTCAAACCATATATCACTCCAGATGCCGGTTGCCGATGCCCCCGCCTGACCGCTGCTAAGTACCAGCGGGCCTCTCTTGTTGCCGCAATTACACATGATCGCTCATTTTAATCTTCTTTATAAAAGGGCGCATCCGGCTTATCCGTTGCCCGATCCAGCAGGCAGGCCGCTCCTGAAACCGCAAACCAATATAAGAACCGTTCTCCCCAACCGGTGCCCAGCCCGTACCCGAAAGGAAGCGCAACCCAGATGCTTGTACAGTAAAAACAATCCATCAGCTTTCCCCAAAAACGGCTGCCCGCCTTTTTACGAAGGAGGAACACCACATCAAACGGTCCATCTTCTTTGGTGACCAAATGAGTGATCCTCCATACAGCCAAAACAGAGAGCAGAAAGTAAAACATATTCTTTTCAGTTTCCGGTATACCCGGTCCTTCTTTGCGGATCAAAAATCAGCCCGGCGCTGTATTCCATCAGGGTTCCAGGGCAAAGGCGGCCACCCGGTAGGGAGCATCCCTGCCACTTTGACGATAGGTACCATCCGTGGCCATTGCAATAACAGAAAGGGTTTCTGCAAAAGCTGCTTTACCGTTTCCACCGGCATAGCAGCTATCCAGCAATTGGGCGGGCGTAAAATGTTTCCGGTAAATACCGCCGGTCAATACATAACCCGAAGCACCATCGATCACCATGCCGGAAGCTCCTGCCCCGGCCACAGCGCCGCAAGTACCCTTTGATACACCAAAACTGAATACGGCAAAATCATTCGGATGTGTAGCCAGGAACGACAATTCCAGATCGGCTTCCAAACCGCCGGGTTGGTATTTTACAAACCCACAGCAATCTGATGCTGCCGGGGCTCCGTTCACATTCACCGTAAAGACCGCTGAATTGCAGGCACTGTTATCTACCCGCACCAGCATCTTAAACGCATCTGCGGTTGTAGCCGTTGCACCGGCCAGCAAGGCATCCGGGGCATTCACACTCGTATCCGCATCATCAAACTCCGGAACCTTAAATGTAGCTTTTGCAATATTGGTCAGCAGGACGCCGGATTGGTTAAACAACTCCAGCTTAAATTCATACAGGCCATCGCCGCCCAATGCCGCGCCATTCTTCAGTTGCGCCGAATCGATACCGATGGTATGGGTATTATGAGTGCGCTCATACCACTGCGGATCAGTTTGCGGAGCATTGAACGGAGCCTGACCGGGGCGTTCCGGAGGGATGATGTACAGGTTATTTTCACTTCCCACTGTAAAGGGCCCCAGCTTCACCTTATCATGCCCGATCTGCTGATCCCCATTGCTGTCCGTAAAAATAAAATCATAATACTTATACTCCGGGGTATCTATTTGTTCTACAGAACCGCTTACAGGGTTCAGATCTGCTGCATTTACCTTCCGGTAGCTCCACCGGTAATAATAGATGTCATTGCGCGGCAATCCCTGGCCAAAGCCCATGTAAAAATTAAAAGTGCCGCCAAAGGGACGTTTATAGTCTCCCACGGATGTAGAGAAGAATCCATCACCAATAGCCGCCGCATCTGTAAGACCGATGCGGTTGTATGGAACCGATTGCCCCGCCGGAGCCTGTGCCCCATTTTGCTGGTTGACATGGGAAACGCTGGTACCACCGATGCTCCGGATCATCACCAGGTCGCCAGGGAGCGGGCAATTACAGCAGCAATCCACCGGAACACGCGGATCGGTAATGTGGATGGACAGTTCGGTTCCGCAATTATAGTTCCAATAGGTATTGCAGGGCCTTGGCGGATCGTACACCGTGGTCCACACCCCATTTACCAGGTATTCTACCCAGATATAGACATCGGGCCGGTCTCCAAAACAACGGTATAAGATACTGGCATCAAAGCGCCCGTTCGCATCAGTGTAAACCACTTTACGCTCTGTACAACGGTAGAGCCAGGGCCACCACCGGGGCCATAAGCAGAACCAGGGGTGCAGGAGTTCATAGTTATTGACGATCGTGTTCCGGATCTGGTCCAGACTGCCGGACAAAAGGCGTTGCCTGATATCCGCTCCTAAATCGGGCAGCTTTTCTGCCACCTGTAACTGTAATTGCTCTGGTGAGGGTGTTTTAAAAATATCCATTTGTGGTGCAGCAGTTGCCCGCGGCGACCGCAAAAACGGCAAGGGGTCGGGCACGGGAATGGGGTTCCGGATCACTTCTTCCGGGTGCAGTAACAGTTCCGGAATTTTTGCAATAACCGGGTCCGGTATCCGGTGAATCCAATAAATGATGGGATCGATCTCACAAATATGCACCCGGGCGCGGCATACGGGCCGGTCCTCCCATTGATCTCCAAACCGGAACCACTTGGATACCTTGCCGGTGACCCGGCAGCGGCAAACCAGCCAGAAGCGGCTGATGGCAGCAGGTACCGGCAATATGGAAACCTGCCCCTCTGCGTTCCTGTTGCTAAGAATGGCCTCATAGGGTTGCAGTGTTTCAAGATCTGCAATGGACTTTATGCCCTGCGCCTCCTTACCGGTTGCCGGCGCCAGGAACACGCGCAGCTCTTCCGCACCTACGCCATTCTTGCCTGCCCGCATGGCTGCGGCCTTTGAAAGATCAAACTCCAGCACATTATTCCGCACCTGCTGGATCTGCAGCAGCATTCCATTGCAGAAAAAAAGAAACCCGAAAACCGACAGCTCTTTTTCCGGCGGCTGCTCATAATTTACTGCCAGCGACAGCTTTTTTATTGCTTCCATAAAATATATTTAAAACGTTTAGAATTTGAGAATCGAGAATCCAGCATCGAGAATCCAGAATCGAGGATCCGGAATCGAGGATCCGGAAAGCACGCACCTATGCATCCTCCCCGTCATCTTTTGCAACGGGGCAGCAACGGTACTCCTGCGATTTTTCCAGCAGCTCGATCTGTTTCCGCAACAGGTCGTTTTCCAGCTGCAACCGCTCTTTTAACAACGGTTCACAAACATCGCATTCATCCAGGCAGCCCTTTACAATGATGCCCGGTGTAGGAAGGGAGAATTCCGCTTCAAACTCGATGGTCCGTTTGATCTCATTGCCAACCTTTCCCGTTTTATCGATCAGGCCTTTGCCGGCCAGTTGCTCATCTACCTCCTTAAGCGCTTTTGTTCTGGTGGCGTCATCAATCGGACTCCCCGTATCTGCTTTAACGCCGCTGGCCGCTACAGCTGTGGCCCTGGGTGCTTCAAACAGCCCACTGAGGTTGGTATTTACAGACAGCGTGCTGATGCGCCCGGCAGCTACCGCTTCTGCAGTCCGGTTCAACGCTATGGTGGCCGGTATATCCTGCGGAACTAATGCCACCGGAAGCTTTGCTGCGCCGGGTTTCAGCACACCACCTACAGGTGCATTTTCATCCAGTACGCGCCTTTCGATGGCAACCAGTTCAAATTTTATCCGTTGTTTTTTGTTCAGCCGGTAAAACATATAGGTAACCGCGTGGCATTTATTCAGGTTGGAAAATTCTCTTGAGGATGCTTCAAAATGATCCTGGGATTCTCCTTCGATATGGGTGCGGCTGCTGACCTCTCCGATAGAGACCGCATGCGTTTTCCTTGAAGCCTCCGCCGCCTGGGAGGCAGCGCTTTCCATGTGCGAACGCTGCTGGTTGAGGTAATCAAAGGTGGAATGGCTGTTATGGCTGCCCTTGGCATTGGTGCTGGCACTGGCACTGAGGCTAAAAGGATTTACGCTGCCGCTGGCGTCTCCATGAAAATCCCATTTTCCTTCTGAAGAGCTATCGGCCTCGCCGGACTGCGCCGCCGATGCGTCTGCCATATATTTTTGTACGGCGGACATATAGTATTGCTCCTCCGAGATCTGCTCGCTCCGGTAGCTGAGCTTTGTTTCACTATCATAACTGAACGTACTTCTCCTGTCGGTGGTTGACAGGCGCACTTTTTCGCCCGGAAGCAGCGTGGTACTGTACACCGGGTCGCCAAGCACCAGTCCCAGGGTGCATCTCGAAAATCTAAAGCGCAGGATCACTTCCACCACCACATTCCTCCTGCCGGCCACCAGCGTGGCTGTAGGATACGTAAGTACCCGGCTAAAGTTGATCACATCGCAATGATCATCGGGGGTCAGTTCCGGGCAACAGGGAATCCCCGGCTCCTGCGCCGAAATATGTTTAGACATTTCTATGAGTTTTAAAAATTAAAAAATGAAGGACTGCAGTTTAAAGAGAGGCAGCGAAAGAACAATCAACGGTCCGGCCGGAATAAGAAGTTCATTACACCATGCTGATGCCATATTTACAAACGTCTTTCCTTAAAGGCAGCTTTATACAAAACTACTGTCCTGCAAAAGCGAAGTCAATCGCCAAATGGGGCGATAACAGCTGCAATGGCCCCGGGCCGGTTCTTTTTGAAACCGTGTTACAATAAAAGAGTCCTATTCTGCAACAAGGTTTTAATAAAAGTCCCGAACCGGGCCTATTGCGTTTTCCCGTTGCCGTAATTTTGTACCATGGAAACGGCTGAAAAAATCAAATGGAAGGTAGCGGGTATGGATTGCCCTACCTGCGCGCTCACCATTAACAAATACCTTGAAAAAGAGGGCATGGAAAATGTGAAGGTGAACTTTGCTACCGGTGCTGTCAGCTTTGAGCTAAAAGGACAAAAGAACGAGCTGGCATTATCCAAAGGCCTTACCGGGCTGGGTTATACCGTTGTTGAACACCAGGAGGCTCTGGCACAAATCCATAGCCACGACCATGGCAAAAAAGGAGGCTGGTTAAAAACTCACATGCAGCGCTTCTGGTTTTGCCTGCCCTTTACGCTGATACTGATGCTGCACATGATACCGGCCCTGCATTCCAATAGCAATTGGAACTGGCTGATGCAACCCTGGATCCAGTTTGCCCTTACCCTGCCCGTGCTCGCCACAGGCATATCTTACTTCGGCGTCAGCGCCATTAAAAGCATCCGCAACCGCATGCCCAATATGAACGTACTGGTGACTATTGGCGCTCTGGCTGCGTTTGTATATAGTTTATATGGTACATTAACAGGGCAGGATGACTATATTTTTTATGAAACTGCCGCCACGGTGATCACCCTGGTGTTCCTGGGTAATTACATGGAAGAGCATACTGTGGCTTCCACCCAGGCTCAGCTAAAAAAACTGGCGCAAAAACAGGTGGTGATGGCCAATATGATCGCCTATGACCAGGAGCACAATGAAAACATCTTCCCCATAGAAAGCAGCGCCCTGCGTACCGGTGATCTGATCCTTATAAAAAGCGGCGAGCAGGTACCGGCAGACTGTAAGATTTTGTGGGGCGATGCCCATCTAAACGAAGCCATCATCACCGGAGAAAGTGTTCCTGTAAAAAAACAATCAAAAGATCAGCTGATCGGCGGCAGTATGATGACAGACGGCACGGTAAAGGCACAGGTAACAGCAGTCGGAAAAGATAGCGTTATGTCCGGCATCATCAACCTGGTCAACGAAGCGCAGAGCGAAAAGCCGCCCGTGCAGCAAATGGCGGATAAGATCAGCGCTGTTTTTGTTCCCCTGGTGGTTGGCATTGCCTTCCTTACGTTTCTTGTTAACTGGATCGTTTTACAGGATTTTACCCCGTCACTGATGCGGGCCATTGCCGTGCTGGTAATTGCCTGTCCCTGTGCTATGGGCCTGGCCACCCCCGCCGCTATTGCCGTTGGACTGGGCCGTGGCGCGCGCAACGGTATCCTGTTCCGCAACGCTACCAGTCTCGAAAACTTCAAGGATATCCGCCAGGTAGTGTTTGACAAAACCGGCACCCTTACCACCGGAAACTTTACCATTTCCGGTTTTCAGATATTGGATAACAATATCTCCGAAGAAGCCTTTAAAAACATCGTGTATTCGCTGGAAAAATACTCCAATCACCCCATTGCCAAAAGCATTACCCGTACCTGGAAAACGAAAAATGAAATCCGCTGGAAACAAATAAAAGAAGAAAAAGGGAAAGGCATGTTTGCCACCGATAAAGAAGGCATGGCGTATGCAGCCGGGTCCTACGAAATTACCGGCGGACAGGCTGGTTCCGACCATCACAATATCTATGTGATGTGCAACGGGCAACTAATAGGTGCCGTTGAACTCAGCGATGAGCTGCGGCCGGAATCCCAAACGGTGATCCGCTATTTCCATAGCAAAAAAATTAAAACCATTTTACTCAGTGGCGATCGTTTGTCAAAAGCCAGACAGGTTGCTGAAGAGCTGGGCATTGATGAAGTGATTGCCGAAAAAACACCGGCGGAAAAATTACAGATCATCGGCGAAAAAAATACGCTGATGCCTACGGCGATGGTGGGCGATGGCATCAATGATGCACCGGCGCTGGCAAAAGCCACCATCGGCATCAGCATGAGCGATGCCACGCAAATTGCCCTCCAAACAGCGCAGGTGGTGCTTACCAATCATGGTTTAAAAAATCTGCCCCTGGCCATGGGTTTGGGTAAGCACACCTATAAAACCATCAAGGGCAATCTTTTCTGGGCCTTTGCTTATAATATTGTAGCCATCCCGGTAGCGGCGGTGGGGCTGCTTACACCGATGTTCGGCGCACTGGTTATGGCCTTAAGCGATGTAGTATTGGCGCTCAACAGCGGAAGGCTGGCGGTGAAGAAGGTGGTATAATTTGTTCCAGGTTTAAGGTTTCACGTTGGACCCTGCTTCAAACTTGATGTCCGGCTTCCACAATGCGTTTGAATTGACTGAAGGGCCGAAAGCAAATAAAATCTGACAACTAAAGGAGGGTTTCATGTTTGACGTTGGAGTTAGGTTTCAACCGCCATCCATTCCGGTACGTGCGTTAAAAAAGGACTACAAAAAATGCATGGCTCCATAAAACTTCAATGTAACATTAAACAGAAAATCAATGTAACTTTGAATAGTGAATAAACGAGGGATCAGCAATAAAGGTTATAAGAAGATCAAAATCTATGGAACAGGTGTTGCGGGAAATTTTAAAGGAGTATTTTGGTTATGACCATTTTCGCCCGCTGCAGTCAGAAATCGTTCAGGCAGCCGTAAAAGGAAGGGATGTATTGGCGCTGATGCCTACCGGCGGCGGAAAATCACTCTGTTACCAGGTGCCTGGCCTCTACAAGGACGGCCTCTGCCTGGTCGTCTCCCCTTTGATCGCCCTGATGAACGACCAGGTACAAAACCTGCGAAAAAAAAATATCACCGCCTTTGCCATTCACACCGGCATGTCGCGCAAGGAAGTGATCCATGTGCTCAAAACAGCAGCCCACAGCAATTGCAAATTCCTGTATGTTTCGCCGGAGCGGTTAGAAACAAACCTGTTTAAAGAATACCTCCCTGCATTGAATGTTAACCTTATTGCGGTAGATGAAGCACATTGCATCTCCCAATGGGGTTATGATTTCCGCCCACCCTATCTCCGGATTGCCCGCCTGCGGGAGGAGCTGCCCGGTATACCCGTGATGGCACTTACCGCTTCAGCCACGCCAAAAGTACAGGAAGACATTTGCGAAAAATTATCACCCGAAGGGAACAACATATTCACCGTATTCCGGCAGTCCTTTGAGCGCCCCAACCTGTCTTACAGCGTGTTTAATGTAGCCAGCCGGATCCGGAAGATCACCGAAGTGCTGGAAAACGTGCCGGGCTCGGCCATCATTTACTGCAAAACGCGCAAACACACCAAGGAGCTCAGCGAGCTGCTGCTGATGGAAGGCATTGCGGCAGACTATTATAATGCCGGCCTGCCTGCAGAAGAACGTACCCGCAGGCAGCAGGACTGGATCCGCAGCAAGACCCGGGTAATTGTGTGTACCAATGCTTTTGGCATGGGAATCGACAAACCGGACGTGCGGGTAGTGATCCATGCCGATGTACCGGATTGCCTGGAAAATTATTACCAGGAGGCAGGGCGCGCCGGAAGAGATGGAGCAAAATCCTATGCTGTTTTACTTTATAGCCCTACAGAACTGGAAGCGCTCGAAAAAATGCCCGACCAGCGTTTTCCCAATCTGGAAACCATCCGCAAGGTATATGGAAGTATTGTGCATTACCTGCAGTTGCCTGAAGGAGAACCTCCCGGCGAATTTTACGATTTTGATTTGAAAGACTTCATTAAAAAATTCGGACTGGATGTAACCTCGGCCATTTATAGCCTGAAATCCCTGGAGCAGGATGGCTGGCTCACCTTTAATGAGCAGGTTTTTATACCCCCCACCGTGCGTTTCAGCGTTTATAAGGAGGCTTTGTACGAATACGAAGCAACCTACGCCGACCTGGAGCCGCTTATAAAAACGTTGCTGAGAACCTACGAAGGCATTTACGACTATCCCATTGGCATTTCGGAAAGCTATATCGCCTACCTGATGAAAACAGATGCCCCGCTTATAAAAGAGCAATTGCTCCGCCTTGATGCAGACGGCATTATCGAATACCGGCCCCGTAAGGAAGATCCGCAGCTGATGCTGACCCGGACCCGGATCCGGATCACAGATCTTCATATCAACATGAAGAACTATACCGCCCGCAAGCGATTGTTTACCGAGCGGATAGCACAAATGAATCGTTATGTGCTGGAGGAAACAGCCTGTCGCAGTAAAATGATTGGCAACTATTTTGGCGACAGCCACATAAAAGACTGCGGCGTATGCGATAACTGCCTAAAGCGAAAAAACAGCCAGCTTACACGCGAAACCTTTGAGACTATCCAATCCCGGATACGGGAAACACTTACCGAACCCAGTACCATTCCCCAGCTGATGACCCGTTTGCAGGGCGCCGATAAAGAGCAGATCTGGACGGTTATTAACTTTCTTACCCGGGAGGAAAAGATCCGGATGCTGGAAGACGGAACCATCTGCTGGAACCCATAATGGCTTGGTTATTGTGAGTATGATGTTTAGCCCTCACTCTAAAAATAGTGAACAAACACATGCAACAATTAAAAAGAATCCGGGTAAAATTTGAGCAACTCAGGAATATTGATAAAAAAAGAGAACTATTTGGCGCAAGTACGCATCAATACCGGCTAAATCCGGTACTGCTGCCGGAGCAGGTCCGGAAATTTGAAACCGAGCACCAGGTGCAGCTTCCGGAAGACTATGCAGCATTCCTCACTTCCTTCGGTGATGGCGGCGCCGGTCCTTTTTATGGTTTGCGCCCGCTGGAAACCACCCGGATTTGCTTTTTTGATCATACCGGCCAGGGGGAGCATCAATATTTTGACCTGGCCCACCCCTTTCCGCACACGGAAAAATGGAATATGGAAACGGAGCTGGAGGAACTGGACAAACAGCTGGAAGCCGCCTGCGAAACCGGCTGCGAAGCGCTGGAAGAACAGCTTTTTGAAAGAAAATGGGACCTTATCAGCGGCACCGGGCACGACCAGGGCCGGCTTTACCTGGCCGACTATGGCTGCGGGGTACAGGTGAGCCTGATCGTAAACGGGCAGGAGAAGGGCAATATGTGGACCGATAACCGGATCAATGACGGGGGTATTCATCCGGCTACAGAATTAGGCAACAACGAAAAAATAACGTTCCTGAACTGGTATGAATTGTGGCTCGATAACGGCCTCCGGAAAATGCAAAACAAATTCCAGGCAGTGTTTACCGGGGTATAGGGCCGGTTTGCGGCGCCGGTTTCCGATCCTCTTAAGTAAGAAATCTAAGCATTGTTGCCGGAAGACCGGCTATCCCTTATATAACGGATCAGGCCGCTTACAAGCAGCCATTGCGCGCCTACATAGGTAATCATAATGGCCCAAACACCCCAGACTGCCGGATGGTAGAATTTATTAATAGCCAGAACGGAATCCGACACTACAAAAAAAATAGCCCCGGTTAAGATAGTACGCCCCGTTTTATGATCCCTCAGGTCATATAAATGCATAGCAAGCAACAACATGCAACTGATCACGATTCCATAAATCAATACCGGGATCTTTAGCGCTCCCAGGTGGGGAATTAAAAAGCTCATGATAAAAAAATAATAGACGCCTACAATAATGGCTGTATACCATTTGCCCGCAATCGCTTCCCGCACTTTCATAAAATGAAAACACAGGATATAAAAAACATGCGCAATTAAAAAGGAAATCAATCCCAGGATAAAGTATAATTCGTTGTTATTGGCAAATAGTAACAGCGTATCCCCGCCAATGGAGAAGACCAGGGCACCCATAATCCACTTTTTAAACGGCGAATCAATTCCGGCGGTTTCTGAAATAAAAATCCCCAGCAATGCACCTACCAGCAACGGTTTCAAAACAAACTGCAGAATATTATTTTGCAAGGCCATCCCTGCAAAATACAAAAACACTACGCCCATAAAGATGCGATGCCATGAGGCTGGTTTCATCATAAATTAAAAATAAGCAATTGCTGTAAAAAATGTCATCCCCCCGGTCGCCACGAAAAACAACAGCACCCAAACATTGGTTATCTTTGCCCCATGGAATTATACGCAGCATCACTCACTTCATATAAAAGACTGTTAACCAAAGAAGTAAAGATCGGAAACCTTTTACTGGGCAACCATCACCCCATCCGGGTGCAAACCATGACCACCACCGACACTATGGATACAATGGGCACGGTGGAGCAATCTATCCGCTGTATTGAAGCCGGTGCGGAGCTGGTGCGGATCACAGCTCCATCTAAAAAGGAGGCGGAGAACCTGCTGAATATTAAAAATGAGCTGCACAAAAGGGGTTATAACACGCCCCTGGTGGCCGATATTCATTTTACACCCAATGCTGCTGAAATTGCGGCGCGGATAGTAGAGAAAGTACGGGTAAACCCCGGTAACTATGTTGATAAAAAGAAGTTTGAACAGATCGAATATACCGATGCGGAATATGCCGAAGAAATAGACCGCATCCGCGATCGTTTTACACCCTTACTCAAAATATGTAAGGAGTATGGTACGGCCATGCGCATCGGCACCAATCACGGCAGCCTTAGCGACCGGATCATGAGCCGCTATGGCGATACGCCTATGGGCATGGTGGAGAGCGCTATGGAATTTTTACGTATCGCAAGAGATGAACAATATCACCAGATCGTGCTGAGTATGAAGGCCAGCAACCCCATTGTGATGGTGCAGGCTTACCGGCTGCTGATCAAAACCATGGATGAGGAATTTGGCGAAATTTACCCACTGCACCTTGGCGTTACCGAAGCAGGCGATGGTGAAGACGGGCGCATCAAATCGGCAATCGGTATCGGAACCCTTATGGAAGACGGGATCGGTGATACCATTCGTGTTTCGCTGACCGAAGACCCGGAGCTGGAAATTCCCGTATGCCGGGATATTGTTAAAAGGTATTGCCCCCCTGCCCCCCGGAGGGAGCCCCCCCTCACCTCCGGGGAGGGTTGGGGAGGGGCCTACAATCCTTTCCAATCCAAAAAACATAGGACCGTCAGCATCGGAAACATTGGCGGCGAACAGGTGCCCGTAGTAGTGGCCGATCTCAGCAGGCTGCCTGCTATAACACCGGCATCATTAAAGGCAGTAGGTTATACCTATGATGCCGTCAATGATAAATGGCATATCGCCGATGCAGCTGCAGATTATATTTATACGGCTAAGGCCGAACTGGATTTTTCCTTACCGGGTCTGTTGAAGGTGATCACCACACCAGAGCATTGGGCTGCTGCCAAAGATCATACAAAATATTTTCCCCTGTATGAGGCAGATACCTTTCTGAATACCAGTACAACAAGCAGGGTCCTGAATTTTGTAATGCTCGATGCCGATTATTTGCCGGCATTGGATGCTTTAGCAGGGAAAACAAACATCGTGCTTTGCCTCAGCAGCCCGCAAAAAAACGCGATGCAAATGGTACGCCGCATCTGCATTGAATTGGAAGAACGAGGTATCAACCACCCGCTGATTTTTATTACAGACAGCAACTGGAGTACGGCCGATGAGCACCTGATCCATTTTGCAACCGAAACCGGCGCCCTGTTCCTCGATGGTTATGGCAATGGTATTTGCCTGGGTATGAATGAGCAGGCTTACCAGCAGTTCAATGACACCCAACTGAGCGGGCGCCGCTATACTTTGGCTGCTGACACAGGCGCTGCCGAGCAGTTTATGAACAACACCGCCTTTAGTATTTTACAGGCTACCCGTACCCGCATTTCAAAAACCGAATATATCTCCTGCCCTTCCTGCGGCCGTACCCTGTTTGACCTGCAGGAGACCACCACAAAGATCCGTTCCGTTACCAATCATCTCAAGGGCGTAAAGATTGCCATCATGGGATGCATCGTCAATGGCCCCGGCGAAATGGCCGATGCCGATTTTGGTTATGTAGGCAGCGGCCCGGGGAAAATCACACTGTACAAAGGCAAGGATGTGGTAAAACGGAATGTAAACAGCGATATTGCCGTGGAAGCACTCATCGACCTGTTAAAAGAGAATGAGGTATGGATTGAGCCTTAGGGGAAGCAATCAGCCTTAAGTGATTCGTTTGTGGCCGCCGGCATTGCGCCTGCTTTTCCCGATGGAGCATTCAAACACGGGGCCGGGCATCAAATACCAAACCCCGCGTTTGAAACGGTCATATCGATCCCATCCCAACCTGAAACCTTAAACATTAAACCTGAAACTCTTAAAACAAGAGCAGCGACTGCCCCCCAACTTTTTTCCTGGCCCCGGTTGGACGTATATTATAGGTAAATGTGGCCATATAATAATGGCCCAGTACATTGCCCCTGCTGTACTTAAGCATGTTCTGCGCCAGTACCACATCGGTGTTATTCATTTTCCGCAGGATATCATATACACCCAGTCGCAACACACCGGCTTCATTCTTAAACATGGTAATATTCAGCGCCGCATTCCAGCGTACAAACCGGCGCAGCGCGGGATCCACAATAGCACTGTTTTGTATAAAGGCTATATTGTTTTCGAGAATGATATGTTTGGGCCAGCGCAATATCTGCTCTGAGCTGATCTCATAATTGGTAACATTATAAGACTGGAACAATGTGGTATTGGAATTCCGCACTTTTTGACCGCCATAGTTGATGTTGTTATTCCATTCAAACACATCATTCCAGTTAAGGCCGATACCACCCCAGAGGTTTACATTATTCCGGTACTGCTTACTCTTCTGGTAATTATAGCTGAAAAAATTCTCATTATATTCATAATAGAACCCGACATTGGAATTCATTGTAAACCGCTGTGAAAATTTATTCTGCTTATTGATGCCTCCGTTGCCGGCTATACTTTTTCCTCCATCGGCGTTTACCGGCAGGATAAGCTGCGTACCATTGCCCTGTAGCACCACATTCTGGATCACATCGTTTTTTATAGTGGCGGCCCTGGCCCAACCCCATACATTGAGCCCCAATTTGGGATCATTTGCGTTCATATTAAGTTGTACGCTGTGACGGATGGCTGGCAGCAGATCCGGGTTTCCTTTATTAATGATATAAGGATTGGTATTGTCAAAAACGGGGATCAGATAACGGTAGTCCGGAAGGATAATCTCCTTCCGGTAATCAATATTCAGCTTCCCGTAAACAACGCCCAGCTCCGGCAAAAAGCTGTTCAGCCGCTGCACTACATCTTCCGGCATGGATACCAGCCGGTTTACAAAACGTTGTGCCTGGTAGCGGAGCCTTGGGGTTAGAGCCAGTTTTTTATATTTATATTCCAACCCTGCGGCTGTTGAAAAGCTGTTGCTGGTACGGTTAAACCGGTTGCTAAGCTCATTGTTCAGGTGGGTAAACTGTCCCGAATCGTCAAGGCCGTAAGTATGAATGGTATTGCTCAATTGTTCATATTCGTACCGGGCATCCACCCGTACAGAAAGATTTTTAATGACGGGCTCACTATAGTTGCCATAAATGCTGGCATTTAATGTGGGTACTTTTTCATTCCGCAGCTGATCAAACAAACTGTCATTAACCTGCGGATACCTGTATTGGATGGCAGAATGCGTAGTGGCTTCATTATCCCGCAGCTGCCAGGTCAGCTGGTGGTTCAAATTAAATTTCCGTCCTTTTTTTGCCCGGGAAAGCCGGTTGTAATTGAAATAATGCCGGTAATTCCTGCTGATATTATTCCGGTCCAGGTCTACCCGGCCATCACTTAGATTCCCCAGCACAGAACTGGTGTTGTTTGCAAGCGTATAGCGATCGTCAACGGTATTCCCTGCCATATAGTTGATCCCTGTAAGGATACTGGTAAGGGAATCCGGCCGGAACTTTGCACCCAAACCGACATTGTGGGCATTGATCAATACTTTAGCCTTTTCGTCTTCTGTTCTTTTTAAAATAGTATCGCCGTTGTTATATTCGGTATAGCCATCGTTCTGTACATCCACTTTTACGTTCCCGTAAAAATACTGTCCAAAAATAGATTTTTTGCTATTGGGCGAATGATTGATATTTAATCCCAGGCCCGAGCTGGTGCTGATGCCTCCGTACTCCGTAATGCCGCCAAAATTGATATTATTGATCCGGATACCCGTTCCCCCGCTGGCATTGCGCCAGATGCTGATGCTGCGATTGCTGTTTACATCGCCGTTCCGCTGCATGCCCCCGGTTTGCATCAGCTCAGAAAAACTAAACCCCGGGCGGTTAAGATTATTCGTATAGCCCAGCGCGCTTACCTGCAAGGTATCTCTGAATACATTGGCGATGGCGCCCGCCTCATAAGTACCCGCCGTACCGCCACCTGCATAAGCTTTTCCAAACATCCCCTTTTTGACACCTTTTTTAAAAGTAAGGTTGATAACTTTGCCCACATTGTTCATATTATCATCGCCTCTGCGCATCAGTTCTTCCTTATCATCGGTTACCTGTACTTTATCGATCACATTTGAGGGAAGATTGCGTGTGGCCATTTTCGGATCATCCCCAAAAAAGGCCTTTCCATCCACGGTAATGCGGTTCACTGGTTTACCGTTTACGGTAATATTACCATCCCGGTCTACCTGTACACCGGGCAGCTTTTTCAGGAGGTCTTCCACCAGCGCGTTAGGCAACGTTTTAAATGCCGCTGCGTTAAACTCAATCGTATCCTTACGCACCGTCATAGGCGGCCGCTCCGCTATCACCAGCACCTCGTCCAGCGATGTACTGTCCGGCGTCATCCACAACGTATCCAGGCTGAGGGTGCCCGAAGTCAGTGTAAAATCCTTTCGCCATACTTTGTACCCAGTAAATGTAGCAATCACCCGCAGGGGTATATGCAGCGGCAGACCGGGAATTTTAAACACGCCGTCCGCTGCCGATAAACGATACGTAACAACACTGGTATCCGCAGCATTGTATACTGTAACCGTGGCCAGGTAAAGTCCCTTTTGAGTTTGGGCATCCAGCAGCCTTCCGCTGATGTTGCCCTGGGCATACAGCCATCCGGCACATAGCAACATCAGGGCAAGCATTCCTGTTTTCTTCATGAGCATTCTTTTAAGCAAGGTTATTGAAAAACACAACTTCAGTTTATGCCCTGTGACGAAACGGCAAAACAATGGTATAAAATGAGGAAATTGCGGGGGTAAAAATATACGACAATATTCGTATTAAAAAATCGTAGATAGCTTTTAAGAAAACGATAACTTTTGAGACCGGTGCAAATGTTCGTATATTGATTTTTTGGGATTGGAGGAAAAGGTCGCTACCAATATCCTTGCGCTTCTGGAGAAGGTACAGATTCTTTCAAAAGCAGTGGCTCTTGGAATCCATCGAAATTTATCTGCCACCTTACGCAAAAGGGTGCTGCCCTGCTCCCCATCATCATTGAGCTGATGGATTGGGGTACCCGTTATAACGATAATTGTCCCCCGCAGGGCGCTGGGAAAAAAATTAAAAAGGATAAGGTTGTCGACGAATACAGGCAGCGGTTAAAAAAAAAAACCGGTAATGGTTACCGGAAGGCCTCCTTTACCGGCTGGCCCCGCCAGCTTTCCGGCATCTTCAGTCTTAACAGCCAGGCGATCGTAGCCGCCGTATCGTACGTAATAATGGGCTGCTTTAATGCCCGGCCTTTTTGCACGCCCCGGCCGTAAACAACCCAGGGTATCTGTACTTCATCCAGCGATTTACCACCGTGTCCTTTGCCCTTACCGCCATGATCTGCTGTTACAAGGATCACCGATTCACCCGCAATGCCGGCATCTTCCACCGCTTTTACAATCCGGCCAATACGGGCATCTACTTTTTGCAGTTCTTTATAATACTCCGGCGTGCGATGGCCAATGTTATGTCCTACACCATCCGGCTCATCCAGGTGTACAAACGTCAGCACTGGTTTTTGCGATTTAATGATCGCTACAGCCGTATCTACACAAAAATCGTCATTATCCTTTCCCGCCACGCGTATGGTAGTGGCCGCTTTTTCCACCAGCGGACCTATCCCCTGCCAGCTGTAAATGAGTGCAGAAACCGCCTCCGGGCGCTGCTCCTTTAATAAGGAAAATATAGAAGGAAACAATCCAAACCGACTGGTATCTGCCGATTGAATTTCGGGCACCGCGCTGTTCCATTCCGTATAACCGTGTACGGTAGGACCCGCCCCCATTAATAAGGAAGCCCAGTTTACCGCACTTGAAGAGGGCAGTACCGAACGCGCGGTTGTGGACCAGGCCCCTTCCTGCATCAGCTTTTGCAGCTGCGGCATTTTGGCATCAGGCAGCGCATAGGCACCAAATCCATCACAGCCTATCAGGATCACATGTTTTACTTTGGATGGCTGGGCCATTGCAGCGAGAGGCAGCCATATACTCATCAACGCAATCAATAGTCTACGCATATTGGTCATAATCATATTTTTATTTGCAACCGTATATAACGAAGATACAGAAGAAGCTCAACCTGCACTACCTGTGAGCAGGACAATCGGTTGCATTGGTATTATTGAAGCGTAAGAATAATCAGCAGATCTGCGAAGGCAAATTTATGAACGGCGCCTGACTCCTTATGGCCCAAACCAAATAAATGCTATTTTTACTGCTTAAATAGAATACATGCAGCAGGTAGATTTCCTCGTGATTGGAACGGGTATAGCCGGACTTACATACGCCTATAAAATGGCACGTCAGTTTCCTGATAAAAAAATACTGGTGCTTACCAAGGCCGCAGCGGATGAAACCAATACCAAATATGCACAGGGGGGCGTAGCCGTGGTGAACGATCCGGAACATGATAGTTTTGAAAAACATATAGAAGATACCCTGATTGCCGGGGATGGTCTGTGTAATAAGCAGACCGTAGAGATTGTTGTTACAGAGGGGCCGGACCGTATTGATGAAATGATTGCCCTGGGCACTAATTTTGATAGAGAAGCGGATGGCGACTACAAACGCGGAAAAGAAGGCGGACACAGTGAGTTCCGCATCCTGCACCACAAGGATATTACGGGGTGGGAAATGGAACGGGCCCTGCTGGAAGCTGTGGAATCCTGTCCCAACATAGAACTCATTAAGCACTGCTTTGTGATTGACCTCATTACCCAGCACCACCTGGGCTACCTGGTTACCAAAGCTACACCTGATATTGAATGCTATGGCGTGTATGTACTTAATCTGCGCACGAATGAGATCGAAACCATATTGGCCAGGACCACCTACCTGGCCTCCGGGGGCAATGGTCAGGTTTACCGTACCACCACCAATCCCGGCATTGCAACAGGCGATGGGGTGGCCATGGTGTACCGCGCCAAAGGCCGTATTGAGAATATGGAATTCATCCAGTTTCACCCTACCGCACTTTTTGAAGCGGGGCTCACCGGCCAGGCTTTTTTAATCACTGAAGCGATGCGCGGCGATGGCGGTATCCTGCGCAATAAGGATGAGGAAGCCTTCATGGAAAAATATGATGCACGCAAAGACCTGGCTCCGCGCGATATTGTAGCGCGCGCCATCGATAGTGAAATGAAGCGTACCGGTACAGAGCACGTATGGCTGGATTGCCGGCATTTTGAACTGGAAAAATTTCTGGAGCACTTCCCCAATATTTATGAAAAATGCAAAAGTATTGGCATCGATATCACCCAACAGATGATCCCCGTTGCTCCTGCGGCCCATTATAGCTGCGGGGGTATTAAGGTAGACGAATGGGGCCAAACCTCCATACGGAACCTGTACGCCGTAGGGGAATGCAGCAGCACCGGTTTGCACGGAGCCAACCGCCTGGCCAGCAATTCCCTGCTGGAAGCCATGGTATTTGCGCACCGCTGTTTTGAGCAGGTGTCAAAAAAAGCGCTCAATGGTGCGCTGAATCAGCATCACTACGAAGGAGAAATACCCGAATGGAATGCCAAAGGCACCATGCAACCCCGGGAAATGATCCTCATTACCCAAAGCCTGAAGGAACTGCGGCAGGTAATGTCGGACTACGTAGGCATTGTACGCAACAACATTCGCCTGGAGCGGGCATCCAAACGGCTGGACCTCCTATGGGAGGAAACGGAACAATTGTACCGGTCCAGCAAAGTATCGCCCCAGTTGCTGGAGCTCCGCAACCTGATCACGATCGGATACCTGATCGTAAAGGGAGCTATCTTCCGCAAAGAAAGCCGCGGGCTGAACTACAATACCGACTACCCCGAAAAAAGTGCGCTGGTTCAGAACGTTGTACTGTAATAAAAAAGTTTAATGTTTGATGTCATACAGACCATTGAGCATATTGCTGTGTTGGATTTGTTTTACTAACTTTACACAAACAATCGTTTCATGAATTATTCAGAATTTATTGAATCTGATGCGTCCATTATGCTGGGCAAGCCGCTGATAAAAGGCACGCGTATTTCCGTAGAGCAAATTATATTACGCCTGTCGGAGGGCGCTACTATACCACAATTGCAGGATGCTTATCCCCCGCTCTCCCGGGAAGCTATCCTGGCGGCTTTAGCTTACGCATCGGATGTAATATCACATGAACAGGTTATTGCGGTGGCATGATTCTCGCCGATGAAAATATTCATTCTTTCATCATTAAAACACTAAGAGCATCGGGCTTTAAGGTAATAGCAGTGAGTGAAGTAGCCAAAGGAATAAAAGACGAAGAAGTAATACAATGGGCTATAAAAAATAATTGCCTGTTGTTAACCGAGGATAAGGATTTCGGAGAATGGATATTTGCACATCATATTACTGGTCTTAGTGTAATGTTTTTACGATATTCATTTACAGAATTTGAAAAAATTGCGGAGACGGTAACTACTTTTCTGAAAACACAACTGCTTCGACATCCCGTTTTTATAACGATTACAACCAAAAAAATTAGATTACGCCAGTTATAAGCCCACAAAATGTATTATATCGTTTACGGTTTCTTATATCTATGTTCCCTGCTGCCTTTGCCGGTACTGTACCTGCTATCCGATTTTTTTTATACCGTAGTATATTATCTCATCGGATACCGGAAAAAAGTAGTGATGCAAAACCTGGCCATTGCCTTCCCGGAGAAAACGCTCTCAGAACGGGAACGTATTGCCAAAAACTTCTATCACAAATTCATCGATTCATTTGTGGAGACCGTTAAACTGCTTTCCGCTCCGGATTCCTTTTTTGAAAAACGGTTTACCGGTAATTGGGAGCTGGTAGATCAATATTACGAGCAGGGCCGTTCTGTACAATTGCATCTTGGTCATAATTTTAATTGGGAGTGGGGCAATGTCGTTTTGGCTAAAAGGGTGCGCTACCAGGTATTGGGGGTCTATATGCCCATCAGCAGCAAGCCCCTGGACCGGATTTTTAGAAAACTCCGGTCGCGTTCCGGCACGGTGATGCTGGATGCCCATCACATGGCCAGGGCGTTTTTACCATTTGCGGACAAACAGTACTGCCTCGGTTTGGTTGCAGATCAAAGCCCGGGGAAAGTACACAAGGCCAAATGGTTCAATTTTTTTAATAAAAAAACTGCTTTTACAATTGGCCCGGCCAAAAACGCAATCCGCAATGATACCGTAGTGATTTTTGCGTTTATTGCACGTCCGAAAAGAGGACATTATAAAGTAACGTTTTCTGTGGCAACAGAACAACCGCAACACACTACCGAAAATGAGCTCACCTCAACGTTCGTCCGCTATTTGCAAAACGTGATTACCAGCAATCCGGATATGTGGCTCTGGAGCCACCGGAGATGGAAGCATGAGTGGAAAGAAGGGGATGTAATGGGGGATTAGCCCCTCCAAATGGCACACTGACACAGCCGGCCCTGCCAGGTACACATTTAACAGGAAACAATTCTTTCAAACTGACCAGTTTTGTCAAAACAGGACAGCAATGATGAAAATTTTCTTGCTACTTATCGCGTTTACCGCAAACAGTCTTTTCGCGCAAAAGGGGTTCATTATTAAAGCGACCCTTACCGGGTTTCCGGAAGGCTCAAAATTTTACCTATTAAACCTCGATTTAAGTACACAAAAAGATTCCGCATTTTTAAAGAATGGGGTCATAAAATTTAACGGGCAGGTATCAGAACCAGCTACTTTCAGGCTCTACCTGGATCCAAAGGAGAGCAAAGACCTTATTTATACCACACTTTGGGTGAACAACCAGGTTATCAATTTTAAGGGCAGTAAAGAACGATTCGGTGATCTGCAATTTGAAGGATCGTCCCTGAATGATATTTTCATGGCGGTGAACAACAAAACATCGGGTCTTTACAATGTAAGAGACAAGCTAATGGATCAGCTTTTACAGGACGGTCCGAAATCAGCGGGGCTTGAAGCAAGTATAAAGGAAATAGATAAAGAAGTACTAACCATACGTCTTCAGACAATTGCAACTTTTAAGCCCTCTCTTATTACCATTAAAGAATTGTTCTTCCTCAGGAATGACCTGACAAAAGATAGCCTTCAATTATTATTTAACAAGTTTCCCCGTAACCTTCAGCAAACCAAATATGGCAAAATAATTACGCAGTATTTAGCAGCAGATAATCTAAAAGTGGGGGCGACATTTGTTGATATAAAAGGCAAAATGGTAAATGGCAGGGAAATCAGGCTATCCGATATAAAAAACAAAGTAATCTTACTCGATTTTTGGGCAGCCTGGTGCGGTCCCTGCAGAGGGAATAACAAACAACTTGTAGATCTGTATAACCGGTATAAAGACAAAGGCTTTGAGATTGTCAGCTTTTCGATCGATACGGACTTTGAATATTGGAAAGAGGCAACTCAAAAAGACAGTATCAGCTGGACAAATATTTCCGACTTAAAAGGCTTTTATAGCGAAGAGGCTGCCAAATACAAAATAAGGGCCATTCCCAAATCCTTTTTAATTGACAAAAACGGAAACATCGCTGAGATATTCAATGGATACAGTACCAGCTATAAAACAGCACTGCAAAAGAAGCTACAGGAATTAATAAAATAGTTTTCACTAATAATTGAAAAAAATATGATAAAAATAACCTCATCAATATTACTTGTGCTGTTAATGGCAACCATACAGGGAAACAGCCAGTCTTTTAGAAAAAATTCAAATCGTCAATCTCAAAAAGAGGATGCAAATAACGTCCTAAATTCAGAAGACAGAAGCCAACTGGATATATTAGAAGCGCTCGATTTTGCCGGAATAAAGATTCATAAGTTCCGTTTTGCCGAATTTGATACTTCATATAAAATAACATTCATTGTTGAGGAATTCGAGGATAAAAAGCTGAAAGAAAAGACAATATTATTTTCAGATCGAAATTATTACCGGTTTTGGGACCACGACTCTGTTTTTTTTGACTACGTTGACCAGGCAAAATTTGTAACAAAAGACGATAGTAATGGCAGCAAGCTATTTTTTAAAACTTATCAACTGTCCTCGAATGGCGGCATCCAATTAAACAAAAACACAGCCGACCTAAAAAGATTTTATATCTGGAGAGATTATATCCCTCTAAAATGGCATTTAGATAAAAAAACGCCTGTTATGCTATACGCATCTTCCTGGTTTGATAAGGACATTGGGCAATACAGATTCTGCGGCGCTTCAATTTTAGAGCCGGGTGAAGAGAATACAGAAATATTCCTCAGCAACTCACCACATTACTTTCTTATTAGTTATATTGTTTCAAAACTCTAGAAAGCCAATCATTAACATCATAGTGAGCATTCAATTTTTGTTAAAACAACGCTTAGGCATACAATTTCCGGCAGTACTGCTGTTATACACGCTATTGGGCTTCAATCAATCTTATGCCCAGGAACTTAGAGGTGGCGGAGAAACAAAAGCCGGACTTCTCTCGCTTAATCCCAATAATTCAAAAAAATATAAGAATATAATTGTTGATGCAAAGGATCTGAGCAGGCTGCTAAAAGATTCCATAGTGTTTAAAGACATTAACCTTTTTTTTCTTCATAAAAAGACGAATAATAAAAGTTTGGGTTACGAAGAATTTTCCAATGGCAGGCCTCTGGAAAACACCTACAGGAAAATCAATGACAGCCTGTACGAGATATACATTAATACCCCTTCCTATGAAGTCCTTTTTGCGTGCAAGAAAAACGATAACTATGGACCATCATGGTATGGTAAAATGACCGGAGGACTAAACGCTCCTGATGCAATGGGAGGAGATTACGACAGCCTCATTATCAAAAAAGAAAACCGGCAAACAGAAGCTTTTAAAATATACTCTTACAACCCTTTTTTATATGCTGCGGAGCTCATTATCTGGAATAAAAAAACAAAAAAAGATGTCATAACATGTAAGCTCCTATTCCAATTTCCCAAACCCAAATTGGCGGGCGTAACAACAGATACCCTGCTTATCAACAAAAAAAGGGCAGATCCCAGTTTCAACTGGTATAAGAACTATGACAGCTTAAAATTGAAGGGACAGAAAGCCACGATCAAAAAAGGCCAGCAGATCCTGTTTGCCTTTGAGCACTTTCTTGATTATTACCGGTGGGATTATATGGATAACCTGTTCTACCGCATAGACAGTGCTTCCGGCTGGAGTCTCACTCCGTTGGCATCAACACCATCCATTTTACTGGAAGATCTGAAGCCAGGAAAGCATTTGCTCCAGGTAAAATACCCGGTGGATGAAGCACCGGTCTTTACCTATGAGATCGAGGTACTCCCCCGGATCCGGGACTCTCCCCTCTGGCCGATCTTGCTTGGTGTTGTTGTTTCCGGCATCGCTTTTTTCTTTGTTAACAGAAGGCGATTGCGCACTGCCCGTGAAAAAGCCCAAAAGACCAGGCTGGAGCTGCAGGCCATCCAATCGCAGCTGAATCCCCACTTTATGTTCAATGCACTCGGATCCGTCCAGTACCTGATGCACAATAACGAAAAACAAAAAGCCGATCATTACCTGACCGAATTCAGTGCGCTGCTGCGCAGTTCACTCAGCAATAACGAAAAGGAAATGATACCGCTTTCTAAAGAATTACAGGTCCTGGACAGTTATATTGCCCTGGAGCAGCTGCGTTTCGGGTTCCGGTATCAATGTACGATCGATAAGGCAATAACCGCCGACACTATCCCCGTTCCTACCCTTCTCCTGCAGCCGCTGGCAGAAAATGCCATTAAACACGGCATCTCTCCCCTGCGCGAAAAGGGATTTCTTGAAATACGGATCAGCCAACAGGAAAGGGCTCTTTTAATAGCGATCCTCGACAACGGCTCAGGTTTTGCTTCAACGCAGCTGTATACCGGTTTGGGAACAAAACTGGTCAGAGAACGGATCGCCCTGCTCAAACGCAATGGTTATCCCATTGAGCTTACATTTGCTACCAATCAAAAAAATGAAACAAAAGTCTGCCTCAAATTCCGGAACTGGATTTAATTTCGACTCATGAAAGCAATGATTATTGATGATGAGCCCAATAATATCCGCAACCTGGAGCTGCTGTTAAAGGAGCATTGCAGCAATGTTCAGATCATTGCCACGGCTCTGAATGCCAGTGACGGCAGGGAGGCTATTTTACTGCATCAGCCCGACCTGGTATTTTTAGATATCCAGATGCCGGGCAAAAACGGTTTTGAACTATTACAATCCCTGTCATCCCCGGGGTTTGAAGTGATTTTTGTAACCGGCTTCGACAAATATGGTATCCAGGCCGTAAAATTTTCTGCGATCGATTACCTGTTAAAACCTATTGTTGTTGCCGAACTCAAAACCGCGGTTGATAAGGCTGCTTCAAGGACAGACGCCAAACACAGAAACAGCCAGCTGGAAAACCTATTGCTGCTTCTGCAGCAAAAAAGCAGCAGGAAGGACCATAAAATAGCGCTGCCTTCAGCAAAGGAGATCCGCTTTGTAAGCCCCGCAGATATTATCTATTGTGAGGCTAAAAACAACTATACTGTTTTTTATTTAATAACACAGGAGAAACTCGTTATTGCCAAACCCCTTTACGAGTATGACGAACTGCTGGAAGACTACGGCTTTATCCGCTGCCATAACTCCTATCTGGTGAACCGGTATTTTATCAAAAGTATCCTCAAAGAGGACGGGGGCAGTCTGTTGCTGGAGAACAATATACAGCTCCCCATCTCCCGGCAAAAGAAAGAACAGATCCGGCAGCTCCTGTTAAAAAAATAGCCCGGCACGCGCTGGCCGTTTAAAGAAAATCTTCCCGGCAGGGGCTGAATGCATCAATCAGCATTCCTTCCTCAAGACAAACACATCCATGCCAGATATGCGGCGCCACATAAAAACCATCGCCGGCAACCACCACCTTCTTTTGATCGCCGATGGTCATTTCGAAAGAGCCGCTTGCTACATAGGTGGCCTGGGCGTGCGGATGCTGATGCGGAACTCCTTCCGCACCTTTTTCAAACTTCGCCTTTACCAACATCAGCGGGTCGCCATAACCATATACCTGCCGCTGTATACCCGGCCCGGCATCCTCCCAGGGCGTTTCTGCTTCGCTCTGGAAACAATCACTTTGCATCATACCACTTTAATTTTACTGTTCCGCTTCAAAAATGACCTATTTGAATCATTTACCAAAAAATCATTTCTTTTTTCAGAAGCCTTTTAAAAATAGCATTCCCCAGGTACAGCTTGTTGTTTTTCTCGTTGATCCAGATAGCCATCACATGTACGTCAAGCTAAGAAAGACCATTTTCGCATAAAACAGCTCAACAATTGGCAGTTTCTCTTATATCTAATCTGATTAGACGAAAATGGCCAAAGGCGCAGAGCGCCGATAGCATTTATAGCCTGAAGTAACAAAACGGATATTTCCAGCCGCAGCGCGGCGGTAATCTCATGCACGGGGCGCTATTACCGGTGCGCTGCACCTTTTATGCTTCTTAACCCCGTTCACTAATGGTATCAGCGCCGCCCCTCAGCTTTCCTGTTAGCAAAATCAACTTGGCGCACATGCAATAACCATCGAGACCCAGATTTTTTCGAATCCCTCCGATGACCAGTCTGACGCCTCCTGCTGATGTTCTTTAACGCAGAAAAACAAATGCTGAATCCGCGTTTTGCGAAACCTGAAGGCCGCGGGTCTGCCGGAGCGGGAAAATAAAAAATCAAAAAATACCGCTTTTTTTTAAAGTAATTTATCCAGCCGTTCGTCTTATCTTTCTGATGCAGGAGCAAAAACTGGCAATATTGGCAGAAGAAAGAAAACAAAATGTTGTTCAGACCGTAAAAGATTACGGTAAGCGCCTCTTCGGTTTTATCCGTAAAAATGTAAATACGGATGCAGACGCCGAAGATATTCTGCAGGATGTATGGTATCAATACGCTAATGCTACAGCTACCCAAACCATCGGGCAGGTGAGTGGCTGGCTGTTTAAGGTAGCCCGCAACAAGATCACAGACAGGTACCGGAAGAAAAAAGACAACCTGATCGACGATTACCAGTATGAGAATGAAGAAGGCGAAATGCAGTTCCGTGAGCTATTTTTTACTCTTGATAATGACCCGGAACTGGCCGACATCAAAAAGCTGTTTTGGGAAGAACTGTTTGCGGCCCTGGAGGAACTGCCTGCAAACCAGCGGGACGTTTTTATCCTGAACGAGCTGGAGGAAAAGACCTTGCAGGAGATCGCCGACCAGGCCGGGGAGAACCTCAAAACCATCATCAGCCGGAAGCGGTATGCGGTGCTGCATCTGCGCAGCCGGCTACAGTATTTATATGACGAATTAATGAACTATTAAATAACAGAATTATGAACTATAAAAAAAGAGGCAGGCGGCCCCGCGTTTTTTTATTCGTGTTGCTGGGCATTTTGGCCCTTCTGCTGTTTGGGTGGATCGTGATGCTCTTATGGAATGCAGTATTGCCCGATCTGCTGGGAACAAAACAAATCACCTACTGGCAGTCAGTAGGATTACTGATCCTTTCAAAGATCATTTTTGGCTTTGGACATGGTGGCCCGCGTCATCACCAGGGGCCTTCTGACCGGCTCCGCCAAAAGTTCAGGAATATGAGCGAGGAAGAACGAACAGCGTTCAAAGAAGCATGGAAACAACGCTGCGGGCAATGGCGGCGTTTTCCCGGCGAAGAATAAAATTTACCGGGCAGGAGTGCCCGAATGATTCAAATTTATAAACCCTTTTTATGTACACACAGGAATACCGAAGGCCCAAAAACAATGTACCCATCAATATTGAAGAAC
Organism: Niabella hirudinis; assembly: GCF_051201075.1. Classification (NCBI taxonomy): domain Bacteria; kingdom Pseudomonadati; phylum Bacteroidota; class Chitinophagia; order Chitinophagales; family Chitinophagaceae; genus Niabella; species Niabella hirudinis. The sequence continues at coordinate 366,782 of NZ_JBPEHJ010000005.1, forward strand.
GGGACGATTGCTACCGGTTAACAGCATACGTGGCGGGATTTCCGGAAAACAAGATCCAAACGCGCATCGTCAATGATATCCTTATTATTACGGGTTGCAGCGACGAAGAAGATGTATTTATGGAATTTCTGAAACAGGAATTTCCGGTGAAGCGCTTTGAACGCAGCCTGCATCTGAACGGCCTGGTAGATACCGCCTGCGTGAGCACCCGGTTTAATGAGGGAGTACTCACCATATTCTTACCTAAGAAAGAGGAAACCACGCTGCATCATATCCGCCGGCAACTGGAAGCAGCGCTCCCCGGATAAGTGCCCGTAACCGGCAGCCACTATGACTCCTTCACCGGAAAGCGCGCCGTTCTCTTCCGGATACGGCTGAGGCTTTCCGGTTCAATACCCAGCATGGAGGCAATGTATTTCAGCGGCACCCTGTTGATTATTTCCGCATCATTTTCCAATAACTCCCGGTAACGGGTCTCGGGCGATTTCACCATGATATCTACCGTCCGCTGAACCGTGGCTAAAAAAAGGGATTCTGCCATTTTACGGCCAAAACGTTCAAAGGCCTTTGCCCGCTCATAGCCTTTTTGCATATGATCATAGTGCAACTGGATCAACAGCGTATCTTCCAGGGCTTCGATATTCATGCCCGATTTGGAGCGGGTAAGAAATGCGGCGTAATCACTCGCCCACATATTTTCACGAAAGATCCTGTAGGTATGCTCCTTACCCTCCGTTTCATGATAAAAACGGATCAGCCCTTTATCGATATAATAAACGTAGTTAGCAATGTCACCCACACGCATCACCGCTTCACCTTTCTTTACGGTTCTTATTTCCATAAGGGGAATCAGAAACGCCAGGTCTTCTTCCTCAAAATGAAGATAATTTTCCAGGTTGTTAATGAGATTCGTAAACATCGGGGTTTATCTTAAATAACAGGTGTAAAATCACAGGAAAAATATCGGTTCTATTTCTTTCCGAGCGCATATCGGATCCCTCCCAGGATATGCTTCAGAAATAAGGGGTCGGTATAGGACTCATCTACATGTCCCAGCTCGGTATAAAAAACACGGCCGCCTTCAAATTGATGATACCAGGCCATTGGATGCAACGCACCGTTCTTGCCCCCCTCGTAGCTCTTTTCGTCGATCGTAATAAGCACTTTCACATCCTTGCTGATATTTTTGAAATTGTACCACTCATCTTTCCGGATCCATTGTGCCGGAAGATGCTTTGTACTGATATGACTCCGGTCTACCACATCCAGGGTAGCCGTCTGCTGTTGCGGATGACTGAGGAACCAGGCTCCCATCATCTGGTTATACCAGGGCCAGTCGTACTCGGCATCCGTAGCCGCATGGATCCCTACAATGCCGCCGCCTTTATGAACATAGTTCTGCAGCGCTTTTTGCTGCGCTTCATCAAACAGCGTACCGGTGGTACTTAAAAAAACAATAGCTGCATATTTTTTGAGATTGGCATCCGTAAAGGCGCCGGAGTCCTTTGTGCTATCTACCACAAATCCATTCTTCGTGCCCAATTTATAGATGGCGGGCAACCCGGCTTCAATTGACTTATGATAAAAGCCGGCCGTTTTGTAAAAAACCAGAACCTTCGGCTTGGAAGCCCAAACCGTACTTACTATTACCAGCAACATCCCTAAAAGTGCAATTTTTTTCATATTAAATTTTAATTCATTACCAAATCGGTTTTAAAGATAATACGCTTAACCTAAATATAACCCTGTAAGGCTCATAATCTTAGCAGGAAATATAAATTCAGGGGAAAAAATCCCCTCAAAACCTTTAATTTTGCGGTTTATATAAATTATATTGAATATGAAAGATGTCGTTTTCTCACTGCCTGGTGAGGCCCTCGGAACCGCAAATTCGGCCGTTTTAGTGGGAGATTTTAATAACTGGGATGTGGACAAGGCAATCGCCCTGAAACCACACAAGGACGGAACCCTGAAGGCAAAGGTTAAACTGGAGCCGGGCCAAACCTATGAATACCGTTTTTTACTGAATGACGGGCGCTGGGTCAATGACTGGGCAGCCCAGGGTTATGTGCACAAACAACACTTTGGGATCGACAACTCTGTGATCACTGTTGAAGAAGACGCGCTGGTTGCTGAGAAAAAAACAAAAACCAGGACCACCGCCGACAAAGCCGCCAAAACAGTATCCAAGGCTGTAAAGAAAGTGGCCGACGTAGTAAAGCATGATCTTACGAAAATTGAAGGAATAGGCCCTGCTATTGCCAAATTGCTGGAACAGGAAGGCATTCAGAATTTCAAGGATCTTTCCAAAGCCACCATTAAAAAATTAAAAGGCGTTCTGGACGCAGCAGGCAGCAAATTTGCCATGCACGACCCCAAAAGCTGGCCCAAACAGGCAAAGCTGGCCGCCACAGAAAAATGGGAAGAGCTGAAGGCTTTACAGCAAGAACTGTTGGGAGGAAAATAACCAGCTGCCAGGCAAAAGAATTATTGGTCTGCTATCCAAAAAGGGCAAGATACCGGATATCATGTATCCCTGCATCAATCTGTAAAAGTTAGTCCAGGTTTACCAGGTTACCCAAAGCGGTAGCATATACACGGTGTTATCGGTTGAGTTAAGCAAATATCGACCAGCGGTCTAAAGAAAAATCCATTCTTTTGTACTGTAAACTTTTACGCCTATGATGTATCGGTTCCTCGCGGTAAGTATTTGGCTGCTTTTAAACGTTCCTGCTGTTTGCCGGGCCCAAAATAGTACCGGAATCAACCAGACGCTAAAGAATTTTGATGCGATTGACCGGTATTTTGAAATAGCCGACCTGCTGACAGCTGGCAAAACACCCCCGGATACCATCTGGAGCGGGTTCTTTACCTGTGAAGCAAATAAAATCCCGGTTCAAAGAGGCATCCTGGACACAGCGGCGGTTAAAGCTGCCATGATGCAGGTATACAGGAATATACCTGCAACCGGCCTTGACCCGGATGTGCTCTCCTATCACAAACAATACCGGCAATACCTGCAGGACCTGAAAAAGCACGTGGCTTATCTGAAAAGCACTAATATTTCACAGGCCATTAAAAAGTATCTGTTTCCGCTGATCCCGGCAGCAACACGGAACAACTCGGCATTGGTTCCACAGTATTACGTGGTTTATGGAGCAGAAGACGCTACTGCCGGGCCCGGGTTCATTGTCAATGACGTGCTGGTTTCTTATAAAATTGACCGGTTTGCTTTAGGGGTCTTAAGTGCTCATGAGTCCTATCATGCACTGACCTATAATCCCTTCTATAAAAAAATCAACCAAGATATTAATCCCAATGACAACAGGTTGATCGTACTAAATGTATTTGTGGCTATTGCAGAAGAAGGTATGGCCGACCTTATTGATAAAAAGATCCTCTTTTCTTCCGGATCTCCGCTGAAAAGCGAATGGTCGGATATCGAGACCGGGTATGCCGATTCTGCCCGGACAATGATCAGAGCATGGGATCATCTGTTACAGACCCTCAACTCGGATTCAACCATTGAGATCTCGTATAAAGACATTTTCGGGGAACAGGCCCCGTACATCAAACTGGGAGGCCATTGGCCCGGGCGGTATATGGCCGAAGTGATCCAGAAAAATGGGCTGTTAAAATACTTCCTTGCCGATTTCAGAGATCCGCTTGTCTTTATGGAACTATACAACAAGGCGGCAATGACAGACAAAACAAAACCGCCTGTTTTTTCAAAAGCGGCTGTTGCGTATTTCCGGAAGATCAGAAGTTACTGCTATAAATAAGTTTCGCGCAGAGCGGATTTTGTTTCGGCACGTTCCTGCAAAACCGGCACCTTCCTCACCAGGAAGAGCGTAACCACCATACAAACCAGCAGCAGCATACCCACCAGCTGGTGCAGGATGCTGAGCAGTAACTTATCAGGAGTAAGGTAATTCATCAGTGCCAGTATGCCCAGTACTACCTGTACCAATACCAGGCTCATGGGTAAAAAGCGCATTTTATACAGTAGCGTTGTTTTCGGTAGCTTTGTAAGCCGCAGCGTAAAAAACACCATCAGCACGGTGATCAGGTAGGCCAGTCCCCGATGAATAAACTGAATGGTAATGAGGTTGTGGGTAATATCGCTCCAAAAACTGCCTTCATTCAACATGGATGCTGTGGGGATCATACTGCCATTGATGGTTGGCCAGGTAATAGAAGCCTTGCCGGCATGCGTTCCGGCCATAAAAGCACCATAGGTCAGTTGGAGGGTAATAACTACCAGTAGCAGGATGTTAAAACTGCGCGTACCGCCATCTGTGGCAATCTGCGCCCCACGCACCGTTAATTTCAATGCAAACCAAACCACATAGCACAGCAGCAGCAACGCCGCCAGGAAATGCACGGCCAGCCGGATATGACTTACATACACCAGGTCGGTACCCACACCACTGCTTACCATGATCCAGCCAATGGCCCCCTGGAGGCCTCCCAGTAAAAAGAGAACGATCATGGGACCCAGCATGCTCCGGCCGATCTTTTTCTTTACAACAAACCAGATAAAAGGGATCAGGAATATGATACCGATCAGCCGCGCCCAATCGCGATGCAGCCATTCCCAAAAGTAGATGCCCTTAAAATCCGCCAGCGTAAAATGGTTATGAATGTACCGGAACTGCGCGATCTGCTTATACTTATCAAAGGCCTCATTCCAGGCCTGCTCATTCATAGGAGGTAATGCCCCCAGGATCGGCTGCCATTCGGTAATGGAAAGCCCGGAACCGGTAAGTCTTGTAAGTCCCCCTAACAGAACCTGTATGATCAGCATACCGGCGCCAATAAATAGCCAGGTGGCCACCGGTTTATTCTTTTGTAATTGCATAACGCGCAAAAGTATTAAATAATTTGGGTTTCGGGTTGGGGAATTGAACACAGGCGTTTTTGCGGTCAGCGGTCAGCTCATAGTTACAGACTTCCCGATCTTCCTTAGTACCGGGCTAAATGCTGATCGCTGATAGCTGGTCCCTGTTTCTGGTTTATCTTTGCAAAAATTTTTTTGAAGCATGTTGCAATTACAGGTATTACGACAGGACACAGAAGCCGTTAAAAAGCGGCTGGCAGTAAAGAACTTTAAGGAACCCGGACTGGTGGATGAAATCATTTCGCTGGACGATCTGCGTAAAAAATCGCAGCTCGAGTTCGACACCACGCAATCCCTTGTTAACAGTGCTTCGAAAGAGATCGGTCAGCTAATGGCGAAAGGCGAAAAAGAAGCCGCCGAAGCAAAAAAAGCGGAAGTGGCCGCCGCCAAACAAAAATTACAGCCCATCAGCGAAGAACTGGCCCGGGCAGAAAAAGAGCTGCAGGAAAAACTGGTACTGCTGCCCAATCTGCCTTCACCCCTGGTTCCTCCGGGCAATAGTCCGGAAGATAACGAAGTAGTGCGCGAAAATGGCAGGAAACCTGCATTGAATGCTGATGCTCTGCCGCATTGGGACCTTATCAAAACATTTGATCTGGTTGATTTTGAAACCGGAGCCAAAATAACCGGCAGCGGCTTCCCGTTGTATAAAGGCCAGGGGGCCCGGTTACAACGTGCACTGGTACAATATTTCCTGGATCAGAATATAGCAGCCGGTTACACAGAGTACCTGCCTCCTTTTATGGTAAACGAAGCATCGGCCTACGGCACCGGTCAGTTGCCCGATAAAGAGGGGCAGATGTATTATATGCCTGCCGACAATTTTTACCTGATCCCCACTTCGGAGGTGCCGGTAACCAATATTTACCGCGACACTATATTAAAACCGGGGCAATTGCCCGTGAAGATGACGGCCTACTCGCCCTGCTTTCGCCGGGAAGCCGGCAGCTTTGGCAAGGACGTGCGCGGTCTTAACCGGGTACACCAGTTTGAAAAAGTAGAAATCGTACAACTTACTCATCCGGATAAAAGTTATGAGGCCCTGGAAGAAATGGTAGCTCACGTGGAAAAACTACTGCAAAGCCTGGAGCTTCCCTACCGGATCCTGAGACTTTGCGGCGGCGATATGTCATTTACTTCTGCACTTACCTACGACTTTGAAGTATACAGCGCGGCACAGGAACGCTGGCTGGAAGTAAGCTCCACCTCTAATTTTGAAGCTTACCAAACCAACCGGATGAAGATCCGCTTTAAAGATGAAAATGGCAAAATTCAACTGGTGCACTCACTTAATGGCAGCTCCCTGGCATTGCCTCGTATTGTAGCCTGCCTGCTGGAGAACAATCAACGGGGAGATGAGATCATTTTGCCCAAAGCGCTAGTTCCCTATTTTGGAAAAGAGGTTATCACAAAATATATATAACATACTGATTATAATAAACTTAATTTTAAACATGGCTTAAAAATGTCAACTTATAAGTTGACATTTTTTTTATTTTGTCAATTTATATATTGACTTTTTATTTATATTTGTCAATATATAGATTGACGTTTTTATGCAAAAAAAAAATTTACAAATACAGCAGTTGGATGCTAAAATGCACCATTACAACGCCCTGCAGAAAATAAAAACTCCTGCCACAGGGTGGTTGAAAGCCGTTCGCACTACATTGGGCATATCGCTGAAGCAGCTAAGCGATCGATTGCAAACGAGTAAACAAAACATCGCCATGATGGAGCGGCGCGAAAAAGACGGGGCCATTTCTATTAAGAATCTGCGCATGATTGCAGAGGCATTAGATATGAAATTAGTATACGGACTGGTTCCTAAAGATACAACGCTGGAACAGCTGATTGAACGCAAAGCCAAAGAGCTCGCTACAACAATTGTACTACGTACCTCACAAAGTATGAAACTGGAAGGGCAACAAAATAAGGATGCCCGGATCAAAAAAGCCATCGAAGAAAAAACCCGGATCTTTAAAAACGAAATACCAAAAATACTATGGGACTAACCATCAGCTATACCGCGGGGCAAACACCATTGGATGAAGATGAAAAAGAAGGGCTGTTAATTGAAACCGTTTCAACAAAGGCCGAGCTGGACGAATTTGAGCAGTTAAACATCGAAAATGCGGTACAATGGACCATGGGGCAACAATTCGGACAGCAGACCCTGCTTACAGAAATGTTTATTAAAAACCTGCATCAGAAAATGTTCTCCGATACCTGGACATGGGCGGGCGCATTCAGGAAAACCAATAAAAATATTGGCGTGGATAAACACCAGATCGGCATAGAGCTTAAAAAGCTATTGGATGATGGCCTGTTCTGGATCCGTAACAAAACTTTTGTGCCGGATGAAATAGCCATCCGTTTCAAGCACCGTATTGTAAGCATTCATTGTTTCGCAAACGGAAACGGCCGGCACAGTCGCCTGCTGGCCGATGTAATTGCCGGGCACATTTTCAGTCTGCCTGTTTTCAGCTGGGGCGCCGCCACATCCCCAACGGATGTAAGAATGCGTTATCTTCAGGCATTAAAAGCAGCGGACCTGGGGCAAATACAGCCCTTGCTTTTGTTTGCCAGATCTTAAAAATAATTGTCATAGAATTGTAAGTTGGCGTATTTATTGTTATTTTTATAAAAACAATCATTGTATGAAAAAAATTATTCTTTGTGCATACATTGCCCTGGTAGCAGTTGTTGCCTGCACACCCAAAGCATCTCCCACCTCCACGGACGCCGTTATTCCGGAGGCCGCCAGCGTTAGCAGCGATCAGGCTTCTATCGATGCAGGACATATCATTTTTACCACCAAATGCACCAAGTGTCACGGGGCCAAAGACAAGGCAGTAGCATCCAAATCCTATGAAGCCCTAAGGCCTATACTGGCATCTATGTCTAAAAAAGCAAAACTAAGCAAGGAAGAGGTTCAACAGGTTTCGGCCTATGTGTATGCCAATGCTAAAAAATAACAGGATAAAATTTTATTTGATACCACACCTCCTTTTAACAGGAGGTTTTTTTATTTTTGACGGCTAATAGTTAATATTCCATAAAGCATTTCAGAAAACATGAAGAAAGCAGCAGGTTTAGTTTTTGTATCTATGATGATCATTTTTGGTTGTACACGGAAGGCGGCTCCCACCATACCGGACAGGCCAGTAGAGCCGGTTGCCGGTAATAAAACGGACACTGCCGATTTTAACTCCAGCAATCCACTGGTCGCCGGTAAAGCAATCTTTGAAATCAAATGCACCAAATGCCATAAGGCAAAGAATACAGCAGACTGGACTACGGATGAGTGGAGGCCGATCCTGAACTCAATGGTTAAAAAAGCAAAGCTCAACGAGCTGCAGGTGTCGCAGGTAACGCAGTATGTAAATGCGCACGCAAAAAAATAATGCTCCCTAAAGCTTTGGGACGGCAATGGCGAGGTGCGGATCACACTTCCTTTTTCGGCGAAAATCAGCGTCCCGACTGTCGGGAGTTGGAAATATCCACCGCTACTATTTTTTTCGGGCTCATTTTTAAACGAGGCTCAAAAGTCGCTTTACAGCATGATGTCGTGCTGAAGATGTCATCCCGGGCTTGACCCGGGGTCTATTCTTGTTTCAGCATCTATTGACGAACAATCATTTTTAGACGCCGAAGCAATCCCGATCGGGACGGCATGACAAAATATAGACTTAGAGCCTCCTATGTTTGTTTATTTCCCGCAGCGGCGCAAAGGAGCAAGGACGCAACGGTTTTCCTGGCAGATTAATTCCGTCTTTTTGTGCTTCAGCATCTTTGTGACAAAACAAAGTATTAGAATCTCATATTTATGGTATCAGAAACGAGCGAAATGAGGCAGAATCGCCATTAAAAACATTAAAATCCACATTGGCATCAATTCCGTTTACATGTCCGGCATCGTTGTGCTGCCATAGCGTCCAGTCTCTTTTGATGCGTGGCTTTCGTTTCTCATAGTAATGGGCTACCCACAAAGGATAGTCATCAAAAGCCTTTCCAAGATATCTATCATAAAAATCAGCATTGGTATAGATTACCGGCTTTACGCCATAGTGCCGCTCTACAAGCTGCAGCCATATTTTAGAGCGGGCCTGAATCACCGCCACAGGCAGGTTACCGGTTTGCTCCACATCCAGCACCGGAGGCAGATCGCCGGGCAATAACTGAACATTCTTTATAAAATTTACGGCTTGCTTTACAGGGTCTTTTGAAGGAATAAAAAAGTGATAGGCCCCGCGCGGTACCCCGTTTTTACCCGACTGCTTCCAATTTCGTTTAAACTGCACATCCAGGTCCTTTTCTCCTTCAGTAGCTTTGATAAACGCAAAGCCGATGCCCACGTTCCCGATTTTCATAACCTTTACTTCTTTCCAGTTAATGTTTTTCTGATACCGGGATACGTCAATACCATGGATGGAGTAGGCAACGGGGATTTCGATACCAAATTCCGGGTATCGTTTTACCTCAAGCTCAAACCGCTGGTTCCAGTCCAGCACGAACAATACGCCGATCAACACAACAAGGGCCAGCAACGACAAAACCAGCCTCCACCGGTAGGCTGTTTTTTTCTTTCTCCTTCTTCGTTTTTTCCTGACTGCCATAAAAAAGCCGGGTCCAAATACGGACCCGGCAAAATTATCTGATTACAGGAGATATCGCTTTATCGTCTGTAAAATTTTGTCTTAAATACGCTTTTCCGGTTCGCAATATCATCCAGCGCCTGTTCTACAGCGCTAGGGCGCGTTATCTTAACCAGCCCCTCTGTTCCCGTTTCATAATCCGCGGCCGAGCTGTAAATAAAATCTGATGCATACCGCACAATCCGTTCTTGTACCGGTATATTATGAATCAGTTCCAGGTGTTCCGCCATGATCTCCGGCCGCGCCAGGTCTATCGAAAGCATCTCTTTTACCCGTTTCCACAATTCCAGCTTTTTCTGTGCGCCCAAAAATCCGAAGGTTCTTTGAAAATGGTCAATCAACCAATCCCTCCGCTCTTCCGGTTCATTATAGACGGCTTCCATTACTTTTTCAGCAGTGAATGCTTTAAAAGCCTTTCTTAGCTCTTTGAAGGGTATATTTTTCTGAACCTGACAAATAAGATGCAGTTTATTAGGCATCAGGCACCAGCCATATACAACAAGCCCCTTGCTGCTGATATAGTGATTCAGCGTATGCACAATAATTTGTTTGTACACCGGCCTGATGAAGATATCGGTAAGATCAACGGTTTCTAATGTTAAAACGTAACAGCCGTGATCATCAAATGATATAACCCGTTCATTATCCATGACGTCTTTATTCAATCACACCCTTGTTCATTCTGGGGAATGTTCATTAAATGTTAATGTTTTAATGAAGGCAAAACTTGTTCCAATTATTTTTAATAATGTTCAAATTTTTCGCATCCCAAACACTGCGATGATGAAATTGATTTTATTTACTTAATAATCAAGGAGTAAGAATAGTGCTTTTTTATAATATTATCAAAAAATCAGGATAAAATTTTTAGCCGGGCATAATTTAGCAGGATCTTTTTTTCACCATTGGCGTCAAACCGGATGAGGGCCATTTTATTATGTTGGCTTCCTTCTAATTTCAGCACTTCGCCAAATCCGAATTTCTGATGTTCCACTTTCTGACCTACGGTGATATCATTACTATCGCTGGCCTGAAAATCTGCTGACGGCGTATGTGCGATCACCTTTTTTGCCTCCGGTTTAGGCCCCAGGTATTCGGGTGTTGTCTTTTTTGCAGGAGGCGGGCCATATCTCTTTTCTGCGGCTGCTGCATTGTTACCACCGCTGCCCCAACCGCCGCTCATGCGTTCGTATGCAGAACCGGTGTTGCCAAAACCAAAAGGCCGCGGCATTTTGATACCTCCGCCCGCGTAGGTATTATCAATATGGTCTTTGGGCAATTCTTCAATAAACCGGCTGGGCTCATTTTGTACCAGGGAGCCAAATTTGTACCGGGTGTTGGCATAAGTGATCCATAATTTATCCTTAGCCCGGGTTACCACCACATAAAACAGGCGCCGTTCTTCTTCCAGCTCCTCCCTGGTATTAATAGCCATGGCATTGGGGAACAGCTGTTCTTCCAGGCCGGCCGCAAACACGCAGGAGAACTCCAGGCCTTTGGCAGCGTGAATGGTCATCAGCTTAACGGTATCGGCATCGGGGTCCTTATTGTCTGCATCTGTCAGCAAGGTGATCTGCTGCAGGTAGGCGCCCAGGCTTTTATCAATTACCTCACCCTCATCATTATCGGGGCTTTCTACCCATTCTTTAATAGAATTCAGCAATTCCTGCGTGTTTTCATAACGTTGCAGGCCCTCGGTACTTTTATCATTAAAAAGCTCCTTCACCAGGTTAGTTTGCTTTCCTACATGAAAAGCTACATCGTAGGCATTTTGTTTCTCCAGCATGCTGGAGCAGCTCCTGATCATCGTTACAAAATCCTGGATCACACTGAGTGTTCCCGAACGAAAACCCATCTGATCGGCCTTTTCCAATACTTCCCACATGGTAAGCTGGTGTGTATTGGCCAATAACAGAATCTTGTCGATCGTGGTTTTCCCAATGCCCCTTACGGGATAGTTGATGATCCTTTTAAGCGCCTCTTCATCCCGGCTGTTTACGATCAGTCGCAGGTAGGCCACAAAGTCCTTAATCTCTTTTCGCTGGTAAAAGCTAATGCCTCCATACATGGTGTAGGCAATGCCCATGCGGCGCAACGATTCTTCAAACGCCCGGCTTTGCGCATTGGTTCTGTATAAAATGGCAAAATCCCTGTTGGAAAAATGATACCGGAGTTTTTGCTCCTGGATGGTATCGGCTACAAACTTGCCTTCATCGTTATCCGTCATCGTTTGTACGATACGGATTTTTTCGCCGCTCACATTTTCAGTAAATAATACCTTGGGGATCTGGGCTTTATTATTCCGGATCACCTCGTTTGCTGCGTGAATAATAGTTTGGGTGCTCCTGTAATTTTGTTCCAGCTTCACTACTTTCACATCATCGTAATCTTTTTGAAACTGCAAAATGTTCTGGATGGTTGCTCCCCGAAAGCTATAAATGCTTTGTGCATCATCCCCTACCACGCAAACATTCTCGTGCATGGCGCCCAATAATTTTACAATTTCATACTGGGCGGGGTTTGTATCCTGGTACTCATCAATCATGATGTACCGAAATTTGTGCTGGTATTTGCTGAGCACTTCCGGGAAGCTTTTTAACAACTCATAAAACTTCAGCAACAGGTCGTCAAAATCCATCGCGCCATTCTTAAAGCAGCGCTTGCAATAAGCATCATAAATCTTCGCAATAGCCGGCCGGTTAGCGCGCAGATCTTCCTGCTGTATATGATAATCGGTGACATAATCCATCGGGCTTACCAGTGCGTTCTTTGCAGAGGAAATACGATTATAAACCGTAGCGGGTTTGTACAGTTTATCGTCCAGATGCATTTCATTGATGACGGTCTTTACTACGCTCTTGGCGTCATCCGTGTCATAAATGGTAAAACTATTAGGATATCCCAGGCAGTGGGCTTCCGAGCGGAGGATTCTTGCAAAAACGCTGTGAAACGTTCCGATGTACAAATTGCGGGCTTCGTTGTTGGCGAGTATCCGTTCAATACGTTCCTTCATTTCCCGGGCGGCCTTATTAGTAAAAGTCAGCGCCAGTATGTTAAAGGCATCAATCCCTTTGGCCATCAGGTGCGCAATACGTGTGGTTAGCACTTTGGTTTTCCCGCTTCCTGCCCCCGCAATAATCATTAATGGGCCATCAATATGTAGTACAGCTTCCTTCTGCCGTTCATTCAATCCTGCTAAATAATCCTGCATGGCCGCAAGGTACGAAGCAGAACGCTGGTTTAAAAAGATTCCGGTTTTTTTTTGCTAACTGGATGATTCGCTTTTATTTAACCGTTCCCATATCTGGGGAATCCGTTTTATCCAAACCAATTCCTTCATCTTTTCCCGCGCCGGAACTGCCGGGCTTCCAAAATAATCGGCGCCTCCTTTAAGGGAAGCATGTACCCCGCTTTGGGCATCGATTACGGCAGCTTTGCCGATCGTGAGCGTTTTACTTACGCCTACCTGCCCCCATAAGATAACTTCATCTTCAATAACAGAGGCACCCGCGATGCCCACCTGGGCGGCAAATAAACAATTTTTCCCTATCAGGGTATCATGACCAACGTGTACAAGATTGTCCATCTTAGTACCGGCGCCGATACGGGTAACTCCTGTAACGCCCCGGTCGATGGTACAGCCCGCTCCAATCTCAACACCCGCTTCTATTACTACCGTACCGCAACTGATCATTTTTTTATAATGGACGGGACGGTTGGTTTTCTTATTATAATAAAATGCATCGCTGCCAATAACTGTTCCGCTTTGTATGATCACGTTATCGCCAATAGTGCAATAGTCCATAATGGTCACATTCGGGTAAATGATGCAATTGGCACCAATGGTAACATGATTTCCTAAATAAACATTGGGCATCACAACCGTACCGGCCCCTGTTTTCGCTGTAGGCGAAACGGCATTCATTGAAGGACGAAACGGGCGAAAAGAAGATACAATCCGCAGGTACGCTTCAAACGGTTCTTCAACAATCAGTAAGGCCTTTCCTTCAGGCACCTCAAGATCTGCATTGATAATGATAAAGCTGGCTGCTGATTGAATGGCGGCCTCATAGTATTTAGGATGATCTACAAAAACAAGATCCCCCTCCTCCACCTGGTGAATCTCATTAATACCCGTTGCTGAGGCGGTAACAGCACCAGCAAGTCTTGCTTCAATAAGCGCGGCTATCTCCGAAAGCGGAACAGGATTTTCAAATCGCATATCTTTTTTTTCAAAGTTAGGCGTAACTGGTTGTTGAAGTTCAAAACATCAAAGTTTTTCACATTCCTGAAATTTTTGATGGCCTTTTATAAAAAGATACGACAACAAGGATACGCTGTTGGAGGCGCATGTGAGGATCGGGAAAAGCTTCTGCTACAACCGCTTCACTCCAGGCCACGCAAACATCAATCCTTGAAAAGTTCTGTATTCATCAATATTTCAGCCGTTCATTATACAAGGTGTGTGTTGCGTAAAGGCACATTAGAAAATGAGTTACCGGTGATATTGACTTTAAGCAGTTCCCACATATCCACAAGTCATTTTAAAATGTGAATAAAATTTGTAGTAAATAATTTTTGTATCGACAAAATAATAATTAATATTGTGGTGGGAAATTTACTTCCCATACTTACTAACCCATCTTTATAAAATAATCCCTTCTTTTTCGGAGGGATTTTTTTATGAGCAGCAGTAAGCCATTCTCCCTCTTTATTATTTTGAGAAGAGATGAAACGAATATTTATCTTTACAAAAATCACTGTATGTTTAAATCAATGACAGGCTTTGGCCGCTCCGAAAAAACGATTGGCAATAAAACCTTCCTGGTAGATATAAAGTCTTTAAACGGAAAACAGTTTGACCTGTCATTGCGGTTGCCGGCGCTGCTAAAATCGCAGGAATTTAATATACGCAAAACGCTGGCGGAAGGATTGAGCCGGGGCAGCGTGGAATGCAGCATCAGTTTAAAAGATACAGGAGATGCCAAGCCGGTTACCATCAACACGGATCTTGCCAAAGCCTATTATCAGTCCCTGGCTACCCTTTCCAAAGAACTCGATATTGACACGTCTAACATCCTGAGTGCGCTGATCAAATTGCCGGAGGTTATTACGCCTACCAGCGAAACCCTGTCTGATGAAGATGCCGCCGTTTTTACCACCCTTTTAAAAGAAGCCATTGCAGATCTGAACCGGCACCGGCTTAACGAAGGACGCATCCTGGAGGAGGAACTGACGGGCCGGATCCTCAATATTGAAAAACTCCAGCAGGAAGTAGAAAAGCTGGACCCCACCCGAAAAACCATGATCCGGGAAAACATTGTAAAACTGCTGGAAGAAAAAGTGGGAAAGGAAAACTTCGACACCAACCGTCTTGAACAGGAACTGATCTATTATATAGAGAAGCTTGACATCACCGAAGAACTTGTCCGGCTCAAAAACCATTGCGAATACTTTAAACAAACGGCCCGCGAAGCGGCAGACATCAAGGGCAAAAAGTTGTCCTTTATACTCCAGGAAGTGGGCAGGGAGATTAATACTACGGGATCAAAAGCCTATCATGCGGCTATTCAAAAACTGGTGGTAATGATGAAAGATGAACTGGAAAAAGCAAAAGAGCAGGTGCTGAATGTTTTATAACAGCCTTATCTGTGAACCGTATTAATAGTACATTTGCAAAAATGTACCCCGATGAATCGGTTCGTTTATGTTGTACTTTTTATTTTGACCAGTATTGTTTTGTCCTGCCAGCATATTGAGGTAACAGAACGGGTTGCAGATATTCCCCGGCATGCATGGAGCAAAAAAATGCCGGCGGTCGTAGAAATAGACATTCCGGGCAGCTCTACTTACGAATTGTACCTGCTGGTGCGGCATACACAACAATACCGTTATAACAATCTCGTTGCCCGGATTGCCATCCGGGATACTGCTAACCGCACGCTGGCATCCTTCAAAGTGAACGCATCGCTTGTGACACCCTCGGGAAAATGGGCGGGCAACAATATCGATGACCTGTATGACCACCGGATCCGTTTGCACACCAACGTAGCATTAACAAAAAACCGCTACCGTTTTGCCATCAGCCATTTGATGAAGGATGATCCGCTTGACTTTGTCCTTAATGCCGGCATCGGCATTCAAAAAACAGAAAACCAGCGTTGATATGCAAAAGCGGAAACGACATTCAAAAAAAGCAACTATTATTTTTTATTTGCTGGTCGTTTATATCCTGGCAGCGCTTGTATGGTGGTTCATTTCCCTCGAACAGCAAAACAACCGGCTTCATCAATCCAAGATCGAACATTTAAAAATTGCAGTACCGGACACTGTTTCCACACGCTATAAAAACCAGCTCTATTTTATTAAAGACGAGTATCGGAGAAACCGTATTAAATATGCCGGGGAAGGAATTGTGTTCCTTGGGCTGCTCCTTACAGGTGCGCTGTTTATTTACCGGTACATTACCCAGCAGGCCCGCCTGCAGCAGCAGCAGCAGAATTTTACAATGGCCGTAACCCATGAATTAAAAACACCCATTGCCGTAGCCACGCTGAACCTTGAAACCCTGTTAAAGCACAACCTCGATGAAGGAAAGCGAAGGAAGCTGATCGCAATGACGCTTGAAGAAACGGCGCGACTTCATTTTTTGACCAGTAATATCCTGGTATCGGCACAACTGGAGGGGCAGGGGCACAAAATCAACAAGGAAGAACTGAATCTTTCCAACCTGCTGACCGACCGTATTGCCGAATTCGAAAAGCGATTCCAGGATCGCCGGTTTGAAGCATTCATCGATCCCGAAGCAGATATAAACGGAGATCCGCTCCTCTTGCAGATACTAACCAATAATCTTATAGAAAACGCGCTAAAATACAGCCCTAAAGAAAGCCTCATCACCATCCGGCTACTCAAACAACCCCAACAGGTTATCGTTTCCGTAACCGATGAAGGGCCAGGCATCCCCGATGAGGAAAAGAAAATGATCTTTACGAAATTTTACCGCATTGGCAATGAAGCCACACGGAAAAAACAAGGAACAGGGCTGGGACTTTACCTATGTGATAAAATAGCCAAAGATCACAATGCAGACATTTCAGTGACAAATCATGACCCGAACGGAAGTACTTTTGCGGTTAAATTTCACACTTAGTCGTTCGATAAAAGACAACAAACTATGAACGGAGATAAAACGGCTACTATATTACTGGTAGAAGACGAAGAAAATCTTCATGAGGCGTTAAAATTAAACCTTGAACTGGAAGGCTATACGGTTACTTCGGCCTTTGACGGGGTGCAGGCAATAGAAGCAATAAAAAATGAGTACTTTGACCTGGTAATATTAGACATTATGCTGCCGGAAATGGATGGCATCGCCGTTGCGGAAACCATCCGTTTGGGCAACAATGAAGTGCCCATCCTGATGCTGAGTGCCAAAAACACCAGCAACGACAAAGTGCTTGGCCTGAAAAAAGGCGCAGACGACTATCTTACCAAACCCTTTAACCTTGAAGAATTACTACTCCGGGTACAGAAACTCATCAACAAAAATCAAAAACTGCAGGACAAAAGCACGGTTGGTAACTCCTATACCTTTGGCGACAACATCATTGATTTTAAAGCCCAGGAGGCGGTAACCAAATATGCCGGCAAGATTCAGCTGAGCAAAAAAGAAGCCATGCTGTTAAAACTCCTGATCGAAAACAAAAACGAGGTAGTACCCCGCGAAAAGATCCTGCAGGCAGTATGGGGCTACAATGTATATCCTACCACCCGCACCATCGATAACTTCATTCTCAACTTCAGAAAATACTTTGAAAAAGACAGCCGTAATCCCAAATTTTTTCATTCTGTAAGAGGCGTGGGGTATAAGTATACGGAATAGTCGTTTATTTTGTGGTATGCTTCGCCATGCCTCCATACTGCTGGTACTTTTGTTTCACGTCTTTTTTGCAACCGCACAGACGCAGCCAGACATTGTTACACTACTTCAAAACAAACTGGACGCATTCAATACCGGGCATCCCGACCAAACGCTGATCGTTGTTGCCGACAAAAATGTATACGCAAAAAATGAAATGCTGTGGTTCGCCGGCTATATTTTTCAGGGTCCGGGCTATACAAAGGATACAGCTACTGTATTAATAGCTACTCTGGTAGATGACATAACCAATAAGGTATTGCTGCAAAAGAAGTTTCCGATCCACAACCAATTTTCAACAGGGAACTTCCTGATCCCCGATAGTACAATGCCTGGTGCCCACCACGTAATATTCAGTACCAACCTGCTGCACCACAACACATCCGCAGGAACATACAGCCTCCCCGTTTCTGTTAAAACCAATTTAGCCCTTAACTATACCACAGCACTTACGTTGCCCGACAGTTTAAACCAGACGGATAAGATAGGTGTAGGCATTGCATTAGTTCCCACTGTATATAAACAACTGATGCCCGGAGCAAAATTTACATACTGGCTGAGCAGACAAAAACCGCTGCGCATCGCATTAGACAACCTGGGAAAGGGGGTGGTCTATATTGATAAAAAAGGAATCCGCCCCGGCAATAATACGCTGTACACCACTACCTATTTTAACAATGAAGCATACGCCGTGAATATAAAATTGCCGGTAATACAAAAAGTTGAGGATTCCATCCGTATCCGTTTTTATCCCGAAGGAGGCAACCTGGTTTACGGGTTGGAAAGCCGCGTGATATGCGAAGCCCGGGTTGCCGGCAGCCCGGTACCGGCTCCCGCTGTATTATTACAGGACGGAAATGCGCTTTCTCCGGTATCTATAAATGCGGATGGAAAAGGTAGTTTCACCCTTCGACCGCAAAAGGGATCCCGCTACTCGCTGAAGGCCACCTGGAAAAATAGAAGCTATTATTTTGACCTGCCCGGTATATTGAATGAAGGCGTGGTTATAACGGTACCCACAGCGGTAGTCGATGACTCGGTGCAAATAGCCATACAAAGCAATATTCCGCGCAACATCTTCATCACCATGCATAATGCAGTTATCGCCATCGGCACACCGATGATTACGGTAAAAAACACGTCGACCATTTTGATCCCAATAAAAGAAATCAGGGGTATTTATACAATCACCCTGTTCGATGAGCAGGCACACCCGCTGGCCGAGCGACTCATTTTTGCACAATATCATCAAAAAGCGTATGCTGACATCCTTCTAAACAAGGAATCGTTTAACACCAGGGACAGCGTACATGCCACATTGCAGGTTAGCAGCAGCGCCCACCAGCCTGTGGCTGCTGCGGTAACGGTTAGCTGTGTGGCCATGAACCGCCTCTCAACCGATCTGAGAAGCGATCTTGAAAGTATATTTTACCTGGGAAATGAACTGAAAGATATCTCCCTGTATAATCAACAGGGGCGGCTGATTGATAATAAGCCTTTGCTGGAGGAGGCACTCCTGCTGAAAGGATGGCGGCGTTATAAATGGCAGCAGTTGCAAAACATCGGAGGCGATACTGCCGGTACTGTAAAATCGACCGTAACAGGCCAGCTTCTCCGGTTTGAAAAAAAAGTAAGAAAACCGGAGCAACTGGTATTAATCAAAGACGGCAACCTGGGTATGGCCGATGCGGATGCTGAAGGAAATTTCCTGTTAGATGAACGCGACCTGCTGGTTAAGGACGGAAGAAAGCTATTTATAAAAGTTATGGGAGAAAAGAAGGAAGGTTTTCAATATAAAATTACCGACAGCCTGACAAAGCTTACGGCCGATGCAGCCCGTAATCAAAATATTGATCCTCCCGTGGTCAGGATCCGGTTGGAAGATGACCCGTTAAACGATATGGATAAACAGGAAAGAGGTAAAACCCTGGAAACGGTAGTTATAAATTCGCGGAAAAACTTTAGTGGATATGGTTCCAATGAATGTGGCGACTATGTTTGCCAGTATGGTATTTTAAACTGCATCAATCATCCCTATCCTTTTGAAAAACCAGTATTGGGGCGTACTTATATCACCAATGCAAACAGAATTTCCAGGACGGTGGTGTACAAGGGCTGCCAGGACGGGCCTGTTATCAGTACGAACTACCTGATATACCAGGCCCGCGAGTTTTATGGTATGGATAGTACCCTCCGGAAACAGGACACCGAAGAAATGATGAGCACGATCTGCTGGAAACCACTTTCCTATACAGACAACACCGGCAAACTGGAGTTTTCGTTTTTTACGGCCGACCTGAAAGGTCCTTACTTACTCACCGTCCAGGGAATAGCAGCCGATGGAAGCCTGATCTTTGGACAGAAACTACTGCGGGTACAATAAGAACCCGATGCGGTGAGTCCACCCGCAAAAACCCGCAAATACAGACCGGGCTTCAAACTTAACCCTTTGCACGCCCAATTATCCTAAATTTGCAACCATCTGTAACTGAAAAATAGCAACGCATGAAAAATAGAAGATTGTATGCACTATGGATCCTGATCCTTTTCACATGCCAATCTATCAATGCTCAATACAACAGTCAGCTCCCCGCCAACAAATGGGTAGACAGTGTATATAAAAGCCTGAGCAAAGACCAGCGCATTGCCCAGCTCATCATCGTAAGAGCCCACTCCAACAAGGGAGCCGATCATATTGCAGCCGTGGCCAACGATGTTAAAAAATACAATGTTGGCGCGCTTTGTTTTTTCCAGGGCGGCCCCATCCGCCAGGCAAAGCTTACCAATTACTATCAGCAACTGGCCAAAACCCCGATCATGATCACCATTGACGGCGAATATGGCCTGGGTATGCGTTTGGACAGCGTGATTAAATTCCCCTATCAAATGACTGTGGGTGCCCTGAGCGATACAGCACTGGCCTATGAAATGGGGCTGGCTGTGGGGCGGCAGCATAAGCGCCTCGGCGTACATGTAAACTATGCGCCCGTGGTTGATATCAACAACAATCCCAACAACCCGGTGATCGGTTACCGTTCTTTTGGTGAAGATAAATATAAAGTTGCCCGTATGGGCGTGGCCTATATGCGGGGCATGCAGGACGCTGGTATCATGGCCAGCGCCAAACATTTCCCCGGGCACGGCGATGTGGCGGTAGACTCGCATCTGGACCTTCCGGTGATCAATAAAACCGTAGATCAGCTGCAGGAGCTGGAATT
This sequence comes from Niabella hirudinis, assembly GCF_051201075.1. Classification (NCBI taxonomy): domain Bacteria; kingdom Pseudomonadati; phylum Bacteroidota; class Chitinophagia; order Chitinophagales; family Chitinophagaceae; genus Niabella; species Niabella hirudinis. The sequence continues at coordinate 387,479 of NZ_JBPEHJ010000005.1, forward strand.
ATATCCATTTAAAGAACTGATCAAAGCCGGCGTGCAAAGTGTGATGGTCGGACACCTGTTTGTTCCCTCTATTGATAATACCCCACACCGGGCCACATCCATTTCAAAGAACGCCGTTACCGGTTTGTTGCGGAACCAGCTCGGGTTTAAGGGACTTACGTTCACCGATGCGCTGGAAATGCAGGGCGTTGCCAAATACTTTCCCGGCGGCACCATTGCGGTAGAAGCACTGATTGCCGGTAACGATATGCTTTGCCTTCCGGAAAGCGTTCCCGGCACCATTAAGGCCGTTAATGAAGCCATTAAAAAGAAACGGCTGAGCTGGAACGATATTGAATTGAAAGTAAAAAAAGTGCTGCTGGCAAAATATCGCCTGGGTCTTAACCAGCTGTCGCCCATAAGCACCGGCAACCTTACAGAAGATCTTAACGCTGCTACCAATGAAGTACGTGAAAAAATAGCCCGCCAGGCGCTCACAGTAGTCAAACTGATCAATCCCAATGGCTTCAGAAACGAATTCTTTGGGCGGCCGCTAACCGGCAAAAAAGTAGCGTATGTGGGCTTCAACAGCGATGGCTCCACAGCTCTGGCACAACGGCTGAAACAGGATCTGAATGCTGATGTCTATTATATCCGGTATAGTGATGCGGCAGGAAAGGGCGGTACGGTTGTTAAAAAAATACTCGAAGGCAAATATGATGCAGTGATCCTGGGCTTTCATGATGTGGCACTGCGCAAAGGCAGCAGCAATTATGGCATTTCGCAAACGGCGCTTCAAAACTGGCAGCTTTTGAACCGGAACAATGCTGTAACGCTTGTCTTTGGCAACCCCCTTGCATTAGGGAATTTTTGCATGGCTAAATCGCTGGTGGCCGCCTATGAGGATGATGCCGTCTTTCAAAATACGGCAGCCGACTGGCTGGCATCCAAATTTAACGCTACGGGTACATTGCCCGTTACCGTTTGTACCTGGAAATATGGGACCGGGGTTATTCAGAAAGGCACGGATGTAAGCTATATGCAGCCCATCGGAGACGCACGCTTTGCAGCTGTGGATTCCATTGCCGAGGAAGGCATTAAAAAAAAAGCCTACCCCGGCTGCGTGGTCTTAGCCGCTAAAGACGGGCAGATCATTTACCATAAAGCTTTTGGCAACTATGAGTATGACCCTGCACAGCCAACAACGCTTAACAGCATTTTTGACCTGGCCTCCGTTACAAAAGTATCGGCCACTACCGTTTCTATTATGAAGCTGTATGAAGAAGGCAAAATCGATCTCAAAAAAAAACTATCCGATTATCTCCCCTGGACAAAAAAAACCAATAAAGCCAAACTCACCCTCGAAGACATCATCCTCCACCAGGCAGGAATGGTACCGTTTATCCCTTTTTATAAAGCAACGCTGAATCCTGACAGAACCGTACGACCCGAATTGTACCGAAACAAAGCAATGGAGCACTTCACCACCCAGGTTGCACGCGATCTTTATCTGCGGGACGATTACAAGGACAGCATTTGGAAAACCATCCTGGAGAGCCCGGCAGAGCCTCCTGGTAAAAAATATATTTATTCCGACAATGATTTCTGGTTCCTGGGCAAGATCGTAGAAACCATTACAAAAATGCCCCTGGAAGTTTATGTGCAAAAAACATTCTATGAGCCGCTGCACATGACCACAACGGGCTTTCATCCGCTGGAACGCTTTCCGCTGAACCGCATCATGCCCACCGAAAAAGAGACGGGTTTTCGCAACCAGCTGATACAGGGAACCGTTCATGACGAAGGAGCGGCACTGGCCGGTGGCGTTGCCGGACATGCCGGATTATTTTCCGATGCCTATGACCTGGCCAAATTGTACCAGATGCTGCTCAATGGAGGCGAACTAAACGGGCAGCGCTTTCTGAGATGGGAAACCATTCAATATTTTATTGGCTATCATAGCTCCATCAGCCGCAGAGGTTATGGGTTCGACAAACCCGAGAAAGACAATGCTACCAGTAGCGACCCCTATCCCGGTACGTATGTGTCGCCTCAAACTTATGGTCATACCGGGTTTACCGGCACCTGTGTATGGGTAGACCCTAAGTACAATATGGTATATGTATTTCTCTCCAACCGGGTATATCCTACACGCAACAGTCCGGGCCTCAGTCGGTTAGCCATTCGCCGGAACATCCTGGATACCCTATACAAAGAATTGATCCCCCATCTCTGATTTTTATTTTGTACAAAAACAAGCGATAATAAGCAGCTTTGGTATGTTTATTGATAACTCGTTCCTGTTAAATCCAGTACAAATGAAAAAAATACTTTTTATAGCAGCTGTTACTATTGCAGCCATAACCACACATGCACAATCCAGCTACCAGCAGGCTATTGGCGCCCGCTTAAGTACTCATACAGAATATGAAGCCTTTGCAGCGTCCTATAAGTTCTTTGTTTCCCGGCCGGGGGCCATTGAATTAAACCTGGGGTTTGGCGATCAGCGGTATTGGTATAATGGCGACAGGAGACGTGCTGCCAGTGTTAGTTTTTCCGGAACCTACCAGCACCATTTTCCTATTAAGCCCGTTCCGGGGCTGAAGTGGTTTGTAGGGGGCGGTATGGTGTTTTTTAATACCAGCTCCAAACTGGACCGGTATGACGGTTTTGGTGTGGGCATTTATCCAACGGGAGGGGTTGATTACAAATTTGTAAAGATCCCGCTGAATCTTTCAGCCGATTTCAGGCCCACCTTCCATATTACCGCACCGGATGCGTACAACACCTTCCACGGACACGATGTGGGAATAGCGGCCCGCTATACTTTCTAAATAAAAAGATATCTTTGCGCAGCACACTTCTAAACCCCGCTTTAAATGAAGCAACTCGTCCTCTTCCTTACAGCATTTGCAGTAGCAACTTCCCTTCACGCCCAGGAGAAAGGCAGAAAAGCTATCGGCTTACGGATCAGCTCTCATGTGGATTATGCCACCCTTGCTGCTTCTTATAAATTTTATATTTCGGAGCCGGGGGCTATTGAGCTCAATGCCGGTTTTGGCAGAAGAAACCGGTACTCCACCAGCAACTACCGGTATTGGAACACTACGGGCGTCAGCCTTTCCGGTGCCTACCAGCATCACTTTAAGATCGATGCCGTTGAGGGACTCAAATGGTTCCTGGGCGGCGGATTGCTGGTATTCAATTCCTTTTCAAAAGCAAGCGCCTACGATGGTTTTGGTGCGGGCATCTTTGCAACCGGAGGTGCAGACTACCAGTTTAGCAATGCCCCATTGAATCTTTCGGCGGATTTCCGGCCGGTACTGCACATTGCGGCCCCTTCCGGCTTTGGTACTTTTCATGCGCATACCTTTGGTCTGGCTGCGCGTTATAGCTTTTAAGGAGGATCAGCTTATCCTCCCGCCGGTACTCTTTAAAGCGGGGTTTGCATAAGTATCTGACGGGAGAACGCCGGCGAAATACAGATTTGCTGCTCAAGCTGAGTTCTTTTTCACACACGGAGCCGGAATATTGGCTGCGGATAGAGATAAAGAATGAACTGTTTGAAATAACCCGGGAAAAAAACATGATCAGCGCGTATAAAAAATACAACTACCAGAATTTATTAGCTACTGAAATACAATAGAAGTTTTACTTTTGCCCCCTTGTGAAACTGGATCAATCAATCATACCTGCTGATATTTCAGAACGCTTTTCCACGTTAGGAGCATGTGTTATGATCCCCACTTATAACAATGCCACCAGCATTGAGCAGGTGATCACCGATGTGCTCCAATATACCATGCAAGTGATCGTGATCAATGACGGCTCCACAGATGCGACGCCTGGGATCCTGGAAAAATTTCCACAGATAACAGTCGTATCCTATTCGCCTAACAGGGGAAAAGGAATGGCCCTGCGCGCCGGGTTTAAACGAGCCGTTGAAATGGGGTACAGATATGCCATTACCATCGACTCAGACGGACAGCATTTTGCAAAAGACCTGCCGTTATTTCTTAATCAGCTGGAAGCAGCCGGACCGGCATTGATCATGGGTAGCCGGAATATGGAAACAGCCGACAACGTGCCGGGCAAGAGCAGTTTCGGACATAAATTTTCCAATTTCTGGTTTAAGGTAGAAACAGACATTGACTGTCCGGATACCCAGACCGGCTACCGGTTATACCCGCTGGATCCCATTAGCCGGATGAAGCTGTACACCCGTAAATATGAACTGGAAATTGAAGTGATCGTACGGCTGGCATGGGCCGGGGTACCGGTGCACTCAGTACCCATCACCGTTTATTACCCTCCCAAAGAGGAACGCATTACCCATTTCAGGCCTTTTAAGGATTTTAGTCGCATCAGTGTACTAAATACCGTGCTGGTGCTGATCACCTTCTTATACATAAAACCCCGGGATTTTTTCCGGCGGTTTACAAAAAAAAACTGGAAACAGGAACTGAAGCTGCTGCTCCGGAATCCTGGTGAATCAACCGTTGCCAAGGCCAACTCCATGGCCTTTGGAGCCTTTATGGGCATTGTACCCATCTGGGGATTCCAGCTGCTGGTGGGCATTCCACTGGCACATTGGATGCGGCTGAACAAGGCGCTTTTTATCCTCGCTGCCAATATCAGCATCCCGCCCATGATCCCGCTGATCATTTTTCTCAGCTATAAAATGGGAAAACCCTGGATGGGGAGCCGCGCAGTGGACATCTCCTTCAACAAACAACTCACTTTAAAGTATATGGGTCAAAACCTGGAACAATACCTTTACGGAAGCATTACGCTGGCAGTTGTGGCAGCCGTTCTTTTCTGGGTGATTGCGTTTTTGGTGTTAAAGATTTCCCGCAAGGATGCAAAGGAGTAAGGATGCAATGGTTGCCGATTTTTCGTGGCCGGACTTCTCGCAACGGTGTAATAAATCTTGAGAAACCGCATCTTTCCTGCCAGCTTGTTCCTTAATATATGGAGGATTTTTGATTGCTTCTGAAATGCATATACTTTAAAACGAGCTATCATCCCATCCATGACATCCTGCAATTAATTACAAAAAGGAAAATGCAAAAAAAGCGCAAGCTAAAATTCAATATCAACCACCTTTGCGATCTCCACCCCTTTGCGTCATGGCATGAAATTCCCCTACTCTTGAAAATCAGCCGGAGAAGCCCGGATTGACCCTTCTTCAATTATCTTTGCCGGTTAGATATGCAGAAAATCTTTCTTACAATATATCAGTATTTTCTTACACGCAAACCGCTGTTGTATATTCTTTTTGCAGCTACGCTTGGTTTGTTCCTGCTGCTGGCCGGCCGCATCCGGTTTATTGAAGACGTTTATGCCATCATTCCAAAGGATAAAAAGACCGAAAAAGTTGCAGAAGTTTTCGGGAACTCAAAATTTGCCGACAAGCTGGCCGTAATGGTCTCCCTAAAGGACACTGCACAAACAGCACCCGATAGTCTGGTGGTTTATGCCGATGCATTAGGTGCCTCACTGGAACAGTCCGCCGCCCCCTATATAAAGAACCTGCGTTACCGTGTAGAAGATGATTTTACCCTGGAACTCTTCCAGACCATCCAGGAACATCTTCCCGTGTTCCTTTCAGAAAAAGATTATGTAAAGATCGATACGCTGGTACAGCCTGCTGTTTTAAAAACCACGCTGGAGAATGACATAAAATTACTGAGCAGCCCCGGCAGTTTTGCCATTAGTGAAGTGATCACCAAAGATCCCAGCGGCATCTCCTTCATCGCATTAAAAAAACTGCAGGAACTGCAGGTGGATGATAATTTTGAATTGTACGACAGTCATATCATTACCAAAGATCAAAAGACCCTGCTGCTGTTCATTACGCCCAATTTTACCGCGGGCAATACCGGTAAGAACAAGCTGCTGTTCGAGGCGCTGAACCGGAGCATCGACTCGATCGGGAAAACCCATCCGCAGATCAGGACGCTATATTTTGGCGGTGCGCTTGTTTCCGAAGGGAACGCCGCGCAGCTAAAAAAAGATACACAGCTTACCCTGACCATTACCATCCTGTTCCTTGTATTTTTTATCAGCATCTACTTCAAAAAGAAGCGGGCACCGGTGCTGATCCTGGTACCCGTGGTTTACGGGGCGGCATTTGCGCTGGGCTTTATCGCACTGATCAAAGGCAGTATCTCCATTATTGCATTAGGAACCGGCTCCATCGTGCTGGGCATCGTGATTAACTATTCCCTGCACGTTTTTAATCATTACCGCCATACCGGAGATATGCGCCAGGTGATCAAAGACCTTTCATTCCCGCTGACCATCGGCAGCTTTACCACCATTGCCGGCTTCCTGACGCTGCAGTTTGCCACTTCGGATATGTTGAAAGACCTGGGATTGTTTGCGGGGTTAAGCCTGATCGGCGCGGTTTTGTGCTCCCTGATCTTTTTGCCGCATTTTATTGGCCGGTCGGCAGCAGGTCCTGTGCAAAAGCATTCCGGCATCGACCGCGTAGCCGCCATCCGTTTAGAGTCGAACAAATGGCTGGTCGGACTGATCTTTCTACTGACCATTGTATTTGCCTTCTTTGCCGGCAAAGTGCAGTTTGAGCCGGACATGATGCAGCTGAATTATACGTCGGGCGAACTAAAGCAGGCCGAACAGCAGCTGAACCGGATCAGCGGAGCGGCGTTAAAGTCTGTATACGTTGTTACCGAAGGCCGCAGCCTGGATGAAGCCCTCTTAAAAAGCGAGCGCCTGCAACCGGATATTGACCGCCTCCGTACCGAAGGAAAGATCAGTAGTGCCGGAGGGGTATCCTCCCTGTTTATGTCCGACTCCCTGCAACGCGCGCGTATTGCCCGATGGAACGCTTACTGGACAGCAGATAAAAAGGCGCAGCTGCTATCCAACATTAAGACCCAGGGAACCGCATTGGGTTTTAAAGCCGATGCCTTTCAGAATTTTGAACAATTGCTTACTACTTCCTTTGAACCCCTGGATCCTGCACAGCTTTCGGGTATCCGCAAAAGCTACCTGGACGATTATATTACCGAAACACCCGGCCGGGCTTCCGTGGTTACGGTACTCAAGGTTCCGCAAGCCTTCCGGCAAACCATTGTAGACAGCCTGAAAATCGGCAATGATGCTACCATACTGGACCGCCAATACCTTACCAGCCGCTTAACCCAGATGGTAAACCAGGATTTTAACCGCATCGCCTGGATCGTTTCCATCCTGGTAGCCGTGGTATTGTTCCTCACCTTTGGAAGGCTGGAGCTGATGCTGATGGCCTTTATCCCCATGCTCATCAGCTGGGTATGGATCCTGGGTATTATGGGAATCGCGGGCATCAAATTCAATATCGTCAACATCATTGTATCTACCCTTATCTTCGGACTGGGTGATGATTACAGTTTGTTTGTAATGGACGGGCTGCTATCGGAATACAAAACCGGAAGAAAATTGCTGGGGTCCTATAAATCATCGATCCTGATCTCCGCCATCACCACCGTTGCCGGGCTGGGCGTGCTGGTCTTTGCCAAACATCCGGCCCTGCGGTCCATTGCCTTTATATCCGTAACCGGTATCGTTTGCGTGGTGCTGATGTCGCAGATATTAATCCCCTTCCTGTTTAACCTTTTTATAAAAAGCAGGATAAAAAAACAATTCCACCCCTGGACCCTTTGGAGCTGGCACCGGTCTTCCTTCTCATTTGTCTATTTTGCATCTACCAGCCTTTTGTTAACATTGGTAGGATTCGTGTTGATTAAACTCAATCCTTTCAACAAAGAAAAAGGGAAATACATCTATCATGTACTGCTGTCCAAATTCTGTATGTCGGTCTTGTACATCATGGGCAATTTTCGTAAAAAAATCAATAACCCCCTGCAGGAAACTTTTAAAACACCGGCAGTGGTGATCGCCAACCACCAGTCATTCCTGGATATTTTAAAAATGGCCATGCTGAATCCACGACTGGTCCTGTTAACCAACCAATGGGTGTGGAAGTCACCGGTATTTGGCTGGGCTATCCGCATGGCCGATTTTTACCCCGTTGCCAACGGCATCGAAAATAGTGTTTCGCTGCTGAAGACGCTTACCGACAAAGGGTATTCGATCGTTGTATTTCCAGAGGGTACCCGCAGCACCCGGCCGCCCATGAAACGTTTCCATAAAGGAGCGTTTTACCTGGCGGAAAAATTGCAGCTGGATATCGTACCGGTATTATTACATGGCCTGGGCTATACCATGACCAAGGGTGATTACCTCTTAAAGAATGGGCCCATAACGGCACAATACCTGCCCAGGATCAAGGCAGACGATCCCAATTGGGGCACCAACTACCAGGAGCGCACTAAATCCGTTTCAAAATATTTTAAAGAGCAGCATACCCAACTCACAAAAGAGTTGGAACAACCCAAATATTTTAAGGAGCACTTGTTCTTCAACTACATTTATAAAGGCCCCGTGCTGGAATGGTATTTAAAAATAAAGCTGCGGCTGGAAAATTATTACCAACCCTTTCATGAGCTGATGCCCCTGGAAGGCCGCATCCTGGACCTGGGTTGTGGTTACGGGTTCATGTGTTATATCCTGTACTGGAGCAGCCAGGAAAAGCGCAGAATCACCGGTGTGGATTATGATGAAGAAAAGATCGAAACCGCCCATCACTGCTTTAGCAGAACGGAAGATGTGCATTTTATACATGCAGATATCAGTCAATTTGTTTTTGACCAGTATGATGGCATTGTGATCAGTGATGTGCTGCATTACCTGCAACCGGAGCAACAGGTGGCCGTTATTGAAAAAGCCATTCACAGCTTATTACCGGGCGGCATCCTGGTGATCCGCGATGGAGATAAGGACCTGAAGGAAAAGCATAAAGGCACCAAACTAACCGAATTCTTTTCCACCAGGGTGTTTTCCTTTAATAAAACGGTGAACCGGCTGCATTTCCTTTCCGGGCAAATGATCAGGGACCTGGCAAACAAATACGGGCTTTCTTTTGAGCGGATCGATCATACAAAGTATACTTCTAATGTAATTTGGGCGCTGAGAAAAACGAAAAGCATGTAATAAATTGTTTATCAGTAAATTAAGGAAATTTTGTTCTAAAAAACACCAATCATCCTTGCAAATTTAACATTAAATATTAAATTTGCAAGGATGATTAAACGCAGACTGGAAACAGAGCTTCCAAAAATTTTAAAGCGCAGTGCCTCTGTAGCGCTTATGGGCCCCCGCCAGGTGGGGAAAACTACGCTTGCGCTGGATGTAACAGCATCAACACCTGCCATTTACCTGGACCTGGAAGATCCGCTGGGTCTTGAAAAGATAAAAGATGTGGCAGCTTTTTACGCTGCAAATACGGACAAACTGATCATTTTAGATGAGGTTCAGCGTACACCTGAAATCTTTACCCAACTCAGGGGTATCATAGACAGGGAAAGAAGAAAAGGCAATAAAACGGGATTGTTCCTGTTCCTTGGCTCTGCATCGCTCGATCTCCTGCGACAATCCGGCGAATCACTGGCCGGCAGGATCGCCTATACAGAATTACATGGCATTGATGTGCTGGAATATGCCGGGGATGATCCACAATTATTAAACCGCTTGTGGCTACGGGGCGGGTTCCCGGAAGGCCTCCTCGCCAGCTCTGACAGCGACAGTCTTCACTGGCGGCGCGATTTTATAAGAACATACCTCGAACGGGATATTCCGCAATTAGGGCCCCGCATTCCTGCACAAACATTAGAACGCTTCTGGACAATGCTGGCACATAATCAATCAGGCATACTGAACGCCTCACAGTTAGCACGGAACCTGGAGGTTTCAAGTGTCACTATTGGACGTTACCTGGACCTTATGGTGGATCTTTTGCTGGTACGAAGATTACAACCCTGGACGTTTAATATAGGCAAACGGCTGGTACGTGCACCCAAAATTATCGTCAGGGACAGCGGTATTACACATGCGCTCCTGAACATATCCCAACACAACGACCTCCTGGGGCACCCGGTAGTTGGAGCAAGCTGGGAAGGTTTTGTTGTTGAGAACCTTTTATCTGTGGCCCCCTCCAATGTACAGCCTTACTATTACCGCACTTCCGCCGGGGCAGAGATCGATCTGATACTGGAGTTTTCAGGAAAAGAAAAATGGGCCATCGAAATCAAGCGCAACTCCGTACCCAAACTGTCCAAAGGCTTTTATATGGCCTGTGATGATATTAAGGCAGATAAACGGTTTGTGGTTTATGCCGGCAAGGATCAATTTCCATTAGGCCACAACATCATTGCAATCCCTTTACCAGACTTGATGAAAGAACTATTAGCTTATCACAATGCACAAAAATAAAAAACTCACCAACAGCAAGGATTCCGCAGCCAAAAATATTTCCTGACAATATGGAAATATAACCATGAAAATTTAAAATCAAATATTAAATTTTTATGGTTCATTTAGAGACGGACTTCAGATTTATTCGCGCCCTCAACGCTCCGGGAAGTAGCAAACATGTATCGGGTACTGGCTTCATGTATCCCCTTCAACCGGTACTTTGTTATTATACAAATATGGGAAACTTAAAATACCGTCTGTTGTTAGCCCCATGGGGGCGATATAATGGTAACATACATGCACCGGCACTTTCTACAGCCCCGGAGGGGCGGCCTGTTTTACTTATCGCCTCATCAAGCCTTTTATACCGGTTCCGGGATAGGCTAATGAAATGGACAACGATGCCAATGACGAACAACGAAAAGAAATCAGGAACTATGTCTTATCTTTTTTTCGTTAAAGGTTGCTGTTCGCAAGCAATAAACAAGATTAAGCTAACTGCTTAAAAATGAAAAAGATGGTTAACAGACTATTGGTTGGCACTATTGTTTTTGGTGCATTTACTAAAAATCGTTAATTTGGAAATAATAATTTATACCTTTGCACACCGGTTTTTTAATAAAACGCTTTTTGTTATGCAATCATCAACGCTAAAAACTGAAGAAACTCATTTAGGGAAATGGTTTGAGGAAACTGTTGCGGCGTTACGTTCACACCAATTAATGTTAGAGACGAATACTGCTTCAAAGGAAATAAAAGACACCTATGATATCTTGGTAAATGGTACCGAGCACGATATCAACTACCACAGTAAACTGCTGGCTCAAATGCATTTTGTCAAAAGCATTCTGATCGATTACCTTAAAGCACTTGGTGCCGATTTACCTTCAAAACTGGCTGTCAACTATAATGATTCAGAAGTTTTGGTTTGGGCAGAAATTGAGGACAATAACAACAAAATGGAAGAGGTATTATTGGTTACAGAGGCAAAAATTAACGCAAAATACCACAACTACGGATTCGATATGGAGACAACGATTGTTGAGACATCAGATCATTTATCCGTTCCCAATCATTATCAACGACTCAAGTAATACCCGGTTGGCTACTTTTGATGAACATATTTTGCAGGCAAAACGTAACCTTTCTTTTCTTGGAGGTATTAATAATACCGTTAAAGATTGTTATGACTGGCAGGTAACCGTTTGCTTTTATACGGCTTTGCATTTTGTGAATGCTCATTTAAGCAGATTTGAACTGCAATACCGCAAACATTCTGATGTGAATCATGCCATAAATTTTGCAACTTATTCACCAGCCAAATTGCCACAGGATATATACATATCTTATATGGCACTGCAATCCTTATCGCGACGCAGTCGATATCTGGTAAATGAAAAAGATGATAATTTAAAAGAGCAAAAGGCTTTTCTGATTTTTGAAAAGCATCTGGCTAAAAGCCTGCGGCACCTGGAGCGCGTGATTAATCACTTTTGTCATTTGTACGACATTGACATAAAAAGCGAGTTCCTGGTTTGCCAGGAGATAAGCAATACTCACGAGTTCAAGCACCTATCTATCCGTTAATTGGCAAAGCTATTCATTCTTCCAGGGCATATTATTAAGATATTTTTCAAGTGCAATTTGACGTCATCATCATCGGAAGCGGCCTTGGCGGCCTTTTATGCGGCAGCATCCTGGGTAAGGAAGGGCTGCGGGTTTGTGTAGTGGAAAAGAACAAACAGCTGGGCGGCAACCTGCAAACCTTCGCCCGCAACAAGCAGCTCTTTGATACCGGGGTGCATTATATTGGCGGACTGGGCAAAGGACAGAACCTTTACCAGGTGTTTAAATACGCGGGTATTATGGACGGCCTTCGGCTCAAAAAAATGGAGGCTTCCTTTGATCATATCCTGCTGGAAAATGATCCGGAGGTATATATGCAAAGCCAGGGCTATGATGCCTTTATCAGCAACCTTGCAGCAGCTTTCCCGGAGGAAGAGGAAGCCGTTATCCGTTATTGTGAGAAAATAAAAGAAGTATGCAGCAAGTTCCCTCTCTATCATTTAACCACCGATGATGCCTCAGCCAAAGATGAAGTACTGGGACTGAGTGCCGAGGAAACTATCGCATCCATTACCCCCAACAAAAAATTACAGGCAGTACTGGCCGGCAATAACCTGCTCTATTCGGGTGTGGCCGGAAAAACGCCGTTTCACGTACATGCGCTGATCGTGAACAGCTATATCGAAAGCAGCTGGAAATGCGTGGATGGCGGTTCACAGATCGCAAAACTGCTGGCCGCTGAAATAAAAAAACAGGGCGGAACCATCGTCCGAAATTGCGAAGTAAAAAAGATCGTGGAAACCGGCGGGGTCATTTCCCATATTGAAACGGAAAACGGGAGAACAATTTCCGCCCGGTACTTCATTTCCAATGTCAACCCGGCCGCCACGTTAAACATGACAGATTCATCCCTTTTAAAAAATGTATATCGCAAACGGATCACCGGACTGCCCAATACGGTATCTTCCTTCTCCCTCCATCTTGTTTTAAAACCCCATTCCGTTCCGTACAAAAACCACAATTACTATTTTCATAAAGAGAGGTGTTTATGGCACATGAATGACTACACGGAAGCCAGCTGGCCACTGGGCTATGGGCTCTATTTTACGCCGGAGCGGAAAGATCCCCGGTATGCCGCTACCGTTTCCATCCTCACCCCTATGTGGTTCCGGGACGTGGAACAATGGAGCGATACCTATAACCGGGTGGGAAAGGAAGCAGAACGCGGAGCGGATTATGAAAATTTTAAAAAGCAAAAAACAGAAAAATTGCTGACGCTGGTTCAGGAGCGGTTCCCGGACATTGTAGCCAACATCCAACACAGCTATGCCGCTACCCCGCTCACCAACCGGGATTATATCGGGTTGGAAGACGGTTCGATGTATGGCATACAAAAAGATTATAAAAATCCTTTGCAAACAGTGATCAGTCCGCGTACCAAGACCCCCAACCTGTTTTTAACAGGACAAAGTCTCAATTTGCACGGAATTTTAGGAACTTCGCTTTCCGCGGTATTGACCTGCACCTTGTTGCTGAACGATAATACCCTGGTGAATAAAATAAGAAATGCTTAAACCCCTGCAATGCATCAAGTCAGTAATTTAAAATCTGTTCGAGCTCTTTATCAGTGATCGTGCTTTTTTGCGATTTATCGTAAATGGAAGTAAGATAAACAGATGTAGTAGTAACTTTCACATAGGTAGTGATCCTTGCTCCACCAGACTTACCTTTTCCTTTAGATGCAATTGCTAAGCGGATCTTATAAAAATTATTACCCAATGCAGTTCCCTGTTCGGGATCGTCCTCAAGGGTTGACAGAAGCTTTATCAGCTCACTTTTAAGTGAAGGATATTTTTTGGCCAGCCTTTTTGCCTGTTTGTCAAAAAGTGGGATGGTCGCAATATTATAGCTCATCCAGCAAATTTTTCACCGGACGGCCTTTCAGTTTTCCCTGTTCTACCAGTTTAAGCTGCTGAACCGCTTCTTTCAATTCTTGCATAAGTTCTTCTTTAGTCGGCGCTTCATATTCCAAAGACTCCAGATCCCGGTATTGCTTTTTGAGCTCTTTCCATTCGTTAATAGGAATATATACACCAGTAGTTTTCCCTTTACTGTCCTGGATCATCTGTAATCGCATAACTGAAAATAATTTTATTTGAGGCCTTCATGTGAAACAATTCAAAAGCATCTACAAATATAACACTATTATTTATTTTCTAAACCAGCACTCATCCCTCCATGGAGAAAATAAGAAACGCCTCAATAAAAGTAGTAAATTTGCAATATGAAAGTTTTGACACTCAGTATACCGGATAATGTAGACGTAGATAACCGGCAGCTTGCGATGCTGGTTGCAAGCCGGCTTTACGAAACAGGGAAGCTTTCATTAGGGCAGGCTGCTGAACTTGCGGGGTTAACAAAAAGGACCTTTGCAGAACTATTAGGCAGTTATGATGTTTCTCTTTTTAACTTCCCCGCCCCGGACCTTTCAAGAGATGTAGCGAATGCTTAAGACAATTATCTCGGACACCAGCTGTTTCATTATTCTAAGCAATATTGGCGAATTGGAGCTTTTGCACAAAGTTTATGGGCATATTATCAGTACGCCTATCCCCGGACGTGGAGCTTCAGGCATTGAAGGCAGCAAACGAATAAATAATAGTTGGGGTTAATATTTTATACGCCGTAATCGAATACAGGGATGAAGAAACGATTTTTACGAAGATTATTACGGGTACTGGCGGTGATCGTTTTGCTGTTCGGTTTACTATTTGCCTACCTCGTATGGGTTTCCGATATTCCTGAGCCTAAAATAAAAGATACTGCGGCACTGCAATTGCAACGACAACAACCGGATACCGGTTTATACACTATCAACAACAGCTGGTTCCGGAAAAGCAATTCCGGTTTGTATGAATTGTATGTGGAAGGCGCTCCTTTTGAACGGGGCGTGATCAACGGAAAACTGAGTAAGGAGCTGGTACAATTGCAGGAAGACTATTTCAGTGCTCAGATCAATAAAATGGTGCCCTCAAAGTTCTACCAGCATTTTTTAAAATATTTTATCGGCTTTTTTAACCGGAAACTGCCGGATTATGTAACCGAAGAGTTTAAGGAAGAGATCTATGGCGTATCCCGGTCGGCTTCCGATAACTACGGCTATATCGGCGATAAATACCAGCGCATCCTCAATTACCATTCGGCGCACGATATTGGTCATGCCCTGCAAAACCTGGCCCTGGTGGGCTGTACCTCCTTTGGTACCTGGGGCACGGCATCTGCAGACAGCACGATGATCATTGGCCGCAATTTTGATTTTTATGTAGGTGATGATTTTGCAAAAAATAAGATCGTTGCGTTTGTCAGCCCCTCCTCCGGTCATAAATTCATGAGCGTTACCTGGGGCGGGTTTATCGGCGTGGTTTCCGGCATGAATGAGCAAGGGCTTACCGTTACCATTAATGCCGCCAAAAGCAGCTATCCTACGGGAGCCGCCACCCCTGTTTCGCTGGTGGCACGCGAAATTGTTCAGTATGCAAAAAATATCAGCGAAGCCATTGCCATTGCCAAAAAGCGGAAAATGTTTGTTTCCGAATCCTTCCTGGTAGGGTCCGCAGCCGATAACAAGGCGGTGATCATTGAAAAAACACCGGACTCGCTGTCGGTTTACGACCCCAATAAAAACGAGATCCTTTGCACCAATCATTTCCAGAGCAATGCTTTCTGGAACTCGGAGCCCAATAAAGAAATGCGGGAGAAAAGCTCTTCGGTATACCGCTACAACCGGCTGAACCAGCTGCTGACGGAAAACGGTAAAAACTCGGTG
Organism: Niabella hirudinis; assembly: GCF_051201075.1. Lineage (NCBI taxonomy): Bacteria > Pseudomonadati > Bacteroidota > Chitinophagia > Chitinophagales > Chitinophagaceae > Niabella > Niabella hirudinis. The sequence goes on from NZ_JBPEHJ010000005.1 coordinate 403,170, forward strand.
CAAAAAACCATTGATATCCTGCGCAACTATAGGGGCATGAACAATGCAGATATCGGCCTGGGTAATGAAAAGGCCGTGAACCAGTTTATTGCGCACCATTCCATTGTATTTGAGCCGCAGAAGCTACTGGTATGGGTCTCCACATCTCCCTGGCAGTTGGGGCCCTATGTATGTTATGATCTTAAAAAAGTATTTGCTTTGCAGGGTATGAAACAGAACCGGGAGGTCAACGAGGCGCAGTACTCCATCCCGGCGGACCCGTTCATTTACACCCCGGAGTTTAAACGTTTTGAACAGTTCCGTCATTACCGCGCTGCGATCGAGGAGGGTAAAAAGATCAATCCCGACAGCCTGGTGGCCGATAATCCTGCCTTCTATAACAGCTATATTCTTGCAGGTGATTATTGCTTTAAAAATAAAGAATATAAAAGAGCGGCGGCTTTTTACCAGAAGGCATTAACGCTGGAAATTGCCAATCACGGCGAGCGGGAGCATGCGGAAACCATGTTGAAAAAGTCCCTGGAAAAATCAAAGAACTGATCGCCGCTTCGCCTTATTAAAACAGGTATCCCAATCCAACCCCAAAAGCTTTGCCTGTAGTGGTTACCCAGTTCAGCCGGGTATCAATACTGCTGCCGTCCGTATAATATGCCCGGTCGGTTCCCTTCCAGGCATCGGAATGTGCCAGTCGGTAATAGCCCATGATCCTTATTTTTGAGGTCAGTGTGTAACCTAGCTCCGCCATCCCTTTTACCTGGTAGGCTTCGGTATAATGCCGGAAACTGACCGGCTTCGCAAATTCTTCGATCAGGTTCCAGAGAGCCGCCGCACGATACCTTAGCAATCCCCCCGAAAGATCAATGCGCAGGTCCAGCCGGTTAAAGGCTCTGGATGCATTTACACCCGCCTGTGCCCCCATCCATGTGGTTTTATAAGAGCTGCGCAGGTCACGCTCTGTTTCTTCGTCGCCCAGCATTAATACCTCCTGTTTTTGAAGGGTATAACCGATAAAAGGGCGGATCTCAAAACTCCACAAGTTTCCCACATGATAGTTCAGCATGGCATCAACCGTTGCGTCTTTTCCCTGACTGTTGAATTGCTCCTTATAGTAATTACCCTCGCGGCCATCCTGTGCATAGTCTTTATCCACTACCCTACCTTTTTTGATATCATGATACCCGGCACTGAGCTCCACTCCCCATTTTTTTGCAAAATAATATCGCCCCCCCAGGCTCCAGAGCGGCCCCCGCAACCGGCTCCATACCAGTTCCGACAATATATCCGGATCCTTTCCATCGGTATTGCCGGCTATGGACCAATGCAGGTTTGCAACGCTGTAGCCGGTTGCAATGTGGATCTCGTTATCCTGGGCATTCAGACAAAAAGCGGTACTACACAGCAAAAACAGGAGCAGTATAATAATCTTTTGGAAATACATATAAAGATAAAATTACCTGTTTTTCTGTGTGCTTTTAAAAAAGAAGCCCGGCAATAATCGCAGTGCCGGGTACCATTGATGATCTTTACGATGGTTATTTCGGATATATCGTTCCGATAAATGTTTTATCAGTACCGGAGAGCACGGTGTTCCAGCCCACAGAAAAATTGCCGATGGTCAGTTCTTCTTCTACCGGGTAGTGCATAATTGATGCCTGATCGTAAGCGCTATAGTTTGTTTCGGTGGTTGAATATTTCTGGAAGATGTTGACATCTACCTGCTGGGTACTCCAGTTTTGGGTTTGCTTGTAATACTCGTAAACCCTGGGCTTATCCCAGGGAATATCAGCCAACGGATGCTGATGTTCATGAATCATACCCAATGCATGGCCAAATTCATGAATGGCCACACGGCTGAATTCATCATCGGGGGTAGAATTATTGAACCAACCGAAATTCATAGTAGCCTTGCTCCCTTTTATGGCATAAGCATCGGTGCCAATGTAGGACCAGGAGCCGCCGGGAGAAAAGGTTACCCGGATAGCGGCCTTCCGGTCGTTTGTCACAAAATTGAATTTTATATTAGCATAGGTTTCCCATTGTCTGGCAAACTGTATGACCTTGTTTCTTACAAACGCAGTACCGCCGTTCAGGCTTACCTTAAGGGTAGTTCCATTGGGCCATTGTTTGACTTTGATGGTGGCCCCCCTCGGAGATACCCCCTCTGGATAAAGCTCGGTACACACTTTCAGGTTTTGGAACTCGGGCGAAATGGCAGCAACCGTCTCCGGCTGCGCTGTATTTTGTTCACTCACGCCAGTTTTCTGGCAAGCCGTGAAAGCGCCGCTTACTAACAGCAAAAATGCAATTGTTTTAAAATGTTTCATAACCGGGATATTTGATTTGGTAAATAATGTGCATAAACGGATCAAGCGATCAAGCAGCAGGGGCCAGTTTTCCTATACCGTGGAGAATCTGCACTTCCCGGCTTTTTCTCCTATAAAATGTTCAAAAACTGCTGTTACAGCTTAAAGATCTTCATATTGCAAAGGCCCTATAAATATACAGCGCCGACTTTGAACAACAAGCGAATTTGTCGTTTTTAATTATGTAAAAACGATCATAAACAGGTTTTTGAAGCATTTCCCAAAAGTTTTTTACTTTTACAGTATATAAAACTTCATTTCGGGTTATGAAATTAACAAACAAATTCTGGATCATCACGCTGATGATCATTGTTGCCGTTTTAAGCCGTCTTCTTCCCCATCCCTACAACTTTACTCCATTAATGGCCATTGCCTTATTTGGAGGTGCCACTTTTGATAAAAAATGGCAGGCTTATTTAGTGCCGCTTGCCGCTTATTTTATTTCTGACATCTTCTTATTTAATAATGCCGGCTACTATACAGCCTATCTGGTATCTCAGTTGTTTGTGTATGGAGGAATGATCCTCGTAACCATGATGGGCACAACGTTAAAGCAACCAAAAGCATTAAGCGTGCTGGGATATACGCTGAGCGGATCTGCCATTTTCTGGATCCTGTCCAACTTTGGTGTATGGGTGGGCAATTTTTTTGCTGCCGGAACGCCTAATTATGAATCGGGTTTGTCACTGGGGTACGTTTATCTGCGCGCCCTTCCCTTTTACAATGAGTTAAGCACCAAACTGTTTGCCGGCGCCTTTGGTGGCGACCTGTTTTACAGTGGTATTCTATTTGGCCTTTATGCCCTGGCTCAAAAAAGCCTTCCTGCTCTCCGGTATTCAAAAGCCTGATATATAAAATCTAAAGTACGAAAGCATGAATTGTCATTCATGCTTTTTTTATGTGCAATCGGTTGCAGCAATTGCAATTAGCTCCAATAATTTCCCTATTTTTAAAATTATTAATTCATTTTAAACGATTTGTAATGGCAGGAACCAATTCCAATTCCCAAAATATCTTGCTTCCATTGGCTACGATCTGCGGGCTCTTTTTTATTTTCGGTTTTGTAACATGGGCGAACGGTACGCTCATTCCTTTTTTTAAACTGTCTTTTGGCCTGTCTGATATCCAGGCATTCCTGGTAACTTTTTCATCTTATATGGCGTACTTTGTCCTGGCCCTTCCTTCCTCCTGGATCCTGAAAAAGACCGGCTTTAAAACCGGCCTGATACTGGGGTTGGTGGTGCTGGCGCTTGGCTCATTAATTTTCATTCCTGCCGCCAAATCCCGGTCTTTTGAATTATTCCTTACCGGCATTTTTGTTCAGGGCGCTGCGCTGGCATTATTGCAAACAGCCTCCAACCCCTACTTGTCCATCATCGGCCCCATCGAAAGCGCTGCAAAAAGGATTAGTATGGCCGGTATCTGCAACAAATTTGCGGGTATGATTGTACCTTTTATCATGGGTGCCGTATTCTTAAAAAATGCTGCCGAAACAGAAGCCAAAATTGCGGCAGCAACCGGCAGCGAAAAGGAACAGCTTTTGAACGATGTACTGGGCCGGGTAAATACCCCTTATATTGTTTTAGCCATTGTATTTATCCTGTTTGCTGTATTGATTAAATTTTTACACCTGCCGGAAGTAAACCCCGAAGAGGATGTAGTGGACGAAGCCAGCGGAGAAGTGGTTCATCATAAAAGCATCTTCCAGTTTCCTCATCTTTTCCTCGGAGCCCTTTGTATTTTCGTATATGTGGGCGCAGAAGTGATGGCGGGTGATATTATCGGCGTTTATGGAAAAGAGCTGGGTATTCATGCCGACCAGGCTAAATATTTCACTTCCCTTACTTTGGGCGGAATGCTGGTGGGTTATGTGATAGGTATCTTTACCATTCCCAAAGTCCTTTCGCAGCAAGCCGCGCTCAGGATCTGCGCCATCCTGGGTATGGTTTTTTCTGTTATTGCCTATTTCAGCTCGGGCTATACTTCAGTGGTCTTTATTGCACTCCTGGGCCTGGCCAATTCTCTGATGTGGCCGGCTATTTTCCCCCTGGGCATCAGCCACCTGGGTAAATTTACCAAAATCGGTTCCGCCATCATGATTATGGGTATTGCCGGGGGCGCCATTTTACCGATCCTGTACGGCGTTTTAAAGGATCATCTGCAAATTAATTTCCAGCTTTCTTATTTTATTTTGGTTATGCCCTGCTACCTCTACATCTTGTATTTTGCCATCAGTGGTCACAAGGTTGGCCTTGGCAGATTGAAGAAATAAAGGGGCGGGTAACAATTTGAACTTCCTGTCAGGTTTTCTTCCAAGGTGGAGGGCAAGCCTGACAGGATTTTTTTGTCTTCATTTTTTCTTCATCCCGCATAGCGACATTGTGATCTATTATCTATTTAAACCTCGTTTTATGCGTTTGAAATTTCTCTTACCCGCCTTTATGGCGGTGCTGCTCTTTGCATGCAGCAAAAAAAATGATGATTCAGGATCTGCCAATGAAGAAAAACTTACGGCAAGCTCCTGGCAGCAAACCAACACAACTGCTGCCACCAGCGATCAAAAACCAGTAGCTACGTTTCACGCGAACCATGATTTCAGTCTGAACCTCAACAGTGCTGTATCCGGAGCCGGAAGCAGCAGCAGTATTGGCGCCGTTATTACCGGCAACTGGAGCTACGATGGGAGCGATATCGTGATCTCCAATATTTCCGTAAGCTATAAAATCAATGGTACAGCCGCCGCAAACCTGAAGGCCGTTATAGATGCTTATGCCGGGGGCCTTGTAGCTTTCAACACCTTTGTAAATGCCTATTGCAACCTGCTGCAGGCAGATGCTTCGGGCAATCTTACCATAAAAGGCGTTTCTTCCAATAAGGTAACCTGGGCCGTTAACCAACTTACATCCAGCGTACTGGTGGTAGCTTCCGCCGGCGTTTCCGCCAGTTTTGCCGCAAAATAGTAGTTCGTTTCATGAAAAAGCGGTCTCTACATTTGCCGGATACCCGTCAATATATTTTTTGAGCCGCTTATTTTACTTGTAAATGTAAAAAGGGCCTGGCGGGCCCTTTTTACATACATGTTGTTATCACATAATTACCAGCCCAGGATCCAGGCAAATACCAGCGGTGCCACAATCGTAGCATCGCTTTCGATGATGAATTTTGGGGTATGAATGTCCAGTTTGCCCCAGGTGATTTTTTCATTGGGTACCGCACCGGAATAAGAGCCGTAAGAGGTTGTACTGTCACTGATCTGGCAGAAATAGCTCCAGAATGGAACATCATGCCACTCCAGATCCTGGTACATCATGGGCACCACGCATATCGGAAAATCACCCGCAATGCCACCGGCAATCTGGAAAAAGCCAACGCCTTTACCTCCGCTGTTATGACGGTACCAATCGGCCAGCCAGGTCATATACTCAATACCACTTTTTACGGTGCTGGCTTTTAGTTCGCCTTTGATGACATAGCTGGCAAAAATGTTACCGGTAGTGCTATCTTCCCATCCCGGCACCACAATCGGGATATTCTTTTCGGCAGCGGCAATAATCCAGCTGTCCTTGGGATCTATTTCATAATACTGTTGCAGCTCCCCGCTTAAAACGGTTTTATACAGGAATTCATGCGGAAAATAACGCTCTCCTTTTTCTTCGGCCTCCTTCCATTGTTTTACAAGATGCTTCTGTAAACGGCGAAAGGCTTCCTCTTCCGGAATACAGGTATCCGTTACCCGGTTGTAGTGGTTTTCCAGCAAGTCCCACTCATCCTGCGGCGTAAGGTCCCGGTAGTTCGGCACCCGCTTGTAATGCGAATGGGCCACAAGATTCATTACGTCTTCTTCCAGGTTGGCTCCTGTACAGGAAATGATATGCACTTTGTCCTGACGGATCATTTCAGCCAACGAAATACCGAGTTCTGCAGTGCTCATAGCCCCGGCAAGGGTAATCATCATTTTTCCACCTTCTTCAAGATGGGTTACATAGCCTTTGGCCGCATCCATCAGGGCGGCAGCATTAAAGTGTCTGTAATGATGCTCAATAAATTGAGAAACAGGTCCTTTACTCATAATTTTTTGAATTTTTACTCCGCCTTCAGATCACAATAAGGTGAGACATTGCGAGGGGCAAAAATACAGGAATGCGTGTTGTTACCCGATTAATTTTGTAACTTGCTGTTATGGGACTTACTATGACACAGAAAAAATACCAGCCCCCGCCAAGAACAGCCATGGAAGTGTATGAAATGCTCCCGGAAGGTACCCTGGCGGAGGTTATCAATAATGTTCTCTATATGTCACCCGCACCAACCTTTGAACACCAGCGAATACTGGCCGCATTATTTACACACCTGAGCGTTTATATTTCCGAAAACGATCTGGGGGAATGCGTTTTTTCCCCGGTGGATGTGTACCTCGGCCATAATAATGCCGTACAGCCGGACATCATTTTTATTGCAAAAGAAAATCTTTCAATCATCAGGGATGGAAAAGTAAAAGGAGCTCCCGACCTGGTAGTGGAAGTATTGTCCGGCAATAAAAAACACGATCTGCAGCTAAAGAAACAACTTTACGAAACCTTTGGGGTCAGGGAGTATTTTATCGTGAACCCTGCCGATAAGGAAGTGATCAGCTACTATTTTGATGGAAAGAAATTTGTTTTGCAGGAAAGCAAAAAGGGTAAGATTCAGTCAAAATTGCTCCGCAAAACAGTCTCCTTCTGATCTTTTACGTGTGCGATGCCTCATTGGCAACGGGCCCGGGAATCAAAACGGTTGAAATTTCCTTATCCCCACCCGGGAAGATTTAGGCTGTAAAACGTACCTTTACCGGTTCAAAAGAGAAGATACCGTGCCTGATAAGATCCTTTTATTACCTGATAATATTGCTAACCAGATCGCCGCGGGTGAAGTTATTCAACGTCCGGCCAGCGCCGTAAAAGAATTATTGGAGAACGCAGTGGATGCAGGAGCTACCTCTGTGCAGCTGATTGTAGTGGATGCCGGTAAAACCCTGCTGCAGGTTATTGACAACGGAAGCGGAATGAGCGAAACCGATGCCCGTATGTGCTTTGAACGGCACGCTACTTCCAAGATCCGCAACATTGATGACCTCTTTCATATTCATACCATGGGGTTCCGGGGCGAGGCGCTGGCTTCTATTGCAGCAGTGGCACAGGTGGAGTTAAAAACAAAACGGGCGGAAGATGAAACCGGCACCTATATTGAAGTAGCCAACAGCACTGTAGTAACCCAGGAGCCGGTTGCCGCACCCAATGGTACCAGCATTGCCATGAAAAACCTGTTTTTTAATGTACCCGCCAGGAGAAACTTCCTGAAGAGCAATGCTGCCGAAATGCGTCATATTGTGGAAGAGTTTACAAGAGTGACCATGGCCTTCCCCGATATCCTGTTTACACTTACCAGCAATGGGCAGCAATTAATGCACCTGGAACCAGGAAGCCGGAAACAGCGCATCGTACAATTGCTGGGCAACAGCTATAATGCCAAAATGGTTGCTGTTACAGAGCAAACGGACTATATGAACATTCATGGGTTTACGGGCAAACCGGAGACCGCCAAAAAGACCCGCGGCGACCAGTATTTCTTTGTAAACAACCGCTTTATTAAAAGCGCGTATCTGAACCATGCCGTAATGAATGCCTACCAGGAGCTGTTGCCTGCCGACAGTTTCCCGATGTATGTACTATTTATTGATCTTGATCCTACGCAGGTAGATGTGAACGTGCATCCCACAAAACAGGAGATCAAATTTGAGGATGAAAAGATTATTTATGCTTTTGTACAAGCCGCGGTAAAACATGCCCTGGCCCAGTTTAGTATTACCCCTACCCTCGATTTTGAACTGGACGCCGCCATTCAGCAACTGCCTTCCGTAAGTCAGCCTTTTACCATCGACAGGCAGGAACAGGCATCCGGCTCATCCCTGTACCAGGGCTTTACACAAAAGCACCAGGCTCATTTTATAGATAAGCCATCGGGCCAGGAGTTAAAAAGCTGGAAAGAGTTTTACGCCCCCCTGCCAAAGGAAGACGCGCTTTTTGACTATGAAAAAACAACACAGCAACAAAACCTGGTCATTCAAAATAAAAGAAACCGTTTTGAAATAGACGGTGATACCGAACTTACCCAGGTATTGAATACCTACATTATTATGCCGGCAACAGCCAGCTTCCTGCTCATCAGCCAGCAGGCCGCGCATGAGCGGGTATTGTATACCCAGATGCAGTTGGCAGCCACGGGCGCTCCCGTAGCCATCCAGAAAACGATGTTTCCCGTTACCCTCGAATTATCTCCGGCAGATACGGTGCTGCTGAACGAGCTGCTGCCCGACCTGTTAATACTGGGATACGAAATTGAGCCCTTTGGTAAAAGCAGCTTTGTGGTGCAGGGTACCCCGGCCGACCTTGAGAATACCGATGAAAAACACCTGATCGATTTTACCCTGGAGCAATACAAACATTTCAGCAGCGATATCCGGGTATCTAACCGGGAGAAACTGATTCGTTCGCTGGCCCGGCAACGGGCGGTGAAGAGTGGTACCCGCTTAACGGAGCGGGAACTGCGGCAACTGGTAACCGACCTTTTTCAATGTGAGCCTTTCAATACTGCCCCGGACGGAAACCCCACCTACCTGGAGTTTAAGCAAGACCAGATCGAAAAAATGTTTGGGAGATAAAAAACCCCCGGATGAGTCCGGGGGTCAATAACTAAATCATCAAAAGAAATATTTAAATCTTAAAGCCCAGTGTAAGCACTACCCTGGAGCCGGTAGCCTTAATGGTAGCGGGGCTAAAAGCACTTTTATCTTCTAAGCGATATGGATAATATACATCATCCTTTGCCGTATAAATATACCCAAGATCGAGGAAGAAACCATGGTTCCGGTAACCAACGCCAGCCGTACCCTGGTAAATATTCCCTTTTTCACCTGCCAGATCTTTATAGGGATTACCATAATAGGCGCCCCCAACCCGGGCCATAACGGTATTGAACTTTAATTCAGCACCCAGCCGGGCATTTACCGCACCCTGGTAAGCATTATCAATAGCTGTATTCAACCCACGATAATAATTTTTATCGGCAATGCCATTTTCATCATAGGCCTTAAACTTCGAAGCCATATGATTTACATATTCCACATCTGCAGTAACCAACCCTTTCTGGCTGGAAACATTATTTACATCCCCAAAAAGATAGGTAAAACTACCCAGCAATTTATAGGGGGTTTGCAGGGTATAATCATATACGGAAGGTTCATCCGGTCTTGACCAGGCTTCGTTTTGTCCCTTATTCTCGGGAAGATTTTCCGTATTGGCGTACGCCTCCGCGTCATAATGATCGGTTAGGCTATACCAGGTGGGTGTATGTACTGCCAGGCCAAACCGGAAATTTTGAGATGGCGCAAATACGGCCCCCAGTTTTACATTAACCCCCATACCCTTGGTAACCAGGTCATCGTCAAAATAGGCCCCGTCAAATTCATTGGTATGGTTGTCTTTATCAGGATCCCACTCTTCAAACGTACGGGTAGCCCCATAACGCAGCGCCGGAAATCCTACGGACCCCCCGAAATAGACATTATCATTCAAATTAAGCCCGCCGCCAATGGCCACTTCTGTAATACCGCCGTTGGTTTTAAGGGTTCCGGTTTGTATAACGCCGCCGTTCCGGGCCAGGGCGCTTGCAGAAGAAAACAGGTTGCCGTTGACATCATCGGCAATCCAGTTTACATCATAAGCCAGCTTGGTATCGTAGGTTCTCAAATCGCCGCCATCGGCATTGACATTCTGTATAAACATATCGGCCATGGAGCTCTTGGTATTTACCCCGCCAAACTGGATGCTGCCATTAAAATCAGCAATCCTTGAGATACCAATACTAAAGGCCGAACTCTTTATAGCGCGGTTTCCCCGGCTCTGGTTTCCAAAAACCACTCCCGAGGTTCCAAAAAAACCAGCCGATTTACTGGCGCTGCTTGATTCACCGTAATAATTGGCTTTATTGTTATTAATATTGACGCCGCCGGAAAGCACCAGGTCTCCCGATTTATAAAAACCCAGATTACCAGGATTAGAAAAAAGGGTGGAAATTTCACCTCCCAGAGATCCGCTTGCCCCTCCCAATGCCTGAACACGGGCTGTACCTGAGGCGGATAACCAGGAATAACGCAATGCGTCTTCCGGCGTTTGGGCAAACAAACTGCCTGATACAGCAATCAACATGCCTGCGATAATTATTTTCTTCATTCGATTAAATAGTTTATGGGTTAAAATCTTCTGCCACTTCCGCCCGAAGTACCACGACCGCCGCCACCTCCGCCGCCGCTACTGCTGCTACCCGAGGATGCAGGCGGAGAATAGGAAGGCGTGGAAGAGCGGGTATCAACGCTTGGCCGGCTGTAGCTTTCGGAACGGGTTGGAGCCGAGTACCGCTCCGTTGATGAAGACGCCCGGTTGCTGTTGCTGTAATTATTATCTGAATAGCGCTCCCTGGCGGCACTGGCGCGCCCCTGTACACTTGAATTGGAGCTATTGGTGTTCACACTGTTGTTAGAACGTACTCCATAGGTTCCGTAGTCGCCGGTGCTCCTCCTGATCACCGTTGTACCGCCTCCGCTTTCACGGGTAATGCCCGATCTCCGGTCTGCAGCTGTTGTACGGTCCGTATAGGTGGCCCTGCTTTGAGGTGATCTGCTGCCGTTCAGTATATTGGGGTTATAGGTATTGAGATTGGTGCGCCGCTGGCTGTAATTTACCCTTGAGCCTACGATAACCCCCGGGCCATAACCATAATAATACGGGTTGCCCCACCAGCCGGTATACCAGGGGTCGTACCAGCCACCGCCCCAGCCAAAACCATAGCCGTAACCCCAGCCTCCATAGTAACCGGAGTACCAGGGGTCATACCAACCGCCGCCCCAGCCCATACCCATACCGCCATACCAGCCGGAATAATAGGGATTGTAATACATGTTCCAATAGCTTACCGGACTCCAGGGGCTGTTCCAGTAAAATGGGTCGTTCCAGTAACTCCAGTTGTTATAATAGCTGAAATTGTAACGGTTCCCATAATAGTACCAGTCGTCCAGATCCGACCACCGGTAACGGTCGCGTACCTTCATGCGCAGATAACGGTCATCGTAATCTGCATACTCGTCATCATCATACGATTCGTAGTCGCGATACCGCTTTTCACCCGATTTCTTAACGTTGGCGTATTCATCCTGTGGTGGTGCAGGGGAATTGTAAACATCGTCAGGTGTCTGGCCGGTTTTGTATGCCGTGGTACAGCCTCCGATGAAGGAAGCGCAGCCAATCAGCAGTATCAATGTTCTGATGTTCATTTTTTGGCGATATTTAAATAGTTTATGAATCAGATTGTTATAATTAATCACCAATTGCAGTTAATTGTTACCCTTTTAAATATACATTTGCAATTGCTGATAAAGTTACGTTAATATTGACGTTCTTTTATTAAAAAAGATGCATAATATGTTGTTAATTCACAACGGTTTTAACGTACAAAAGGTTTAAAACGCAACAGGGCGAAAATTTGAAAATACGGGAATATGGAAATGTGGAAATGTGATACTGATAAAGGCCGCCGGAATACCTGAAACTGGCTTCATTTACCTCCACTCATCCATCACTTATTAACTATTAACATTATATGAGTAAAGAAGTTACTTCGAGGGCCGAAGATTATGCACAATGGTATAATGACCTGGTGATAAAAGGCGGTTTGGCCGATTATTCTGCCGTACGGGGCTGTATGGTTATCAAACCTTATGGCTTTACCCTTTGGGAGCACATGCGCGATGCGCTGGACAAAATGTTTAAGGATACAGGGCACGTAAACGCCTATTTTCCGTTGTTTATACCCAAAAGTTTCCTAAGCAAGGAGGCGGCGCATGTGGAAGGCTTTGCCAAGGAATGTGCCGTAGTGACCCACTACCGGCTAAAAAATGACCCGGACGGCAAGGGCGTGGTTGTAGACCCGGAAGCAAAACTGGAAGAAGAACTGATCGTACGGCCTACCAGCGAAACCATTATCTGGAGCACTTATAAAGACTGGATCCAATCCTACCGCGACCTACCCCTGCTGGTAAACCAGTGGGCCAACGTGGTACGCTGGGAAATGCGTACCCGCTTGTTTCTGCGCACCGCTGAATTTCTGTGGCAGGAAGGGCATACCGCGCACGCTACAAAGGACGAAGCGGTAGAAGAAGCGCGTAAAATGCTGGATGTGTATGCCACGTTTGCCGAGGAATTTATGGCTGTTCCGGTGATAAAAGGCGTGAAAACCGCCAGTGAACGCTTTGCCGGGGCTGAAGATACTTATTGTATTGAAGCACTGATGCAGGACGGAAAAGCGTTGCAGGCCGGTACCTCCCACTTCCTGGCGCAGAATTTTGCAAAGGCCTTTGATGTAAAATTCCTGAATAAGGAAAACCAGCTGGAATATGTATGGGCTACCAGCTGGGGCGTAAGCACCCGCCTGGTGGGTGCCCTCATTATGGCGCATAGCGATGACGAAGGCCTGGTACTACCGCCTAAGATTGCACCCCTGCAGGTGGTCATCATCCCCATTTATAAAGGAGCCGATCAGAAAGCACTAATCGATGCAAAGGCTAACGAAATTATGGAAAACCTGAAAAGCAAGGGGCTCCGGGTAAAATATGACGACAACGACAACAACCGCCCCGGGTGGAAATTTGCAGAGTATGAGATGAAAGGAGTGCCTGTACGACTGGTGCTGGGTGCGCGCGACCTTGAGCAAAATAAAATTGAGGTAGCAAGGCGCGATACACGGGAAAAGGAAACCGTAAACCTGGACGGTATTTCGCAATATGTAGACGGACTGCTTATAAAAATACAGTTTGAAATGCTGCAGCGGGCCCGGAATTTTACCACAGAAAAAACCACGCCTGCAGATACCTGGGAGGATTTTGTAAAAACGCTGGATGAAAAAGGAGGTTTTGTCTCCGCCCATTGGGATGGTACCGCCGAAACTGAGGCCGCCATTAAGGAAAAAACAAAGGCCACCATCCGCTGTATCCCTCTCAATAACCCGCAGGAAGAAGGCATTTGCATCTTATCCGGAAAACCGTCAAAAGAGCGGGTGCTGTTTGCAAGAGCGTATTAATTTTTGTTTAAGGTTTAAGGTTCAACGTTGAACCTTAAACCTTGAACTTTAAACAGTTTAAAAGTTCCTTCTTTTCGCCACCTCCGTCTGAATATACGTTGCTATTGATTGTGTAGTGCTGCCGGGCGCAAAAATCCGGCCCACCCCCATCGCCGTTAGTTTTGCGGCATCATCGTCCGGTACAATGCCTCCGCCCACCAGCAGCACATCATCCATTTGCTTTGCCTGCATCAGCTCCAGCACTTTTGGAAAAACGGTCATATGCGCTCCGCTCAGAATACTGATGCCGATCACATCAACGTCTTCCTGGATAGCCGCCTGAATCACCATTTCCGGTGTTTGCCGCAGGCCGGTATAAATCACTTCCATACCCGCATCCCGCAGGGCGGTGGCAATTACTTTGGCACCGCGGTCATGGCCATCCAAACCAATTTTAGCCACCAAAACACGAATAGGTCTGTTCATGCCTGCAAAAGTATGTTTTAAAAGTGTAGGATCGGAAAAAAACAGACTGCCGGCAGGTTACCAAACGCAACAGTATAAGGATTCGAAACTGCAAGTTTCGGATAGCAGCATAACCATTAAAACGACCGGATGGCACGAACATTATGCCGGTAAGAATCGTACTTGGATACAGTAGTCTGATACCCAAAGTTGAAGAATTTGAACCAGGCAGAAGTGTAGTCATTTTCTGTAGAGCTCCAATAGCTATTGGGGATATCATTGGTATTGGTATCAAACCCGCCAATGGCAAAACGATTTACATAAAGTATATTCAGTTCGGCAAGACTTGGTAAATACCAATCATCATGGCCATTCAACACTAGGTCGGCGCATAATTTCGCAGCATAGTTACCATCCCCGTAGTAGTCAACAATTTTCTTCGTATTGGCGGCTCCGGTACCTAATGCATCGCTGGTGCCTAAAAAGGCAAAGGTTCCAATAGGGGCCCATGGAATGCCTGATCCCTGGTCCGAAGGGGCAGCAATAAACCCATGTGGTATATTGGCGTCATAACCGAGGTCGCCGGGGTTTAATATATACCCAATCTTTCCACCTTTATAATCCTGACCCGCTTCCCATATATCACCATGAGCCTGGTGGTCCGGCCATGCGTTGCTATTAATGCTTATTTGCTTCCAGGTGTTTTTGTTAGCACCAAAGTGCCAGATGGTTATTTTGTCAACACTTTTATCGGAATTTTTAGCGGCAACTGAAGCGATGATTTCTTCCTGCGGTTTGCCGGTAACCATGTCTTTTTTACATGCTGTAATAAATAAGACGTGCAGTAAAATCAACAACATCTTTTTCATAATTGTAGTTTGTATTTAAAATTTATATTTTATGGCGGTTTCTATCAGCGCCTAAAAAGATCGTATTGCACGCACTTTGATCCAGGAGGCGTCCTTGCTGACTATGTCCGTATTCCCGTTGGCGAAGTATTGGAACCAGGCAAAGCCACTACCGTCCTCGGTGGAACTCCAATAAGAGGTAAAGAGATTCGTGATGGTGCCTTCAGTTGTAAACCCGCCAATAGCAAAACGATTTTGAAAAAGCAGGTTCAGTTCGCCCAGGCTTGGCAAGTACCAATCGCTATAATCATTTAAAACCAGGTCCGCACACAATTTGGCCGCAGTGCCGGCAGTTCCATAAGCGGCAACGATCCGTGCGGTATTGGCAGCCCCGCTGCCTAATGCGCCACTGGTTCCTCCCACCTCGGTTGCTGGCCCCCATACAGGTACTCCCTGGTCAGCAGGCGCTGCAATAAACCCATGTGGCAGATTCGGGTCATAACGCGGGTCGCCGGGTTGTAAAACATAGGCCAGCTTACCGCCTTTGTAGCTGGCTCCAATTGCCGGCACATCATCGTTAATACCATTACAGTTCTCATCTATATCATTTCCTTTTATTTCTGTGGCACCGGGGTGAATGGCTGCGTTATTATCATTACAATCCCCCATTTGCCCATAACCGCATTTATTGAAGGTTACATAGCCATCGCCATCCACATCATCCAGCCTTATATCGCCATAGGCCTGATACCTGGGCCATGCTGAGGGTTTGATGTTCATCAGTTTCCAGGTTTCAGTTGTCGCATCAAAATGGCAAATCGGCATTCTGGAAGACGGCTTTTTTGCGGCAACGGTCGTAATCGCTTCCAGAGAATGACTGGTAGCAGCGTCTTTTTGGCATGCCGTCATCAACACAACGGAAAACATACCTAATAAAAGCTTTTTCATAATAATCGCTATTTATTCTAAAAAAATATTATTTCCCCAAAACCTGCTCTATTTCCCGGTTGATTGCGGCCACATGCATATCGGTAAAAATGATCAGCAACAGGATCAATACCAGTATGAGCAGCAGTATAATGATCTGGCTGCTGTACTTTTTAACGAAGCGCATAATATCTTTCACCTAATTTACCCTTTGGGTAAACCGGTTCACAAATTTTTTGGCTGACAATTGCCTGTCAGTTACCTGTCAAAATCCTGTCAAAAGAGTTGAAAGACTGATAATAAGAGGATTATCAGATCGCCGCGATGATCATTTCCAGCTCGCTGGTCGTACCGGTGCCAAAGCGCTGCCGCAGACGGTGGCGGGTTTTGTGCACACTGTCTACGCCAATGCCCTGCATGGCTGCTATCTGTTTTGTATTGAGCCGGATCTTTATCAACGCCGCCATCCGTTGCTCGGCCTCGGTAATCCCAGGCGCTTTGTCGCTGAGCATTTTAAAAAATGCGGGATGTGTTTTTTCAAAAAGTGATTTAAAATTTTGCCAGTCCGTTTCGGTGAGTATCATCTGGTGGCTCAGCTCTTCGATGGTTTGGGCGTCCTGTTGCCGGTGTTGCTGCAGTTCTATGCTTGCCTGCAGTTCTTCAATCCGGCTGTTCTTTCTGATGATCTCTTCTTTGAACAGATCCAGTTCTTTGGCCGCCAATCGCTGGCGTTTTTCGGCTTTTTTCCGGCTCCGGTTCAACCACCAGGCCGCTATGGCAGCCATAAAAACAAGCAGCACAATGCCGGCATTTCTTTTGCTAATGGCCGCGCGTTTTTCTTCGGTCATGCTCTTTAATGCCAGCTGCTCTTTTTCATAGGCTGCTTTTATAAAAACATAACGGTTGTTACTCAGTTCCCGGGCACGGCTTACACTGTCGTTATAAATACGCACTTTTTTTGAGTAGGGATATGCTTTGGCGGGTTGACCGGTGATTTCATAACAAGCCGCTAACGATTCATACACCCGGTTCAATAATTCTTTATTGCTTCCGTTGTTCAATGCGGCGCTTTTTAGCAGGGCGGGAATCGCTTTTTGAAAGTCCTTTTCCTTCATCGCTATCTTACCCATCATCTCATAAGCGATCAATGAATCATCCGGCTCTTTGCTGTGGCGGGCAATTTCAAACAAGCGGGCATCCACCACTTTTGCGCTGTCAAGCATACCCAGTGCCACAAACGAGGGCAGGCGGTTTTTATAAGCTATTTCCTGCCAGTCGGGTCTTTTTGTCTCCAGGCAATATTGCCCGAGCTTTTCAAAATAAAAAAGCGCTGAATCATGTTTTTCCAGTTTCCGGTAGGCCAGCCCCAGGTTATTGTAAGTGTACATAAAACGGAATGGCTTCACCAACGTATCTGCAAGCCTTAAACCTGTGCGCAGGTGATCGATTGCATCTCCCGGATAACCGGCAACCAACAGAGCCTCACCCACCCACATGTAAAAAATACTTACTGCTGCAAAATTTTTAAGCCCCAGGTAATGATGCAGCTGCAGTGAAGTGGTAGCATATTGAACAGCCAGTTCTGTCTGGTTCATGGAATTTAGCATTTCGGCATACCAGCGGCCAAATTCGGCTTGTAAATAGGGATCTTCCGTTTCTACAGCTTCCTTCAGGCAGGCTTTCATTTGTGATGCGTACAGCGAATCGCCCTCTTTGAGGTAATAAAAGAGCAGCTTTGCCTTTACCGACCGGCCTAAAAGCCTTAGCCGCCTGTTTCCTTTGGTACATGCTTTTTCAATGGCGATAGCGGCCCTGATCCTTGAGGCAGAATCAATTTTGGTAATATCGTAGTAAACTGAATAGTGCCGGATGACCTGTGATTCGCTATTATCCTCCAGTCTTTTTACCCAATCGGAAACAGGAAGATCCTGCCCCACTAAAAAAAGGGAACATAAAACAAAATATATGACCAGGGATATGGCTCTCATCCTGAATGCTAAACAGAATTTTGCTTTGGGTTTCAGCGCTTTAAGTTTTCTCTATAAAAGACATACAGATCCTGTCTTATCCAGGTACAAATTTAGCAATTAAAACAGTTTGTAATCCATCATACTGAGCCGCTCTTTACAGAATTGATATTCTACTTCATCATTACTGCCTACCAGCACCAGCCGGTCTTTACAGTACTGATCGATCAGCCGGTAATAAAGATCAATGCCTTGCCGGTCGAGGTTGGTACAGGGCTCATCCAGCAGTACAATGGGCGTATCTGAATAAATGCATTGCGCCAGTTTAGCCCGCTGCTTCATACCGCTGGAAAATTGCTGAATACGTTTATGCGCCGCGGTCTGTAAACCCAGCTCTTCGATGATCTTTTTAGGAGTGATGCCGGCTATAAATGGTTTAAACTGCTGGTGAAACCCGAGAAACTCCGGGAGGGTCATTTCTTCAATCAGTTCAAGATAGGGAGCACAGCAGGCAATATGCCGGTAAATTTTTTCCGGTGGAACTGGTGCGTCGTCTATCCAGGTACAACTGCCTTCATTTAAATGCAGGGCGCCGGCAATAACCTGTAAAAAAGTGCTTTTTCCGGAGCCGTTGGCTCCAATGATGGCGTAACTGTTGCCGGATTCAAAGCGGCCCGAAAGATCCCTGAAGATCCAGTCGCGGTTAAATCGTTTTCCAGCCTTATTCAAGGCTATCGTCATCGCCATTCCCTTTGGTGTATCGTTTGATAATGCCCCGGGTGCTTTCCTGCACAAATGTGAGGATCTCATCGCGCTCGTCCGTAACAGGAAATTCTTCCTCAAGAAGCTGTACGGCCTGGGTCACGTTAAGCCCCCGGTTGTAAATAACCCGGTAAATATCCAGTATATTATTTACTTTTTCAACGGAATACCCGTTTCTTTTAAGCCCTACCGAGTTGATGCCTGCATAACTCAAAGGCTGCCGGGCTGCTTTAATATAAGGCGGAACGTCTTTACTTACCAGTGATCCGCCGCTGATAAATGCATAAGACCCTACTTTTACAAACTGGTGTACGGCGCAAACACCTCCAAAACCTACATGGCTGCCCAGTACCACATGACCGGCAATTTGTGTGCTGTTGCTTAATGTGCAATAGTCGCCAATAACACAATCGTGCCCGATATGGCTGTAAGCCAGGATCCAGCACCCCTTGCCCACTACTGTTTTCCATCGATCGCGGGTTCCCCGGTGAATGGTTACAAACTCACGAATAACGCAATCATCGCCAATTTCTACAATTGTTTTTTCCCCGTCAAATTTTTTATCCTGTGGCTCCGACCCGATCACGGTTCCCGGGAAGATCTTACAGTTTTTACCAATGCGGGTACCTTCCAGTATGGTCACATTGGAACCGATCCATGTACCTTCACCAATCTCAACATCCTGGTGGATCACAGTAAACGGGTCGATCTTCACATTCCGCGCCACTTTGGCGTCCGGATGTATATATGAGTTAAAATGGATCATGTACTTACAGGGTCAAACCAATAATAAATAATGGCGCAAATTTAGACATTCGATAATTAATTGTAATTAATTTTTTTAATAAGGAACTGC
Organism: Niabella hirudinis; assembly: GCF_051201075.1. Lineage (NCBI taxonomy): Bacteria > Pseudomonadati > Bacteroidota > Chitinophagia > Chitinophagales > Chitinophagaceae > Niabella > Niabella hirudinis. Next base: position 422,503 of record NZ_JBPEHJ010000005.1, read on the forward strand.
AAATCAGGGATTATTACCAACAATTGACATTCTTTTGCCTGTTTTATAGAAGATTGGCGATACCTTTGCAGCCGTATCATGGATCATACTGAAGAAATTATACAATTAAGTTTCAAGGACTTGGATCATCCGCCATCGCTGGAACTAAAGGCGCACCGGGTGCAGCAAATCCCCGGTGCCGTGCAGTATGAGATCAAGCGGTACAACCGGTCTGTAAATATTTTAACGGAAGACATGGGCATGCTGGTGTATGAGTACAACGGCCAGAAACCGAAAGAAAACAACCTGAAACTAATATTTTGTATTGCGGGAAACAGGTATTGTTCCCGCGAAAATTGCAGCAAATGCGCTGCCGGCCGCGCCAAAGATTGTGAAGACAGTACAGAGAGCATTGACGTGGTAAACGTCCGGTTTATGCCGGCCCATCTATCCCAATTTATAAAAACAAGAACCACTAATAATTTCAGCGACTCGCTGCTGAAATTCAAGCATAAAGTTTCCTTTACCCGCACACTGCCGCTTTGCTGCAAGACCAAAACGGTAATTGAAGGCTTGCTCGAAAACAGTTATCAAGGTACGCTGGAAAACATTTACGTAAATGCACAGCTGCAGATGCTGTTATTGCTGACCATGGATTCTATGGCGGATGAAAAGCAACTGGAGGTCATCAGCTGTAAATTCCTTTCTAATGAAGCAGACAAGGACAAGGTAGAAAAGGCCCGGGAAATCCTGATCAAACATATTGGTGAGCCGATCACTATTAAGGAGCTAAGCCGGAAGGTAGCTATGAACGAGTGCTATCTTAAAAAAGGGTTTAAGGAAATGTACGGCACCACCATTTTTGATTTTTACCAGAACCAGCGGATGGAGCATGCCAAATACCTGCTTTATGAAAAGGGCCTCAGTGTAACCGATGTTTCGATGATGCTGGGTTATTCCTCCATCTCGCATTTCAGCACTGCCTTTAAACGGCTTACGGGGCTAAAGCCCTGTGAGTTGCTGTTTGCCTCCAAATAACAGTGATGCGCTGTTTTATCCTTTGTGAGTCTTAAGGAAACGGCATTGAATGGTCGATGGTCAATAGTCAATAGTTTATGGAGTATAAAGCCGGATCCAATCTTGAACTTGAAACCTGAAACTTTAAACGTGAAACCTGATCTACCGCGTCTGCGCCGGAAGCTCCAAATCCCGCTTCAGCATCTGATCCCTGTTAGCTATTTCCCAGGCCGTATAAAAAATCATTTTTGCTCTTTTGGCCATCAGCGGGAAATTGATCTTTTCAATCGTATCTGTAGGTTTGTGATAATCGGCCTTTAGCATTCCGTCATAAAAAAAGAGAATGGGAACGCCTTTCCGGGCAAAATTATAGTGGTCGCTGCGGTAGTAGATCTGTTCTTTATCATTGGGGTCATCAAACTTATAATCCAATACCAGTTTGGTATATTTATTATTAGCACCCTCATTGACTACCGGCAGATCTGTGCTCAGCTTATTGTGGCCTATTACGTAAACATAATTCAGGGTATCGGCACTCATCCGCTCCGTATCAATACGGCCAATCATGTCAATATTCAGATCCGCGGTGGTTTTATCCAGGGGAAATACAGGATTCTCGGAGTAATATTCCGAACCCCAAAGCCCTTTTTCCTCACCGCTTACCGTCATAAACACGATCGTTCTGCGGGGCCCCTTGCCGGCTTTTTTTGCCCGGGCAAAAGCCTCAGCCATTTCCAGAACGCTCACGGTTCCGGAACCGTCATCATCGGCGCCATAGTAAATATTTCCGGCGGCATCTTTACCTACATGGTCATAGTGCGCGGTAATGAAGAGGTATTCGTCTTTTTTATCAGTACCCTCAATAATACCAAGTATATTGGAGGCCGTGGCCTTATTTTTCTGCAGCTGATAGTCCAGTTTAAGTGTGGCCTGGCTAATACCCGGCGCCGCCTGGCCGTTATCCAGGGCTGCTTTTACCTCCTGAAAGCTATGGCCGCTTACTTTCTCTACCACGTCAGCACTTATATAAAAAACCGGGGGGGTAGCAGCCGGTGCGTGTTGCTGCCAGTCTGGCCGGTACGTTGCACGGATTTTAGCACGGGCCGGAATCTGGTCGGTAGCAATCAGGATAGCGGCGGCTCCCTTCACCAGGGCATTGGTCACTTTTGCCATTGTGGTAGTTGAAGCCTCCCGGCCTTCTTTAGTGGGTGTAAACCCCGTGGGGGCACCGGCAATAATCACCACCAGTTTTCCCTTAACGTCCATGCCGGCATAATCATCCCTGCCGGCATCTACTATCCCATATCCGGCAAACGCGTATTCTTTGTAATCGAGGTTAATCTTTTCGTCTTGTAACCACATGGGCGCCACATCCTCAAATGCTTTAAAAGGCATGCCGTTCACCAGCAGGTTCAGCTGTGTCAGAGAGTCTTTCGACAACTGGAGCGTTTGCCGGTAGCTTCCGTTATTTCCGGGTTCCAATCCCAGCTTCTTAAAATGGGCGGTGATGTATTCCGCAGCTTTTTCGAGACCCGGCGAGGGCGTATTTCTTCCTTCCATTTCCGCGCTGGCAATCACGCTGAGATGGCTTTTCAGATCGGCTGTGGTAATGGTGCGGGCAAAAGTTTCGGGGTTTGCCTTTTTCTGAGCAGTAGCGACCACAACCGCGCAAACCGCTGCCAGGGTAAAAAGATGTTTCATCATACTTCTCATTTTCTGTGTTGGCTGCCAAATGCTTTATCAGCAGCTGATTTTGGCAACCCGGTTTTGATGGCGGCCACCTTCAAACCCGGTAGCAATAAAGGTTTCTACCATCAGCTCTGCAACATCCTCGGGGATAAACCGGGCGGGAACGCAGAGGATATTAGCGTTATTATGCTTGCGGGCCAGCTCGGCAATTTCTTTATCCCAGCAAAGGGCAGCCCGCACCCCCTGATGTTTATTAGCCGTTATGGCAACCCCGTTTCCACTGCCGCAGAGCAATATGCCAAATGCATAGTCCCCGCTTTCAATCGCTGCGGCAACCGGGTGCGCAAAATCGGGATAATCGGCCGATTCCGAAGAATGTGCCCCAAAGTCTTTAAATGCGAATCCTTTTCCTTCCAGGAAGGAAATGACATATTGTTTGTACTCAAATCCTGCATGATCACTGCCAATAGCTACAGGTTTTGTAAGATCAAATGTTGTTTCCATAACCGATATTTTTAACTCCACTCCTGTGGATTGTCTGATAATCGCTTCCGTTCAATTCTTGATGCCAGCGCCACACTTACTTCAAAAAGAATGTACAGGGGCGCAGTAACTACCGCCAGGCTAAACGGATCTGTTGTAGGTGTAATAATGGCTGCAGCAATCAGTACCACTACAAATGCGTGCCTCCGGTATTTTCTGAGCACCGTTCCGGTAAGAATGCCGGCTTTTGCCAGCAATAGTACCACTAAGGGCAATTGAAAAAGCAACCCAATACCCACGGTGGTATAGATCACATTCTCCAGGTAGTCCGAAAACGTAGGAATGATCTGGATCTGATCACTCAGTTTATAATTAAAATAAAAACTTACCATTAACGGGGTAAGAATAAAATAACCAAAAGCCACTCCAATAAAAAACAATATAGATACCCATAAGATAATTCCGGTGGTACCTTTTTGTTCTTTATCGGACAAGGCCGGTTTTACAAAGCGCCAGATTTCCCAGAAGATATATGGGAAGGCCAATATAAACCCGCCTACAAAAGCTACAGTAAACGATGCTATGAACTGCCCGGTCATGGTGGTTTCCTGGAACTTGGGCTCAATTTTAAGGCAGAGTCCATCTATTCCCATACTCTGTCCTGCCTTGCACAGCCATTGTACGGAGATAAAGTCGGGCCTCGTTGGTCCGAAAATAATATCATTCACAAAAAAATTGGAAAATATAAAAACAACAATGGCACTAACCACCACGGCGATTACGCTGCGTATCAAATGCCATCTTAAAACTTCCAGGTGATCGATAAAGGACATCTCATCCTCGCCACCACTCCTTTTCTTTAAAAAATCCAGTAAAGCCATTGTATATTAAAAATGGAGGACAAAGATGCGTATAAAAAGCGCAAAAGTCAGGCTTTTGGTATATCTATTTTAATTTTTTCATTTTGACCATCTCGATCCGGGTATCGTTTACCCCTAAAATGTCAAATTCAAAATCACCGATGATGATCCGTTCCTTTTGAGCAGGAATGGTTTCATAAAAATTGATGATATATCCCGACAACGTTTCCGAATCTTCTTTATCCTCAAACTCAAAATCGTATTTTTTTCCCAGGTAATCCAGCTCCATCCTTCCCGAAAAAATGTATTCATCTTCTGATATCCGCTTTTCCACAAAAAGCTGGGTATCATATTCGTCCCATATTTCGCCAAAAAGCTCCTCCAGCACGTCTTCCATGGTAATGATCCCAGCCGTGCCACCAAACTCATCCACCACCCAGGCAATGCTTTTGGATTCCTTGCTGAATTTATTGATCAGCCCCACCGCTGTCATGCTTTCCGGAACCGCGATAATGGGAATCAGGGCCGATTCGATATCCGCCGGTTTCTTAAAAAGGTCTAATTCATGCGCAAACCCCAGGATATTATCAATGGTCGACTCATAAATAATAATCCGGCTTTTTTTTGTTTCAATAAATTTCTGGATGAGTGTTTCCACGGGGGCATTCACATCAACCGCAATAATCTCTTTGCGGGGCACCATGCTTTGCCGGATCTTGATATTGGCCAGCTCCTGTGCATTTTCGAGCAGGTGGGTGCTGGTTTCCTCCCGCAGCGTGGTGCGGCTGTCGCGAAACATAAATTGCAGGTCATTTCGGGCAAACGGCGATTTTCCTTTATCAAGCCGTACATTAAATACATATTTCAGAATCCAGTTTGCCAGCCTGAAAAGCGCCGCCGTAATGGGATACAGGAGCCAAAGGATAAAATTGATAAACACGGCCAGACGGCTCAGCAGGGTATTGCTATTGGCCCTGAAAACCGCCCGGGGTATAAATTCTACAAATACCAGGATGATGAGGGTATTCAGCACAATCTCCAGCAGGATCTGGGCGGTTCTGGAATTAATGCCGCTTTTTTGCCAGAAAGGAATCAACACTTCGCTGGTTTGCAATACAAAGATAGTAAGGGCCGTTATATACCCAATAACCGTAGTTCCCCAGAAAATTGCCGGTGTATCTACAAATTTACCCAGCAACCGCCCGGTTAACGTGCCTTGTTTTCTTTTCAGCTCAATGTTCAACCTGCTGGCGCCAAAGAACGCCATTTCCACGCCGGCAAAAAAGATCATGAACAGCAAAGAAAAGATCCACATTAATAGCTGCCATTCCATAAGATAAAGATATATAAATGCTACATGATATTCAGGAATTTCCGTACCAGGGCTTCCGTTTCCGCACAGGCCTCCTCCAGATCATCATTCACCACCACCTTATTAAAATGATTAATGAATGATAGTTCATATTCCGCTTTATTCAGGCGGGTCTGGAGGGATTCCTCGCTTTCACTTCCCCTGGAAATCAAACGCCTCCGCAGTTCCTTTACAGAAGGCGGTTCTATAAAGACCGACAGGCTCTCTTTTGGATACTGCTGCTGCACATGAATGGCTCCTTTTACATCAATATCCAGCAGGGGATACCTGTTTTGCTTCCAGAGCCGCTGCAATTCGCTCTTCAGTGTTCCATAGTATTTGCCCTCATAAACCATTTCCCACTCTACAAATTCGTTGCCCTTGATCTTTTCTGTAAACGCTTTCTCCGTGATGAAATAATAGTCCTTTCCGTCCACTTCCCATGCCCGGGCCTCCCGGGTAGCCGCAGAAATGGAAAAGGATAGTTGCGGAATTTTTTTTAGTAAATGGTGGGTAATCGAAGTTTTTCCCGCGCCCGAAGGCGCGGTAAGGATAATAATTTTATGGTGCCCATCAGCGCCGGATGCAAGGGGAAAATATAGAAACGGACGGTTATTGAATATCATGCACCTGCAAAATACTAAATAATTTAAAATCCGCGGTTTTCAGTTGTCTGGTACTTTGAAAGACTGGGGCAGCTGTTTGCCTGTTCCTTATCGATCAGTATATAAAAAGTAGGGATCTTTTTTTCGAGCCATTTATCCAATTCCTCGCTTCTCTTCTGATCCAGGGCCCTTTCCGCGATTTTAGCATAGTCGTCATCCAGATTTAACCGGTGCGGTTCCGAACGGGATTTCAGGTAAACCAGGCGCACCCCCTTTTTGCCCTCTTCATTAGTAAAACTTACGGGTTGCGACAGGTCACCCACCTTCATATCTTTGATCGTGTTTACCATGTCCTTATCCAGCGCATCAATATTTACATAGGTAGAGCCATCCCTGTTTAAAACAAAGGGCCCATAGTTTTTTACGCTTTCATCATCGCTGTATTTATAGGCCGCATCTTTGAAGGAAATTTTTTTGGCCTCAATATCCGCGCGCACCGAGTCGAGCCGGGCATGCGCCAGTTTCAGTTCATTGTCGGTTACGGGGGGCACCCGCCGGATCATCCGGACCTGGGCATTATCACCACGCCGGCTTACCTGCTGGATCAGGAAATAACCAAACCTGTTAGACTTTACGGGCTGCGAAATTTCGCCTGCTTTTAACCGGAAAGCTGTGGAGAGGAATACCGGGTCCCAGGTTTTATCTGAACGGTTGAGTTCTAAAGCGCCCCCGCGTTCCCGGCTGACCGGGTCTTCAGAAACCCGCTTGGCCAATGCCTCAAACGTGGTCGCACCGGATTCAATTTGCTTTTTATAATTCTGCATTTCATTATAGATGTATTCATCCACATCTTTGGATGCCGGAGGCAGGATGGAGATTTGCCCCACTTCCAGCTCGGACTCTATGAACGGTAAACTGTCCGTAGGAACCTTTTCAAAAAAAGTCTTTACTTCTGTAGGCGTGATATGCACGCCACTCACTACTTTTTTCCGCATTGCTTCTGCAAGCATATTCTCGCGGATCAATGGCCGTTGGTCATCTTTTAGCTGGTATATTGTTTTCCCTGCAAGCGTTTCTACTTCCGCCTGACTTCCATATTGCATAATCAGGTTACGCACTTTAAGATCCATTTGTGCCTCTACTTCTTCATCAGTAAGGGGTATAGAATCGCGTTCTGCCTGCAGGGCCAGGACTTTGGAAAGCAGGGCCTGCTCAAAAATCATACAGTCCGCATTGGGGGGTAGTTTTTCACCGTAACGCGCTGCATCTTTGATCGTATTTTGAATATCGGAATACAGGATGATCCGGTCGCCAACCACTCCAATAATTTTATCAACCACTTCCTTGCTGGAACGGCCCTGGGCCATAACAACAGCAGAAAGCAATAGCGCTAAAGCAGTCAGCGTCCCCTTTATTGAAAAAAGACCTGTTCTTCTATTCTTACTAAACATAATTCAAAAATAAATCTGCAGGGGATTTCCTCCTCCAAACAGTGCTGTATTTAACAAAAGTTTGTTGTCTGTTTCAATGAAAAACACCAGCCGGCTGTTCCGACTGATGTTCTGATCCATAATTTTCAATGCCAAAAATAACTACAAAGTCCGTTTTACTTCCTCCAGCTCATACGCTTCCACCACATCGCCTATCCTAATGTCATTGTAGTTTTTAATAGTCAGACCACACTCCATGCCGTTTAACACCTCCTTGGCATCATCTTTAAACCGCTTGAGGGAGCCCAGTTCCGCCACGGCATTTTCACCGGTCGGGTAAATCACAATACCATCCCGGATCAGGCGTACTTTATTGTCCCGTTTGATGCGGCCATCCAGTACCAGGCATCCTGCCACCACGGCCTTATCAAATTTAAACACTTCGCGTATCTCCACATTACCAACGATCTTTTCCTTCATCGTTGGTTCCAGCATACCCTCCATTGCGCTCTTCACTTCGTCAATTGCCGTGTAAATGATCGAGTACATCTTGATCTCGATACCCGCATTTTCAGCAATGCGAGATGCCTGCTGTGACGGGCGCACGTTAAAGGCGATCACAATGGCGTCCGAAGCTTCTGCCAGTACGATATCGCTTTCATTGATCTGTCCTACACCTTTATGGATCACATTTACCAGGATTTCTTCCGTGGAGAGTTTTTGTAAAGAGTCGCTTAATGCTTCTACGGAGCCGTCCACATCCCCTTTAATGATCACATTAAGTTCTTTAAAGTTACCCAGGGCAAGGCGCCGGCCAATTTCATCCAGCGTAATGTGTTTCTTCGTACGCATTCCCTGCTCTCGCAGGATCTGGGAGCGACGGTTGGCAATGCTTTTAGCTTCTGCTTCTTCCTGGTAAACTTTAAATTTCTCCCCGGCCTGCGGCGCACCATTCAGGCCCAGCACAACAGCCGGCGCAGAAGGGCCTGCGGCATCATCGCGCTTATTCCGTTCATTGAACATCGCTTTCACGCGGCCAAAATACTGGCCGCTCACAATCAGATCGCCCGGTTTTAATGTACCATTTTCGACCAAGAGTGTGGCCACATAGCCTCTTCCTTTATCAAGGGTTGCTTCAATGATGGTTCCTGTTGCTTCCCGGTCAGGATTTGCTTTCAGATCCAGCAATTCGGCTTCCAGTAATATTTTTTCCAGCAGTTTATCCACGTTCAAACCCTGCTTGGCGCTCAGTTCCTGGCTTTGGAATTTTCCGCCCCATTCTTCTACAAGAATATTCATTTGCGATAACTGCTCATAAATTTTCTGGGGGTTGGCACCGTCTTTATCAATTTTATTCACTGCAAATATCATGGGTACGCCGGCCGCCTGCGCGTGGCTGATGGCCTCTTTTGTTTGCGGCATCACGGCATCGTCTGCTGCTACCACAATAACCGCGATATCTGTAACCTTGGCGCCTCTTGCCCGCATGGCCGTAAATGCCTCGTGCCCCGGGGTATCCAGGAAGGTAATCTCTTTTCCACCGGCCACTTTTACGCGGTAGGCACCAATATGCTGGGTAATACCCCCGGCCTCCCCTGCTACCACGTTTGCATTCCGGATATAATCCAGCAACGAAGTTTTACCATGGTCTACGTGGCCCATGATGGTTACAATCGGGCTTCTTGGAACCAGTTCTGCATCATCATCTTCCTCTTCAGCTTCTTCCTCCATTTCCATCTGCTGTTCCATATCAATGAAGGACACATCATATCCAAATTCGCTTGCAACCAGCTCAATCACCTCTGCATCGAGACGTTGGTTAATGGATACCATGATTCCCAGGCTCATACATTTGCTGATCACATCCGCGAAGCTTACATCCATCAGGCTGGCCAGTTCACTTACACTGATGAACTCCGTTACCCTTAATGTTTTGTCTACGCCCTCTTCTTCCATGGCCTCAGCAGCTTCATTACGCTTATCTCTCCGGGCTTTTGCACGCATGCTTTTTTGCTTGTTGCCGCCACCGCCGCTGAGTTTTGCCTGTGTTTCCCGTATTTTTTCCTGGATCTCTTTTTCGTCAATCTGTTTTTCTTCGCGATGGGGCCGGTGCCGGTCTCTGAAATTGCCTTTTCCATGATGGCCGCCACCGCCATGCTGCTGACCGCCGCTGCGCCCGGGCTGGGTTTGCTGACCACCATGCGGCCGGCGCTGATCCGGATCGGCCTTAACTTCTTTCTTTTCAATCGGAATACGTTTCCGCTTCCGTTTTTCATCCCGTTTGGGGCGGGTATCGCTATCTACAGGAAGCTCAATCTTGCCCAGGATCTTTGGCCCTTCGATCTTTTCGGCCTGGATCTTTGTGATCTGTACTTCTGCAGGTTTTTCCTCTTCTGCGGCGGGTGCAGGTGTTTCCACTACCTCCGGTTTTTCTTCAACGGCGGGCACTGGTTCCTGGCTTGCGGCAACCGGCTCTTCTTCCCTGGGTTTTGGCGTTTCGGGGACAGGTGTTTCCTTTTTCGCTGCTTTTTTAGGGCGAGTCGAAAAGTCGATGGCCGACAAATCGATCTTATCGATGATTTTTGGCCCTCCAATGCCCGTCTTTGCCACGGGAGCAGGAGCTTCCTCGGCGGCGGCTTCTGTGCTTTCAGTAACCTCAGGCTGCGGAACAGGTTCCGGCACCACTGCAACAACATCCGGTTCTTTAGCCGGAACTTCCGGCGCCACCTCAACAACTTCAACCGGCAGCGTTTCAATAACCGGCTCTTCTTTTTCGGCCGGGCGCGTTGCAGGCTTTGGCGTCTCTTCCTCCTCACGACGCTTCTTGCCATCGCCACCTAATCCCTTTGGTAAATCAACCTGGTCGCTGATAATTTTTGCGGCTTTGTCCCCATGAAATCCCTGTTGCAGGGCAATAACCATTGGTTCGGTAAGCTTGGACGTGGGTTTCAGATCGTCTTTTGAAAACCCTTTGCCTACCAAAAAATCAACAAGTGTTTGCTGGCCAATATTAAAATCTTTGGCCGCCTGTAATAATCTTGGAAGTTTTATCTCTGCCATTCAGTTTTTTTAATGAGGAAATATTGGAGAATTTGAAAATCTCGTTTTATTCCCGCTCCAATTCTTCTTGTAAAATTTTTCGAACATCATCGACCGTTTCTTTCTCCAGGTCGGCTCGTTTTTCAAGCTCGCCGGGAGACATCCGCAATACGCTGCGGGCCGTATCGCAGCCGATCTTCTTTAATGCATCAATCACCCATTCATCAATTTCATCTGCAAATTCTTCCAGGTCCACATCAAACTCTTCTTCCTCGTCTTCAGTATCGCGGTACACATCCAGCTCATAGCCTGTAAGATCAGACGCCAGTTTAATGTTTACTCCCCTTTTGCCAATAGCCAGCGAAACCTGGTCGGGTTTCAGGAAAATGCTGGCATGCTTTCCTTCCTGGTCCAGGCTCATGCTGGTGATTTTTGCAGGAGTCAGTGACCGCTGAATCAGTAATTGCATATTGGTGGTCCAGTTGATCACATCAATATTTTCATTTTTCAATTCCCGCACAATACCATGTATCCGGCTTCCCTTCATACCCACACAGGCCCCTACAGGATCAATACGGTCATCGTAGGATTCCACCGCCACTTTTGCCCTTTCTCCGGGTTCCCTTACAATTTTTTTAATGATGATAAGGCCGTCAAAAATCTCCGGCACCTCAATCTCCAGCAATTTTGCAAGAAAATCGGGAGCCGTCCGGGAAAGAATGATTACGGGGTTATTATTTTTCAGATCCACCCGGGTTACCACGGCGCGGATATTTTCTCCTTTTTTGAAATAATCCTGGGGGATCTGCTCGCTTTTAGGAAGAATCAGTTCGTTCCCCTCTTCATCCAGCAATAAAATCTCCTTCTTCCACACCTGGTATACTTCAGCACTTATGATTTCCCCAATGCGGTCTTCGTATTTTTTAGCCAGTACGTTTTTCTTCAGATCGCTGATGCGCCCTGCCAGCGTTTGTTTGGCGGCAAGGATAGCCCTGCGGCCAAAGTCGATCAGGTCAATCTCCTCGTACAGATCTTCTCCTACTTCATAGTCCGGCTCCAGCTTTACAGCTTCGGAATATGCAACCTGGGCCAGCGGGTCTTCCACTTCCCCATCTTCCACAATAGTCCGGTGCCGTACTATTTCCAGGTCACCTTTTTCGGCATTAACGATCACATCAAAATTCTCATCACTTCCGTATTTCTTGCGGAGTAATGTTTTAAATACATCCTCAACAACTTTCATCATTGTGGGACGATCTATATTTTCTGCATCTTTAAAATCCTGGAATGCCTCAATTAAATTAATACTTGCCATAATGAAGTACGATTTACCTTAATGAAATCACAGCCCCTGAGCTGTTTACTTTTTAAAATTTAATTTGAATTTTTGTTGTTTTAATTGTTTCCAATAAAATCGTATGCTCTATTCTTTCTGTTTTTTTCCCCTTTCCCCGGATTTCTGCCACCACAATGGCATCATCTGCTACAGAAAACAACTCCCCCTCCGTCTTTTGCCCGTCTAACTGGGTCACTTCCACATTGCGACCCGTATTTTTATGATACTGGCGGTGCAGCTTCAGCGGCTCATCCAAACCCGGCGATGATACTTCAAGCGAAAAATCGCCATCCGGAAACAGGCCTTCCTCTTCAATCTGTTTATATAAAGCCCGGTTATACTTTACCAGGTCATCAATACCAACCCCGTTATCACCATCAATGAATATCTTAAAATTATTGGTCGGTTTTATGCGAATGTCTACTAAAAAATGAGACGGGTTTCCCTGTAGCAACGCAACTGCTTTTTCCTGTAATTTCTGAATGATTGCCTCTTTATCCATAATTCTGAAAAAAGAAGAAGGGAACGCCTCCGTTCCCTCAATCTCCTTTTCTGGCGCAAAATTAAGGCAATTATAGCAAACCGACCAATTTTTACGACTATTTTCCTAAACCCGTTGTATTTCGGTACAGGCGAAATGCCTTGTTGTGAAAAAAAGACGGCGGCAACAACAATTTTACAATTGTAACGTTATACTTTTACTTTACTATATGTCTGTCATTTTATACGCCATATTATTTTTTTTACTATACAATTTTGTTGTAAAAGTTGCCCTGCCCGTATACCGCACTACCCGCCAGATAAAAAAGCAATTTTCCCAGATGAAACAGCAGTTTCAGCAACCGGGCAACCCACAGCCAGAGCCGCAGGCCCCGCCTCAAAAGGAAAAATCCCGGGTGGGCGAGTATATTGATTTTGAGGAGGTGAAATAGTTAACTGCTATGATCCTGCACAATTTTCCAGTGCCCCGCTATCTTTTTTAGCACCAGAGTAAAATGCCCCTTCAGATCACCCATTTTCCGGGTCAGCTGCCATTTTCCCACTACATTATAAAAACCGGAGCCCATTGGCTGTAATTTCAACAATGTAAACTTCAGGGTACCCATTGCATTCTTTGAAGGATAGTTTTTTCGGTAATTGTCCAGGGTTTGCTGCCAGCCATAGGTAACGCCGTTTTTCCCCACAAAAAGGAGTGAATCATTGTTCCAGTAAGTAGCCATAAACCCCTCCAGGTTTCCCTGGTTCCAAGCGGTTGCCTGCTGCTCCATCAATGCCTTTATTTTCTGAACATCGTTTTGTGCATGACCGGCAATAACCGCGATACCTAACAAAAAAAACAAACTATATTTTTTCATATTGAGATTTCAGATTTGAGCCCTCAGCATTAATAATGATCATGATTACAATCATCGGCATGTGCATGGTTATGGCTGCGGCAGTACCTGTAATTGACGATATGCGCCGATATGATAAAAACGACCGCCGGCACTAATAGCAATGTATGATACTGAAGATAAACCTGTTTTAACAGCAGAAAAAGAATCCCTGTAGTAAATAGCAGGAGCGGCAATCGCTTATGATGATGAAATTTATACCCATGCCGCAACGAATACATACCAACCACAAAAGCAAGCGCAATCATTCCCAGTTCAAAAGCCAGGTTTTCAATGATATTGACGCCAAAAAGCGGGAGGCTTGCCATAAACAGCGGTAAAACGGCGCAGTGAATGGCACAAATAACAGAAGCTGAAATCCCCAAAACATCCCAATTAATTTTTGACCTCATGTTGCAAAAATAAAAAAAAGAAACATTGTTGCAAATATTTTATTTAGCGCTTCTAAATAAACGTTTTTACACCTCAATTGTTAAGTTGTTGGAATACCTTTGCACTTCAATTTTTACAGCATGTCAAAAAAAGCTATTTTTTATATCTCTTTTTTCGTTCTCCTGTCAATCGCCTTTTACCTGACTGCGGTTTATTTTATCCCTGGTTTCAACAGCCGCAAACTGGAGCCGATCAGTAAAGTGGGAAAATTTATATTTACCAACCAGGATGGTAAACCATTCTCCAATAAGGATGTGGAAGGGAAAATATATGTGACTGAATATTTTTATACAACCTGCCCGGGAATTTGCCCGATGATGAATAATAATATGAAACAGGTATATGAAAAATACAAAGGAACGCCCGGATTTTTGATCGTATCCCATACCTGCGATCCCGAAAAAGATTCGGCCGCCCGGCTAAAGCATTATGCCGACTCCATGAAAGTGGATACCCGGCAGTGGGTGTTTTTAACCGGAAGAAAGGATAGTCTTTATAAAATGGCCCGCCTGAGTTACACGATTGATGACCCCAAAAACTATTTTAACTCCGATGAAGATGATTTTTTGCATACCCAATTTTGGGCGCTCGTGGATCGAAAGGGAAACGTATTGAAAATTTATGACGGTTTAAAGCAAAAGGAAATCAACCGCCTGATAGCGGACATCGCCGATGAGTTAAAAAATTAAATTAAGTAACTTTAGGTTATGGATAGCATTATTCATATATTAAAACAAAATAATTTAAGCGTTACAGAAGGGAGGCGCAGGATCCTGTCGCTCTTCCTGAACAGCGATGGTGCATTGGCCCATGCCGATATCGAAAAAAACACCGGCAGTCATTTTGACCGGGTTACGGTTTACCGGACGCTGCAATCTTTTGTAGATAAGGGAATCATACATACCATTCCCACATCAGACAATAGTATTAAATATGCCTTGTGTAAAGACGAGTGCGGCGAAGGGCATCATCATGATCATCATGTGCACCTGGTATGCAGTAAATGTGGGCATACCTTTTGTTTGGACGATGTGGTAACACCATCTATTAAATTACCGCACGCCTATACAATACAGCAGGTAGAAGTAGTGGTGAAGGGCATTTGCAGATCCTGCAACCAGTAAAAAAAGAAGCCCTCATGTAGACACATCAGGACTTTTGATTAATGTTTTGACTAACTGCTAATTTACAGCCGTAAGTCATTTTTTCCAAATAAAAATGTCTTAATTTTTACCTCCGCCAACCAGCGAGTACAGTACCGAAGAGCCCAGGGAAAGCAAGATGCTGAATATCAATGCCCACCAAAAACCATCTACCTCCACCCCTTTAAAAAAGTGAGCCGCGATCAATACCATAAAAGCATTGATCACTAATAAAAATAATCCCAGGGTAACCAGGGTAACCGGAATGGTGAGGATCACCAGCAAGGGCTTTACCACCGCATTGAGCAAGGCGAGCACCAGCGCAAATAGCGCTGCCGTTTTTATATCTGCAATCTTAACGCCGGACAATATATTTTGAAGCAAATAAGCGATGAGTCCGGTAATGAGTACCTTAAGAATGAAATTCATGAAACCAGGAATGTTTATTAAAAGTTAAAGGTAGCTAAAATTGAAGGATTCTGAATGGAAACCAATCATCTTTTGAACAAGCCTGTTGTTCACCGGAAAATATATCACATTTTTTTGGTAACTTGTAGTAGTAAAATCATCCTCCAAAATGAATTATTATGAACCTCCAGGAACAACATAATGAAAATAAGAAAGAGGATTTAAAAGATCTTCCCAAAAAACATGAAGGGGACCCTCAGGAAGACATGGAAGGTCCGGTATCTTCCCTGCTACAACGGGGAAAAGAAACCATTGATAAAATAGGGGATAGAAAAGGACATATCGAGCATCCCCCGGGTGATAATAAAAAATAATCATTCCCTTTTGTGTGGTCAGATCCTTATAAAGGCTGTACAATTGCAGCGCATGCACGTAATGCCATCCATACATTACTGATAGCATGCAAGGGATGATTATTGTTCATTTTTGGAGTGCATAAGTAACGATCTGTCCTGCTTTGGGAACAGCCACATATATCCGGCAAAAGATCACTTCTCCGGCAAGTGCCTTACGGACCGGTCATAAGAGCATGTAACACTAAAACCAGACAAATATGGACAATTTTAATCAGCCCGCACCCCAGCAGCAGGAAGGCGGCCTTTTCAGGAATCTTGAGATCAATGAGCAGGGAAAAGTTTACATTGGTGAAGCCTCCAAATGGGCCCGGTTCCTCGGCATTATCGGTTTGATTGCCCTCTCTGTTATTCTTATAGCCGGGGTGGGAGTACTGATGGCAGGCTCTTCCATGATGCAGGCCAGCGGAATGCCGATCCCCGGTGCCGCCCTGGGGTTGATTTATATCGTTATGGCATTGCTGTATTTCTTTCCTTCGTTTTATCTATACAAGTTCGGAAGCATCACCCGAAAGGGGGTCCAGACCGAAAATATCGCCGACCTGAATGAAGGACTCCGTTATCTCAAAAGCTTTTTCCGCTTTGCAGGCATCCTTGCCATTGTGATCATTGGTTTTTATATTATTGCTTTCCTGGCCTTTGGCATGGGCGCCATAACCTCCCGGTTCTGATTCCCTATTTCATTAACAACCAGTCATTTACCCTTGTTGGCCAGCTGTCCGCAAGCCGCATCAATATCCTTTCCGCGGCTACGTCGTAAACGGGCGTTTACCCGGTTCTTTTCCAGGTGTTTCATAAATGCATCTACTTTTTCCTCAGAAGGCTTGGTAAATTTTGCAAACTCAATGGGGTTGTACTCAATCAGGTTCACCAGGTCTGCCGGCACCTGGCGATAAACTTTGATCAGCTCATCCGCATCTTCGAGCGAGTCATTAAAATTGTTGAACAGGATGTATTCAAAAGTGATCTCGTTCTTTGTTTGCTTATAGAAATAATTCAATGCCTCAATCAGCGATTGTATATTATTGGTGTCGTTAATGGGCATGATCTCATGGCGCTTTTTGTCGTTGGCCGCGTGCAGGGAAAGAGCCAGCTTGAATTTCACCTGGTCATCCCCCAGCTGCCGGATCTGTTTGGCTACGCCCGCCGTAGAAACGGTGATCCTCCGGGGGCTCATGGCCAGCCCCTCGGGAGAA
This sequence comes from Niabella hirudinis, assembly GCF_051201075.1. Lineage (NCBI taxonomy): Bacteria > Pseudomonadati > Bacteroidota > Chitinophagia > Chitinophagales > Chitinophagaceae > Niabella > Niabella hirudinis. The sequence goes on from NZ_JBPEHJ010000005.1 coordinate 439,277, forward strand.
GTGATCCTTTCGACTGCTTTTAATACATTTTTATAATTGAGCAGCGGCTCACCCATGCCCATAAACACAATGTTGGTGAGCTTTTTATCATATACTTCCAGTGATTGCTGATTGATCAGGGCTACTTCATCAAAGATCTCGTCAAAAGTCAGGTTCCGTTTCCGCTCGATATAACCGGTAGCACAGAATTTGCAACTCAAACTGCACCCGATCTGTGAACTAACGCAGGCGGTTTTACGCTCATCGGTAGGAATCAGAACGCCTTCGGTAAAGTAGCCCTCTGTTGTTTTAAACCGGGATTTTATGGTGCCATCTTCCGAATGTTGTGTGGTATCTACTGTGAGGGCCGGAAAACTAAACCGGTCGCCCAGTTTCTGACGTAGCTCCTTGCTGATATTGCTCATGGCATCAAAGCCCTGTACCGGCTTCAGCCACAACCAGTCATATACCTGCCGGGCGCGGAATTTTTTTTCCCCGATGGACAAAAAATAATCCTCCAGGTCGGTAAGGCTGAGGGTACGGATGTTCTGCTGCTTTGTGTTCATCCGGCAAAGATACGCCCCCTTTCAGGTTTAAAGTTCCTTTATCTTTGCGCCATGAAGATTTTAATGGTATGCCTGGGCAATATTTGCAGGAGCCCGCTGGCAGAGGGGATTTTACAAAAAAAAGCGGCGGAGCTGGGATTGAACTGGGAGGTAGACAGTGCCGGCACCAATGGCTACCATACGGGGGAAACACCCCATCGCCTGTCGCAAAAAGTGGCGGCCTTACATGGAATTGATATTTCGGGCCAACGGGCCCGGGATTTTGTAGCTGCAGATTTTGACCGGTTCGACAAAATATATGCCATGGCCGGGGATGTGATCGATGAGATCCGGTACATTGCCCGCAGCCGGTTTGATGCTTCAAAAGTAGACCTCATTATGAATGAGATGGAACCCGGCAGGAACAAAGACGTTCCGGACCCCTGGTATGGTCCCGAACCGGGCTATCATGAAGTATATGATATGCTGGATAAAGCCACAAACAAAATTATTAAAAGATACCAATAGCGTATAGTTCATGAATCATGGTTCATAGCAGCCATGAACAATGAACCATCAACAATGAACTAAAAAAATGAAACCATCCCTGCCACAAGGAACAAGAGATTTTGATGCGGCAACCGTACGCAAACGCAACTATATTTTTAATACCATAAAAGAAGTTTTTGAGCTATATGGCTTTCAGCCGCTGGAAACACCGGCCATGGAAAACCTGGACACCCTGATGGGTAAATATGGCGAGGAGGGAGACAAACTGATCTTTAAAATCCTGAACAACGGGCTGGACAATGCAGCAAAGGCCGATAAAATAAAGGCCGGATTCGAAAAAGTAATGGAGGGCAGGTCCACCAAGGATATTACCGAACGGGCGCTGCGTTATGACCTAACGATTCCGTTTGCCCGTTATGTGGCTATGAACTATAACCAGCTCACCCTCCCTTTTAAGCGTTACCAGCTGCAGCCGGTATGGCGGGCAGACCGGCCTCAAAAAGGGCGGTACCGCGAATTTTATCAATGCGATGCCGATGTAGTGGGCAGCCGCTCCCTGATCAATGAACTGGAGCTGGTGGCTATTTATGCCACTGTTTTCGGAAAACTGAGGCTACCGGTAGAAATACGGATCAACAACCGGAAGATACTCACCGCACTGGCAGCACAGTGTGGCGGCGCCGAAAAAATGACCGATATTGCCATTGCCATTGATAAACTGGACAAGATTGGCATGGATAAAGTAAAAGAAGAACTGGCCGAACGGGGACTTTCTGATGACCAGGTGCGCCTCATTCAACAGTTTCTGGAGATAAACGGAACCAATAAGGAGAAACTGGACCGTTTGAAATCCATCTTTTCCGAAAACAGCACCGGACAGGAGGGTATCCGGGAACTGGAATACATTATTGAGAAGTCAGAAATCAGAAATCAGAAATCAGAAATAAAAATCGATGTTACCCTGGCCCGCGGGCTCAATTATTATACCGGAACTATTTTTGAAGTAAAAGCCCTAAACGTGCAAATAGGCAGCATTGGCGGCGGCGGCCGTTATGATGACCTTACCGGCTTGTTTGGCGTACCCAATATACCGGGTGTAGGTATTTCCTTTGGTGTTGACCGTATTTATGATGTGCTTACCGAGTTAAACCTGTTTCCCGCCGATGTATATAACGGCACCACACTGCTGTTTTTTAACTTAGGCTCCGCGGAAGCAGAAAAGGCATTTGAGTTGATGCAAACCCTTCGTGCAACCGGTGTGGCATGCGAGCTTTTTCATGAAACGGTCAAGTTTGACAAACAATTCAAATACGCCGACAAAAAAGGAATCCGCCATGTGGCCATCCTGGGTAGCAAGGAACTGGAATCGGGAGCGGTCATAATAAAAAATTTACACTCCGGCAGCCAACAACAGGTAACCTTTGACGATTTGAGGAATTATAGCTTTGAGTAAGACGTTATTTAGTGAAAAGTATTCTATAATAGGCATTCATCGAAAAATTTACAGATGGGCGAAGATTCGTTCAAAAACACAAACAACAAAACCAATATAACATGACAAACGTGAAAAACAAAGGCCTGTTGATTTTAAGCATCGGGCTTGCATTTTTGATCACCGCCTGTAACAAGGGAGGCAAAACCGGATTGCTGGTACCAGACGATGCGGCAATGGCGCTTCATATAGACCTGGCATCTCTCTCCTCCAAACTGACCTGGGCAGAAATCAAACAAACCTCCTGGTACACCAGTGCCCTGAACCAGGCAACAGATTCTCTCGTAAAACAGCTGTTGAACGATCCCGAAACCTCGGGTATCGATCCAAAAGGCAATCTCGTATTCTTTTTAAAACGGAATAGCAGCAACGGCTATCTGGCATTTGAGGGGAGCCTCAAAGATGCCGCTAAATTTTCCAGGGTTATTGAGCAAGGCGGCAAGGGAAATATAAAGATTGAAAAAGACGGGGAATACAGTTTTGTAAAATCACCGGACGATGATAATGCCGTGGTTTATTTTAATGATAAATTGTTCATTGCCATTATTGATGCATCCGGTATGAACAAAGGGCTTGCCGGTAACCGCGGTGGCTTTGGCGGCAGCACCGAAAAATACCCGCTGGATAGTTTGAAACTTCTGGCTAAAAACACCTTCCAGCTAAAGGGCAGCAAGCTGCTGGATAGTGACAAGCGCTTTGCGGACCTGATCAGCGACAAGGCCGATATGCATGTGTGGGTAAACAGCGGAAATCTTTACAGCGGTTTAGCCGGCGGCATTATGTCCATGATGAAATTTAATGCATTGCTCGATGGCGCCATCACGGCCGGTAAAGCTAATTTTGACAACGGTAAAATAACTGCTGACTTTAAAAGCTACTATAGCAAGGAAATGACCGATCTGTTGAAGAAAAACAGCGGCAGTCACATTACGGCTGAAACTATCAGCCACCTGCCGGACCAGGAGGTATTGGCCGCATTTAGCATGAGTTATGCCCCGTCTTATATAAAAGACCTGATCAAACTTTTAGGATTTGATGGCATTGCCAATGTCGGTCTTGCCCAATTGGGAATTTCCATTGACGATTTTACCAAAGCCAACGGGGGTACACAATCATTTGCAGTCACGGATGTTACGATAACCGGAAAACCGGCCACTATTACATTAGATAACGGAAAAACCATCCCTTACGAAAAAGACGATACCAAATTTGATTTTGTTTTTGGATCATCCGTGGGCGACAGAACCAGCTTTCAGAAACTGATTGATGCTTTCAGAAAAACAATCGATAAAGAAATGCCCGTAAAGGATAGCACCCTGGAGCGTATCAAAAGCAAACTTACCGACAAATGGTTTGCCCTTGGAGGATCCGAGGCAGATGTGAATGCCTTTCTTGGAGGTGGCAAAAAACCGGTCTACGCTCAACCATTTACCGGCCATAGTATGGGCGGGTATGTGAACCTTCAGAAGATCTTCACAACCATTATAGCCAACACCAAAAAAGACACGACTTATAAAAACAACCTGGAGGTTTCGGCCAATTTCTGGAAAACAATTACCATGCACTCCGATATCAAGGGCGGGGAAGTTATCAGCAAAGTGGAGATTAACCTGGCAGACAACCAGACCAATGCACTGAAGCAGCTGAACCAGTATATCGATAAAATGTACCGGGCAATGCCAAAAAAAGAGGTGATCGATGTGGGAGAAACGGCGCCGATTGCAGATACAGCAAGATTGGCAGCGTCACCGGCATCCGAAAATTAACCAAGGCCCCTCATGAAAATTGAGATCAAGAACTTATTACCGCTATATTTTGAAGAGGAGCGCAAATCCATCTCGGATATCTGGGGAAAGGAGCGCTCCTTTTCCAACGGCGACCTGGTGAATATTGTGGCCCCATCCGGTACCGGCAAAACATCGCTGATCCATTTTCTTTACAAAATGAGGGAAAGCTATAATGGCAGCATTTTGTATGATGGCAAGCCGCTGAGGCAGTTCAGCCGGGAGGAAACTGCGGCCCTGCGAAAAGATCATGTAAGTATTATCCTCCAGGATATGCGGCTTTTTGAAGACCAAACCCTCCTGGAAAACCTGGAAATCAAGCGACAGCTCAACCCTTATCATCCGCAGGAGCGGATCACCGAAATGGCGAAAAGACTGGGAGTTGACCACCGGCTGAATGCACTGGCGCAAAACTGTTCCTACGGCGAACAGCAACGGGCGGTAATCATCCGGGCGCTGTTACAACCCTTCGATGTTTTATTAATGGATGAACCCTTCAGTCACCTGGATCATGCGAACTCCCAAAAAGCCACTGAGCTCATCCTTGAAGAAGCGGCCCGCAGAAATGCCCTGGTCATTTTTGCTGAACTTGAAAAAGCCGGCAGCTTCCCGGCAACCCATTTGTTTCATCTGTAAATTTTTATTGTGGCATTATCCTTTAAGCCCATAAAACCTTTATTGCATACCGGTACCAACGCCTCATCGCGCTGGTTTTCCTATATAGGTTTGGGTATTGGTGTACTGTTGCTCCTATGCTCGGTACAGATGTTCATCAACATTCAGCAGCTGCTGAAAGAGGGCAGCATTCGTAAGGACGGTTTTGATTTTGTATCGATCACCAAAACCATCACCAACGAAACCATGGGACAGCCCGATAAGAATTTATTTCATGCCGATGAAATTGATGCAGTAAAAAAACAGCCCTTTATCGCGGGCGTTTCGCCTTTGCTTGCCAATGATTTCAGGGTACAATTGAGTGCCGGAAATGTGTTGCCTTTTAGTACCGATATGTTCCTGGAGGCGCTGGACAACGATTTTATTGACACATTACCGCCCAATTTTAACTGGAAGGAAGGCGAACAGAACATTCCCATCATTTTATCGTCCGATTTTTTTGAGATCTATAATATTTTTGCGCCGGGCCAGGGTCTTCCCCAATTGTCTAAGGAAACGGCCATGGGGATCCCGGTACAAATATCCTGTTACGGCAGTAACAATGCGGTTACGTTTTCCGGGAGAATCGTTGCCTTTAGCGATCGCGTGAACTCTGTGCTGGTACCTAAAAATTTTCTCCAATGGGCCAACAAAGCATTTGGCAATAAAGAGCGCCAGGACGCCAGCCGGTTATTTCTGAAATTAAAGGACGTAAATGATCCGCAGCTGGTCAGTTACCTCGATGCCCAGCATTATGTTATTAACCGCGATAAGACGCTGTTGGGGCGTAATAAAATAGTGCTCCAGGGGATCTTTAGCGGGCTGGGTATTTTTGGACTGCTGGTGGTCATCCTCGCATTGATGCTGTTTTCATTTTACCTGCAGCTGGTGATTGCCCGTAGCCGGCAAAACCTGGAACTATTGCTGACCCTGGGCTATTCCCCACGATGGCTGGGTAAAAATGTATCCAACCAGTTTGTACCCGTTTACATTTTTATAGTACTGGCGGCTTTACTCTGTACACAGATCATGCAATGGGCCTTTCATCATTTTGTGATGTTTAACCGGCCGGAGCTCTCCTCCCTCGTTAGCTGGATGGTGGTATTGCTGGCCGCAGTCCTGGTGCTGATGGCGATCGTTACCAATGCAAGGCTGGTAAAAAAATTATTGTACGGGCTGGGGTAGTTTTTGTTTCAGGTTTGAAGTTCAATGTTAGTGCCGATTTCAAGATCGAAATGCTTCTTTTGCTTGAGGTTTAAAGTGTCAGGCTCATCCGCCTGAGCTTGTCGAAGGCCATTTTCATTCCCACATTTTCAAACTTTCAAATTACTCGTCTCCATCTCAATCAGTTGCAGCGCCCGTTCCATTTCAAGGTCGCGGTTGTTGAGATAGTCATCCACAGTGTAGTTGATCTTTATATCAGGCTGTACACCATGCCCTGTTTCAGCAGCGGGATAGGTAGCATTGAATGGTACCAATCCAAAAGAATAGGAAATACCCGTATACTTCATTCGGTTGTTATACATAATACCGGCAGTAATGGTATTTCTGCCGCCTCCCGTTTCTTCACCTATAAGCACGGCGCGCTTATCAATGGCCAATGCATAAGCCATTGTAGTAGCTGCGGAAAATGTGCCGCCATTTATGAGTACATAAAGTGGATTCTTATAGGCGCCGTTAAAAGGTACCAGGTTTCCCCAACCCTGAATATTATATTCTTTTACATACCGGAGCTGATTCCTCTTGGCCGTATCCCTAGGTGGCAGTAGTACCCCTTTTGTAAGTTCAGCGGGAAATTTTATGGGCTGTATTGACTGGGTGATCATCCCTCTTAACATCATCAGCATGAGTCCCATTTGACCACCCGTGTTACCTCGCAGGTCCAGGATCAGGTGCCTGGCCTGCCCCAGCTCTTTTGAGAGTCTTGCAAACGTTTGCCGGTCTGTTGAATCCCATGCCGGTTCAAACGTATTTATTTTAAGATATGCAGTGCCCGTATCAATCCTCTTAAAATCAAGAAAAGGAAGTCTATTTACCACCGCACTATCCGAAGGCCGGAGTGCGTTCCTCTTCCGTTTACCCTGTATAGTAACACTGTCCATCGCATTGCCGCTCCTATACACTACATGAAGCGTTTTGCAAACACGAAAAACGTTTGTCCATAACCCATCCAGGGGTTTATAATTCAGGAAAAAATATTTAAACGTGGTGTTGTAGCCATCGGCAAAAGTGTACTGTAATGCTTTATCAATAACAGCCCCGGAGCCCATACCATTTATAGAAACCACTTCTGCACCTGCCGGGATCCTTTTTCCTTCAGCAATGCAGTCTTTTACAAAAATCCGCTTCCCGATAAATTTCAACTGCAGCTGTTCAAACGGGGAATCATAATCCGCGGTATATTCAGCCTTATCTGCTGCTGTAATTTTAGCCGGATCAAAATAGTTGAATGTCAGATGGCCATCCCCGATCCTGCTCAGCAAAGGAAGCAGCCGGTAATGTAATTGCTGGGCCGTTAATGAATCGGAAACAGTATTCTGAATACTGTCAAAAGCTTCTTTTAATTCCGCGGCCGTAATAAAACGGTTAAGGTTGAGGTGATACTTCTTCAGATCCCCATATAACTGCGCTATATCTTTTTTAATTTCCCCGGGGGGATACTTTTGCGTTACCCTCCCATAAAGATACTGGGCCTCTGCGGTAATATTTATCAGCAATAATAAAACAGCCAGCAGTCCTGATCGCATATATAACAATTCTATTGTAGTTGTCTATGAAAACAAATATTCATGCCTGTTTAAAAAATGCCGGAAGAAAGCAGCGTATAATAAAGAGCGAGAATATCCACTCTCACATTTCCCACATTTTCACATCTCCACATTTTCATCCCGTTTAGCGGGACAAATTAGTATCCCCCGTATTCTGCGCAACCAAATCACTTTTTTTGCCAAATTCAATGCGGTACACCTGTATCAGCAGTAAGAAATACGACATGAACAGCGGGCCAAAAATAAGCCCCATAATACCAAAGAGTTTCAACCCCAGCAGCACGCCAAACACGGTAATCAGCGGATGAATGTTTCCTATTCTTTTAAGAATGGTGAACCGCAATACGTTATCGATGCCCCCCACAACGATCAGGCAATACAGGACAAGACCAATGCCATTGCCCACGCTTCCTGTAGCAAACACAACAATACTGATGGGCACCCAAACAATCATGGTTCCCACGGCTGGTATCATCGAAGCAGCACCAGTCATTAACCCCCACATTACAAAATTATCCACCCCAAAAATCCAGTAGCCCAGCACTGCTACCAAACCCTGGCATAGCGCAAGAATCGGAATACCCAGGGCGTTGGAGCGCACCATCATTTTTGTTTCCTCCCATAGCGTTTGTGTATTATCATCGCTGAAGGGGATAAATAACCGGATCCGCTTTTCCATGCCCCGCGCGTTCACCTGCATAAAATAAAGAATAAATAACGCCGTAAAAAGGTTTACAAAAATTTCAGCTACCGAGTTAAGAATACCCGGGAAATAAGCCGTTACCTTTCCTAATGTACGCATCAGGGATTCGTCAGAAAGATTGATGCGGTTCAATACCGGTTTGCTGGCAATAAATGTTTTTACCGCATTAAACTTTTCAATGATCACCTGCTTATTGGCCAGCAAGTGGCTGATCTGCGGGATCATTACCTCAATGATCAGCCAAAGGGGCAATGCAATAACCGCCAGCGTCAGGAACATAAAAAAAAAGCTGGCCAGCGGTTTCCTCCATTTTTGTTGCTCTGTGAGCCGGAAAAAAGTTTTTCTAAAAAGTATATACAGGGTAATGGCCCCAAGGGCGCCGGGTGTAAAATACCGGAGATTAAAAAAGATCATAAAGCCCAAAAGCCCAATCAGCAGGATCAGTACAATTTGCCGGAGTATATTGTTATCAATTTTCCTGTAGTTCATTATATAATTTTATGCCTATAAAAATAGCTTATTTTGGTCACCGGCCCTCAAAAGCGGGGAGTGGGTACGGAAATTTATTCCCCGGAGTTTTTGGTTTTAAAACCGATGGGTGCGCGTGGCTGCTTTTTAGTACATTGGCCAGCATCAATACGACATGTTCTGTAAAAACACTGGGTAATGTCCCTCCTAAAACCTGTTTGGAAGGCATCGCATTTTGCGACACCATGGAGTTCACTTCTTCATTTGTTAACCGGAACATAAAGCTTTCCGGAAACCGTTCCGCATTGCGTTTTACCTGCTCATTCAGTCTCCTGGTTTCTACGCCGTACATCTCTGCGAGGTCCTTGTCCAGCATAATCCGTACGCCCCTAACCACATATATCCGGTTTATGACTTCCTGCTCCGCAACAGGACCCGGTAGTTTTTTAGTTGCCAGCGAAGGGATAACAGGATCTCTTTTTAGTTCGAGTGAATCATGTATAGATGCCAGGTAAAAGCAGAAGCAATTCCGGACCTTCAGAACAGCAGGACGTTCAATTGATAAAAGCTGACTTCGGGAACATATTTATACCGCGTTGCGAAAATTTGAATGACGTCCATCCGGTATATATTAAAAATTAACCGTTATCTTTACCATACCTATTTAAAATGACCAAAAGCCGCATTTTCATTGTCTGAAAAAATATACAATATCATCGAGTTCACCCAGCGGAACGTTTTCTTAACCGGTAAGGCCGGAACGGGAAAAACAACATTTCTAAACGATTTTATCCGCAGAACTACCAAAAACAGCATTGTGGTGGCGCCCACCGGTATTGCGGCCATAAATGCGGGCGGTGTTACCATCCATTCCATGTTTGGGCTGCCACTTACTTCATTTATGCCCACCATGGACCCGGTAGACCGGAATGAGGCGATCAATATTCCGCAACTATTGCCCCATTTTAAATACCGGAAGGAAAAGCTGGAGATCCTTAGAGCGCTGGAGATCCTGATCATTGATGAGGTATCGATGCTGCGGGCAGACCTGCTCGATATGATTGACCTGGCGCTCAAATCTGCAAGACGTTCCACCCTGGCATTTGGCGGTGTGCAGCTGTTGTTGATCGGCGATCTGTACCAGCTGCCGCCCGTGGTAAAGGCCGCTTCTGAAAAACTGCTGGCCGCCTATTATCCGGCGCCCTATTTTTTTGAATCGAAGGCGCTGAAGAGCACCCCCTTTGTCACCATTGAACTCCAAACCGTTTTCCGGCAAAGCGATCCCACATTTATTGCATTGCTCAACTCTATCCGCGAAGGTGATGCCGGCCGGATCGATTTTCAACTGTTGAATACCCGCTACCAGTCCGGATTTGAGCCAGAAGACCGGTATGTATACCTGGTATCGCACAACTATATGGCCGATGGCATTAACAGGCAGCAGCTGGAAGCACTGCCGGGCAAGGGTACTTCCTGCCGCGCGGTTGTTACCGATGATTTTAAAGAACAGCTTTACCCCAATGATCCCCACCTGGTACTAAAACCCGAGGCCCAGGTTATGTTTATACGCAATGATCCCTCCGAATCTAAAAAATATTATAACGGACGGTTAGCGAAAGTGCTGCGGATCGAAAAAGATAAAATTATTGTTCTTCCTGAAGGCTCAGAGAACGAGTTGGAAGTTGCCCGGGAAAAATGGGAAAATAAAAAATATTCCCTTGACGAAAAAAAAGAGATCCGGGAGGAAGTTGTTGGCAGCTATGAACAGTTTCCTTTCCGGCTGGCCTGGGCAGTTACCATTCATAAAAGCCAGGGGCTTACTTTTGACCGGGTCATCATTGATGCCGGTGCCTCTTTTACTCCCGGCCAGGTATATGTGGCATTGAGCCGATGCCGCACCCTGGAGGGCATTGTTCTTAAATCGCCCATCCGGCCTTCCAATATTTTCAGGGATACCCGGATCTCCGACTTCCATCGGGCGACCTCCGCTTCCGAAAAAATGGAACAGATCTATGAAACGGAAAAACATGCTTTTGCTGCCAGCAAATTGCTGCGTACCCTCAATTGTGCGCCCTTCCTGACTGCAATGGAAAACTGGATACAGGCCGGACGGGAAAAACAGCTCAATGATGAAGATGCGTTCACCAGCGTATCTGCACAGGTAAGGGAAAGCTGCCGTACACTCGAAGACACGTTCATTAAATTTGAAGGTTTTGTACAACGGAAAATGCGTGATCCGGATCCGGAAACCTGGAAGCTGATTGCGGAAAAAGGCGCAGGAGCGGCCAACTATTTCTTTGACCAGGTACAACAGCGGGTTTTTGCACCGGTAAAAATATATTACAACGGCACCCGCAATAAGAAGGGCGTTAAAAGTTATCTTCAAACGGTAGCCGGCTTTATGCGCGAACTGGAAGCCTACCTGCTGGGACTTAAAAATGCACAGTTCCTGGATAAAAAACTGCTTGCCGAAGAAAAGAATGTTGAAGTACATGTAAAAGAAAAGGAACAGCCCTCGCACCTGGTTACTTACCACCTGCTGGAAGCAGGGAAAACACCGGATGAAATTGCGGCAGAGCGCAATCTTGCACTGAGCACGGTTTACGGGCACTTTGCCCGGGTGGCCCAGGTAGGGATCCTCAATATTAATACCCTCTTTTCCGAAGAACAGCTCGGTGTTTTTAACAACGCCTTTGAGCCGGGCAAATGGCCCTCCGTTACAGCCGCAAAAAGCGCGCTGCCGGTTTTTGAATTTCATGAGTTGCGGGTGCTCATCAACCACTTTACCTATTGGGCCAATAAAGCAACACAGCCAGAGCAGGCCGCCTCCTTATAAGGCGGGTATATACTTCGCAAGGATGAATAAGTGATTTTTTAGAGAATCCGTTTCCTTTTTCATTCCGATGCATCGCATTGGCGTCAAGTCAAGGGGATGTAAGCATACAAGCAAATCTGCGCTATTAAAGGCTTTGGGGGGCATAGCCCCGGATCGGTTTTGGAACGTCGTGCTTTAGCGCGACGTTAGCAGCGAAAAGGCAGATGTGAGTGCCATAGGCACGACAGATGTTTCGAGCCGACGGCTCTCAACCCTTCGTCTGGATGGCGAGACGGGTTAAAACCCGCTCTTACAATATTCATCACCGCTATGCGGCGGGTACTACAGTTTGCATGCTAACTTGACGCGCATGCGATGCATCGGAGCTCAGTATCAATTTAAAATGAAAAAGGAGTTTTCGTTTGGCAAAAGAAACCTGCCGGTTTTAACGGAATCCACTTTTGTATTTTACATTGGATCTCTATTAAAGAACGTCTTTTTACAGTGATTCAATTCAGTTTTCATCCCCCGGGTTATTGGGTCCAATATAGCAGCATCGGCGGCTTTGAGGGCCTCCCCTAAATTGGCGGTACCTTTCGGCCCTGCAAAGTTGTAACTTTAAAAAAACTTTGTTGGATGCCTGTAAAAACAATAGCCCTCATTCTTACGCTGTTTCTTACTTTTCCGGCAAGTGCTCAAAAGAAACAGGTTACCGAATTCAAAAAGGGCGCTATCTTACTACTCAAGCTCAACAACGGGTTTACAACGGGCTTCAGATCCGCTACGCCGGATTTATATAGCGGCGGGGTGGCGTCAAGCCCGCAGATAACGGCCATTGTGGACCGGTTACGGCTGGGCGCCCATGCGGGCTTTGTTTATAATAACAAGCGCTTTTCGGGGCTCTTTGGCCCGGCCGCTGCATTAAAACTAACGGACCTGCGCACCCAAAAACCAATGGCGCTGTCCTTTGGCAATCTGCAATTGCTGGCAGAAGCAAACTGGGGTACACACGGGCAGCGCATGGCCGGCGGGGGCATCGGGTTAGAATTGCTGCAGAAAATCCAGCTAGGCCTTACAGCCCAGCGCGACTACCATTTAAACAACTGGTGGTTTCAGTCATTTATCGGCTACCAGTTTAATAAGTTCAAAAAAGTTAAACCTCAATTTGATTAAACAAACCCATGAACAGAGCGCTCATCATCAGCGGCGGCGGCTCCAAAGGCGCATTTGCAGTAGGTATTATTGAGGATCTGGAAGCCACCTACCGCCTCAGGTTTGATACCATTGTAGGAACCAGCACCGGCGCCCTTATTGCGCCTCTTGCGGCCCTGGGCGAGCTACCCACGCTGAAAGAGTTGTATACCAGTGTTACCACCAACGATCTCCTGGAAGAACAGGAACTGGGAGAAAGCATCTGGAGCGGCACCTCCATTTACACGGCTAACGGGCTGGGCGCGCGCGTACGACAAATTTATACAGATGCTTTTTATGACCAACTAGTAGCTGCCGGAAAAAAAATCTATTTAACCACTACCTGTTTGCAAAGCCAGGAGCTGGTGGTATATACGACTGACCCGGCACCGGAACCCGGTACCTATTACCGCATCGAAAAAATAAAAAATGCAGAACATTTCAGAAAAGCCGTAATGGCTTCCGCCAGCCAGCCGGTATTTATGCCCCCCATCCGGGTTAGCAAAGACATACCAGGAACAACGAACCCCGGTTATCAATATGTGGATGGCGGCACCCGGGAATATGCCGGCATCGGGATTGCGTTGAATGCCGGCGCCGATGAATTGTTTACCATCCTGCTTTCGGCCCGGACCAGCACCCCGGATCCGGAAACCTATTCGCGGCTATTTCCCATTCTTCAGCAAACAATTGCTGTTTTTATAACTGACGTAGCCGATAATGACCTGTACGCCTCGCGCCAGTATATTCACAGCGTTAATTATATCAACCAGGTAAAAACCGCCATGAAAGCGGACGGCATCTCTGAAGCCGCAATAGGACGCTACTTCAGCAGCACCAACCCGGACTATGGGAATCTGGTTAATCGCTCACCAATAAAACTGCATATCCTCCAGCCCCAAACCGCATTGGATGGCGGCCCTGGCGGCCTTGTTTTTGATCCCATAAAAATGTCGGAAATGATCCAGCTGGGAAAAACAGCATTGTCCATGTACGTGTCTCACTTACGACCGGGAGAAACAGACTGGGCATAGCCAGGTGATGCGGACCTGCCGAACTTGTTTCGGCATCTAAAGATGATGGTTAGTCAATAGATGCTGAAACAAGAGTAGATCCCGGGTCAAGCCCGGGATGAAATCTTCAGAACGACATCGTGCTATAAAGTGCCTTTTGAAGACAGCCTCATATCAGGCTAATACAGCCGCAGAAGTGATCTTCGTATTCAGTACCTTGCTGATGGGGCAATTGGCTTCAGCATCTTTAACAGCTGCTTCAAACGCCGCCTGGCCGATGCCCGGCACTGCCGCCTGTACATCCAGATGGCTTTCCGTTACCGCACCATTTTCAAAAGTAACCGTACATTTAGTGTCAATATTGGCAGCCGTAAAACCTGCTTCATTTAGCACAAAGCTCAGCTTCATGGTAAAACAACTGGCATGCGCTGCCGCTATCAGCTCTTCCGGGTTGGTACCGGGGTTACCCTCTTCAAACCTTGTCTTAAAAGAGTAGGGCGTATCATTTAATGCTCCGGACTGGGTGGCAGTTTTACCGGTACCTTCTTTTCCGGTTCCCTGCCAGTTGGCTGTTGCAAAACGTTTCATAATGTTTTTATTTTGTGGTTAAGAAAATGTGGGTTCAATAACGGTCATAGACTCCTCACGATCTTCCGGCTCTACATATTCCAGGATAAAATTATTCTTGCCCTCGCCAATCATTATTTTTAAAAAGCTCTGCTGCACCAGTTCCAGTACCGACAGAAAAAGAAAGATAGCCTGAACCCGTGTTTGCGCATAATCAAAAAGCTTTTCAAACGAAAGCGTTTTCAAAAGCTGTGCTTCCTCCATTACTTTTGCCCGGCTGTGCTCCATGGTGTAATTGTACCGCACCACCGTATGCACCGGCTGGTTCACTTTATCAGAGTACCGCTGCATCGCTTTTTCAAAAGCCTTCATCAGCTTAAACATGGTAATGGCGTGAATTTCTGTACCCTCACCGGCCTCCTCGCCTATTGCCGATAGCTCCTTCTGAATATTGCCTCTTTTTACCATTAGCATGCGCGTAGCCTCCAGTTCGGCCATTTGTGCAGAAGCTTCTTTAAATCGTTTGTACTCCAGTATTTTGTTAACGAGCTCCTCGCGGGGATCAATCTCGTTTCCCTGGGCATCCAACTCTTTACGCGGAATGAGCATTTTTGCCTTGATGCGCATTAGTGTGGAAACAAAAAGGATGAATTCGCTGGATAACTCAATGTTTAACGACTCCTGCTCCCTGATATAGGTCAGAAAATCATTGGTGATTTGTGTAATAGGAATATTGTAGATATCCAGTTCATCCCGTTCAATAAAGAACAGCAGCAGGTCAAAGGGCCCTTCAAACTGGGAAAGTTTTATCTGGTATGTTGTGCTCACGTAAAAATATTGACTCGGTAAAAGAAGACAAATGTAACAAATAAGCCCCTGACACTAAAAAACGCCCCACCGGAGCGGGACGTTTTGTGAATAATTTGGGCAGATTTTTATTGCTTTTTAAGCGCATCCCGGATCTCAATCAACAACTGATCGGTAGACGATGGACCTTCAGGCGGCGGCGGTGGTGTTTCTTTTTTCATTTTATTCATTGCCTTTACCATCCAGAAGATCACCAATGCCAGTAAAAGAAAATTAATGGCAATGGTAATAAAATTACCATAAGCAAAGACAGAAGTGTCTGCGATCTTGCGGGCTTCCTCCAGTTTGGTTCCGGCCGGAACATTGCCCTTCAACACCACGTAAAGGCTGCTGAAATCCGGCTTTCCAATAATGGCGCCTACCACCGGCATAATAAGGTCATCAATAATGCTGGTAACGATCTTACCAAAAGCCCCACCAATGATGACACCCACGGCCAGGTCGACTGCGTTCCCTTTAATGGCAAACTCCTTAAATTCTTTAAGCATTCCCATGTAATTGATTTTTAAGTTATAAAAAGTGATTCGGATTAAGGGTTCCTCCGCATAAAATAACGCATCGCTACACAGCCATGATCTCTTTTTCTTTTATTGCGAGGTATTTTTCAACGATGGCAATATATTTATCGGTAAGCTGCTGGGCTACTGCTTCGGCATCCTTCATACCATCCTCGCTCAATCCTTCTTTTTGAAGTTTTTTAATTCCTTCAATAACCTCGCGGCGGGCACTCCGTACACCAACCTTTGAGTTTTCACCTTCTGCAAGACTTTTCTTTACCAGCTCCCTTCTGCGTTCTTCGGTAAGGGGTGGTAAAAACAACCGAATATTAACACCGTCATTTTGCGGGTTCAGGCCGATATTGGCCGCAATGATCGCCCGCTCTATGGGTTGAAGCATGTTTTTTTCCCAGGGCTGAATATTAAGGGTACGCGCATCCAGCACAGTAACATTTCCTACCTGGTTAAGCGGCATTGCAGATCCGTAATAGTCTACATAAATCCCATCCAGTATTTGCGGATTTGCCTTACCGGCCCTGATTTTTGCCAGCCCTGACTCCAGGTGAGTAATGGCCTTTTTCATATTCTCTTCCGATGATTCAATTAGATTACTTACTTGTTCCTGCATAAAATCAAAAAATTTAAAGATTGCAAATCTAACGAATGGAACCGAAACTATAGAATCCTCCGCCCTGAATTGAAGAAAACGCGCCGTCTAATGAATGTGGTTCTGAACCTTTTCCTTGGTTTGCAGGTTAATAACCTTGGATTGAGCAGGTGCGGACAGTCGCTCCTGTTTGGTTTGGTTCACCACATATCGCCGGTGAATGACCAGTTTTCTTTTAGGTAGGGTATAATAAAGAACCGCCAATGCAACAAACGAAGAGCCAAATAAAGCCAGGATCAGCGTTGTGTTGCCCAAACCCCGGCAGAGATAGGTAACCAGGATCAGAGAGATATTTGCAGACACACAGATCAACGTCACAGTTGAATGCCCCAGACCGCGGTCCAGCAGCAAATGATGCACATGATTCCTGTCCGGGGCAAAAGGTGAGCGGCCCCGAAGGATCCTGTTTCCAAAAACCCGGATGGTATCCACCAGCGGCACAATCAGCACCGAAACGCCTAATGCCACTGCGGAACTTATCGGAAGCGCCGCATCCGGCTCATTGGCTACGTTAATAAATTTCAGTACCAGTATGGATACCACCATGCCTACCAGCAGGGAACCGGAATCGCCCATAAAGATCCGGGCCGGATGGTAATTGAAGATCAGGAATGCCATAAGAGCAGCCGAAAGCCCAAAGGAGAATGCTGCATACGGGTACATTTGCGCCAACAGGAAGTAGGTACCAAAGAGCAGGGTGGCCATCAGGCCCAGGCTGCCGGACAAACCATCAATACCATCAATCAGATTATACGCGTTAATGACGAGAATAATGATAAAATAAGTAAGGGGCACTCCATACATCGGATCCAGAGTTTCCATTCCTAAAACGCCATGCATGCTTTCGATGCGCACGTTCCCGAGGTGAATGATAATGGCTGCTGCAATGATCTGTGCCACAAACTTTTTTGTGGCAGATAGCGCAATAATATCATCTTTTAATCCAATAAAGAATGTAAGGGTAGCCGCAGCCAGAAAATAACGCATCTCCGGTGCACTGGAAAAATTAATGCATAACAAACCTGCAAAAAGAAAGCCTACAAAAACACCCACCCCTCCCAAAGAAGCAATTGCATGCGTATGCAACTTTCTTTCATCCGGAATATCATACAATTTCTTCTTGTCAGCTATAAGCATCACAACTGGAATTGCGAGAAACGCAACTATAAATGCGATTACAGCTGTTACCAGAATTTCTAGCATCAAATAAGGTTTACAAGAACAAAAGTAAGATTTATACCCAAGGTAGCAACTTTTATGCACATTTTAATAATTATTTAAACCGGGAAAAGAGCAGAATTCGTTGCAACTGAACCCGAATTGTCAAAAAAAAAATGCACTTTTGCTGTTCAAAATCAAATTATGGCAAGTTTACAGGAAATTGCATCACAGGTTAGACGTGATATTGTAAGAATGGTTCACGGAGCAAACAGCGGTCACCCCGGAGGCTCCCTGGGATGCGCCGACTTTTTGACAGCCCTCTACTTTAAGGAGATGGAACACAATCCTGCCTTTAATATGGATGGTATCAATGAAGATTTGTTCTTCCTGTCAAACGGCCATATTTCTCCTGTATTCTATTCGGTTCTGGCCCGCTCGGGATATTTTGATGTCAAAGAACTGGCTACTTTCCGGAAAATAAACAGCAGGCTGCAGGGTCACCCCGCCACACATGAGCATCTCCCCGGCATCCGGGTTGCAAGCGGATCGCTTGGGCAAGGAATGAGCGTAGCCATCGGTGCAGCACTCAGCAAAAAAATGAATAAAGATACTCACCTGGTATTTTCACTCCATGGTGACGGGGAACTGAATGAAGGACAAAACTGGGAAGCCATTATGTTTGCATCCTCCCACAAAGTAGACAACCTGATTGCTACAGTAGACTGGAATGGTCAGCAGATCGATGGTCCTACTGATAAAGTCCTGAACATGGGTAACCTGGCAGATAAATTCCGGGCTTTTGACTGGGAGGTGATGGAAATGAATGGTAACGACATGGACGAGGTTGTAGCCACCCTTGATAAAGCCAAAGCCGCTACCGGTAAAGGAAAACCAATCGCCATTATGATGCATACGATCATGGGCAAGGGTATCGATTTTATGGAAAACGATCATGGCTGGCATGGCATTGCCCCCAATGACGAACAGCTGGCCAAAGCGCTGGAACAATTACCGGAAACACTGGGCGACTATTAAGTTTGGGGTTTCAGGTTTAAAGTTCCACGTTGGACTAATTGTTACACTCAATGAGATGTCTTTGTTTGCGACTTCCGTTCGTAAAGGCTCCAATATGCATTGCGATCGGAGGCCCGTTCAGGGAGCAATAGCAAGTGCTCCACTTTTACATTTAATATTTTAAATGGGATATTTTACATTCCCCGGGGGCTTATTCTGCTTTTAGTGAAAACTCCCTTCCTGAGGCTTTACGGGCAGGCGCCCAGGAAGCCACAAAAGCAATCACCAAAACGGTAATAGCCACCAGCAGGAAATCACGCAGTTTCAGATCCACCGGAAAATAGTCGATCAAAAAAGAGCCTCCCTGTAAGGGTACCAGGTGAAATTGCTTTTGCAGGAGCACCAGGAACAGGGCCAGCAGCATACCCAGACCGCCACCGATTATGGCCAGCAGAAACCCTTCACTGAGGAATACCTTCAGGATAAAACCGCGGTCGGCACCAAGTGCATTCAATACACTGATATCTTTTTGTTTTTCGAGGACCAGCATGGTAAGCGCCCCCACCATATTAAACGCTGCCACCACCAGTATCAGACTAAGAATGGCATAAAAGACCCAACGCTCCAGATTCATAATAGCATACAGGCTTTGGTTTTGCTGATAGCGGTCCTGCACCAGGTACCCCTTGCCAAAGAGCCGTTGTACAGACGCCTGTACTGTTGCCGTTACCGAAGGATTCACAACAGCTATTTCTACGCCACTGAACGTTTGGGCATCAATTCCCATAGCTTGCTTCAAAAAACCGATCTCCGTAATAGCATACTTATTATCAAAATCCTGCTGTATTACAAAAGTGCCGGCGCTCCGTATGGTATCCGGCGTAATATTACTGGCGGCGTCAAACGCCTCCGATTCGCTTTTACGGGGAATATAAATACTCATAGGGTCCACGTTCGGAGATGTACGTATGCCCAACGACCCTTCAATGCCGCCCCCCACTACCAGCCGGGGATGCCGGACAGTACCGATATCAAACTGGCCGTTTACTATATGCGCTGCTATACCGTTAACGGCTTTAAAATGGCTATCCACCCCTTTCAGGGATACCAGTGCCTGGTTGTCTCCGTTGCGGAGGATGGCTTTTTCCTCCACCACCAGCGAAAAGCTACGCAGGCCGCTGACGCCTCTTAACTCCTGCAGCTGTGTTTCATTAAGCGTGAGGTATTTTCCTGATGCGGGCACCACCTTAATATCGGGGTAAAAAGAGGAATACAATGATTTCACCAATCCTTCAAAACCATTAAATACGCTTAGCACCAGGATCAACGCAGCGGTTCCGATCATAATCGCAACAATGCAGATCCACGCAATGATATTGATCACGTTCGTGGATTTTTTTGCCCTGAAATAGCGCCAGGCGAATAGAGCCGTCAATGATTTTGATGTTTAAAATTCGCAAATCGGCTAATTGCCTTTTCTATCCTCATTAATTTTCTTAAACAGTTCCTCCATCCTGAATACATGATCCAGGGTGTCATCTGCATAAAATTTCAGTACCGGCATATTGCGCAGCTGATGCCGTACCGCAGCCGCCAGTTCCTTTTTTATTTCATGATGTCGCTCTTCGATCCGTTTCAACGCTGCGTCGGCATCAGTCACCTGGAAGAAACTCAGGTAAAACCGGGCTTCCAGCAGGTCGGGGGTTACTTTTACCCCTGATATGGAAACCATGCCCCCATCCATCATGCTCAGTCCCAGTTTCTGGAAAATGCCGTTTATCTCTTCGTTTAGTAGCGCTGCTACCTGTTTTTGCCGTTTACTTTCCTCCATAATCGTTGCTTTCTGTTCCCTGTAAAATTACTTACTTTAATAGACTCAGTGTATGCTGTATCCGTTTTATCGTTTCTTCTTTGCCCAGGAGCTCCGCGATATCAAAAACATGGGGGCCAAATTTACCGCCTACCAGCATGATGCGCAGGGGCAGCATTACTTCTCCCGGCTTGAGCTGATTGGCCGCTGCAATTTCTTTAAAATTATTTTCCAGTGTCTCTGCCTTCCAGTCGGTACCAAGTGCATAATTACGGATCACTTCGGTAAAAAACAACTGCTTCGCTTCGCTCCATTTTGGCTCGATGGCCGCGGTATCAATGTTTTCAGGCATTTTAAAGAAATAGGATGTCTGCTCGTAAAAATCCGTCAGTAAGGAGGTACGGTCTTTTACCATTTCCACGATCTTCTGCAGCAACCGATCATCCGAGACGGTGAGCCCCCTTGCCTCAAGCACCTCTTTTACGCGCCGGGTCAGCTCTTCGGGAGCCAGTTTTTTGATCCATTCATGATTGTACCATTTCGCCTTCTCATAATCGAACTTAGCCCCGGAGCTATGTACCCGGTCCATCGAAAACTTCTCCGTCAGCTCTTCCAGCGAAAACAGCTCCTGCTCGGTACCATCGTTCCAGCCCAGCACGGCCAGCAGGTTGATAAACGCCTCCGGTAAAAACCCTTTTTCCTTAAACCCTTCCGTCAGCTCGCCGGTTTTGGTATCTGTCCAGTTCATCGCAAATACCGGGAAGCCGTATTTGGCACCATCGCGTTTGCTTAGCTTTCCACTTGGGCCCAGGATCAGCGGAAAATGCGCCCATTGCGGCATATTTTCCAGACCAAACAGGTATTTCCACAAGAGGATGTGCACCGGGGCGCTGGGCAGCCATTCTTCCCCGCGAAATGCATGGCTGATCTTCATCAGGTGATCATCCACTACCACTGCCAGGTGATAGGTGGGCATACCATCTGCCTTCAGCAATACTTTATCATCCACAAGAGAGGTATTAAAGTTCACGGCGCCGCGGATCATATCTGTAAACCCTACAGTTTCATTCTCCGGCATTTTGATCCGGATCACGTGCCGGGTGTTTTCCTTCAGCAACCGGTCGGTTTCCTCCCCCGACAGAGTCAGCGAGTTCCGCATTTTATGGCGTACGTGATGGTCATATTGGGGCGAGGGGTTTTGTTCGGTTTTAAAATCCTGCCGCATCTGCTCCAGTTCTTCCGGGGTATCAAAGGCATAATAGGCCTGCCCCTTTTCAACCAGCTGTTCCGCATAGGCGCGATACAGTTCTTTGCGCTCGCTCTGGCGGTAGGGGCCATACCCACCCCCCTGTTTTACGCTTTCATCCGGTTCAAGCCCGGCCCAGGCCAAGCATTGAAAAATATATTCCTCGGCACCCGGTACAAAACGGGTCTGGTCGGTATCCTCGATCCTTAAAATAAAATCACCTCCGTGCCGGCGTGCAAACAGATAGTTATACAAAACGGTTCTCACACCGCCTAAATGCAATCCGCCGGTAGGCGAAGGCGCAAAACGCACTCTTACTTTTTTATCCGTAGTCATAGGCTGCAAAAGTACTCTAAAGTTTCAAGTTCCAGGTTACTGGTGTCCGGGGAAAAAAGTAAGTGTAAATAAAAGAAGGAGGCTTTTGGGCCTCCTTTTAAGTAGATTTAGGTTACCACACACAAAATCTAC